>NZ_LOHP01000066.1 GCF_001482305.1 Leucobacter sp. G161
TGGGAGAGTAGGACACCGCCGAACATTTATTGGGGAAGGCCCGGAGCAATTGCGCTCCGGGCCTTTCGTCATTTCAGGACACATTTTGCTGATCAAATTCCGCGGAATTACGCGGGGGTTGGCGAAACTGTTCGCTCCAAGATTTTGGTTCTAGCGCGGGACGCATGTTGTTTGCCATTCTGTATGCAACATGAATTCGCTATTGAACGTCTAGGACGTGATGCTGCGTGTTCGAAGCAGACGTGCAGGATGTCACTCAGCTTGTTTCTACCGGGGCTCTTCCCACCCCGGTGAGATCGATTCGCTGCTCGGGGACGCGTTTGCGCGCTACAGGGACGCCCGCGACGGCGAGGTGGCGGATTACATTCCGATCTTGGGAGCCGCCGACCCGGACTTGTTTGGGATCAGTCTCGTCACTGCCGACGGTCGTGGTCATGCTCTGGGTGCGAGTGCCCACGCTTTCTCTATCCAATCGATTTCAAAGGCGTTTGTTTATGCGTTGGTGTGTGATGCGTTAGGCCACGAGGTGGTGCACGAACGCGTTGGCGTCAATAACACTGGTCTGCCATTCAACTCCGTTGTGGCGCTAGAGCTCAACGCCGGGAGCCCGATGAACCCGATGGTGAATGCTGGGGCGATAGCGACCACTGGCTTAGTCGACGCTGACGCTGCAGCCGCCTGGGAGAAGATCCAGAGCGGCTTGTCCGCTTTCGGCGGGCGCGACCTTCTCCTCGATGAGGAGGTCTTCGGATCGGAGATGGTCACCAACCAGCGGAATCGCGCGATAGCGCACTTGCTCAGCAGCTACGGCCGACTTGATCAGGATGCGCTTGGAGTGGTGTCGACCTACACCAAACAGTGTGCGCTCTCTGTCACTACTGCTGACCTCGCGGTCATGGGCGCCACCCTCGGTGATGGCGGCGTAAACCCGGTCACCGGTGACCGGGTGGGGTCCGCGCAAGCTGCACGCGACACACTTTCGGTGTTGGCGTCTTGCGGAATGTATGAGCGTTCGGGGAGTGGCTCTTTGCAATCGGATTGCCTGCGAAGTCAGGAGTATCGGGCGGGATCCTGGCGGTGTCGCCGGGTAAGGGGGCCCTCGCCGTGTATTCTCCTCCGCTTGATGCGGCGGGGAACAGTGTCCGCGGGCAGCGGGTCTGTGCTTTCCTCTCGAGAGCGCTTGGCTTGTACCTCTTTGCTTCAACCCCTCGCGTTGCAGCAGCGCGCGCAGCGGCATCGCCCGCAGCAAGTCGGAAGGAACTGTAGATCATGGTTGCTCACAGTAATTCAGTCGTATAGGGCGGCGAACGCCGTTCCTGGGGGCCAATGGTCGGCCTGTTTCTCGCCCAAGTTCTGATGTCGTTCAACGTCGCCGCCCTGCCGATTTCGCTCGGCGGGATGGTCCAGGACTTCGGTGTTCCACCAACGGTCGCGAGTTCAACGATCGTTGTCTGCGGGCTCGCCGTCGCGGCACTCGTCATGATGGGCGCCAAGCTGGGCCAGCGCGTTGGCTGGGTCAAGATCTTTCGCGTCGTTATCGTGGTGTTTGCGTGTTCGTCAGTCATGATGATTCTTTCCCCGACGGTGGCATGGGCAATCGCCGGGCAGGTTCTCGCTGGAGCAGCCGCGGCGATCATTGTTCCCGCACTCGTCGCGCTTATTGCCGAAAACTATAAGGGCGAGCAGCAGGCGACTGCGGTGGGCTCGCTTGGCTCAGCGCGCGCCTTTTCAGGCGTCAGCGCGTTCCTCATCGGAGGCACGCTCGGCACCTTTGTCGGATGGCGACCGGTCTTCGGCATTACGCTCGCTCTCGCGCTTGCCGTGTTCGTGCTGAGTTTCACACTGCGTTCTGACCGGGGCGACCGTTCGGTGAGGATCGACCTCGTCGCTTCCTCCCTCATCGGTGGCGCAATCGTTCTCCTCACGCTCGGCTTCAACAACCTCAACGGGTGAGGCATCGTGCACGCGAGTGAAGCAGCTCCGTTCTCGTTCCTCGGTCTCTCTCCCGCGCCCATTTTTGCCGTCGTCGGCATCGTGCTCGGCCAGTTGTTCTTCATGCGCACCCGGGCACGTAAGCGCCAAGGTCGTGTGCCGCTCGTCGATCTCGATGTGCTCCGGAATCCGACCGAGCGGGCTGCCGTATATGCCATGTTCGTGATCGTCGCGATGGAGGCGGCGATCAACTTCACTGTTCCGACATATATTCAAGTGGTGCAAGGCCGCACACCGTTTGACACCTCACTCGCGATGATGCCATTCAACCTCACCGTCTTCGTCACCGCGACACTCATTGTGCGCTTCTACAAGCGGTTCCAGCCGCGAACGATCGCGCTGTTTGCCTTTGGCCTGACGACCGTTGCGCTGCTCTGGCTCGCGCTTGTTGCGACAAACAATTGGGGGACTCTTCCGACTATCGTCGGACTGATCGCGTTCGGCATCGGTCAGGGCGCCCTCGTCACCCTTGTCTTCAACGTGTTGGTAACGGCCGTCCCTAAAGAGCTTGCCGGCGACGTCGGATCGATCCGCGGGACGACGCAAAACTTGGCATCCGCGGTGGGCACCGCCGTCATGGGAGCTGTGCTCGTGACGACGCTGACTTTCGGGGTGACACAGTCAGTTGAGCGGCATCCAGATCTGCCCGCTGAGCTGGTGGAACAGGTGGACCTTGGCAACGTGAACTTCGTGAGCAACGACGACCTGCGAAGCGTGCTTGCGGGCACCGATGCGTCAGAGTCGCAGATCACGGCCGCCGTCGAGCTTCATGAGGGGGAGCGTCTGCGCACGCTCAAGCTGGGCTTCCTGCTCCTGGCTGGTGTGAGCGCGATTGCTGCTTTACCTGCGTCCCGGCTCCCGCGCTACCGGCCAGAAGAGATTCCTGAGTAACAACCGATGATGGTGTACGTCGGACGAGACGGTGGGCGTGACTACACGCTTACCGTCTCCCCGTCGTGTGTGGAGAAGTTCAGATGAGATTCCTAGCATCGGCATGCCGCACAGCCGCATTCAGATAAACTGTCAGTTGGGCCGAAGATAGACGAGATACGAAAGTAGGCAGCCAATGGGCGCGATGATGGGTGTCATTCTCCTCCTCGCGTTCGTTTCTCTCATTGCCCACCCGCTCACCAAGCGGCTGGGACGTAAAGCCTTCCTCCTGCTCGCGGCCGTCATGGCGGGCGCTTTCGCAGTCTTCGTATCGCTCTCGTTCTCGGCCTTCGGAGGAGAGGTGCTCGTCGAGCATCTCGACTGGATCCCGCAACTTGACGTTGGTCTCACGTTGCGGCTGGATCCGCTATCGGCCCTATTTGCGCTGTTAGTCACCGGCGCCGGCGCCCTCGTGCTGCTGTACTGCGCGTTCTACTTCGACGATGCCGAGCTCGGTATTCCTCGGTTCGCGGCAGTGTTCATGGGCTTCGCCATGAGTATGCTCGGCTTGGTCGTTGCCGACAACGTCTACCTGCTCTTCGTCTTCTGGGAAGCCACCACTGTCTTCTCCTTCTTGCTCATCGGCCACGTCGCACGACTGCGCACCGCGAACTCAGCCGCGCTGCAGGCCCTCATGATCACCACACTGGGCGGGCTCTCCATGCTCGTGGGCTTCGTGCTGATGGTGCAGGTGAGCGGCACGCCGCTGCTCTCCGAGCTCATCGCGAATCCACCCGAAGGCACGCTTGTCACGGTTGCCGTGTACCTGATTCTGCTCGGCGCTATTTCGAAGTCGGCAATCTTCCCGCTGCACTTCTGGCTCCCAGGCGCGATGGCCGCCCCGACACCGGTGAGCGCCTACCTTCACGCCGCTGCGATGGTCAAAGCGGGGGTCTATCTCGTTGCGCGCATGAGCGAGCCCTTTGCCGACATCCCCGGCTATCGCTGGACACTGGTGATACTCGGCGGCATTACGATGCTGCTCGGTGGCTTCCGTGCGCTGCGGCAGTTCGACATCAAACTGATCGTGGCACACGGCACGGTGAGTCAGCTCGGCTTCCTCGTCATGATTATCGGCGTCGGCGATCCACGAGCGACGTTCGCCGGTCTCGTGCTGCTGCTCGCACATGCCGTTGCGAAGGCGCCACTGTTCCTGTCAGTTGGCGTGATCGACTATTCGACGGGCGTTCGCGACTTGCGACGACTCAGCGGTATCGGCCGCCGTTTCCGCGTGCTCACGGTCGTCGCGATTGTGTCGGCCGCTTCGATGGCCGGTGTGCCGCCCTTCTTCGGGTTCGTCGCCAAGGAATCCGCGTTTGCGGAGCTGCTCGAGGTCGGGCATGTGCAGCCAGCAGCCTATGTTGCGCTCGCGTTGGCTGTGATCGGCAGTATCCTGACGGTCGCGTACATGTGCAGGTTCCTGTGGGGTGCGTTCTCATCGAAGCCAGGAGTGGCTGAGACGCCGATCGAGGTGAAAGTGTCGCCCGGGATCGTGGTCGCGCCTGCGCTCTTCGCTGCGATCGCGGTGCTGTACGGCGTGGCCGCGCCGCTGCTCGATCCGCTGGTTCGCGGTGCGGTACCCGTCAGCCCCTTGGGGCAGCCGGAGCACCTCGCGCTCTGGCACGGCTTGAGCGTCCCACTCTTGCTCTCGACGGTGATCCTTGTCCTCGGTGTGGCCTTCTTCTTCCCCGCGCGGCGAATCGCGACAACGCTCCCGCCGGCATCGGAACGATTCTCGGGCTCACACGCGTACTGGCTCGCAACGCACATGCTCGACACGATCGCGGTGAAGCTCACGTCGGTGACACAGCGCGGCTCCCTCCCGTTCTATCTGGCGGTGATCCTCACTGTTGTGGTCGTCACGCTGGGCGGCACAGTCCTGTCGGTGCAGCAGTGGCCTGACGAGATTGCCCTGGTCTCGAGCCCGGTGGATATCCCGATCGCCATCGTGATGATCGTCGCCGCGCTCTTCGCGATGCGCGCGCGCACACGCTTCCAGGGAGGTCTGCTCGTCGGTGTCACCGGATACGGTATGGCGACGATCTTCGCCCTGCACGGGGCCCCCGATCTCGCGCTCACGCAGCTACTCGTCGAGACGGTGACGCTCATTGCCTTTGTGCTCGTGATCCGCCGACTCCCCGCGCACATGGCGGAGCGGTCGCGGCGCACCACGCGTTTCTTCCGGCTCGCGCTTGGACTCGGAGTTGGCCTCGTGCTTGGCACGGTCGCTGTGGTGTCCCTTGGCGCGCGCGTCGCCGACCCGATTTCCCTGGGCTTCCCGGAGCTCGCTGTCGCCGGCGGCCACGGCTACAACGTCGTGAACGTGACGCTCGTCGATATTCGCGCCTGGGACACGATGGGCGAGCTCTCCGTCGTGCTCGCCGCGGCAACGGGGGTCGCCTCGCTCGTGTTCGTGAACACTCGTGTCGACCACAGCCCACACCTGAGTCGCCGCGAGGCGCGCAACGCGACCCGTGCGCAGCTGCTGCGCGTCGCGGACCCAGAGGATCCGGCGAGCCGCATGAATTGGCTCCTTGCGGGGTCGAACCTGCGGCCGGATCGCCGCTCAATCATCCTCGAGGTAGTCGTCAGGCTCGTGTTCCACGGACTGTTGATCCTCTCGGTCTTCCTGCTGCTCTCCGGGCACAATGCTCCGGGCGGTGGGTTCGCCGCCGGTCTCGTCGCGGGCCTTGCGCTCGTGGCGCGCTACCTTGCCGGGGGCAGGCACGAACTCCGGGCCACGGTGTCCCTAGATGCCGGGCGGATCCTAGGGATCGGCCTTGCGCTTGCCGTGACGATGGCAATCGTGCCGCTGTTCTTCGGGCAGCCGGCGCTGGCCTCGAGCTGGGTCGATGTCGACCTCGGCCCGTTTGGAACGCTGCCGCTCGTGACGTCAACGCTGTTCGACATTGGCGTGTACCTCGTGGTGTTCGGGCTCGTACTCGACGTGCTACGCAGCCTCGGGGCCGAGATTGACGAACACGAGGAAGCCGACGACGCAGAGTTCGCAGAGGAGGTCGCCAAATGACAATGCCACTCGTGCTCGTTGCCGTGATGGTCGTGATGTATGTCGCGGGGGTGTACCTGCTCCTCGACCGTAGCCTCACCCGAATCATGCTCGGATTCCTGCTCGTCGGGAACGCAACCAACCTGCTCATCTTCCTCATGTCGGGAGACTTCGGCGCTTCGCCGATTGCCGGTGGTGACGAGGAGATCAGCGATCCGCTGCCGCAGGCCTTCATCCTCACGGCGATCGTGATCACCTTCGGCGTGAGCGCTTTCCTCCTCGCGCTCATCTACCGCTCGTGGCGCCTTGCGCGCGTGAGCGACGATCACGTTGAAGACGACGAGGACGATCTCGCGATCGGTAGTGCCGACAAGCTCACCGCCGAACAGGTCACCGACGAAGACCTCGAGGATGCCCCCGAGTTCGAAGAAGACGTACCCGATGACGAGACCGAGGAGGCCCGCAAGTGACATTCCTCGTGCCGATTGTCGTACTCATTCCGCTTGTGGCGGCAGCGCTCGCGCTTGCGGTGCCGGGCCACCGGTCGCTGCAGCGCGGCATCACGCTCGTCGCGCTCACGGTGAGCTCCGCGCTGGGCATCACGCTGATGTTCGTGGTGGATCGCATGGGGCCGCTCGTCATGCAGGTTGGCGGCTGGGCGGCGCCCTACGGTATCTCGCTCGTCGTGGATCGCGTCTCGGCGCTGATGCTCGCCGTTTCCGCGGTCGTGCTGCTTGCGGTGTTCATCTTCTCGATCGGCCAGGGCCTCGCAGACGGCGACGAGGAAACGCCCGTCTCCATCTACTACCCGACGTACCTGGTGCTCGGCGCCGGCGTCTTCAACGCGTTCATCGCCGGCGACCTGTTCAACCTCTACGTCGGCTTTGAGATCCTCCTCGTCTCGAGCTACGTGCTCATTACCCTCGGCGGCACCGCCGCACGGATCCGTGCTGGCGTTACCTACGTCGTTGTCTCACTGGTCTCGTCGATCCTGTTCCTGGCGGCGATTGGTCTCGTCTACGGGGCAACCGGCACCGTGAACATGGCGCAGCTTGCCACCCGCATCGCTGAGCTTCCGAGTGATCTCCAATTGATCCTCAATCTCGCACTGCTCATCGCGTTCGGCATCAAGGCGGCGGTGTTCCCGCTCGCCTTCTGGCTGCCTGACTCGTACCCGACGGCTCCGGCGCCCGTCACCGCGGTCTTCGCGGGGCTCCTCACGAAGGTCGGCGTCTACGCAATCATTCGGACGCAGACGATGCTCTTTCCCGAGTCGAGCGTCGATCCGTTATTGATGGTGATCGCCGCGTTGACGCTCATCGTCGGCATCCTTGGGGCGATTTCGCAGCTCGACGTGAAGCGGATGCTCTCCTTCACACTGATCAGCCACATCGGGTACATGATTTTCGGCATCGCGATTGCGAACGCCGCCGGATTCTCCGCCACGATCTACTACATCGCGCACCACATTATTGTGCAGACGACGCTGTTCCTCGCCGTCGGGCTCATGGAGCGACAGGGCGGCACGACGTCACTCTCGGGGCTCGGCGGGCTCATGCGCAGTGCGCCGGTCATCGCGGTGCTGTTCTTCGTGCCGATGCTCAACCTCGGCGGGATCCCACCGTTCTCAGGGTTCCTCGGCAAGCTCGGGCTGTTCACCGCCGCGGCGGATCTCCAGGAGCCAGGGGCCTACTGGCTCATCGGCATCGGCGCGCTCGTATCGCTGCTCACGCTGTACGCGCTTGCGCGAGCCTGGGTGCTCGCGTTCTGGCGCCCGAAGCCCGTGACCGCCCCAGCTGCCGAGCCAGTCAAGGCTCCCTCGACCGAGGCACTCATGCTCCGCGAGCGTGAGGAAGCGATGATCGAGCGGCTCCAGGATGCACCTGACGCGGCCCCTACACAGGAGAAGCGGGGAATCCCGAAGCTCATGATCGCGGCGACCGCAGGGATGATCGGGGTGAGCCTCGTGCTCACGTTCGCAGCAGGCCCGCTCTTCGCCTACGCGGAACGCGCAGGCGAAGATCTCGCGGCGCCCGAGAAGCTCGCGGGCCTCGTTCTCAACGGCGAGCAGCCCAACGGCGGCAGCGGCTCGACCACCGCACCGGGGGAGGACACTGATGGCTAGGCGCGCACCTCGCTCGGTGACGGGCATGGAGCTGATCGTTCGCTTCCACGAGCTCCCGCTGCTCGTGGGCCTTGTCGTGCTCTGGATGATGCTCTGGCAAGAGGTCTCACTGTTGTCGTTCGTCAGCGGTCTCGTGGTGTCCATCGTGATGATGCGCGTGTTCTATCTGCCGCCTGTCGCGCTCGCTGGCCGCTTTAACCCCTGGTACGCGCTCCGGTACGTCGGGTACTTCCTGTGGAACCTCACCCGGGCGTCATTCGAAGTGGCGTGGCTCGCCGTGCGGCCTGGGCCCGTGCCGAAAACCTCGATCATTGCCGTGCGGCTGCGCACGAGCTCCGACTTTATTCTCACGATCGTCGGTCTCACCATTTCGCTCATCCCGGGTTCGCTCGTCGCCGAGGTCGACCGCTACGGGTCCACGCTCTATCTGCACGTGCTCAACACGCCATCGCAGAAGGCGATCACGAAGATGCGGCACGACGTCGCGACGATCGAACGCCTCCTGATTCTCACGCTCGGATCCAAAGAAGAAGTGAAGGCGGTGCGGCCATGACGTTTGAGAAGATCATGTTCCTCATTGTGGGGATCGGCCTCACCTTCACCGCGCTCGCTGCGCTCGTTCGGATCGTGCGCGGCCCGACGATTCTCGACCGGATGGTCGCCTCTGACGTGCTCCTCACGACCGTGATTCTTGCCCTCGGCGCCGACATGGTCGCGCGCGGACATACGGACTCGATCCCGATCATGGTCGCGATCGCCGCGACCGCGACGTTTGCGACGATCGTCGTGTCGCGGTACGTGAAGCGACGGAACGAGCAAGCTGTCAGTGACACGACGGGAGAGGCTGGCCATGTTTGATCAGATTCTCGATATCGCGGCGCTCGTCTGTCTCGTGCTGGCGGCGCTGCTGTCGGCCGCCGCAGGCGTGGGTTTGCTCCGTTTCACTGACTCGTTGAGTCGGTTGCACGCGGCAACGAAGCCCCAAATCTTTGGGCTCCTGCTCGTGATCGCTGCCGTCGCTATTGACGAGCGATCCCTCGGCGTCTTTCTTGCCCTGGTGCCGGTCTTCGTGTTCCAAGCGCTGACGGCTCCGACCGCCGCACACATGGTCGGTCGTGCCGCCTACCGAACGGGCCAGCTCGACGGTGAGATCATTCTCGTCGACGAGCTTGGTCCCGCAGTCGCGAGGGCGACCGCGCGGGCTGCAGATCAGGATCGCGAGCAGGCGCTCGCCGAGGAGGCGCGCGACAGGGAGCTCGCTGGCCTTGACCGTGCGGGGCAGAACCGCGTCTTGGATGACGCGATCGTGCAGCGTCGAGCCGAGCGGCTCCGCGGCGAGCGGGGCGAGTTCGAGACTGAGCCTCCCGGGAACGACCCCGAGCTGAGCTGAGCTGGGCTCGAGCTGAGCTGAGCTGGGCTCGAGCTGAGCTGGTGAGTACCGGGGCGAGTGAGCGCAGTGCGGTGTGCGCTCGCTGCGCCCTCGGCGGAGTGCTTAGACGCGGCTAACGGGGCGGATGCCGACGCGCACAGTTCCGCCGGTTGCAGCGAAGGCAATGGCGCTGTCGATGTCAGCGAGCGAGAATTCGGCGCCGACGAGTTCCCGGAACGGGTAGGCGCCGTGCCGGTCGAGGAGGTACTCGACGGCCTGCTCGAGATGCGCGGCGGTGTAGTTGTGGAGGCCGCGGATGCTCCGGAGACCGCGCACCATCGACTCAGGATCGATCGGGACCTGCCCTACCGGATGAACGCTTCCGACGAGCACAGCGACGCCCCCAAGGTCGAGCGTGTTGATGGCCTGTGCGACGGCGGCAGCGTTGCCCGAAGCCTCGATGACGACGTGAACGCCCTCTTCTGCTCCCAGCTCCCGAAGGGCGTCGTGCAGCGAGCCCGGAGCAGTATCCGGCAGCGTGGGATCCGCGGTGTGTGCTGCGCCGAAGCGCTCCGCGAGCGCACGCCGCTGCGGATTGGGGTCGGCCGCGATCACGCGCGCACCGCGATCGGTGGCGATGGCGATGGCTGTGAGCCCGACGAGACCTGCGCCGGTGACGAGCACGGTGGCGCCGTCGAGGTCTGTGATCTGCGCGGCATGGTCGAGCGCGGCGACGGCAGTTGCCGTGCCGCACGTCAGGGGAGCGGCGACCTCCGGGGGAAGATCGTCTGAGATCGTGACGATCGTGGTGCCGGCGAGCAACTGCATGTGGGTGGCAAAGCCGCCACTGAGCGACCATTCAGGCGTGAACTGTTCGTGCCCGTACTTGCGGAGGGCGCGACACTTTTGGGTGAGGCCGCGCTGACACCTGTCGCAGTCACCGCAGCTCACGGTGAGCGACCACACGACGCGATCCCCGACCGCGAGGGGGAGACCAGCGGCGGTGAGCGTGCCTTCGCCGACGGCGACGACCCGACCGAGCTGTTCATGGCCGAGGACGAGGGGGACGGGCGCGCTGCGCCTGCCTGAGACGGTGTGGAGGTCAGAGCCGCAGACGGTCGCGTACTCGAGCTCCACGAGCGCGTCACCCGGCCCGAGCCGGACCTCGCTGATCAGCCGAGCCTCGTGCGGGCGCGCGGTGGCGCTCCAGACCATCGCGGTGGCTGAGACGGACGTTGCCGGTGTGACAGCGGTTGCCGCTGCGGTGGTGCCTGAGGCGTGAGTGTGCTGGGTCACAGCGTGATCCTTTCGACGTGTGGGCGGCAGCGGTAGCCGCCCACACGGGTGGGTAGAGTCGGCGGTGGGGCGTCGGTGCTTAGCGGAACACGCGGCGCATCCACATCGCGAGCCCCTCGACTGCGAGCACCGTGACGAGGATCATCGCGACAATCGCGGTGACGACGCCGTAGTTTGAGCCCTGGCCTGCGTTGAGCAGGTAGTAGCCGATGCCGCCGCCGCCGACGATGCCGAGGATCGTTGCCGCGCGAATGTTCGTGTCGAGCAGGTAGAACGTGTGGCCGATGAGCGCGCGCGTTCCCTGCGGCACGGTGGCGGCGGCGTACACCTGCGTGCGCGTTGCGCCGGTAGCCGCGAGCGCGCGCTCGGGGCCCGAATCGACCTCCTCGAAGGAGTCGGCGATGAGCTTACCGAGCAGTCCGACGCCGCCGATGGCGAGGGCGAGCGTTCCGGCCTGTGCGCCGAGACCGGTCACCACAATGAGCACGATCGCGAGGATCACTTCGGGGATGCCACGGATCACGACGAGGAGGAACCTGCTGAAGCCGCGGATCGCGCCGTTCGGGGCGACGTTGCGTGCGGCGAACGAGCCGATGACGATGGAAGCGCCAAGCGTGAGGACGGTCGCAGCGAGTGCGATTGCGATGGTCTCGCCCATCGCCCCGAACATCGTGCTTGCCTCGTAATTGCCGAAGCTTGGCGGCCAGAACTGCACTGCCACCGGGGGGATTTTCGTCCAGAACGTGAGCAGGTCACCCCACTGGATGTTCGTGACGAGTACGCTCGCGAGCACGACAAGCGCGCCGAGTGTGAGCCAGGCCGTGTTCCTGCGGCGGGCCGCATCCCACGGGCGGCGCATGGCCGCTGCGACGGTGGTCGGACCCGCGGTCGCGACGACGGGCATCGCCCGCCGGGCCGACGGACGCCGAGACCCGAAGCGGCGAACGAGACGGTCTCCGATACCGCGGCCGGTTGGCTGCTGACCCAGCATGCTTGCTCGCACCGCGCTCGACACAATCTCCATGAGAATGCAGAGCGCGAAGATGACGAGGGCGTAGCCCATGCCGAGTGAGTAGTTCATCGACTTGAACGCGAAACTCATCTCGCGGCCGAGGCCGACGATGCCGACGTAGCCGAGAATTACGGAGCCACGCAAGTTGATGTCGTTGCGATGCAGGATCGTCGCGACCCAGGACGGGAGCACCTGGGGGAGGATCCCCGAGACGAACTCCTGCCAGCGGTTGCCTCCTGCGGCGCGGATCGCGAGGCGCGGACCCTCGTCGATCTGTTCGATGGCGTCTGCGAACATCTTCGAGATCATCCCGATGGAGTGGATACCGATCGCGAGGATGCCGGGCAGCGAACCGAGGGAAAACATGAGCACGAAGACCATCGCGAGCACCACATCGGGCACGGCGCGGGTAAAGACGCCCAAGAACCGACCAAACACGCGCCACCCACGGCCAGGCGTAGTGTTCGACGCCGAGATGATCGCGACCGGTACTGAGAGCACTGCGGCAAGAAGCGTGCCGCACAGCACGAGTCCGACAGTGAGACCGGTAAGAGCGAGGAGCTCTCCAGCCGGCGGGAAGGAGAGGCCGCCGATGCGGCCGAAGAAACGTTCGGCGTTGCTCCAGCTCTCGAGCATCTTTGGTAGCGAGAGGTCGATGCCAACGAGCGCGACGCCGGACGCGATGAAGAGCGCGACGAGGGTAAGCGCTGCCGCGATCCGTTCGGGGGAGACACGTCGCCTGGGCGCGCGCTCGTGCGCTGGAGCCGCGGCCCCGAGGCCGGTTCGAGCGAGGGGGGAAGCGAGGCTCACAGCCGGATCGCCTCCGCCTCGGCGAGATCCTTCGCGACGCGGGCGAGGTGTCCAGGCGTCTCGAGCTCGCTCGTGAGCGCCTCGAACTCGGCCGTCGTGGTCGAGACGCGGCCGTAGATCTCCATGACTTCCTCGCGGGTAAGGTTCACGGTGTGCGTGTCCTGCACCACCTCGCCGGCGCGCAGCCCGACAATGCGGTCAGCCCAGGAGAGGGCAAGGTCGACCTGGTGCAGGCTGCACACGACCGTGAGTCCGCGGTCGACGGCGATGTCGCGAATGAGCGTCATAACCTGCTCACTCGACTCGGGGTCCAGCGATGCGACGGGCTCGTCCGCGAGCAGAATCTCGGGCTCCTGCATGAGGGCACGTGCGATCGCAACGCGCTGCTGCTGGCCCCCGGAGAGCGTGTCGGCCCGCTGGTAGGCGGTGGCGAGCAGTCCCACCCGGTCGAGGTGACCGAGAGCGGCTTCGCGACGGGCGCGGCCGTAGCCGATGAGGCCGAGTCGCGGGCCCGCGATGGTCGCGAGCGAGCCGGTGAGCACGTTCTCGAGCACGGTGAGCGACGGGACGAGTTCGAACTGTTGGAAAATGAAGCCGATGCGGCTGCGGAGGTTGCGGAGGTTCCGCCCGCGGAGCGAGGACACCTCTTCGCCCAGCACCCGGACGCTGCCCTCCGACGGTGCCTCGAGTCCGTTCAGATGCCGGAGGAGGGTGGACTTCCCCGATCCGGAGCGCCCGAGGAGCACCACGAGCTCGCCGCGGTTCACCTCCAGGCTGGCGCCGTTCAGCGCGGTGGTCTGGTCGTAGCGCTTGGTGAGCCCGGTGACGGAGACCGTGGGGATCGGGGAAGTCGTCATGGTGTGTGTCTTTCGCTTGTCAGATCAGGGGCAGGAGCTGCTTAGCCCTGGCACTGGCTGGCATTCGTGGTCTTGCAGATGTCGCGGACGGTGTCGTAGTACGCGTCGTCGACGGGCGTGGTCTCGAAGAACACGCTGCGGAACGCCTCCGAAGCGGCAGACTCGATGCCGGCATCAACCATTTCGTCGGCCGAAACCTCTGCGAGGAGGTCGGTGATCTGCGCGACAAGATCCTTCGGGAGGGCGTCGGAGACAACGATGGGTGCGCCCGGCACCATGGTCTCGTCGATCACCTCGACCTTGTCGCTCTTCTCGACCTCGCTGTCCTCAGCCCATCCGGCCTCGCACTCGACGCCTTCACCCACCTTCTGGACGCTCACATCGTGCTTGCCGGCGAAGATCGGGGTGACGTCGGCCTCAGGGTCGACATCGTTCTTCAGCAGGTTGTAGCTGGGGAAGAGGTAGCCCGAGGTGCTCGACGGGTCAACGAAGCAGACCTTCTTGCCCTTCATGTCTGCGACGGTCTTGATATCGCTTCCCTTGGGTACGATCGCCTGCGAGAAGTAACCGGGCTCTGCGCCCTCGGTCGTCGTGATCGAGGAAATCGGAGTGATTTCCGCGCCCTGGTTCTTCGCTGTTACGTAGGTGAAACCGGAGAACGATGCGACGTCGATCTTGCCCGCGATCGATGCCTCGATGAGGGCGGCGTAGTCGGTCGATTCGTGGTACTCGACCTGCTTGCCGGTCTCCTGCGCGAGGTAGTCCATGAGGGGCTGGTAGTTGGTCTCCGTGTCGACCGAGTCGGGGACGACGCCAAAGACAAGTGTGCTCTCATCTACGGCGAACCCTGAACCGGAGGCTTCGCCTGCGGGGGCATCGCCAGCGGGCGCGGCGGCGGAACAACCGCTGAGCACACCGGCCAGGACAGCGGCGGCGGAGAATGCGAGGAGAGCTGAGCCGCGGGGCTTGCGCATGTGGGGGACGAACCTTTCGTATGGGGGAGCGGCCGGGGTATCGGCCACACCGAAAGGCTAGGTTCAGTCATGCAACGCGCGGGGAACCGAGGATGAACGGCAGGCGAACCATGCGGGAAATCTCCTTGACGAAC
This sequence comes from Leucobacter sp. G161, assembly GCF_001482305.1. Lineage (GTDB taxonomy): Bacteria > Actinomycetota > Actinomycetes > Actinomycetales > Microbacteriaceae > Leucobacter. Next base: position 14,507 of record NZ_LOHP01000066.1, read on the forward strand.
GACTCAGGCCCCTCCGAAGAGGGGCCTGAGTGTGCTTCACCACGGTGCGCAAGGACGTGCGCGGCACTGCTTACGCGTCGACGAGGTACCGGCTGTATGCGGGGACCGTGAGGAACGTCGGGAAGGTATCGCCGAGGGCGACGTCAGTGAACAGCTCCGCGGCGTCGTCGTAGCGGTCGCCCTCGAAGCGTTCGAAACCGCGCACGGTCTCCGCGAGGATCTCGGCGACCCAGGCACGGGTGATCTGGGTGCCGTCGGCGGTGCGCTGATCCTGATGGATCCACTGCCAGATCTGCGAGCGGCTGATCTCGGCGGTGGCTGCGTCCTCCATGAGGTTGTCAATCGCAGCCGCGCCGATGCCGCGCAGCCAGGACTCGATGTAGCGCACGCCGATCGAGACGTTGTCGCGCACACCTGCCTCGGTGATGTCGCGCCCGATGTGCACGTCGAGCAGCTGGGCTGCCGTCACCTCAACATCGTCGCGCTGGCGATCCACCTGGTTCGGCCGATCGCCGAGCACGGCGTCGAACTCGGCCTGCGCGACGGGGATGAGATCCGGGTGCGCCACCCAGGTGCCGTCGAAGCCGTCGTTCGCCTCGCGGTTCTTGTCCGCGCGTACCTTTTCCTCGGCGAGCTGCGTCACCTCGGGGTCGCGGCGGTTCGGGATGAACGCGCTCATGCCGCCAATTGCGTGTGCTCCGCGCTTGTGGCAGGTCTTGACGAGCAGCTCGGTGTACGCCCGCATGAAGGGCACCGTCATCGTGACCTCACTGCGGTCTGGCATGACGAAGCGCGCGCCGCGGCCGCGGTAGTTCTTGATGATCGAGAAGATGTAGTCCCAGCGGCCTGCGTTCAGGCCAGCCATGTGATCGCGCAGCACGTAGAGGATCTCCTCCATCTCGAACGCTGCCGGGAGCGTCTCGATGAGCACGGTCGCGCGGATCGTGCCGTGCGCGAGGCCGAGGCGCTCCTCGGTGAAGGTAAAGATGTCGTCCCAGAGCTTCGCCTCTTCGCTCGACTCGAGCTTCGCGATATAGAAGTAGGGGCCGGCGCCATTGGCGACGAGCTGCTGGGCGTTGTGGAAGGCGTACAGGCCGAAGTCGACGAGGCTTCCCGACGCTGCGCCCGCCTGGCCCTGCGCATCGGTGAAGCGGATGTGCTTCTCGACGAGGTGCCAGCCGCGAGGGCGCATGACGATTGTCGGGGTGCGCTCGGCGGTGACGCGGTACTCCTTGCCCTCCGGGCTCGTGTACTCGAGCTGGCCGCGGATCGCGTCGAAGAGCGAGAGCTGGCCACCGATGACGTTCTTCCAGGTCGGGCTGGTTGCGTCCTCCTGGTCAGCGAGCCAGACGCGCGCGCCCGAGTTCATTGCGTTGACGGTCATCTTCGGGTCGGTCGGGCCGGTGATCTCGACGCGGCGGTCCTCGAGGCCGGGGGCGGGGGCTGCAACCTGCCAGTTCGCGTCTTCGCGAATGTGGCGGGTGTCCTCGCGGAACTTCGGGTCGCGACCGTTGCCGATCTCGTAGCGCTTGCGCTGCCGGTCTGCAAGACGCTCGTGGCGGGGGCTCGCGAAACGCTGGTGCAGCTCGGTGAGGAACGCGAGCGCCTCGGGGGTGAGGATCTCGTCGGAACGGTCGAACGGGCGGCCGTTGACTTCGAGGCGGGGCTCGTGCGTCGTCGGGGTGTAGGTTCGCGGCCGGTCGGTGGTCGCGGTTGGGGTGTTCATGATCGTGTCCTTCGTGTGGGTGAAGCCGGTGTCGTGAAGCCGCTGGTGTGCTGCTGGTGCCCCGGGTTGCGGTCGTTCGCCGTTGAAGACTCCTGAGCCAATTTCCGGGGCTGCTGTGTGGTGTGTTTCTATCTTCGGCCCCGTTGATCGCCCCCGGGCGCCAAATTGGGCATGAAATTCTGGGATATTTCTGCTTGCTGAAAAATTTGGGGTCTGTCACCATGGATGTATGACCGAAGACGTACTGGACCTCGCGCCCGCCGAGCAAGACTCGGACGCCGGCGACGCGCTCACCCTTGGCCGCCGTATCCGCGAACGCCGCATCGCGCTCGGTATGACGCTTGAGCAGCTCGCGACAGCCGTCGATCGGGCGCCGTCGCAGTTGTCCGCCCTCGAGAACGGCAAGCGGGAGCCGCGGCTGCCGCTGCTGCGCGCGCTGGCGACGGCGCTGCAGTCATCCGTGGACGAGCTCCTCATCGACGAGGCGCCAAGCGAGCGGGCTGCGCTGGAGATTTCAGTGGAGCGCGCGCAGCGCGGATCCGTGTTCCGCTCGCTCGGGCTGCAGTCGATCCGGGTGTCGAAGACCGTTAACGATGAGACGCTGCGCGCGATCATCGGCCTGCATCAGGAGGTCGAGCGCCTCCACAGTGAGCGAGCGGCGACACCCGAGGAAGCGCGGCGGGCGAACACCGAGCTGCGCGCTGGCATGCGCGTCGCAAACAACTACTACCCCGACCTGGAAAAGGCGGCGGCCGAGCTGCTCGACAGCGTCGGCTACGCCGGTGGGCCGGTGCTGCAGCAGACCGTCGCCAAGGTCGCGGAGAAGCTCGGCTTCACGCTGCACTACGTCACCGACCTGCCGCACTCCACGCGGTCGGTGATCGACCGCCGCAATGGCCGCATCTACCTCAGCGCGAATCTCCCGTCCCGCGATGCGCGTGCGCCGATCCTCCGCGCCCTCGGGAGCCTGGTCTGCGGGCATGAGGAGCCGCGCAACTACGGCGACTTCCTCAAGCAGCGTGTCGAGGTGAACTACCTCGCGGGCGCGGTGCTGCTGCCGGAAGCTGCGGCGGTCGAATCGCTCAAGGACGCGAAGAAGCGGCGCGAGATTTCGATGGAGGATCTGCGCGACGCGTTCGCGGTCTCCTATGAGATGGCGGCGCACCGCTTCACGAACCTCGCGACCGAGTGGCTCGACCTCAATGTGCACTTTATGAAGGCGCACGAGTCGGGCACGCTCATCAAGGCGTACGAGAACGATGGGGTACGGTTCCCCTCGGACGCGCTCGGCAACCTCGAGGGGGCGATGGTCTGCCGCAACTGGACCGCACGCACCGTGTTCGCCCAACCCGACCTGTTCAACCCCTGGTATCAGTACACCGACATGGCGGCAGGGGGCACCTACTGGTGCACCTCGCGACTGGAGAAAGCGAAAGAGGGGCAGTACTCGGTAAGCGTTGGGGTGCGCTTCGAAGACGTCAAGTGGTTCCGTGGGCGCGAGACCCAGCACCGCTCGCAGTCGTTCTGCCCGGATGAGCGCTGCTGCAGGCGCGCTTCGAGCGAACTCACCCAGAAGTGGCAGGCGTCTGCCTGGCCCGAGGCGGCGACACCGACGAGCCTGCTCGCGGCGCTCCCGACCGGAACCTTCCCGGGTGTTGACTCGCACGAGGTCTACGAGTTTCTCGAGTCGCACGAATAGCGAGGTCGCGGCCTGGCAACGTGCCGAGTATCGCGGTCTGCGAAAAAGCCACGCGCTTTCTGCGGCTGGGGTGCGCTTAGGTACCTCACTGCGGTAGCGTAGGGGGACAGTATCGGGTCACTGACCCAATGAGCATGAAACGGGTGAGACAGTGGTGAGCGAGAAGCGGAACAAAGATACCGAGGTACGCGCCACGGAGCAGTTCCGTGAGGATCTGAATGCGATGATTCGCGCCCAGGTCACCGACCTCAGCATCGATGAGCTTGAGGCGGTGCAGTCGCTTCCCTCGGGAGCGGCCCTGCTTGTTGTCCGGCGCGGACCAGATCTTGGCGCCCGGTTCCTACTGGATCAGGATGTAACGGTTGCGGGTCGTCACCCGGCCGCAGACATCTTCCTCGACGACGTGACCGTATCGCGCAAGCACGCCGAGTTCAAGCGCAAGGGAACCGTGTTCTCGGTGCTCGACCGCGGCTCGCTGAACGGCACGTACTGCAACGGTGAGCGTATCGACGGCGAGGTCGTGCTTGAGGACGGCGTTGAGGTGCAGGTTGGCAAGTTCCGCTTTACCTTCTTCTCGTCGCGTTTCGATCTGCCAGGCTCGTTCTAGTGGGTGCCGCTCCGCTTCGTGCAGTGCCCATGGGGCTGCTGAGCATCGGGCAGGTGCTTGCGGCGCTCCAGGAAGAGTTCGCTGACCTGACGCCGTCGAAGCTCCGGTTCCTCGAGGACCAGGGGCTCGTCACGCCCGAGCGCACGAAGTCGGGGTACCGCAAGTTTTCGCAGGAGCACGTCGAGCGGGTCCGTCTGGTACTGACCCTGCAGCGCGACCATTACCTGCCATTGAAGAAGATCGCCGAAGTGCTTGAAGAGATCGACGCTGGCCGAGACCCAGTGATCCCCGGCGCCTCACAGCGCAGCGCCTCGACGATCCTCACCTCAAAGGAAGTGCTCTCGAGCGACGAGCTCTGCCGCGCGGCCGCAACGAACAAGCGCTTCCTTGGCGAGGCGATTGCTGCGGGACTGCTGCCGGCAACGGAAGTCTTCCCGTTCGACTCAATCGCACAGCTCACGGCGCTCGTGAAGCTTGCGCAGGCAGGCCTCACGCCTCGTCACCTGCGGTCGCTCCGCATTGCGGCGGAACGCGAAGCGGAGATGCTCGCGCTCGCGGTGTCGTCCCGTGGTGACAAGCAGGGCTCGCCGCGTGCCGTCGATGGCTCGCTTGAGCTCGTCGAGTACCTCGAGACCGTCCGCTCCGGCGTGTTGCGGCGGAAGTTTGGCACGCTCTAAAACGGCATCATTCCGCTGAATTCTCACCTTCAAGTTGAACCTTAATGTGGTTGCGGCGAAATGCCTGTCGGAGGTCGTTGCCAGACGGCCCTCCCGGCGATAGCGTTAGGTGAATTGAGCACAGCGCGAGAGAGGGACGTCATGGAGCAGGTCGGGCCGCCAGTCGGCGGTAGCGGTAATGGTACGGGTGAGTACCTGGATTCCGCAGAGATGCTCTTCAGTGACGGCCTGCCCCAGCCGAACATCGACGGCGGCTTCAAGGGTGCGGTCGCTGCTCGTGCAGCGGGCATCACGTACCGGCAGCTCGACTACTGGGCCCGTACCGGACTCGTGGAGCCGACCGTCCGCGAGGCAAGTGGTTCGGGCTCGCAGCGCCTGTATGGCTTCCGAGACATCCTCGTGCTGAAGCTCGTCAAGCGTCTGCTCGACACCGGCATCTCGCTGCAGCAGATCCGCACCGCCGTCGCGCAGCTGCACGCCGCTGGCGTCCATGACCTGTCGCAGACGACCCTCATGAGCGACGGCGCGAGCGTCTACCTGTGCACCTCCAACGACGAGGTCATCGACCTCGTGAGCCGCGGCCAGGGCGTGTTCGGCATCGCGGTTGGCAAGGTGCTCCGTGAGGTTGAGACCTCGCTCGTCGACCTTGGCGAGCACCGCGAAAAAGGTGCCGACGGCCCCGAGGTGAGCGACGAGCTCGCCGCGCGCCGCGCCGCCCGCAAAACCTCGTAGCGTCCCGGCCCGCGGCTCGGGGCCAGCGATCGCTGTGAGGCGCATTTCAGCTTTCGAACGCAGACTGGAACCCGACAGAGAGCGGGTACCGCATGCGAGAAACAGTGAGCCTGGCGACCGTCTATCTCGATGGCCGAGGTGCTCACCGAGATCCAGGACAACGCGAGCACGCTCGCGCTGATGCTCGATACGCTCCCCGGCCCGAGCCCTGCCTGGGACATTCGCGTCCACGAGTACGATCTGCGTGAGGCGCTCGGGCGCGGCGCCAACCAGCGTGACTCCTGGCGGACCGTCGCACTGGGTGCTGCGAGGCTCTTCAACCGGCGCGACGATGCTCCGGGGGAGTTACGCGTCGAGGGGCCAACGGTGACGCTGGCGAAGGCGGGTGAGGCGCTGCTGCGCGTCGAGCTGCATGAGTTCTTCCGCGGAGTGTTTTCGCGTCGCTCGCTCGCACAGATCACAGCGGGGGACTGGAACGAAGGCGCTGCAGCGCATTACGCAGCGACGATCCCGATCTTCCTCGGTTCCCGAACCGACGACCAGCCGCGGCTCGACTGAGCCGGGTTAGGCCTGCTGAGTGGCCTGGGCCTGCTGAACGGCTTAGGCCTGCTTCGCCTGCGCGGCAGCGGCACCAGCTGAGCGGAGCACACGATCCAGCACGAGGTCAAAGTTCGCGGCCATCTCCTGGGCGGGCTCTCCCGGCCACAGGTGCACCGGCTTCGCTGCACCCTGTGCCTGCTGCAACGCTGGCCGCTCGGGGAGCTGCGGGTTCAATACGAGCGGGCCGAACATCTCCCGCAGCTCGCGGATGCGGAACTGGTGCTCCATCGACTGCGGCTGAACACGGTTAATGAGGATGCCCAGGGGCTGCAGCCTGGGGCTGACGCCGCGTCGGATCTCCTCGATCGCGCGGAGGGCGCGGTCGGTCGCTGCGACGGCAAACAGGCTCGGCTCAGTCACGATCAGAACCCGGTCGCTCGCTGCCCACGCTGTGCGGGTGAGGGCGTTGAGTGACGGCGCGGAGTCGATCAGCACGAGGTCGTAGTCGGCCTCGACGATCGCGAGGGCCTCCTCGAGCTTCCAGATGTCGCGGGCGGACGGGTGCGGCCCGTCAAAGTTAATCGCTGAGGGGCTGCCGACCAGCAGGTCGATCTTGCCGCCCTCGTGGAATTCGTTCCAGCCGCTCGGAGCGATCGCAGCGCGAACCACCTTCTCCTTGGGAGACTCGAGCACGTCGGCGACGTTGGCGTACCCCTCGGGGTCGACCGCGAGTCCGGTGGACACATCGGACTGCGGGTCAAGGTCTACGACAAGCGTTCGCAGGCCGCGTGAGAACGCGGCCGACGCGATGCCGAGACTAACGGTCGTCTTTCCTACGCCACCTTTGAGGGAGCTGACACTCAATACATGCACATTTCGAGCTTACTGGATTCGGCTTGGAAACTGGTGGTCACTCTCAGCGAACGGGGGAAACTCGTTCTGCCGATAGCATTGTTGCATGGCAAAACGCGAGATTCGGTTGTTTGGGGACCCGGTGCTGCGCACCGTATGCAGCGAGGTCACTGAGATCGACGCCGGAGTGCATGCGATGGTCGCAGATCTCTGCGAAACCGTGAACGAGCCCGGCCATGCTGGCCTGGCGTCTACCCAGATCGGGTATACGCTGCGTGCGTTCAGCCTGCACATCGACGATGAGATCGAATACGTCTTGAATCCCGAGCTCATCGAGGTGTCGGGGGAGCCGCAGCCGACCGGCGAGGGCTGCCTGTCCGTTCCCGGCCTGTGGTTCGATGTCATGCGGTACCCGTACGCAAAGGTGCGCGGCATCGACCTCGACGGTCGCGAGGTCATCATCGAGGGCGAGGGGCTCAAAGCGCAGGCGCTGCAGCACGAGTGCGATCACCTTGACGGCAAGCTCTACATCTCCAGGCTCGAGCGGGCCTCGCGCGGTGAAGCGATGCGCCAGATCCGCACCGCAGACTGGTTCTAGCGGCCGGGCGATCCCGGAAACGCAACAGGCGGCCCGCAGAATGAATCTGGGGCCGCCTGTTGGGCGTCTGCAGCTGCGCGCTGCGCCTTCGCCTTAGTGCTGGGTCTGCACGAAATCCGTCTGCGGGTTCTCGCCGTAGATTTCAGCGATCTCGGCCGAGAAATCGCGCATGATGTTGTCGCGCTTGATGCTCATCTTCGGCGTCAGGTGACCGTTCGCCTCGATGAAGTCGGTCGGCAGGATGACGAACTTGCGGATCGACTCTGCGCGAGACACGAGCGCGTTGCCGCCGTCGACCGCCCGCTGCACCTCCGCGAGTACCTTGGGGTGCTTCGAGGCCTCGAGGATGGTCATCTGCGGATCCTCGCCCTGGTTCTTCAGCCAGGCGGGGAGCATCTCTGCGTCGAGCGTCACGAGCGCTGCGATGAACGGCTTCTGGTCTCCAACCACGACGACCTGGCTGATGATCGTGTTCGAACGGATCGGATCCTCGAGCGCCGCCGGAGCGACGTTCTTGCCGCCGGCAGTCACGATGATCTCCTTCTTCCTGCCGGTGATCGTGAGGTAGCCGTCAGTGTCGAGGGAGCCGAGATCGCCGGTGCGGAAGAAGCCATCCTCGGTGAACGCCGCAGCGGTCGCCTCGGGGTTGTTCCAGTACTCCTTGAAGACGTCGATGCCCTTGACCTGGATCTCGCCGTCTTCGGCGATCCGCACGATGTGTCCCGGGAGCGGCGGGCCGACGGTGCCAATCTTGAACTTGTCCGGCAGGTTCACGGTCACCGGGGCAGTGGTCTCGGTGAGGCCATAGCCCTCAAGGATCTTGATGCCGAGGCTGCGGTAGAAGTGGCCGAGGTAGGGGCTGAGCGGAGCGGAGCCCGACACGGCGTTAGTGACGCGGCCGCCGAGCTTCTCGCGGAGCTTCGCGTAGACGAGCTTGTCGAAAAGCTTAAACTTCAGGCTCAGACCGAAGGGAACCTTGCCAGCGTCGAGCGCCTCGGAATGCTCAACAGCAACCTTGGCGGCCGCCTTGAAAATCTTGCCCTTGCCCTCTGCAGCGGTGCTCTGCTCGGCCGAGTTGTAGACCTTCTCGAACACGCGGGGAACCGCGAGCAGGAACGTCGGGTGGAAGGTGCTCAGCGCGGGGAGCAGCTGGCTTGTGTCCGCCTGGTGGCCGACACGCACGCCGCCGTGCACGCAGAGGATCGAGATGAACCGTGCGAAGACGTGTGCGAGCGTGACGAAGAGCAGCGTGGAAGCGCCCTCTTCCTGGACGAGCGACGACAGCGCTCCGCCCGCATTGCGGGACAGATCGACGAAGTTCGAGTGAGTGATCACGCAGCCACGCGGGCGACCGGTGGAACCCGAGGTGTAGATGAGGGTCGCCATGTCTGAGCCAACGGCAATATTCCTGCGCCGTTCGATCTCGGCGTCTTCAACACCGACGCCCTGTTCGCCGAGCTTCGCAACGGCACCCTCATCAAGGCGCCACACCTGCTTGACGTTCGTGAGCTGGTCTTCGACCTCGGCAAACCGAGCGTGCTGGTCGCCGGTCTCGATGATGAAGTGCTTCGCGCCCGAGTCCTCGAGGATCCAAAGGATCTGCAGCGCAGAGGAGGTCTCGTAGACCGGAACCATGACGGCACCCGTGTACAGGATGGCAAAGTCGACGAGCGACCACTCGTAGCTCGTCTTGCACATGAACGCGACCCGATCGCCCGGCTCGATACCTGACGCGGTGAGACCCTTGGCGAGCGAGATGACCTGACGCCGGAACTCTGCCGCGCTGATATCGCTCCAGCCGCCGTTCGACGGCGTTGCAAACAGTGCTTGATCGGGCGTCGCAGCAACCCGCTGCTCGAGAAGATCGGTAATGTTGTCTTCGGGAACCGGGGGAATGAGCAGTGGTGTTTCTGACAGCTTCACGGCAACTCCTTTGTACCTCGTGTCGGACGCTTCCGCGGCAGTTCGGCCGCAGGCATGTATGTTTAACAGCCTATCTCTATGCGCCTGTGGATGCGCGGCTCCGCTATTCTGAAGGCCTACGAAGGGAACCAGCTCACTTTGCTCTACTGGATCTTTAAACACCTGATCGTCGGGCCATTCCTCAAAGCGGTATACCGGCCGTGGGTGGAGGGAGCCGAGAACATTCCGGCAACTGGCCCCGTAATTCTTGTTGGGAACCACCTATCGGTTATCGACTCGTTTTTCCTGCCGGTGATGATCGAACGCCGCGTCTACTTCCTCGCGAAAAGCGAATATTTCAGCGGGAAGGGCCTCAAAGGTTGGCTCGTCAAGACGTTCATGCTTGCGGTCGGACAGCTGCCCATTGATCGCTCAGGCGGTAAAGCGTCTGAGGCGTCCTTGAACACCGCGCTGAGCGTGCTGGATCGCGGCGACGTGCTCGGGATCTACCCCGAGGGCACTCGCAGCCCCGACGCTCGGCTGTACCGCGGTCGCACCGGCGTCGCCAGGATGGTGCTCGAGTCGGGCGTGCCGGTCGTCCCCGTGGTGATGATCGATACCGAAAAGGCGATGCCGATCGGAGCGAAGTTCCCTCGCATCCGGCGCATCGGCACGGTCATCGGCGCCCCGCTTGATTTCAGTCGCTTCGAAGGAATGAGCGCGGATCGCTTCGTCTTGCGCAGCGTGACCGACGAGATCACGCTCGCGATTCAGGAGCTCAGCGGCCAGGAATACGTGGACGTGTATGCCTCGAGCGTGAGGCAGCGCACCGACGCCGTGTGACCGTTCGCTACGGGCATCCCGAGCAAACACGCGGGGCACATGCGGTGTTGGGTAGTCTGGTGTGGGGCCGTCAAAAGGGACGGCACGATGAGACACACACGGGATGGCCATGAACGCAGCAAGCGTAGAGACCCTGACGGCACAGCAGACCTTCGAGCAGCTCGACACGTATCGCGCGCTCGAGGCGAAGCAGCAGCCCAGTTGGCCCGACGCAGCTGCGCTTGAGGTCGCGAAACAGGAGCTGTCCACCCAGCCGCCGCTCGTGTTTGCGGGCGAGGTTGACCAGCTCCGCGAGCGGCTCGCTGCCGCGGCGCGCGGTGAGGCTTTTCTGCTCCAGGGCGGCGACGGCGCTGAGACGTTTGAAGCGGCCACGGCCGACAAGATCCGCGACCGCGTGAAGACGCTGCTGCAGATGGCCGTCGTGCTCACGTACGGTGCGTCGATGCCGGTGATCAAGGTGGGCCGGATGGCCGGCCAGTTTGCCAAGCCGCGCTCGAGCAACGAGGAGACCCGTGAGGGTGTCACGCTGCCCGCATACCGCGGAGACCTCGTCAACGGCTACGACTTCACAGAGGCATCGCGCACCGCTGAGCCGAGCCGACTAGTGCGGGGCTACCACGTCTCCGCATCGACGCTGAACCTCATTCGTGCGTTCACGCAAGGGGGGATGGCAGATCTGCGCCAGGTGAACTCCTGGAACCAGGGCTTCGTGTCGAACCCCGCGAACCAGCGGTACGAGGCGCTCGCGACGGAAATAGACCGCGCACTGCGGTTCATGGATGCGTGCGGCGTCGACCACACCGCGCTCACCCAGACCGAGTTCTACGTCAGCCACGAGGCGCTGCTGCTCGACTACGAGCGGCCGCTCGCGCGGATCGATTCGCGCACGGGCGAGCTCTACGGCACCTCCGGACACATGCTCTGGATCGGCGAGCGCACCCGCGACATCGACGGCGCGCACGTTGACTACCTGTCGAAGCTCCGCAACCCGATTGGCGTGAAGCTCGGTCCGACCGCAACCACGGATGACGCGATGCGCCTCATCGACAAGCTCGATCCCGAGCGCGAGCCGGGCCGCATTACCTTCATCACTCGAATGGGTGCCGAGAAGATCCGCGACGTGCTGCCCGCGCTGCTCGAGGGCGTGCGCGACGCTGGCGCCCAGCCGCTGTGGGTCACCGACCCGATGCACGGCAACGGCATCACGACCGCGAACGGCTTCAAGACGCGCCGCTTCAACGACGTGATGGACGAGCTGCTCGGCTTCTTCGAGGCGCACCGCGAGGTCGGCACCTACCCGGGCGGCATCCACGTCGAGCTCACCGGCGACGACGTCACCGAGTGCCTCGGCGGCTCGGAGAACATCGACGAGGAAGCGCTCGAGCAGCGCTACGAGTCGGTATGCGATCCACGACTGAACCACATGCAGTCGCTGGAGCTCGCGTTCCAGGTTGCAGAGGAGCTCAAGCGCACGGTGGGCGTCGCACGCTAAATCCAGAGTGAGGAACGGGGGCGGGGCCAAATGGCCCCGCCCCCGTTTCGTGCACCCAAGGTTGAATTGGGGTTACAGCGAGAGCTGAGAGGTGACGCGGATCTCGGTTCCCGCCTCAACGCGTTCGCCGGCGGCTGGGTTTGTGCCCGTCGCCTGTGCGAGCCCACGCAGCGCCTCAGGCACGAGGGTCGTCGGGGCGAAACCAGCTCCCTCGAGGGTGTCGAGAGCCTCCTGCAGGCCCAACCCGGAGACGTCGGGAATCTCGAACAGCTCGGGTCCGGACGAGATCTGGAGGCCAACGGCATCGCCGGGACGGACCGGGTCGGTGAGCCAGTTCACGCCAACGACCTGACCCTTGGCGATCTCATCGCTGATGACTTCGGTGTTGCTGCCGCCGTCGACGGAGAGCTCACGGTCCGCGAGCGCCTGGGTGGCCTGCTCGACGCTCATCCCACTGACGGCGGGCGGCGACCCGACCGAGACGATGAGGTTGATGGTGGCGCGCTCGGGGAACGTGTCGCCGAGCGACACATCGTTCTCATCCAGCGCGGCAAGCACGACGTCTGCCGCAGAATCGGAGAACCTCGAATCGGTGACCTCGCCGAACGTAAAGCGGCTCTCCTCGATGAGCGCGACCGCCTCCTTCAGGCTCAGCCCGATGAGTGTGGGGACGGCGAGCATCTCGGGACCGGTCGACTGGCAGAGGGTCACCGCGCTGCCACGATCGAGTCTGCTCCCGGGGTCGGGCGACACCGCGGAGGCGAGGCCGGCCTCGACCTCGAGGCTCGAGCACTCATCGGTGGCGACAACGAGTTCGAGCAGTTCAAGCTCCTCCTGCGCGGCGGTCATGGTTTTGCCTGCGACTTCTGGCACCGTGACGGCGGAGCCGGGCCCCTGCCCAAACCAAAACGCGACACCCGCTATGGCGAGTGCCAGCACGGTGATGATGACGGCCGTGATCCGGCCCTTGCGGGAACGCCTGGCGCCCTGCTCACGAGTGAGGTCGACACTGCTCGGCGAGGGAGTCTGCGCGGCGGGCGATGCGCCCGCGCTCTGCAGCGACGTCTGTGTTGCCCGATCGAGGAGTGTCGTTGAGGGCGTCAGGTGTGTCGTCGCATCGTCGAATTCGTCGAGGGGGAGCACGCTGGTCTCGTCGGGTGCCACCGTGCCGGAGAGCACCGCCGTGGCGAGGGCCTCCGGCATTCCGAACGGATCTTGCCGGAGCTCGCGCATGTGCGCGAGCGCCTCACCTGCGTGTGCCGGGCGGAGCTCAGGGTCACGCTGGGTCAGCCAGACGACGAAGTTATCGAGCGCGGGCGTGGAGAAGTCTCCCGCAAGCGACGGCGCAGGGACGTCTGAGTGGGCATGCTGGTATGCGATCTGCATGGGCTGCTCGCCCGTGAACGGCTGCGAGCCAGTGATCATCTCGTAGAGCATGATGCCGAAGGCGTAGAGGTCACTGCGTTCGTCAGCGATGCCGCGGGTGACGAGCTCCGGGGAGAGGTACGCGATCGTGCCCAGCAGCGCCTGACCGGTCGTCGTGTTCGCGCTCACCGCTCGGGCGAGACCGAAGTCGCCAATCTTGATGCGGCCATCGTCAACGAGCAGCACGTTCTCGGGCTTGAGATCGCGGTGCACGATGCCTGCGCTGTGTGCGGCGGCAAGACCGGCAAGGATCGCGTCGCTGATTTCGAGGCTCTGGTCCAGAGTCAGACGCTGTTGCTTCTTGAGGAGCTCCCGGAGCGTAATGCTGGGAAGGTACTCCATCACCAGGTAAATGCGGCCGAGGTCCTGCCCCTGATCGAAGACGTTCACGAGGTTCGTGTGTGACAGCCTCGCTGCGCTGCGCGCCTCGCGGTCGAACCTCCGCGTGAAGTTCTCATCCTCGGCAAGGTGCTCGTGCATGACCTTCACGGCGACCTTACGCTCCAACCTGAGGTCGTGCGCGAGATACACCATTGCCATGCCGCCACGTGCGATTCGCGAGCGAATCACATAGCGCGCGTCGAGCGTCTGCCCGATAAGCGGGTCAATGGGGGGAGCGGTCACGCGGAAAGTCTACGGAAGATTGCATGAGCGAGTCCTGCCGCGCGCCGTGTGCCCACGGATTGCGCTTCGGGAATCTCGCTGGCAGAGTTAAGGTGTGTCAGAAAACAGCGGACAAGAACGCACCTATTTCACCATCAACGAGGTTGCAGAGCGGTTGGAGCTCTCAGCCAGCAAGGTACGCCGCCTGATCGAGGACCACCACCTCGGCGCCGTGCGTATCGACGGCTCGCTGCGCGTGCCGACCGAATTCCTGCAGGGCGACCAGCCGCTGCCGTCGCTTCGGGGAACACTGCTCGTGCTCATCGACGCCGGGTTCTCCGATGACGAGGCAATGGACTGGCTCTTCAGTGTGAGTGATGAGCTCGGGGAACGCCCGATTGATTCGCTCGTCGACGGGCGCAAGAGCGCCGTGCGACGCGCAACGCAGTCGCTCGCCTTCTAACGCTTCACTTTGCGCTGCCATTGCCCGCTGGGCTGGCGGTGAACGCATAACGGCGCGGACACTGAAATCAGTGTCCGCGCCGTTATGCGTTGGTCACGCGAGGCTGCGTGCCGAGGAGATTATGACGTGCGCTGTGCCGCACGCTCCGCGAGTGCGGTGAGTCGCGTAACGGCCCCGGCATCGAGCGCTGCCTCCGAGATTGCCTGGTGGGCGCGGGCGATATTGCGGCTAATCATTTCCTCGACCTGCTGTTCGGCGCCGCTACTGCGCATGGTGCGCTGCAGCATAGTCACCTGCTCCTTGTCGAGGGGGGTGCCGAGGAGGTCATCGAAAATGCGTCGCTGGGTGTTCGGCAGCGCCTCGCGGGCGAGGGTGACGAGAATGGTGCGCTTGCCCTCGACGAGGTCATCGCCGCTGGGCTTGCCAGTGATGTCCTCGTCCCCGAACACGCCGAGGAGGTCGTCACGGAGTTGGAAGGCGACCCCGACGGGCAAACCGAAACCTGCGAGTGCCTCCTCCTGCTCGCGGCTCGCCCCGGCGAGGGCAGCGCCGATGAGCAGCGGGGCTTCGACACTGTACTTTGCCGACTTGTACACGAGGACGCGGGTTGAGCGATCGAGCTGCTCCGCGTGCTCGGCGAAGCCGCCGCGCTGCTCCTCGAGTACGTCGAGGTACTGGCCGACTGCGACCTCGCTACGCATGCGATTGAAGTGCGCGCGCGTAGCCCGGGCGGCATCGCGGTTCTGCGCGGCGTCGCAGGCGTTCGACATGAGTTCGTCGGCCCACGACTGCAGGAGATCACCGAGCAGGATCGCGCTCGATGTGCCGAAGTGGTCGGGAGTGTCGCGGTACCCGTGCTGCTCGTGGAGCGCGGCAAACGTCCGGTGCACCGACGGGCGGCCGCGTCGCGTGTCCGAGCGGTCGATGACGTCATCGTGGATCAGGGCTGCGGCGTGAAAGAGCTCGAGCGCACAGGCGGCATCGAGGAGCGCTCCAAACTCTGCGTCGACCGGGGCATTGATATCAAGCGGTCGGATCGCGCGGTAGCCGTGCACGGCGAAGAGCGCCCGGAAGCGTTTCCCGCCGGTGAGGAAGCTCGCGGCCTCGTCAAGCAGGGGTGCCGCGTCGGGCCCCAAAGGTTCCAGATCGGCGCGATGCGCGTCGATGGTGTCGTGTAGTCGCTCCTGTATAAGGCCTGCGAGTCTCGTCGTTTCGTCCACCCGACTAGCCTATCCGGCAGCCGTAGCCGTAAACTGGTAGGAAAGACTTTTCTAGAGGGTGAAGGGGGCATCATGGCGCTGTCAGAACACGAACAGCGGCTGCTCGACGAGATGGAGCGCAGGCTTTATCAGAGCGAGGCCGACTTGCTTCCTGCGTCGTCGGGCGTTCCGCGTCGGTTCAACTATCGGTCGCTCGTGCTGGGCACGCTGTTGGCGCTCGCCGGCATCGGTCTGCTCATCGGTGGCGCCGCGATGCAGCAGCTGTGGCTGGGGCTTCTCGGGTTCGTCGCGATGCTCGGAGGGGTGTTGGTGATGTTTTCCAAGCGCACCGAGGTCGAGCCGGAGCAGTTCGCCTCGAGCGCACGCCAGCAGGCAGAATCAAAGGAATCTCTCTCTGACCGCATGGAGCGTCGCTGGGATGAGCGGATGGGCGGCCAGTAGTCGCATGAGCGTCTAGACGCACCACCCCACTTTCCTCCCCAACGGGTCGCAGCTTTGGCTGTGGCCCGTTTTTTCATGCCCAAAACCGGCTGATTGCATGCCCGCTCGCCCGCCAATCTCCCAGTCTCAGCGCGATATCGATCCTCGACGCCCCCAAATTCCCTTGATTCTTGTGATTTGCCTCCACTTTACTCCACGTGTTTTTGTAAGGCATCTCGGGTCCATATCGCGAAAAAGTCAACTGCTTTGCGTGATTAGTGGAGGAAAGTGGAGTACCGTGGGAGAAACGTAACGGCTGAGGAGGGGAGTGGACCATGTTTCTTGGCACGTTCACTCCGCGCCTGGACGATAAAGGCAGGCTGATCCTCCCCGCGAAATTCCGTGATGAGCTCTCCGACGGGCTCGTGATCACCCGCGGACAGGAGCGCTGCCTGTACGTCTTCAGCGAGAGCGAATTCGAGTCGATGCACGAGCGTGTACGGCAAGCGCCGCTCACCTCGAAGCAGGCCCGCGACTATCTCCGCGTTTTTCTCTCAGGAGCACACCCTGAGACCCCGGATAAGCAACACCGTGTGACGGTGCCACAGGGCCTGCGCGACTACGCCGGGCTCGACCGCGAACTCGCCGTCATCGGCGCCGGCTCGCGGGCCGAAATCTGGGACGCAGCAGCTTGGGAGACCTACCTGACCGAACAGGAATCCGTCTTCTCCGATATCGAAGAGGAGGTGATTCCCGGCATGTTCTAGCCGGGAACACACATGGACGAAACCACCCCACGAAACCCCGCCGAGCTGCACACCTCGGTCATGCTCGACCGCTGCGTCGAGCTCCTCGCGCCAGGAGCCGAGCGAGCGGGCGCCGTCGTCATCGACGCGACCCTTGGCATGGGCGGGCACACCGAGGCGCTGCTTGAGCGCTTCCCCGGGCTCACCGTGATCGGGCTCGACCGCGATACCGAAGCGCTCGAACTGGCCGGCGCTCGCCTCGCACGCTTCGGCGACCGGTTCGTGCCGGTGCACGCGGTGTACGACGAGATTGATCGGGCGCTGAGCGAGGCCGGCGCGTCGGGCATCGACGGCGCACTGTTCGACCTCGGGGTCTCATCGCTGCAGCTGGACGACGCCGATCGCGGCTTCGCATACGCACAGGACGCGCCGCTCGACATGCGGATGGACCAGACCAGCGGGCGCACCGCGGCAGAGATTCTTGCGGAGGAACCCGAGGGGCGTCTCCGTGAGCTCTTCGAACGCTACGGCGACGAACCGCTTGCGGGGCGATACGCGCGCGCCATCATCGCCGCGCGGAAGATCGCGCCGCTGGTTCGCTCGAGCCAGCTCGTCGACGTGCTGCAGGAAGCGACACCGGCAGCGGTGCTCGGCAAGCGGCACCCGGCCAAGCGCGTGTTTCAGGCGCTGCGCATCGAGGTGAACGGTGAGCTCGCGACGCTCGAACGGGCAATCCCCGCCGCGATCGACCGCTTGAACCTCGGCGGGCGCCTCGTCGTGATGTCGTACCAGTCGCTCGAGGACCGCATCGTCAAGCGGGCGATTCAGGCGAGAAGTCGCTCGACGGCGCCCCCCGGCCTGCCGATCGAGCTCCCCGAGCACCGGCCCGAGCTCCGCATCCTCACCAAGGGCGCGGAACAGGCAAGCGAAGCAGAGCGCGCGGCCAACCCGCGCGCCATCCCAGCACGACTCCGTGCGGCTGAACGAGTAAGGGAAGTGTCATGAACGCAACAGTTCCCGTGGAAGTGGATCCGATCCACCTCTTCGGCGCAGCAGCGCCGCAGCCCGAGACGCCGCGTGAGCGCGCGGATCGCCTGCGGCCGGTTCCCACCCCGGCACCCAGGCAGCGCAAGAGCCCAGTGCTCGGCGCGGTCATTGCGGTCGGCGTGATCCTCGGTATCTTCGCCGCGCAGCTCGCGCTGAGCATTCTCGTCTCCCAGGGCGCATACGAGAGTCGGGCGCTGTCGATCGAGGAACGGGATCTGGGGCGTGTTGAACGGGTGCTGTCGCAAAACCTCGACAAGCTGGCGTCGCCACAGAATCTCGTGGTGAATGCTGGGGCGCTCGGCATGGTGCAGAACGTTGCGCCGGCGACGATGCGCCTGAGCGATGGCTCGATCCAGGGCTCGCTCGAGTCAGCGACCCGCGATGCGAGCGAGAACCTCGTGCCGAACGCACAACTTGAGAACCTGCCGGTGATCGACGCGAAGGGGCTGCTGTCGGAGCGCAACGCGCAGTCAGCTCCCGCAATTGATGCTGCTGCGGCCGTACCATGGCAGGGCAAGCTTCCAGCACCAGAAACCCACTAGCCGACGGCGTCGGCGCGCAAAAGGAGACGATCGAGTGTTGTTGCGAACGTTGAGCGGCACACGAGGCCGAAACCTCGTCGTGTTCGCCATTGTTCTGCTGACGGCACTCGCGTTCATGATTCGGCTCATCGACGTGCAGATGGTCTCTGCCGCGCAAATGAACGAGGACTCGCACGAGAAGCGAGCGGTGCCGGTGACGATCCCGAGCGTGCGCGGCGACATCGTCGACCGCAACGGCGATGTCCTCGCCACGACCGACGAACGCTATGACGTGCAGCTGTCCCCGAAGAACGTTGACGCCAACGGAACGCGGAAGTTCTTCCGGCCGGACCTCGAGCGCGGTGCAGGGACGGTAGAGGTCACCGCAGAACAGGCCTTCGCCGAGATCGGCTCGGTGACCGGCCAGAGCGGCGCAGACATCAAGAAGATCGTCGACGACGCCCTCGCGATCGATAAGAAGTCGGACTTCGCCTACGTGAAGCGTGGCGTCGACCTCACCCAGCTGCAGGAACTCAAAGCCCTGCACATTCCCTGGCTGACATTCGAGAGCCAGCACCGCCGCATCTACCCGAACGGCGCCGTCGGCGGCAACCTCGTCGGGTTTGCAGGGCAGGACGAGGTGCCGCAGGCCGGAGTCGAGCTCGCGCAAGACGAGTGCCTGGCAGGTTCCGACGGGGCAGAGACCTACGAACGCGGGGCAGACGGCGTGCAGCTTCCCGGCAGCGTCGTCGAAACGAAGCGCGCCGTCAACGGTGGCACCGTGCAACTCACGATCGACCGCGACCTGCAGTGGGCCTCGCAACAGATCATCAACGAGCAGACGCAAAACGTCGGAGCAGAGTACGGCTACCTCGTCATCCAGGACATCAAGACAGGCGAACTCTTGGCCGTAGCCGAGGACGGCTCGGTCGACCCGAACGACATCAACGCTTCGGACGAGACCAAGCTGAATGCGCGCTCGTTTGTGCAGCCGTACGAGCCAGGTTCGACATTCAAGGTCATCACTGCTGCCGCGCTCCTCGACCAGGGCAAGGCAACGCCCGAGACCATGGTGAATGCCCCATCGAATTGGCAGCCGCAGCCGGGCGTGACATTCAGTGACTGGTTCCAGCACGGACCGCAGGATTGGACGCTTACGGGAACGCTCGTCTACTCCTCGAACGTCGGTATTTCGATGCTTGGCAGCGCGCTATCGCCGGAGACGAGATACGACTACCTCACGAAGTTCGGTATCGGGCAGCCGACGAACGCTGGGCTCCCGCTTGAGGACGCGGGGCGGCTCGCAGACGTCGCCG
>NZ_LOHP01000067.1 GCF_001482305.1 Leucobacter sp. G161
CGCACGCCACACAGAACGAAGCCAATGAGCACACATCACGTCGTCATCCTCGGAATGGGGGCTGCAGGACTTGCCGCTGCGCGTACCCTCGCCTCGCACGAGCGGGTCACCGTCACCCTCGTCGGGCACACGAACGAGCAGCCCGTTACCCGGATGCTCATCAAGGGCGTTGCGTTCGGCGACACCGAGCCCGAAGCGATACGGGCTCGGTTGCCGCGCGTCACGACGGTCACCGACTCGGCGGTTGCGGTCGACACCACCGGCAAGCTTGTCGCACTCGAATCGGGTGCGCAGCTCAGCTTCGACTCGCTCATCGTTGCGACGGGAAGCCGGGCACGCGAGTTCGCCGGGGATGTGCCAGGAGCGGCGGAGGCCGGGCTCCTCACGGCGCTGCACAGCGTCGAGGATGCTGTGCGCATCGCGGCGCGACTGCAGCGCACTGTTGAGCGGGTACCCGTCGCGATCTACGGCGCCGGGCTCACCGCCTCCGAGACCGCATCATCGCTCCGCGCGCTCGGCCACCCGGTGGCCCTCATTGCGCGCAGCGAGGTGCCAGGCGTCGGGGCCTTCGGCGGCGCGATCGCCAGGCGGATCGCGGCTGCCCACAGCGCGAACGTGGACACGTACTTTGGGCGAACGGTCGACGCGATCCGCCTCGAGGGCGACACCGCGGTACTCACGCTCGACGACGGCGCCCCGGTCGCGGCGGCGCTGGTGATTTCGGCGCTTGGCACCGTTCCGAGCGCACCCGCGCCCTGGGGGAGCGGCATCCCCGTGGCCGGCAGACTTCACGTTGTTGACGACGGCGACGGCGACGGCGACGGCGACGGCGGCGGCGGCGGCGCGGCTTCTAGCATGTACGCAGCCGGTGGCGTCGCGATCCACCGTGATTCGTTGGGCGGAGACTGGCGCATCGATCACTGGGAAGATGCCGCCGAACAGGGAGCGCACGCGGCGCGCGGCGTTCTGTTCGAGCTTGGGCTCGCCGCGGATCCCGGAGGATACCTGCCGCGCAGCGCGCATCTCGCGATGGTATACGGGCACACGGTGGCCGGGGCCGGCTATACCGGGACGCCCGACGCCAAGGCCGACGACACGGGCGTTTACCTGCACGAAGTGGAGGGCGTGGTGGTGGGCGCGACCGGGCTCGACGCTGTCGGTCCCATCTACCAGTGGGCGCAGCTGCTCCACGGCGCGGAGGACTAGATGTCCGCCCTCACCGGAGCGCGCCGCAGGGTCGGGTTGGCCTTTGCCGTTGCAGCGACGATGCTGCTCATGGTCGCGGCCAGCGCTCCCTCCCCGTTTTATCCGCAGTTCGCCGAACGTCTCGGGCTGCCGCCGGTCGCGACCACGCTCATCTTCGCGATCTATGCCTTTACGATGCTCGCTGCGCTACTCACTCTGGGGCCGCTTTCGGACATCGTCGGGAGGCGCCCCGTCGTCGCGCTTGGAGCAGCACTCCTCGCGCTGAGTATGCTGCTGTTCTGGCAGGCGACCGGGCTGCCGCTGCTGCTCATCGCCCGGGGCGTGCAGGGCGTCGCGGCGGGGATATTGCTTCCGGCATTTTCTGCGATGGTCGTCGATTTCGCCTCGCCGAAGCGCCCCGATGCGGCTTCGCTCTGGAACACGATCGGCGCGATGGCTGGCCTCGGCACCGGGGCAATTTCGGCTGCGACTGTGCTCGATCGAGCCGCCAACCCCGCGGGCGTAGTTTTCGGTACGCTCGCCGCGGTGTTTCTGCTCGTCGCGCTGGCCGTGTTGATGATCCCCGGAAGTGCAGCCGCGGGTGGCCCGGCCGGGGCGGGGGCTCCCGCAGCACGGCTCGCGATCCCGCGGCTGCGGGTCCCCGCCTCCCTCCGCCGCCCGCTGCTCATTGCGGTTCCCGCGATCATTGCCGGGTGGGCGACAAACGGTCTGTTTCTCGCGCTCGGCTCGTCCGTGGTGCAGCAGCAGTTCGGCGCAGTCGGCTACGCGCAGCAGACGGCCGCGATCCCGATCTTCGCGGGATCCGGCATTCTGGCCTCGGTGCTGTTGCATCGCCGATCCGCTCGGGTCGTGAGCGTCTACGGAACCGGTGCCCTCGCGCTCGGCACCATGCTCAGCCTCCTCGCGCTCCGCGTTGATTCGCTTGGCGGCTACCTCGTCGCCGCTTCGGTGACGGGAACGGGCTTTGGGACCGCGTTCATGGGGGTACTCAAGACGCTCATGCCGCGGATCGACCCCGCCGAGCGCGCGCAGGTCATGGCGGTGATCTATGTGGTGTCCTATCTTGCGTTTGGGGTGCCAACGATCGTGGCCGGGCTGCTGGTGCCGGTGATCTCGCTGCGCGGGACGATGCAGCTGCTCGGGCTCGTTATTGTCGTGCTGGGAGTGGCCGCGACGCTGCTGCGGCTCCGTGCCGACGGCCCTCGGGATCGGGGTGGCGTCAGCTGAACGACGGGTGCGCCAGCCCGATCCGGCTGGCGCATTGTGCTCCGGGCGAAAGCCCGGTGACTTAGATACCCCAAGGGGGTATTCTTGTGGTGTGAAGAAATACCGTATCAGCGGTCTGTAGCTCGCAAGGGCAGTCCGCGGTCCCGCACCCCGGCCAACGGGGTGTTTCAGCTCGCACACGCCGAAGGAATCTCCCATGAACGACCAGCACACCACGATCGAGGCCTCCAGCGATACCTCGCACGACGGGCCTCACGGGTACATCAGCGACAAAGACAAGTACCTGCAGCGCCTGAAGCGCATCGAAGGGCAGGCCCGCGGGATCTCGCGGATGGTCGACGACGAGAAATACTGCATCGACATTCTCACGCAGATCAGCGCGATGACCAGCGCACTGCAGGCGGTCGGTCTCGGCCTGCTCAATGATCATCTCGGACACTGTGTCGTCGACGCCGCACGCCTGGACGGCCCTGAAGCGCAGGAAAAGATCAAGGAAGCGAGCGACGCAATCGCCCGCATGGTGAAGTCCTAAGGGAAACCACAAGCCGGCCCCGGAGCAGAAAGCTCCGGGGCCGGCTGTGTGTTGCTGATGGTGCGGAATGCGTCGCGCTCGGTGAGGCGCTAGCTCACTGCGGCGAAGACTCGTTTGGGCGTCTTCATCGCGATCGCGCTGACGAGGGCACCCGCCAGCGCGAGTACTGCCGCCCCGAGGAATGCGGCGGAGTAGCCCGCCGTGAGCGCAGCGGGGGCGGGGTGAGTTCCTGCGACCCCGTAGGCGACCGCCGTGAGAATGGCCAGGGTGAGGGCGGAGCCGATCTGGTAGCTCGTGCTGACCAGGCCAGACGCGACACCGGTTTCCGATGGCGGCGCGGCGTTGATCGCGGTGCCCAGTGAGGGCACGAACGTGAGAGACATGCCGAGTGCCGCGATGAGTGAGGCCGGAAGTACGTCGACGACGTAGTTGCCGTCTGGCCGGATGAACGAGAGCCACAGCAGCCCCGCCGCAAGGATCACGAGGCCGGCGACGATGAGCGGCTTCGCACCGAACCTCGTCTGGAGTCGGGGTGCGATGCCGACCATGACAAGCACGACAAGCCCGGTCATTGGGAGGAGCGCGGCGCCCGCAGCGAAAGCTGAGGCGCCGAGCACCTGCTGGAGGTACAGATTGAGGAAGAACCACATCGACACCCACGCGCCGCCGAGCACGAGCTGTGCGCCGTTTGCGGCCCCGAGCTGCGGGGCCTTGAAGAGGCCGAGTCGCAGGAGCGGCGTGCGGCTTCGTGACTGGATTACGAAGAACGCGATGAGGAGGGCGACGCCAACGGCGAGCGCGCCGATCGTGGTTGGCGTGAGCCAGCCCACTTCCGGTGCCATGACGATGCCGTAGACGACGGCTGCGAGACCGCCGGTGACCGTCACTGCCCCAGCGATATCAATCGGGCCGGATGCGCCGCGTTCGGTGCGCGGAAGTGCGGTCGCGGTGAACGCGAGCACGATGAGCGCGAGCGGGATCGTCGCGTAGAACACCCACGGCCAGCTGGTGTACTCGGTGAGCACGCCGCCGATGAATACGCCCGCCGCACCACCGATGGGGGCGGCGGCGCCGTAGATCGCGAACGCCTTCGGGAGGTCTGCAGTCCCGCCGAACAGCATCATGAGGAGTGTGAGGGCTGCCGGCGCGATGAGCGCGGAGCCGGCGCCCTGGATCGCGCGGCCGGCGATCTCGGCGCCGACGCTGGTCGCGGCGCCCGCGAGCACCGATCCTGCGATGAGCACGAGCCAGCCGGTGACGAAGATCTTCCGAGCGCCAAACGCATCGGACAGTCGCCCGCCGAGCAGGAGCAGGCCGCCGAACGCGACGACGTAGGCGTTGAAGACCCATGACAGCGACTCGGCGGTGAATCCGAGGTCGCGCTGAATGTAGGGGAGGGCGACGCCAACGATGGATGTGTCCATGATGACGACGAACTGCGCCGTGGCGATGAGGGCGAGCCCGAGCCACATCTTGGCGCGGGACGGTGGGTGTTGCGTGGACATGCTGGTTCCTCCTGAGAAGTCGCCGGCGAGTCCGGCTGCTCAGAATCATATACCCATACCGGGTAGGGGTATGTTGAGGGCATAATGTTGCGTAAGAAATTCCCCCTCGCCTGTGGGCAGGGCCGTGCCGGCGAGGGGGCGGGCGCGCGGGCTTGGGGTAACGCGCCGCTGCGCGGGTTAGGGGATCGGAGTGGCTCGGGGGTTAGCCCTCGGCGACCGCCTCGGCGAGTGCGATGAGTAGTCCGTCGACCTCTTCGCGGGTGTTGTACGGGGCGAGGCCGAAACGCACGCCGCCCTGCTCGCCGAGGCCGAGTGCGTTGCACACCTCGACTGCGTAGAAGTGGCCGGCCTGCGCAAGGAAGCCGCGCTCGCGCAGCCGAGCCTCGATCGTCAGTGGGGTGATGCCCGCGACGGTGATGAGTAGCGTAGAGGTGCGGCGTTGCGCGCGCGAGTAGCAAGTGACGCCGGGGATCTCCGCGAGGCCGCGCTCAATCGCATCGCGCAGCTCGAGCTCGTACTCGTCCATGGCGAGCATTGCGGCAACGATGCGTTCGCGGCGGGTGCCGCCCGCCGGGCTGAGGCCTGCGACGTAGTCAATTGCTGCTGTGGCGCCGGCCAGCATTTCGTACGGCAGCGTGCCGAGCTCGAAGCGCTCGGGTACCGTCTCCGGTGAGGGGCGCAGCTTGTCCGGGTGGAGCGTCTCAAGGAGTTCGGGCGAGGCGGCGAGCATGCCGAAATGCGGGCCGAAGAACTTGTACGGCGAGGCGACAAAGAAGTCGGCGCCCATGTCACGCACGTCGACGGGGGCGTGGGCGGTGTAGTGCACGCCGTCGACGTAAGTCAGGGCGTTCTGGGCGTGCGCGATGGCGGAGATCGCGGCGATATCCGGCTGTGTGCCGACGAGGTTTGAAGCCGCCGTCACCGCGACGAGCCTGGTGCGCGCGTCGACGAGGTCCTCGTACTGCGCGGCGGGCAATTCGCTCGTGGCAGCGTCGAGTTTCGCCCAGCGCACCTCGACGCCTGCTCGCTCGGCTGCGATGAGCCAGGGGGCGACGTTGCAATCGTGGTCGGCCTGCGAGAGTACGATGTTGTCGCCTGCCGCCCAGGTTTTAGAGATGGTGCGTGAGAAATCAAAGGTGAGTTGGGTCGCGCTGCGACCCTGCACGATGCCGGCAGGGTCTGCGCCGAGAAGGTCAGCGGCCGCCGCGCGGAACTCAAGTACGGCGTCGTCGGCATTGCGCCCTGGGAGTGAGCCACGGCTGCGGTTGGAGATTGGCGAGACGCCGGTGCTCGCAATCTTCGCCGCGACGACAGTGGGCATCTGGGTGCCGCCGGGGGCGTCGAGGAACACGAAGTCGTTCGCGACCGCGGGAAAGTCTGGGCGAACTGCTGCGCCGAATGTGGACATCGTTGTACCTCCGGGATTATTTAGAAAACCAAGTCTCCAACCACAATAGATCAAAGTTTCTACGTATCAAAACTATTGATTCAATAGAAATCAATGCTAGAGTCCGAAGCATCGATGTCGACGCGTGGGTTCGGCTCGTTCTTCACCAACGAATGCTGGAGGCACACTTGTCTGATCACAGTCGCACGGAGGCGCCCGCCTCGCAGCGCCTAGAATTTCGCGTTGGCGCGCTTGGCGCGTTCATCGCACCCCTCATCTTTGCCGTCGGCACCTGTGTGTACTTCGTGGGCTTTGTCGTACTCGACCTCACCGCGATTGCTGCGGTCGGCTTCCTCGGGCTCTTCGTCGCATCCTGGCTCGCAAAGAGCCAAGAGAAGTTCTGGAATGCGGCGATCGATGGCATCGCCTCTCGCACCTCGGCGACGCTGTTCCTGCTCATGCTGCTCGTCGGCGTGCTTGCGCAAATGTTTAAGGCGACCGGGGTTTCCTCGGGGTTCGTCTGGCTCGCGCAGGAAGCTCACATTGGCGGCGGGGTGTTTGTGATGATCACCTTCCTCATCACCTGCGCAATCGCGCTCGCCACCGGATCCTCGCTCGGCACGATGCTCGCGATGTTCCCCATCCTTTACACCGCTGGCGCGGCGATCGGGGCGTCCCCCGCGCTGCTCGCCGGCGCGATCCTCTCGGGTGCGATCTTCGGTGACAACATCGCCCCGATCTCCGACACCACGGTGATCTCGGCGACCACGCAGCGCTACCGCAGGCGGGCCGGGCTCGCTGATGTCGGCGGCGTGGTGCGCAGCCGACTGCGGTACGCGCTCCCGGCGGCGGGTATCGCCGCGATTGCGTTCCTCATCGCCGGCATTATGACCACGGGTGGGGACGGCGCGAAGTCCGTTGTTGAGGCAGAAGCGAGTCCCACCGGACTCTGGATGTTGCTGGCAATCGCCGCACTCATCCTTGTCGCCTTCATTGCGCGCGACCTGTTTCTCGCAGTCGGCGTCGGCCTCGTCGTCGGCACAGTCGTCGCTCTTCTCACCGGGCTTGCAACCCCGGGCCAGATCCTCGGCGCCAACGACGGCGCACCGACCGGGTACATCACCGACGGCCTGTCGAGCATGTTGCCGCTCATCGGCCTGCTCGTTGCGGTCTTCGCGATGATCGGCGTCGTCGAGGCATCGGGAATGTTTGACCGCATCGTCGAGGCGATCATCAGCTCGCCGCGCTTCCAGAGCGCACGCGGCGCGGAGACCGCGATCGGCATCTCGGGCGCATTCTGCACCGTTGTACTCGCCGGGCTGAACGGTCCAGGGCTGATGTTTGCCGGCCCGCTGTCTGACAAGATTGGCGCTGCTGTCGGTCTGCACCCCTACCGCCGCTCAAACGTCATGGACTGTGCGGCAATGGGCGTCGGCGTGATTGTGCCGATCGCGAGTACCTTCCTGCTCGTTGCGAGCCTCGGAACCCAGGGGTACGAGGGTATTCCCGAACTCAGCGTCTTCGCGATCCTCGGGGCCGCGTTCTACCCGTTCGCGCTCACGGCAATGACCGTGATCTCGATCATCACGGGTTGGGGGCGCCGCTACGAGGGCGAGAACGGCGTCGAGCTCACCGAGCCGGACCCCGCCTGGCAGGCCGAGATGACCGCGACACTGCCCGTCGTCGGGCTGTACCGCCCGTAACACCGTGTCGCACCTCGGGGCAGCGGAGCGCGTCGCACGCATCGCTGCCCCGTCGACGTTTGTACAATGCTCGAAGGGGTCGAGAACGCATCGACCGTGCCCGAGCACGAGGGAGAGCAGCACGACATGACCAACACGAGGTCAACCTTCGGAAATCTCGCGGACGGGCTCACCAACGACCCGCCCGTCGTCGCACTCGATGAGACTGACATCAAGCTCCTCGCCATGCTCCAGGAGAACGCGCGGGCGACGCTCAAAAGTCTCGCTGACGCGGTCGGGCTCACGGCCCCAGCCGTCTCAGAGCGGATGGCGCAGATGAAGCAGGAGGGAGTCATTCGCGGCTACCGGGTCGATATCGACTGGCGCGCCCTCGGCTATACCCTCACGACCTACCTCTCGGTCGTGATCCGCACGGGCGCGAGCCGTGACGAAGTCGTCACCGCCCTGCAGTCGATCCCCGAGGTCGAGGAGACCTCGGTCGTGACCGGGGCGTCCGACCTCATCTTGCGGATCCGCTCTCGCGGTTTCGACCACCTCAAGCGCATCATCGCCGAGCACGTCTGGGCCCGCGACGATCTGGAGTTCACCGAAACCAGGCTCGCGTTCTTCTCCGACAGCTCTGCTGGGGTCGAACAGCATCGGCTTGACGACCTGCTCTCGGAGTTGCGAGCCAGCGGCGCGGCTTAGCCGCTGCAGCGCGGCGCTCCGGTCGATTGCGCGGGCTAGTGAGTGCGTGCTCGTCGAACTACAATCGCCGTATGTCAACGCGAGACGTTCCCGAGCAGATAGGCGACCTCCCCAAGATCGGTAGGCCGGCGACGTCAGCGCTGCTGCACATCGGCGTCGAATCGCTCGCTGAGGTCGCAGCTATGAGCCGGCGCGAGCTGCTCGCCCTGCACGGCGTGGGGCCGAAAGCTGTGTGCCTGCTCGAAGCGGCGCTCGCGAACGCTGGGTGTGCGCTACGAGAACCGGAGTGATACTCGGGCGTTCTCACCTGCTCACCGGCGGCTCGGGGGTGCTGTGGCTGTGTCGACCGCGTCAGCTGCGGCCTCGACTGCGGCCCGCGTCTCGGGGTCGGCGAGGTCGGCTTGCAGTCGCACGGCCTGACTGAACGCGGTGCGGATCCGCTCGTCCCTCGCGGTGCTGTCGGTCGCCGCGTTCCAGTATGCAGCCGCAAACAGGTTGTTCCGGTGGTGCCCGTGCGCGGCGAGGGTCTTGCGTGCGGCAGCAGTGACGGTCGCTTCGGCGGCAACCCAGCTCTGCAGTGAGCCAGGAGCGTGGCCAGGGCTTGCGCCCGGGCCACGCCCGGCGCCAGAGCCCGCGGACGAGAGGCGCGCGAGCAGCTCGACGAGTGCGGATTGCAGTTCCGCGGCAGTCCAGGGCTCGCCCGTGCGCAGGGAAACCGCAAGCCCCGGGTGCTCGGGGATGACCGCGGAAGCGTCGGCTGCGGTCGGTGCGTGTAGCAGCGCGTGCACTCGGTGGTGCGAGGGGAACGCGCGCACGATCGAGGAAGCGGCGGGGAGCGCGCTCGCGTCGGCGACGATGAGGTGGACGGTGATGCCGTCGCCGATTGCGTGCTCGCGGCGCACGGCGTGCACTTCGATCCGCTCGCCGGGCTGCACGGCCGCGAGCCAGGGGGAGAGTACGCCGCCCTCGTGCCGCAGCACGTCGAACTCGACCGTGTCTGGCCCAGGCCTGTTCGACACTGTCATTGCCCGCAGCACGGGCGCCCCGTCGCTTCCTGGCAACGCAACCTTGATGCCGTCGGCTGGCAGGGTGGGTTCGTACTCTGCGAACTCGGGCGCGACCACCGTCACCCGGGTGTAGTTCGGGCTCAGATCGCGAAGAGCAGTCACCGTTGCGGTGGCCGAGACGGGGAAGCGGGAGCGCTGGCTGAGCTCCCTGATGCGGTGACGGATCGTGGTCATGGGGTCTGCGGTCCTTCCAGAGTGATCGTACGATCGGGGCGCCAAATGCTCGGGTCGCGGTGCGTGACGACCAGGAGGGTGCTGTCGAGCCCCTCGAATGCGGCGGCGACGAGCCGCTCCGTGTGTTCGTCGAGCGCTGAGGTTGCCTCGTCGAGGACGAAGATCGGTGCGCGCTTGAGGAGCGCCCGCGCGATCGCGACGCGCTGGCGCTCGCCGCCGGACAGCCGCTGCCCGTGTGTGCCGACGTGCTGGTGGAGGCCGAGGGGATCGCGGTCTATGACTGGGGCCAGCTGCGCCCCGTCGGCCGCTGCCGCGAGCTCTTCCTCGGACGCGGTGGGATTCCCGAGCCGAATGTTGTCGGCGAGCGAACCGCTGAACACGACGGGATCCTGCGGCACGTACGCGACGCGGGCCGTGATGTCAGCCTCACGCAGAGCGGTGAGCGGAACGCCTCCGAGCGTGATGTCCCCGCCGGCCGGGTCGTCGAAGCGCAGCAGTAGACCGAGGAGCGTGCTTTTGCCCGAGCCGCTCGGGCCGGTGACGTGGACGCGGGCCCCGGCTGGAATGTTCGCGGAGAGTCCGGCGAGCACGGGGGCCTGGCTGAGGTCGCGAATACTGAGGTCGTGACCGATGAGCGGGCGCGGTGCGCCTGCGGGGGTGGGGAGCGTTGGCGCGTCAATGATCGCGCGGTATGCGTCGGTGTGTGCCCGGAGCTCAGTGAGCGCGATGCCGCTCAGCGCGAGGTCGTCGATCGGGGCGCTCGCTCGGGCGGTGAGCACAAGCAGCGCGAGTGCTGCGGCCGGCTCGGCGAAGCCGCCGGTCACCGTCAGAAACAGCAGTGCCCCGGCGAGGGGCAGCGCGCTTGCGATACCCGACAGCAGCGTGGCGGGGGCCGCCGCACGGTTGGTGCGGGCCATCGCGCGCTCCTGTTCAGCCCATGCCGTCTCTGCCCGCTCGAGTGCACGGGTAGGGCCCGCGGTGGTGCGCAGCAGCTCGAGGTTGTCGACGAGCTCGACTGTCGCAGCGGTCGCGGCCGTCTCGAGTGTGTGTCGATCCGCATCGGCTCGCGCAAGCGCCCGCTGCGCGAAGGCCTGCACTGCGAGCGCGATGAGCAGCAGGCCGAGCATGAGGAGGGCAGCTGCGGCGCCCACGACGATCCACACGGCGACGACGAGCAGCAGTGGGATGAGCGGCGAGAGCACGAGCAGTTGCAGCTGGTGCGCGGGGACACTCATGAGCGACGGGATAGCGCGCCCAGAGGTTGTCGTCACGAGGGCGCGGGTCGCGGGGGTGAACCACGAGAGCTTGGCGCGGTTGAGCGCCCCGCCGAGGCCCGCGTAGAGGTCGCCAGCGAGGCGCGCGCCCGCGAGGTAGCCCGCGCGTGACACGAGCACGGTCACGAGCAGCGAGGAGGCGGCGACAGTGACGACGAGGACGACGCCACCGCCGTCCCGGATCGCGAGCGCGAGGCACGTGTATGCCGAGACCTCGACGAGCGCGACGAGCGCCCACCCGGCAGCGACGACTGCGAGTCTGCGTCTTGCTGCGGGTGGCAGCGCCGCGAGTGCGGAGCCGGCGGATCCGGGTGCGGGGGAGGTCGCGTTCGCCGGCGGCTGCCCGCTCATCGTGTCGGTCATCGTGCGATTCCTTCTGTGATCGGGTGTGCGGGGGCGATCGCGCAGCGCCTGTCGGCGCGGGCGGCGAGCCGTGGATCGTGGGTGACGACGACAACCGCTCGGCCCTCGTCGTGGGCAAGACGCTCGAGCTCGTCCCAGAGTCGCTCCGCGGTCGTGGCGTCGAGTGCGCTTGTCGGCTCGTCCGCGAGGATCACGGAGGCAGGCGAGAGGAAGGCGCGCGCGATCGCGAGCCGCTGCCGCTCGCCGCCTGAGAGGGTGCGGGACGCCGCCGACAGCGGAGCATCGAGCTGGGCCCGCTCGAGCGCGGCTGCGCAGTCGGCTGGGGTAGCGAGCGGTGCAACGAGCCGTAGATTGTCGAGGACGGTCGCCGAGAGGGGTGGGACGGCCTGCGGGATGAGGAACGCTGCTCCCGCGAGGGCGTCCTCGGTCAGGGCCGCGAGGTCGCTGCCGCCGATGCTCACGGTGCCCGTGGTAGGGGTTTCGAGGCCCGCCAGCAGTCGGAGGATGGTGCTCTTGCCAGCGCCGCTCGGCCCGGTGATCGCCGTGATCGCGCCAGCGGGGGCGCGTAGGGTTGCGTCGGCGAGCAGTTGCCTGTCGCCCACCGTGAGCGAGAGGCCGGCCGCGATCACGCCCGAGCCATCGTCGGTGAAGGCGGCATTGCCGCGGGGGAGTAGGGGCTCGGCGAGCAGCTCGCCTATGCGGGTCGCCGCCGCACGGCCGCTCGTGACGTAGTCGAGGCCGTGGCCGAGGCGCAGCGCTGGGGTGACGAGCGCGAGGCCGAGGAGCAGGATTGCGGCGAGCGTCGCAGTGTCCTCCGACGCACCGACCGCGTAGGCAATCGCGTAGCTCGCGACAGCCTGCAGCAGGGCGACCGCGACAGCCGCCGGGGTGGCGACGCGTTTCACCCAGGCGACCATGCCGCTCGTGAAGCGGTGGGTCGCGTTGGTGTAGTCGGCGAGCGCCCCGCTGGCCGTTCCGAAGCTGCGGAAGATGTGGATCCCACGCGCGTAGTCGTCAACTGCGGTCGTGATCTCGCCCATCACTCGGCCGCGTTCCTCGCCGTGCTTCGCGGACAGCTTCGGCAGCACCGCGAGGTACGCGATCGCGGCGATGACACCGGGGATGAGCGCGAGGAGTGCGAGCGGCCCGGCGAGCGCGAGCAGCAGTGCGACCGCGCAGATCGGCACGACGATCATCGTTGCAACCTCGGCTGGCAGGTGCGCGATCATGTGGTGCAGTGCCGAGACGTCGTCGGCGACCAGCCGGCGGAGCCTATCGGTCGTAAACGTCGTCAACCGTGTGGCGGGCAGCCGGAGGGTGTGCGCTGCGATTTCGCGCCTGAGCCGTGCCTCGAACTTTGCCTCTGCGGCGTGCGCGAGCCAAGAGGCCGCCGCTGCGAGCGCCGCCGCGAGCAGCAGCGCGGCGCAGACGGCGGCGGCCGTGCCGGGCGATGGATCGTCGATCATCGAGACGACGCCCCAGGTGGCCGCGAGGCCAGCCACCCCCGACAGCGTCGCGCCGATCACGGCGAGCGTGAGCGCTGGGATCGAGTCGCGAAGGGCGGGGTGAACGCGCGGGTCGAAGAATGCATGCGTAGTTGTCACGCCAAGAAGTATACGCGTATAGTAAGGCTGACCTAACCAACATCAGAGGAACTTTATGAGCAAGCTTGACCACGATCTCATCGTCGATGAAGCCATGCGCATGATCGAGGCAGACGGCGAGGCCGGGCTGTCAATGCGCTCGCTCGCCGCAGGCCTAAACGTCACGCCGATGGCGCTCTACCGCTACTTCGCCGACCGCGACGCGCTGCTGCTCGCACTCGTCGTACGCGTCTCCGAAACGCTCGAATTCCCCGAGCGCACGAGCGACCCGCGCGCCGACGCGGTGGCCCTCGCCCTTACCCTCCACGACTTTCTCGCGCTCCACCCCTGGATGATCCGCCTCATTTCGACAGGCAGGCTCGCGAGCCCGGCCGGCATGCGGTTTCCCGAGGGCTTTCTTGACTGCGCGGCGGCCGCAGGGCTTGACGACGAGCGCGCATTCCTGTTCTACCGCACCATGCTCGCCGCGATCCTCGGCGCCGCAACGATCACCTCTGCAGCGCCGGCCGGCGCGCCCAGCTCGCTGCCAGACACCTCCGCGGTCGGCCCCCTCCCGCGCGTGACGGGTCTCGCGTCGCGGTGGACCGAACTCGACCGGGCAGCGACCCCTGCCGCGATTCTCGCCGCGATAGCTGCGACGCTGCAAGCCTCCTAGCCACAGCACCACACAGAGAAAGAAGCACAATGTCCCTCTCCCTCGCTCACCGCAGGGCCCTCCCCGCGCTCGCAACGCTCGTCACCGGCGCCCTGCTGCTCGCCGGCTGCGCCAACGCGCAAGACGATTCGGACGCGCAACCCGCGCCCGCCGCAGCGAGCGCCGGCTTCCCCGTCACGCTCGAGAACGCCTACGGCGAGGTCACGATCCCGGCCAAACCCGAACGAGTCGCGACCCTGGGCTATGCGGACGTCGCGCTCGCCTCAGCACTCGGGGCAAACGTTGTCGTCGCGCCCGAGTCGTTCACGAGCATCTCGGGCTCAGGCAGCGAGAAAAACCTGCCGTACATTGATGCCCTCCCTGACAGCACCGTATGGGTGAACCCGATGAGCGTGAACGTTGAGCAGGTGGCATCGGCGAGGCCCGACATCATCCTCGCGACCGCGGCCTTCACGCTCGATGAGAAGCTCTACGACCAGCTGAGCGACATAGCGCCCGTCGTCACATACAGCGAGGCACTCTACGGTGCGACGAGCGACGACTCGGCGCTGCGTGTTGGCGAGGCCCTCGGCGAGACCGACGGCGCTGAGGCGCTGATCGATCAGGCCGACACCGCGATCGCCGACCTCCAGGGGGAGCTGCCGAATCTCGACGGCGGCACGTTTCTCTACGGCCAGGCACGCGACGGCGTCGTCGTGATGCTCGTCGAACAGGCGAACGTCACCGCGCAGTTCATGCAGCGCCTCGGCCTGGTGTCGCTCCCAGCGGTCACCGAACTCGGTGGCACTGGTTCGGTCCCCGGGGCGATCGACGTCAGCGTCGAGCAGGCGCCGCTGTTCAACGACGCAGGGGTGCTGTTCATGACGTTCCAGTCTGACGCGCTGCAGGCGAAGTTCGAGAACGACCCCATCGTGTCCGCCCAGCCGATCATGTCAGAGCGCTACGTGCCAGTCGGGCTCGAGGCGGCCACCGCGCTGCAAGATCCGAACGTCGCATCGGTGCCGTGGCTCCTCAGTGAGCTTCGCCCCGGCCTCGAACTCATTCCGGCGAAGTGACGACAACGCTCCGAGAGGCGCAGCGAGCCGCAGGCGTCGCCCGGCCCCGCGCGCTTCGCCTTCTCGGAGCGGGTATCGCCTGTGTCGTTGTGCTCTGCGCACTGGCCGTGCTGAGTGTGTTCGTTGGCTCCCGGCCGGTCACGCCTGGGGAGCTCGGCGCGCTCCTCGCGGGTGAGGCGAGTGACGACCTCACCACGCTCGTGCTGCAGGTGCGCGTGCCGCGCACGCTCGCGGCCATTGTCGTTGGCGCCGCGCTCGCTGCGGCAGGTGCCCTCATGCAAGGCATGACCCGCAATCCGCTCGCCGACCCGGGCCTCCTTGGTGTGAGCTCTGGCGCCGCGTTCGCTGTCGTCATCGGGATGAGCGCGTGGGGGATAAGCTCGGCAACTGGCATCGCCGCGCTCGCCGTCGCGGGGGCCGGCATCGTCACCGCGATCGTGCTCGTGCTCGGTCTCCGTGGCAAGGGCGACGGTTCCAGGCTCATTCTTGCTGGCGTCGCATTCAGCATGACCGTCGCCGGCATGCAGGCAGCCATCACGCTCCTCAACCCACGAATGCTCGACGCCATGCGCGCGTGGTCGGCTGGCTCGCTCGCGAGCCCGAACCATGCAGTGCTCTGGCAGAGCCTCCCCGTCCTTCTCAGCGGCGTCGTGCTCGCGCTGGTGCTCGCCCGACCGCTCAACGCGCTCGCGCTCGGTGACGACCTCGCCCAGGGCCTTGGGACGCACCCGCTGCTCACACGCGCGGGGACGGGGCTCGCGACCGCGTGCCTCGTCGGTGGGGCGACGGCGATCGCCGGTCCGCTCGGCTTCGTCGGCCTCATGGTGCCGCACCTCGTCAGGCCGTTTACCGGCCCCGACACCACGCGCGTGTTGTGTGCCTGCCTCCTCGTCGGCCCGTCACTCGTGCTGCTCGCCGACGTGCTCGCGCGAATCGTGCTCTGGCCCGGTGAGCTCCCGGTTGGTATCGTCTCTGCTGCGCTGGGCGCCCCCGTGCTGCTCGTGCTCGTGCGGAGAACGAGATGAGCCGTGCAGTGGGCGCGGCGCCCCGGTCAACGGCTCCGAGCGGCGCATGGCGCTGGGCGCTGGGGGCAGCACTCGCCTGCGTCATCCTCGCCGCCGCGCTCGCGACGGGCGACCTTGCGCTGAGCGCACCGGACGTGTGGGGCGCGCTCGTCGGCGCAGGCGACGATTTCACGGCGACGGTTGTGCGCACCTGGCGTCTTCCGAGAGCGCTTGCCGCAGTGGCGTTCGGTGCCGCACTCGGCACATCGGGCGCGATCTTTCAATCCCTGACCCGTAATCCGCTCGGCAGCCCCGACGTGGTTGGGTTTAACACCGGCGCCTACACAGGCGTGCTTGTCGTGCTCGCGCTGGTTCCCGCGCCCGGTTTCGCGCTGCTGGCCGGGGCCTCGCTCGCCGGCGGGCTCGCTACCGCGGCCATCGTGCTCGCGCTGGCCTCGCGGGCGGGCATCGGCGGGCGAGCGTTCCTCCTCACGGGTATCGCTGTTGCGGCCGTGCTCGGGGCGTTCAACACCTGGCTCGTCTATAAGACCGACACCGCGACAGCGACGGTCGGTTCGGTATGGGCTGCCGGCACGCTCGACAGCCTGGGCTGGCAACAGGTGGCGCCGGCCCTCGCCTTGCTTGGGGCGATCGCGCTTGTAGCCGCGGCGTTCGCCCCAAAGCTGCGAATTCTCGCGCTCGGTGATGATCTCGCGCGGGCGCTCGGCATGCGCGTCACGCTCGTGCGCAACGCGTGCATCGTGTGCGCGGTTGCGCTCACTGCTGTCACGACCGCTGTCGCCGGTCCGATCGTGTTTGTCGCGCTCGCTGCGCCACACCTCGCGCGCGCTGTGCTCCCACGGAGCGCTCCGATTCTGGCGGCCGCGCTGACGGGCGGCGTGCTCCTGAGCGCCGCGGACTGGATCGCGGCGCACGCTTTCGCCCCGACGCAGGTGCCCGTTGGGGCCGTGACGGTCACGCTGGGTGGGGCCTATCTGACACTGTCGATTCTCCTGCGGCGGCGGTAAGTTGATGGGATCGCGATGGCATCGCGGACAGCGAACATCGAAGAAATATCTGTGAAGTTGCACACGAGTGTGCAACTAAGCGGTATGGTTTTTCTGTGGGACAAAGCTGGCAGATATTTAAACGGGATGTGAACCGGCTAGTCCGCGTGCGCAAAAGCTGGGTCATCGTCATTGGCATCCTCATCACGCCGGCGCTGTATGCCTGGTTCAACATCAACGCGTTTTGGGATCCGTACTCGAACACCGAGAACATCAAGATCGCAGTCGCAAACCTCGACTCTGGGGCGGACTCGGAGCTCACTGGCGAGGTGAACATTGGCGATTCAGTCGTCGACCAACTCAAAGGCAACGACCAGCTCGGATGGCAGTTCATGGGGGAGGCCGAGGCTCACTCGGCCGTGAAACGGGGCGACGTCTACGCCGCGATCGTGATCCCAGAAGACTTCAGCAGCGACCTGCTGAGCATGACAACGGGCACGTTCACGCAGCCAGCGCTGCAGTACTACGTCAACGAAAAGGCAAGCGCGATCGCGCCGAAGATCACCGACGTCGGGGCTTCGACGCTCGACAAGCAGATCACGAGCGCCTTCAAAGAACAGGTCGCGAGTGCCGCGACCGAAGCCGTCAAAGACGCGGGTGACTCGGTCGAACTCAGACTGTTGAACGCCCGCGGCGACACGCTCAACGCCTTCGACGAAACCGCCAAGAAGCTCGACGGCGCAGGCAAGAGCATCGACAAACTCAAGGACGGCCTCGACTCGTCACGGGAGTCGCTCGCCGGCGCGCGCGGCACACTCGCCGACGTCGACGCGGCGCTCGGCGATGTGCAGGGAGCCGTGGGCCAGGCGCAATCGATCGTGCTCGAGACGCAGCGCCAGGTCGTTGCCTTCAGCGACGCCGCCACTGCTGCGTATCTCAAGGGCACATCGGTGCTCGCCGACGCGGCAGCCTCGGCGAACGTCTCAGTCGCCGAACTCACCCAGCAGCTCAAGCAGGCGAGCGGCCGGATCGACGCATCGATCACCGAGATCACAGCCGTCGTCGCGTCAAACGAGCAGGCGATCGCCCAGCTCCAAGAACTCATCGCCCAGGCCGAGCCAAATGCGCCCGGGCTCGAACGGCTCGAAGCCACCCTCACACAGCTCCAAGAGCAGAACACAGCGAACCAGAAGCTGCTCGCCTCGCTCAAGCAAACTAACTCGGAGGCGGCGGCGGCCGTCCAATCCGTCGCCGACGCGACTGCGGCGCTCGACCAGGCGATGCAGGAGACCCGTGGCGCCGCGGCCGATATGCGTCGCGTTATCGGCGAGACGGTACCTGCGGTCAACGCCGCAATGTCGCAGCTCTCGGCCAGCGCGGGAGCGTTCTCTGCGGCGCTCAGTTCGCAGCAGGCAGTCCTCGCCCAGACCGATTCGTTGCTCGGTGGCATTGACGCGCAGCTTGTCGCGACGGGGAGCGCGCTTGACAGCTTCGCAGCAGACATCGCTGGTATCCGCGACGGTGTGAACACTGCGCGGGCCGACGTGCTCGCGCTCGGCGCCGCCTCGGAATGGGGCACACTCTCGACGCTGACAGGGCTCGACCCGTCGCAGATCTCCGAATTCGTCGCCTCGCCAGTCGTCGTCGACGAGCAGGTCGTGTTCCCGATCAACGCCTACGGCTCGGCCATGGCCGCGCTGTTCACAAACCTGTCACTGTGGATCGGCGCCTTCGTGCTCATGGTCATCTTCAAGGTCGAGGTCGACACTGAGGGCCTGCGCGATGTGACCGTGCGCCAGGCGTATTTCGGCCGCTTTTTGCTGCTCGGAACACTCGCGGCGCTGCAGGCGGTGATCGTCTGCGTCGGCAACCTCATCATCGGAGTGCAGACCGCGAGCGCCGTGGCCTTTGTTGCGACGGGCGTGTTTACCGCGCTCGTCTACGTGAGCATCATCTATGCGCTCTCTGTCGCCTTCGGGCACGTCGGGCGGGGGCTCTGTGTGCTGCTCGTCATCATGCAGATCCCTGGCGCCTCTGGCCTGTACCCGATCGAGCTCATGCCAGGCTTCTTCCGCGCGATCTACCCGCTGCTGCCGTTCTCATACGGTATCGACGCGATGCGCGAGACGATTGCGGGCTTCTACGGAGCGCACTACTGGGGCTTCGTCGGGGTACTCGCCCTCATGATGGTGCTCGCCCTCGTGCTCGGTCTCGTGCTGCGGCGCAGGCTCGCGAACTTCAACCTCTTGTTCAACAGGGAAATCGCATCGACAGACCTGCTCATCGGCGAAAAGGTGCAGGTCGTCGGCTCGGGGTACCGGCTGAGCGACGTGATCCACGCGCTGCAGAACAGGGGAGAATACCGCGAAGACCTCGAACGCCGCGCGCGACCGTTCACCGAGCACTATCCCCTGATGCTGCGCGGAACCCTGCTCGTCGGGGTCGCGGGCCTCGCGGTGATCGGGGTGATCGCGTGGCTGCTGCCAGGCGGCAAGGCCCCACTGCTCGGAGTATGGGTGCTCTGGTGCCTGCTCATCATGGGATTCCTCGTGGTGATTGAGTACGTAAAGAAGAGCTTTGGTCACGCCCGCGAGATTGCGAGCCTCGACGACGGAGAGCTACGGGACGCGATGCTCACCGAGCGTTCGAGCCTGCACTCCTGGCCTGATTCAGAGCCCGCTCTCGCTGCGGCTACGGCCGGTTCGGCTTCGGCCGGACCAGAGCAGAACGTGACGGCTTCAGGGGAATCCGAGCGAAGCGCTGCGGCCGATCGAGGCGACGACAACCTTGACGAGCTCATGGCCGACTGGTTTGGGGATCCGCCCTCGGCCGGCGAAGCAGACGAGCACAGCCCGGACGACACCACCACCGACGACACCGAAGCACACGAGGGAGGACCGCGCGCATGAACACCATTCTGAGTATTGTGCGCCGCGACGTGCGCCACGCAACCCGAAACGTGATGGCCTCGATCGTGCTGTTCGGCCTCGTCATCATTCCCTCGCTGTTCACCTGGTTCAACGTCATCGCGAGCTGGGACCCCTTTGCGAACACGAGCAACCTCAAGGTCGCCGTCGCGAGCTCGGACGAGGGGTTCCAAAGCGACCTCATGCCGATCCGCATCAACGTCGGCGAGCAGGTGCTCTCCGAACTGCGCGCAAACGACGGCCTCGACTGGGTCATCACCTCGAAAGACGACGCGATCGACGGCACCCGCTCCGGCGCCTACTACGCCGCGATCGTGTTACCCCCATCGTTCAGCAGCGACATGATGACGTTCTACGCCGACGGCGCAGATCGCACCGACATCGACTTCTACACGAACGAGAAGAAGAACGCGCTCGCCCCAAAGATCACTGAGCAGGGCGCCGAGGGCGTCTCCTCCCAGATCAGTGAGGCGTTCACGGTGACCCTCAGCGAGGTCGCGCTCAGCCTCGTCTCCTCTGTCTCTGACTACCTCTCGGACGACGACACCCAGGCAGCGCTGACGCGCGTTGAGGCGCGCGTCGCGGGCATTGAGACGCAGCTCAGAGCGAGCGCGCGCACCGCCGACACGCTCTCCGCGCTCGTGAACACGAGCATCCCGCTCGTCGACAGCGCCGAATCGCTCGTCTCCGCCGCGGGCGACGCGTTCGATGACACGTCGAACGCCGTGGGTGGCGGGGTCGCCGCCGTCGGCGACCTCAAATCGGCACTCCAAGGGGCGACGCAGTCACTCGTCGACGCACTTGGCTCGGCGGCGGGGAGCTACGACGCTGTCGGGGCTCGCATCGACGAACTGTTCGCGCAGGCAGGTTCCACGAGCGCGAGCCAGGCGGCGTCGCTGGGTGCGCTCGCCGACTCCGTGCAGGTGCAGATCGACCAGCTCACGGCTCTGAAGCACACGCTCGAAGCCGAGGTCGGGCCGAGCCTCCCCGAATCTGCCCAAGCGGGCTTCTCCCGGGTGCTCGCTAGCCTCGATAACTCAATCGCGCGGCAGGAGGGCGTGCGTGACCGTATGCGGCAGGCGGCAACCGATATCGCCGCGGGTAACGAGAGCGCGCAGCAGTCACACGCTGGTATCAGCGATGCTGTCGCCGAGGCGAAGGCCGCACTTACCGACGCGCAAGCCGCATACCGCGATGGCTTGAAACCGCAGCTCGACCAGCTCGCAGCGACGCTTGACACGATCAGCGCCGATGTCGCTGGGATTAAGGGTGACCTCGCCGGCTCGTCATCGACGCTCTCAGGTGCCGCGGGCTCCGTCCGCTCGGTGCTCACGGGCTCGGGGGAGGCGACACAGCAGATCGCGAGATCCCTGAACGAGACGGCCGATACGTTCGGTGAGCTTCAGCGCGCACTCGCGACGGCCGCCGACACCGGCGACCTCAGCGCGCTCTCCGAGGTCATCGGAGCTGGCCCCAGCGTGCTCGCGACCTCGCTCGCCGAGCCCGTGAGAGTCGAACGCACAGCCGTCTTCCCCGTTGTCGGCTTCGGAGCAGGCATGGCCCCGCTCTACAGCGTGCTCGCGCTGTGGGTGGGCGCGCTCCTCATGACCGTCACGATCCGTGTCGACGTCAGCGATGAGGTGCTCCCCGAGAGGCCCAAACCGACACTCACGCAGAAATACCTCGGCCGCTACGGGGTGTTCGCGCTCGTCGGGCTCGCGCAGAGTACGCTGCTCACTGTCGGCCTTGTGGTGTTCGTGCAGATCGAGCCAGCGCATCCGCTGCTGCTGATTCTCGCCGGCTGGGTGATCTCGATGGTGTTCACCCTCATCATCTACACCCTCGTTGTCGCGTTCGGCAACGCAGGCAAGGCCCTCGCTGTGCTGCTGCTCGTGATCCAGATTTCGGGGTCGGGTGGGGCGTACCCGCTCGAGCTCCTCCCGGTCTGGTTCCAGAACATCAGCCCGTTCCTGCCAGCGACCTACGCGATTGAAGCGTTGCGCGCTGCGGTGGCGGGGATCTACGGCGGCGACTTCTGGATCGCGCTTGGCACGCTGGCGCTGTTCGTGCTCCCCGCGCTGCTGCTCGGCCTCGTGCTGCGTCGCCCAATGATTCCGTTCAACCGTGGCCTCATGGAGGCCCTCGAGTCGACCAAGCTGATGTGAGGACCGAACAGACATGACCGCCCAACCGGTGAATGAGCCGAGCGTGCTGAAGCTCGTGCCCGATGTTCGTCGGCGCGACGCGGCAAAGAATCGCGAAACGCTGTTGCGGGCCGCTCAAGAAGCGCTTGCAGAACAC
Source organism: Leucobacter sp. G161 (assembly GCF_001482305.1). Classification (GTDB taxonomy): domain Bacteria; phylum Actinomycetota; class Actinomycetes; order Actinomycetales; family Microbacteriaceae; genus Leucobacter. The sequence goes on from NZ_LOHP01000067.1 coordinate 21,679, forward strand.
CCGAACGCGTCGCTCGACAGTATCGCGCAAGCTGCCGGTCTCTCTCGACGGGCCCTCTACGGGCACTTCCCTGACCGCGATAGTTTGCTTCGAGAGATCGTCGAGGTGAGCGCCAAACGATATCGAGAAATCGCCGACGGCGCCGTGCACGACGACCCTCGCATCGCGCTTGTGTACCTTGCAGAGGGGCTCTGGCACGCTGCCTCGACGGTGCGGGCATCGGTGAATATCTCAATGAACGAGCTCTACCGCGAAGACGCAGCGCATGCGCTCGAGCCGCTGAGACAACGCCTCAGTTCGCTCACGAGGGCGGGCATTACCGCCGGCGTATTCCGCGCCGATATGAGCCCGAATGTACTCGCACTGCTGATCGAGGAGGCAGCGAAAGCCACACTTCGCGATAGGCGTATCACCTCAGTAGACACTGCTGACACCGCGGTGAAGGTTGTTCTGAGCATTGCCGGGCTGTCGTGGGGAGAACAGGCGAAGCTCTTGGCGACCGAAGCTGAGGCTGTCGGTTCTGTGCCGCCACCGCGGTGAGCACGGGGAGCGACCCCCGCTCGCCAGGCATTCCCGTGGACGGGGACGACTCTAGGGGATCAGGCGTTGGGCGCGCGCCGCGATGACAGCCTGGTAGCGGCCCTTGACGCCGAGCTTGCGCATCGCTGAGCCGAGGTACGCCTTCACTGTCGATTGCTTCAGGAAGAGCGTCTCGGCGATGTCCGCGTTGCGGTGCCCCAGCGCAACCTGCGCCACGACTTCCAATTCCCGCGCCGACAGGGTGTCGCTGCGCAGTTGCCCCCTGGCCTCTGTGCCAAACACTGCTTCCCCGAGCGCTTCGAGTCGCTCGCGTGTCTCCTCGTCAGGCATCAGCCTCACCAGGTCTCGCAGTTCAGCGAACTGTTCGGTGAGCTCCTGCGTGCGCGCGGGACTGCTACCGCGTTCGAGCACGACGCGATCCGCCTCGGCGCTTCGAAGCCTGCGTTGGACCTCCTCTTCGACTGAAATCTCCCACGCAACTGACTTGGCCGCGGAAAACGCGAATCTGAGGAGATCGTCGCCGATGCCGGACCGTGTCCGCAATCCGCCGTAGAGGAGCGCACGTACATTTCGGCCAACGACTACGGGGACCGCGACGAGCGTCTTGATTTGCTCAGCGCGCACCTCACGGTCGTAGCGATGTGTGATCTCTCTGGAGCTGTGGTAGTTCGCAGCTGCCACGGGTTTTTGCAGCGCGAGGGCCTTCCCGCCGAGCCCCTCGTTCGTCTCGATGACGAGGCCGTGTATGCTCTGCCCGACCGTGCCAGAGAATGCGGAGAGTGGGGCGACTGCGTCAGCAGCCCACCCGCTGAACGATACGGCGAAGCGTTCCTTGGCAGTGAGGGCGGAAAGCGCGCGGTCCACTGCCGATTGCGGGCGCGGGGTTATTCCAGACACGCTCTGCTCCTGTGTAGCGCAGTGCACGTCCAATGCGATTGAAGCTTCATGACGACTCTGTCCTCCCGGTGCCTTCGCCGTAGCCGGCGGTGCATCCCCAAGGTACCTTCGAAAGCCGAGGGGCGCACGTTGAACGTTGGCACGGCGGCTCCACTACCGACCTTTGGCCGTAGCCCGGGTCGACGGGACCGCCGTACAGTCCATAGTTCAGCTATCAATTGCAGAGTCGCAAGGAATGGTCATGCAGAACGTTCAACACAGTTCAGTCAACCTGTCGCCCGTGAGCCCGCTCGATTTTCTGGCGCGAGCGGGTGAAGTGTATCCCGACAAGACCGCGATCATCTATGGGAAGCGGTCGCACAGTTACGCCGAGTTCGTCGCCCACGCCGAAGCGCTCGCGCGGGCGATCCGGGCAGAGATCCAGCCCGGCGATCGCGTTGCGTTTCTCGCACCGAATATCCCCGAGCTGCTCGTCGCGCACTTTGCCGTGCCGCTCGCCGGCGGCGTCCTCGTCGCCATCAACACCCGTCTCGGGACGGGTGAGGTGACGGAGATCCTCCGACACTCTGGCGCCACCTTGCTCTTTATTGATGCGGAGCTCGCGCGCCAGCACGGCTCCGACTGGAAGGGCGGCACAGCTGTGGCAACCACCATCGAGATCGCCGACCCTGAGTTTGGCCTCGAACGTTCCGGCCTCGGCCTCGGGGAGCTCGCCTTCGACGCATTCGTTGCTCAGCACGCGGGTGACACCAAAGACCTCGAGTGGGGCGTCGCCGATGAGCTCGGGCTCATTTCGCTCAACTACACGTCGGGAACCACAGGGGCACCCAAGGGCGTGATGTATACCCACCGCGGGGCCTATCTCAACGCGGTCGGGGAGATGCACCACAACGCGTTCGACGCTGACACCGTGTACCTCTGGACACTCCCGCTCTTTCACTGCAACGGCTGGTGCGGTCCGTGGGCCGTGACCGCCGCGGGAGGCACGCACGTGTGTCTCCGCGAGGTACGTGCTGACCGGATCTGGGAGGCGATCGATACCCTGGGCATTTCTCATCTCTCGGGAGCCCCCACCGTGTGCAGCACCATCGTGAACGCCGAGATGGCGCACGCGGTCCAGACACCGTTGCGCATCACGACGGCGGGAGCCCCACCCACACCTGCCGTGCTGGCGCAGCTCGAATCGCTCGACATTGAGGTCGTGCACGCCTACGGGCTCACCGAAACGTATGGCCCCATCACCGTGTGCGAGCACCAGCCTGGTTGGGCACAGCTCTCGACAGCGGAACGCGCCAGGATGGTGAGTAGGCAGGGCGTAGCGATGGTGCAGGCAAACCGAGCACGCGTGGTCACCGAGGACATGGCTGACGTACCTGCCGACGGAGAAACCCTCGGTGAGATCGTGTTCCGGGGGAATACGGTGATGCTCGGCTACTTCAACGACCCTGAGGCGACGGCGGCAGCGTTCGCCGGCGGCTGGTTCCACACCGGAGACCTCGGAGTGATGCATCCCGACGGCTACATCGAGATCAAGGACCGCGCGAAGGACATCATTATTTCCGGCGGCGAGAACATTTCGAGCGTCGAAGTGGAGAGCGCCATGAGCGGGCACCCATCGGTGCAAGACATCGCTGTGGTCGGGTATCCGCACGAGCACTGGGGCGAACGCCCCAAGGCGTACGTGCTGCTCCGGCCCGGGGCCCAGGCGTCCGAAACGGAGCTGCTCGAATTCGCCCGCGGCTCGCTCGCCCGCTACAAGGTACCCGACTACGTTGTCTTCGTGGAGCAACTCCCGCGCACGGCAACCGGGAAGGTCACCAAGGGGGCGCTTCGCGCGCTCACGGACCGCCCGAATCCGGTCTCGAACCCTCGATGATGGGTGGCTGGCGGGCTCCGCACGTCCGAGGCCCGCCAGACCTTCACATCGTCGTTGTCGGTGGTTCACCGATGCATCAATCTCCCGTAATGCGGGCTCTTTAGATTGAGGGAGCACAGCTGTGCACTCACAAGGAGAATTGATGCAAAACACTCAGTATTCGTCGGAGGCGCACGTCGGCTCCGGCGCACCATTGCGCAGGAGTCTGTGGGGCGGCGCGCTCGCTGCATGCACCGCGGTGGCACTGCTCGCACCGATGACGCCCGCCCATGCGACGGCTCCGGCGCAGCCAGCCTCGGCCACCGCAGCGCCCCAGGCCATGACCCAGGAACGTATCAACGCCGCGAACGACGCGTACAACGGAGCCGCCGCGACACTCGAGTTCATCACGATGTCCGACACTGAACTCATGGGGGGCCCGACAGGCGAGAAAACCTCGGAGCAGGTGGCCTACGACGGTGCGAAGCCACACTTCGTGAACCTCCGAGCATGGGCCGATGCCAAGGGCTTCCAAGCCCGCGCAGTTGTCAACAACGGCGACGTCGTCGGCGTGAATGACCCGGAATACAATGCCCACATCGCCGGCAACAGCGAAAAGCCCGCCGGCTGGTACCGTGCGGTCGAGCGCGTTATGCGCGAGACGTTCCCCGAGGCGAATGTGCTCCTCACGCAGGGCAACCACGACATCGCAGATCTCATGGGAAAGACCTTTGACGAGGCACGCGCGCAGCACGCCCCCGAGGGAGCACCGGAATGGTTCTACCCGAACGCTGACTCCCAGTATGTGAGCAACTTCCACACCACGATCGAGGGCATCGACTTTATCGGCCTCGACTACAACGGTACGAGCACCTACGGGTACGCCGGGCAGCAGACCGGCTACCAGGAGTACCTCACCAAGACCCTCGCGGGCATCGCCGCCAAACCCGACTACGACAAGACGAAGCCGATCTTCGTGTCGATGCACAGCGGCTACGGCAGCACCACCCTCGGCGGCCCCTTCCGCAACAAGCAGGACATGGCTGGCCCGGACCTCATGCGGATCCTCGCCGACTACCCGCAGGCCGTGCTGGGTTCGGCGCACAGCCACTTCTCCTCGAACCCCGAGACGAGTATCTACCAAAAAGACTTCACGGTGTACGAGAACGCCTCGATGAACTACATCTATCAGAGCGTTCCCGGTGACTTCATCGGCGGCGAGTACTTCGGCGGCAACCAGGGAGACGCTGCAGCGGGGATCTCCCAGAAGAGCGCCAACTTCGTCACCGTGCTCGAAGACGGCGACACCGTGATTCGCCGCTTCGACGTCACCCACCAGCGGTGGCTCGGCATACCTTGGGTGATCGACACCTCGAAGGGCAAGGACGGCTTCACCTACACCGACGATCAGCGCAGCAAGGTAGCGCCCTGGTGGGACGCCGCAGCCGTGACCGCGAGCGACGTCACCGAAACCTCGCTCACGCTCGAGTTCGACCAGGCGAAGGACGACGAGCTCGTCAACTTCTACGAGGTCGAAATCACCGACCAGGCCGGCAACCCGGTGCCGTTCACGGCGAACCAGGTGCCAGACTTCGGCAACAACGCGCCCAAATCGTTGAACGGATCGTTCAAGGCCTACTCGCGTTTCTACATGACGCCAAACACGATGGGCTTCGATATCAAGGGTCTGAAGGCCGCAAAGACCTACAACGTGAAGGTCTCCGCGTTCGACGACTTTGAGAACAGGTCGGAGCCGCTCACGGGCACCGTGCGGACCGCAGGCACGCTCGTGTTCCCCGAGTACCCGGAGACCGCGGCACCTGCACCGACAGGTGAGTTCCTGAACCTCCCGTTCGAGGGCGACCTGACCGATGAGGGCACCGCAGCTGCTGCTGCCCCCGAGTACTCCGCAGTCGGGTCGGTGAGCTACGTCGACACCGATCGCCGCGGTGCCGCAGGACAGGCAGTACGTATCGGCACCGGCAACGGCAGCTACGTGAACCTCGGCAAGCGTGCCGAGTTCGATCTCGGCACCGACAAAGACCTCACCATAAGCTTCTGGGCAAAGGTCACCGGGCTCAACGGCTACGGCGCGATGATCAGCAACAAGAACTGGGCGAACTGGTACCGCTCGGGGATCAACGTGGCGCCCGAGTACACGAATACGAGCAGACTCGAGTTCACCCTCGGCGACGGCAAGAACGGCGTGTACACGACCGGAGACGTTGCGGACTTCCGAAACTCCTGGCACCTCATGACCGTGTCCGTCGACCGCACCCGCAACATCGCCAGCACCTACATGGACGGTGTGCTTGCCAAGGAAATGGACATCTCGGGCGTCGGTGATATGACGAGCGAACTCGACATGCACATCGGCGTTGACGGCCTGAAGAACTACGGGCTCGGGTTCGACATGGACGACCTGAAGATGTGGGACTCACCGCTCACCGCCGCGGAGGTCGCAGGTCTCTACGCCGCGGCAGACGCGACCGCGGAGACCGAGGCGCTCACCGGCGCCGTCGAGTACGCGAAGGATCTCGTCGCTGCGAACGAGGTCCATGCCACAAACGGCCGCGTCTTCGATCCTGCACTCGATGAGGCGCTCGCCGCAGCACTCACGCAGAGTGAAACCGCGCTTGCGGATGCGGCACCGGCGAAGGACGCGCTGCGTGCCGGGTACGACGCGCTGAAGTCCGCGGTGGATTCGGTCGAGGCGCAGGCTGTTCGATTTGCCTACGCGGTTGAGGCCAGCAACGGTGAGGTCACGCCTGCCGAGGGCGTCGCCGATCTCGACGGCGAGCTCCGGCTCGCACTCAAGCCCGCCGCCGGGTTCCAGATCAAGGACGCGGTCATTGACGTCACTGGCGCCGATAGTTTTGCGGTTTCAGGTGAGGAACTCATGCTCACCGGAGTTCAGGGCAAGGTACTCGTCTCCGTCGCGTTTGCGAAGGTCGTCGACGGGGGGCCCGGCGATGGCGGCCCCGGTGACGGTGACGGTGACGGTGACGGTGACGGTGACGGTGACGGTGGCCCGGGTGATGGTGGCCCGGGTGATGGAGGCCCCGGTGACGGCGGTTCTGGCACTCCCGGTGACGGTGCTCAGCCCGGAGAAAACGGCGGCAAGGGATCGGGATCGCTGAGCCGGGACGGCCTTGCGGCAACCGGTGGCGATCCCGTCACCGCGTGGCTGCTCGCTGGAGCCGCGACGGCTATGCTCGCCGCAGCTGGTGGCGTGCTGTGGTTGCGGACACGCATGCGCCGCCAGTAGCGCCGTAATGACCGGGAAGCTCGTGCCGAGGTCGCACGGCTTCCGGGCCCTCCAACCCGACACGAGCCGTGTGCTCGTCAGTCGGGGTGGAGGGCCCTGTCCGTCTGCGGTGTCGGGGCGCCTAACGGCGCTGTGAGACGCGTACCGAAATGCCGCGCCATGTCCACCAGAAAGCCAGGAGGGCGAATATTGAGCCCGCGAGCGAAAAAGAGTGCGCGGCAAGGAAGAGATCCCACTCGACGATGGGGAGATCCAGGGGATACCGCCAAGCCACTGACGCGAGAATGCACCCCACGGCCATGAGCAGCACTGCCACGATTCCAGCGCCCCACACAAAAATGAGGCGCGGTCGTGGTCGGGACTCATCGCGTTCGACATACCCCATCCGCAGCAGCAGGAGCGAGGCGAGCGCGCCAACGATGAGCGCGACAAGGTCGGCTCCGATGGTGTCGGAGAGACGATGCCACTTCGCTGTGATCGTGTACGCGCCGATACCGAAGGCCCACGGGCTGACCAGCAGCATCGCTAGCCCGCGCCACTTGTACGGGACAACGAGGAACAGTGCGATGATCACGGTCATAGCAATTGTCGTGTGCCCGGAAGGAAACGAGTTGCCGGCGTAATCACCGGTCACTTCTACAAGCTCGGGTCTTGGGAGAATGAACCGCTTCAACGCTTGGGTGATGACCTGCCCGACGAAGATGACGCCCATCGCCACGGCTGCCAGGGTGATGGATCGTCGGAGGAGTCCAATGGCCCCGACTGCGAGTGTGGTGACTGCCAAGCTCCAGAGCGTGATTTGTTCCAGGGCGCGACTTGCCTCGGAGAATTCGGCCTGGTCAATCTGATCGGCCCCACGGAGGGCAGCGTTCTCAAAGGACTGGCCGGCTGGTGTCAGCACAGCGCCGATATAGATGACCGCGAGAAGGACGCTCGCAACAGCAAGCAGGTACCACCAACGGGTGGGGCTTGTCACCAGCTGGGTTGGGCCCCCACCGGTCCGCTCTTCGGTGATGATGTTCTCCATGTGTATCCCCTGAACTGAAATCTCTGGACAGCGTTTGCGCTGTCGGAGCGGCGCGTAGAAGTAGCTGACTGACGAAGGTGAAATGTATTGTTGCGCCACAGCTACGAAGAGGCAACCAGCCACGCGGTGATGTCAGCGGTATTCTCCCCGGGGGAGGACGAGTAACGCCGCGGTGAGGAAGACCACGAACCCGCCGCCGACGCCCGCAATTCCTGCACCACCCCCGAGGTCAATGACCTCCGCGGTTGACAACCCGCGCGAACGAAGCAGCAGCACGAAGAAGCCGAGGGCAATCGAAGCAGTCACCCCGACGGCTACAGCGGTGAAACCTCGGCTGAGAGGTGACCAGGCTCCGCTCGTGAGGTTTCCCAAGGCGATCCCGGTGCTGACCAGCGCTGCGACGCCGGCGGCAATCGCCTGCGTATTGATAAAGGCCTGCGGCGGCAAGAAGCTGTCGACGCCGTCCTTGCCCCAGTGCGAAGGGAACGAAACCGGTAGGTCGTTCCAGGACGATGCCATGACCCACATGAACAGCACGACCGAGACGGGGAGAAGAACGCCGCCGATGATCACCCTCACGCGCTCTGTCCGCGTCAGGCGAGCTGGCTCATCCGCACTCTCCGGTAGTCCCGTAGTCATTCCTGCAGCATAGCTCGGGCCGAAGAAAAGAAAAGCGGCTCCAGCGCCAAACGCTGAAGCCGCATCACACGTGCCCCCGGCAGGATTCGAACCTGCGGCCTACGGTACCGGAAACCGGCGCTCTATCCCCTGAGCTACGGAGGCGAGCAAATGTAACTCCCCAAGCCTAGCGCACCTGGGAGCGCGGGTGGAACACCGCCCGGCCGTCGGGCGGTTCGGTCACCCCGCGCCTGCCGGTAGACTTGTCGCTTGTGACGCCACAAGAACTTGCACACGCCCTTGCCCAGATTCTCGCTGCCAACTTCGCCGCTCGCGGGGGAGACGCCGCCGAGATTGCCGTGACCGAGCAGGACACGCAGCTGGAGCGACCGAAGAACCGTGAACACGGGGACTGGGCGTCGAACGTTGCGATGAAGTTCGCGAAGCGCATCGGCACGAACCCGCGTGCGCTGGCTGAGGAGCTTGTCGTCGAGATCGAGAAGATTGACGGCGTCGCGAAGGCCGAGATCGCTGGCCCCGGATTCATGAACATCACGCTCGATGCCGCTAGCGCTGGCGAAACCGCCCGCCGGGTCGTCGAGCAGGGCGCCGATTACGGGCGCAATGACGTTCTCGCCGGTCAGCGCATCAACCTTGAGTTCGTAAGCGCCAACCCGACGGGGCCCCTGCACATGGGGCACACGCGCTGGGCTGCGCTTGGTGACTCGACTGCGCGCGTGCTGCGTGCTTCGGGCGCTGAGGTGACGAACGAGTACTACATCAATGACGCCGGTTCGCAGATGAACAAGTTCGGCCGTTCGGTGCTTGCCGCTGCTCTCGGCGAGGAAGCGCCGGAGGACGCGTACCCGGGCGAGTACATTCAGACGCTCGGTGCGCAGGTCCGCGAGCAGCTGCCGAACCTCGCTGAGCTCGCGGCAGAGGATCGCGACGCCGCACTCGAGCAGACGCAAGAGCTCGCATACCAGCTGCAGCTCGCCGAGATCAAGGACTCGCTCGAACGCTTCAACGTGCACTTCGACGTCTACTTCTCGGAGCGGACGCTGCACGCGAAGGGCGAGAACGGCGAACCGAGCCCGATTGAACTCTCGATTGACCGCCTCCGCGAGCAGGGGCACGTCTTTGAAGAGGACGACGCGATCTGGGTGCGCACGACCGATTTCGGTGACGACAAGGATCGCGTCTTCACCCGCGGTAACGGCATCTACACGTACTTCGCGGCCGACGCCGCCTACTACCTGTCGAAGATGGACCGCGGCTTCACCGAGAAGATTTATCTGCTCGGCGCAGACCACCACGGCTACATCGGTCGCCTCACCGCGATCGCAGGCGCGGCGGGCGACAACATCGAGACCGACATCACGGTTCTCATCGGCCAGATGGTGAACCTCGACGGTGCGAAGCTGTCGAAGCGTGCCGGCAACATCATCGAGCTCACCGACCTGCTCGAGTGGCTCGGCGCTGACGCGCTGCGCTACTGGCTCGCGCGCTACCCGGCGGATTCGCCCCTTTCGCTCGACGGCGAGAAGGTACGCAGCCGCACCAACGACAACCCGGTGTTTTACGTGCAGTACGCGCACGCACGCACCTGCGCGGTCGATCGCAACGCTGAGGCCGCGGGCATCACCCGCGAGGCCTTTGCCCCCGAGCTGCTCACGCACGAGACTGAGACGGATCTGCTCGGCAAACTGCAGCAGTACCCGGGCATCGTCGCGGGTGCCGCTGAGCTACGCGAGCCGCACCGCATCGCACGCTTCCTCGAGGAGCTCGCCGCTGTGTACCACCGTTGGTACGACAACTGCCGCGTGATCCCGCTCGGCGAGGAGCCGGTCACCGATCTGCACCGTACCCGCCTGTGGCTGAACGACGCGGCTGGCCAGGTGCTGCGGAACGGGCTCGACCTGCTCGGCGTCTCGGCACCGGAGCGCCTGTAAATCATGCCTCGCCCGCTGAAAGTCATCATCGCGCTGGTGGTGGCCGTCGGCGTGCTCGCCGGGCTCGCCGAGTGGGGGCTGCGCCTTGCGATCCCCGGGGTGGTCGAGAAGATCGCCCGTGAGCAGCTCGACCTGCCCCGGAGCCACCCGGTTGACGTGCAGCTCGGCGGCTCAGCGCTGCTGTACGCGATCGGTGGCGGCGTCGGGGACATCGAGGTGGAGATCCCGGATGCTCCGGTGGCTGACGGCGTGCGGGCGACGCTGGATTTCCGTGCGGATCGTTCCCCCTTTGACCCCTCGCAGGGTGAGATGGAGGGCGTGACCGCGGCGATCTATGTGAAGACAGCGGATCTAGGACCGGTGATCTCGCTGCTCACGAGTGGGCTCGTGGATTCGGGCAAGACGAGCAGCGGCGAGCTTGTTGTCGGCCGGCAGCTCGAGGCGCTGGGCTTCTCTGTTCCCATCGAGGCGACGCTGGGCCTGTCGGCGGTCGACGGCGAAGTGCTTGTGGAGCCGCGTGGGCTCTCGGCGGTAGGTTTTGATCTCTCAGTGGATCAGCTGGCGTCGGCGACCGGGGGACTGCTCGACCCGCTGCTCTCCGCGAGACAGCTGTGCGTCAGCGAATGGATCCCGGCGGGGGCGACGCTCACTGACATCTCGATCACGACGAGCGGAGCGCGTGTCGAGTTTGGGCTGGCACCCGACTTCCTGTCGAACCCCGCGCAGCAGGAGCTCGGCACCTGCGGCTGACGGTCGCTGACCGGTCGCCGCGGGTGCCGAGCGCCGGGTTACTGCATCGTGTTGACGATGAGCCCAATGTGGGTGAAGAAGTTCATCGCTCCGAAGAGGAGGAAGATGATGCCGGTGACGAGCCAGGTGCCCCCGACGAGCTTCGCAACGCCCGAGAGTGGCTGCTTCGATGAGAAGCCGCGGAGCGCAACCGGGAAGAGCGCGGCCCCAAGCCCGACGAACGCGAACAGCAGCGACATGAAGACGGCCTCGATCATCGGGTAGTCCGCGACGATGCCCGAGATGGGCTCCTCGGCGGGGGCAGCAAACAACTGGAAGACGATGCCTGCGAGCGCGATGCCGAACAGTGCGAGGCCCATGCCGAGCACGAAGATGCCCATCGGGCGTGCGACTGCCGCGGCCTCGGCAGCACGATCCTCTGCCGCGACGATCTGGTCGCCACGCTTCCAGAGATACAACGACGCTGCGAGGAGCAGTACACCGAATGCGAGGCTCGGCTCACCGAACACGATGTTGTCGAACGGGAAATACATCGCAAACGGCCACTCGAGGGTCATGTGCAGCCCGGTTGCGGTGAGGATGAAACCCATGACGCCGGACGCGAGCGCCCACCCCTCCGCGCGGAAGTCCTTGTCGCGGACAAGCGCCCGGCCCAGCATGTACATGAAGATGAGGCCTGCGCCAGCTGCGACAGCCATGACCGTGTTGTACGTCGGCATCTGGGTCCAGTCGATGACGAGACCGGTGTCCCGCCCCTTGAAGAAGTCTTCGATGAAGCTACCCATGATCAATTCCTTAGTGTGTCAGTGCCGCGCAGACGCGGTGAGCGAGTGCGGGCGGCGAGTGGTCGTACTCAGTACAACCGATTACCGGTGAATTGTATTCGTTTGCATGCACTTTGCGTAAGCGGGGTGTGTCCTGTGTACCCGTCGTGGAGCGATTGGGAGTTGTCAGCGGTTCGGCACTAGTGTGTCGGATGTCTCCGTCCGATGACGCACAAGGAATTGCAATGCACGATGCTGGTTTGACCGTCGTAGAACCTCTCGCCGAGGGCCGCGAGACCCGCGCGGCGGCGGCACTCGCTGCCGTCGCTGCTGAACGGGTAGGCGTGCCGGCTCCCGCGATGGTGGTCGCGGCATTCGACGCCTCCGGAGTGATCGCCTGGCATGGGACAGGTGAGCCGCGGCTCGACGGCCAGCCCGTGACCAGGCACACCGTGTTCCGCATCGCGTCGATGACGAAGAGCTTCCTTGCCGCCACCGCGCTCGCGCTTGTGGAGGAGGGCCAGCTCGATCTCTCGGCGGACATCCGGGAGTATCTGCCCTACGTCCGCCTGCACGTCGGAGGTGCACCGCAGTCGGTGACTGTGAGGGAGCTGTTGTCGAATCGTTCGGGGCTGCCGGAGGACAACGCCTGGGGCGACCGGCAACTCGGCTCTGAGCGCGAGCGGATCGCGGAGCTTGTCACAGCGGGGATCCGGTTGACGACGCTGCCCGGCATCGGCTACCAGTATTCCAACCTCGGTATGTCACTCGTTGGTCGCGCAATCGAGACCCTCGTCGGTCACACCATTGAGCAAGAGATCCGTGAGCGGTTCATCGACCCGCTTGGGCTCACGCACACCTGCTTCGACCCTGCTGACTACCCCGAGGGCGCGGATATCGCGCCGGGCTTTCGGACGTTTGACGCGGGGCAGAGCTTCGTGCCGGAGCCGCTGCTCACGACCGGTGCGCTTGCGTGCATCGGCGGGTTGTTCAGCACCGTGGATGACGTGGCCCGCTGGGCGTGGTTCCTCGGTTCTGCGTTCACGGAGACCCCTGACCGACCCGACCTGTTGTCGCCGCGAAGCAGGCGCGACATGCAACGGACCCACACCTCGATCCCGTCGCCGCTTGCGACGTCCGACCGCGATTTCGCGAGCCTCGGCTACGGGCTCGGGCTGTTTGTCTCTGAGGATCGTCGGCGCGGGCGCATGGCAGATCACTCCGGCGGGCTTCCCGGGTTCTCCTCGCACATGCGGTGGCATGTTGAGAGCGGCGTTGGCACAGTCGCGTTCGGCAATTCGGACGGATTCCGGTCTGAGGCCTTCGCAGTCGCCGCGCACGCCCGGGTGCTCGAAGCAGCGGGCACGCCGTCGGCCACCGTCGAACCGTGGCCGGAGGCGATTGTCGCCGCGGAACGGTTCGATGCCCTGATGCGCGCGGGCGAGACGGTGGGCGGCGCTGCAGAGTTCGCCGCCGAGAACCTGTTCGCCGACGTGCCAGTTGCGGTGCGCGACGGCCGCGTCGCAGAGCTGGTGCGCAACGTCGGACGCCCGGTGGAGCAGGCAGCATTCCTTGAACGCATCGTCGGTGCAGCTGACGCAGGCCAGTTGCGCTGGCGCATCGACTGCGAGCACGGCTCGCTCGTATGCGACATGCGCATGATCGGGCTGTGGGTGCCGCTCGTGCAGAGCCTGGCGGTCGTGATCGCAGACGCCGGTGGGCGTAAGCCCGCCTCGGAGGAGCCAAGCTGGCGCGACCGGGCAGCGACTCTGCTCTCGCGTAACGCAGTGGGGTCGGCTGGGATCAGTTAGCTCCGCAGAGCGCTGTCTCGCCCCTTTGCGCGTAACATCCGCGTTCGGGGACGGGCCGTCTATTAGGATGGAGAGGTTCGTTCGGAGAGGTCTTTCCGTTCGCGCGGCTTCAGGGGCCAAGCCGGGTCCGCTCGCCAGAGGTTGCATGCGTGCAGCCATCCGAGCGTCCGAGCGTCCATGCGACACCCACCCACAGCCGAGGAGCGTCCGATGACCGATCACCTGAACCCTGACGTGAACGCGATCGATGACCGTGTCTTCCCGCGCGGAGCCCGCCGCGGCCGCGAGTGCGGCGTGCTGAAGATTGGCGGCGTTCGCGCAACTGAACTCACCGCGCAGTTCGGATCCCCCCTGTATGTCGTCGATGAAGACGCGACGCGCGCGACCGCGCGAGACATCCGCGATGCGCTCCGCGGTGAGGCGCAGCGCGTCGGGACTGATGCGACGGTCTACTACGCGAGCAAGGCGTTCCTCAGTGTCGAGACCGCCCGCTGGATGGTTGAGGAAGGGCTTGCGATCGACGTCGCAAGCGGCGGTGAGTTGCTGGTCGCACTTGCGGCCGGAGTCGACCCGAGCAAGATTGGATTCCACGGCAACAACAAGTCGGAGTCAGAGATTGCTCGCGCGGTGGAAGCTGGCGTCGGCACCATCATCGTCGACAGTGAGATTGAAGTCGCGCGCATCGCCGCCGCAACGCGCGCGGCCAGCAAGCGCCAGCGCGTGCGGCTGCGCGTGAACAGCGGGGTTCACGCGTCCACCCATGACTACCTCGCGACCGCACATGAGGATCAGAAGTTCGGCATGCCGCTGAGCGCCGCCCCGGCGCTCGTCCGCGAGATCGTGTCGCACGAGGGGCTCGAGTTTGTCGGCCTGCACTGTCACATTGGTTCACAGATCTTCGCGACCGAGGGCTTCCGCGAATCGGCACGCCGCCTGCTCGGCGTCTACGTTGAGCTCGCCGAGATCACCGGCGCGCAGATTCCCGAGCTCAACCTCGGTGGCGGCTTCGGGATCGCCTACACGCCGGAACAGGCTGGGGAGGCACCGAACATCGTCGACATTGCGCGGCAGCTCGCCGATATCGTCGCAGCGGAGTCACAGGCAGCAGGCATTGCGCTGCCGCACCTCGCGTTTGAGCCCGGCCGAGCGGTCGTCGGTCAGTCCGGTGTCACGCTGTACACGGTCGGCACAACCAAGCACGTCGACCTCACCGGCACCGGCGAAGCAGACCCCGCGGACCGCGGCTACGCGAAGCGCCTCTACGTGAGCGTTGACGGCGGCATGAGCGATAACGCCCGCCCAGCGCTCTACGGCTCCGACTATCACGTGCGCATCGCAAACCGGGCGAGCGACGAGCACGCCGCGCTCGTCCGCGTCGTGGGTAAGCACTGCGAGTCGGGCGACATCGTCGTCTACCGCGACGAGCTGCCGGCCGACGTGCGCCCTGGCGACATTCTCGCGGTCGCCGCGACGGGAGCGTACTGCTGGTCGCTCTCGAGTAACTACAACTTTGTCCCCAGGCCCCCGGTCGTCGCCGTACGCGGCGGCGAGGCCCGCACGATCGTGCGCGGCCAGACCGAGGCCGACCTGCTCGCGCAGAGCGTGGTCGCGTAATGGCGACCCACAAGCTAGAACGTCAGAATGAGAATGGAGAACACCGGGTGAACGGGTATCGAGACCTTCGGGTTGCACTGCTGGGATGCGGATCAGTTGGCGCGCAGGTTGCGCGGCTGATTCTCGAGAACAGCGAAGAACTCGCGGCCCGAATTGGGGCCCGACTCACGCTCGAGGGTATCGCGGTGCGGACACTCGAGGCCGAGCGCGACGTCGAGCTGCCGCGCGAGCTGTTCACGACCGACGCTGAGCGGCTGGTGCAGGGCGCCGACATCGTCATCGAACTGATGGGTGGCATCGAGCCTGCTCGTTCGCTCATCCTCCTCGCCCTCGGCGGCGGCGCAGACGTCGTCACCGCGAACAAGGCACTCATCGCCGCGCACGGTCGCGAACTCGCCGACGCCGCAGACCAGGTCGGCGCGCAGCTGCTGTACGAAGCCTCGGTCGCGGCGGCGATCCCGATCCTTCGCCCGCTCCGAGAGAGCCTCGCGGGCGACCACATCACCCGCGTCATGGGCATCGTCAACGGCTCGACGAACTACATTCTTGACCGGATGGATCGCTTCGGTGAGTCCGCCGAATCCGCGATGCAGCTCGCGAGCGATCTCGGCTTCCTCGAGGCCGACCCGACGCTCGACGTCGAGGGCTTCGACGCCGCGCAGAAGGCAACGATCCTTGCGAGTATCGCGTTCCACACTGAGGTACCCGAGAGCGCCGTGTACCGCGAGGGCATCACGAACGTCACCCTTGACCAGATCACCGCCGCGCGGCACGCTGGATTTGTGATTAAGCTCCTCGCCGTCGCCGAACGGCTCACCGCGACCGACGGCACCGACGGTGTTTCGGTGCGGGTCTACCCGGCGCTCATCCCGCGCGAGCACCCACTCGCCGCGGTGTACGAGGGCAAGAACGCGGTGTTTGTGGAGGCCGAGGCCGCCGGCGAACTCATGTTCTACGGCGCTGGCGCTGGCGGCAACGAGACCGCCTCGGCGGTGCTCGGTGACCTCGTGTCGGCGGCTCGACGCCACGTAGTCGGCGGCCCCGGCATCCCCGGATCCACCCACGCCGAATTCCCGGTACTGCCCGTCGGCGAGGTGATGACTGCCTACCAGGTGATGCTCGAGGTGCGGGACGAACCCGGTGTCCTCGCCCGCGTCGCCGGCATCCTCGCCGCGCACGGGGTTTCGGCCGCCAGTGTGGAACAGAACGTCTCGGACGAGGGGCGGGCAACGCTTGTGATCGGCACGCACACCGCGCGCGAGGCAGACCTCGCAGCAACTGTGGCCGCGCTCCGTGCCGACGACGCCGTTGCCGAGGTGACGAGCGTCCTGCGTCGTGAGGGCCGCGCGTGAGCCGGGCCGAACGGGCGCTGCGCGTCCACGTACCGGCGACGAGCGCAAACCTCGGGCCAGGCTTTGACACGCTCGGCATTGCCCTCGCGTACGGCGATGAGCTCACGGTCGTCACGCGACCCGAGCCCGGGGCCCTCGTCACCGTCATCGGCGTCGGCGAGGGCGAGGTCGACACCGACGAGCGTAACCTCGTCGTGCGCTCGGCAGCCTTCGTGTTTGACAGGCTCGGCCGCCAGATGCCCGGGCTCACCATCGAAGCGCACAACCGGATTCCACACGGCCGTGGCATGGGCTCCTCCGGATCCGCAATCGTCGCCGGCGTGATGATTGCCGCGGGCCTGCTTGCGACCGACCCTGAACAGCCGGTTGACCTGACGGAGGCCGAGATCTTTGCCTTCGCGACCGAGCTCGAGGGGCACCCCGACAACGTCGCACCCGCGCTGTTCGGTGGTCTCACGATCGCCTGGACGAACGACGAGGGCCCGCGCTTCAAACGGCTCCTCGTGCACCGCGGCGTCGCGCCACTCGTGCTGGTGCCGACCTTCACGATGTCGACCGAGCACGCCCGCAGCCTGCAACCGAAGCAGGTGCCGCACGAGGACGCGGTGTTTAACGTCTCGCGCTCGGCACTGCTCATCGCAGCCCTGACGCAAAGCCCAGAACTCATGCTCGAGGCGACCGAGGACCGACTGCACCAGAACTACCGCGGCGAGGCGATGCCCGCCACCCGCGACCTTGTCGGAGCGCTCCGCGCCGCGGGGCATCCAGCGGTGGTCTCGGGCGCTGGCCCCTCGGTGCTTGTGCTGTCCAACGGTCCGGGGGAGCGACTTGCCGCAGCGGATCTTGTCGCGGAAATTGCGCCCGATTGGCGCGTGCTCACACTCGCTGTGGACATCAAGGGTGCTACAGTAGAAGAGATTCCGGTCAACTCTGCGTTCTCTTCGCGGGTGTGACACTGCATGGCTTGTGTCCCGGATCGCTTTCCCAGCCGGGGCATTTGCCCCCGAGCTTTCCGCACTCCTGTGCATGTTTGTGGCCTGGTGGCCCAGACCAGATAGATTCCGGAAGGAATACACGTGGAACTACATCCTGAAGATCAGACTCCCGCGGCCGAAACCGTAGAAGCGCCGCCGGTGCGCCGCCGCGCTTCGCGTCGCGTCTCGGCTGCTGCCGGCGCAGCCCCTGAGGTTGCAGCCGACACCGAGGTGACCGTTGTTGAGGCGGCACCCGTGGCCGAGGCCGCACCAGCTGCCGACGCCGCTGCCCCCGCAGAGGCCGCGCCCGAGAAGGCCGCGCCGAAGCGCGCGACCCGCTCGCGCAAGAAGGTTGAGCCAGTCGAGGCAGCTGCAGAGGCGCCCGCCGAGGAAGCCGCAGCTGTCGAGCCGAAGGCTCCGAAGACAACCGCTAAGGCGAAGACCGCTGCTTCGGCAAAGGCCGCCGCGGCGAAGACCGCCGAAGCAGCAGAAGCGCCCGTTGCGGATGCGCCTGCCGCAGAGGTAGCACCGGATGCGCCTGCCGAAGCACCGAAGAAGCGCGCAACACGCTCGCGCAAGACCGCCGTCGCAGCAGAGCCAGAGGCTGTAGCTGCGACCGAGGCAGCGCCGGCCGAGCAGCCTGCCGAGGCAAGCGCCGAAGCCGTGAAGCCCGTAGCCGACGCCGCACCTCAGGACGAGGCCGAAACGCCTCCGGCTCGCCGTACTCGCCGGCGCGCTTCGCAGGCCCCCGAGCAGACCGAGGGCGACGCGCAGGCGCCGGCCGAGGAGCCGAAGTCACGTGGTCGCGGCAACCAGAACGGCGCGAAGAACGACAGCGCCAAGGCTGACGCCGCAAAGGGCGATAGCGCGAAGGCTGACGCGAGCAAGACGGAAGCTGACAAGCAGGCCCAGGGCGACAAGCAGGCCCAGGGCGACAAGCAGGCCCAGGGCGACAAGTCCGACAACACCAAGCAGGAGAGCGGCTCACGCTCAAGCCGCACCCGTCAGCGTGACCGCAAGCGGCGCGGTGGCGATGACCTCGAGATGGAGATCGCCGAGGACGATGTGCTGCTGCCCGTCGCCGGCATCCTTGACGTGCTCGACAACTACGCGTTTGTTCGCACGAGCGGTTACCTGCCAGGGGTGTCTGACGTCTACGTCGCGCTCGGCCAGGTGAAGAAGTACGGCCTGCGTCGCGGTGACGCGATCGTCGGTGCGATCCGCCAGCCCCGCGAGGGCGACAGCGGTGGTCGCCAGAAGTACAACGCGATCGTCAAGATCGACTCGGTGAACGGCAAGTCGGTCGAGGAGACCGAGAAACGCGCAGAGATCACGGAGATGACGGCGATCTTCCCCGAGCAGCCGCTGCGCTTTGGCACCGGTAACGCCGACGGCCTGGGAGCAAAGATCGATGAGCACGCACCGATGGGCCTTGGCCAGCGCGCGATCGTTGCACTGCCCGCGACCATTCCCGCGACTCGTGTGCTTGCTGAGCTCGCTGCTGCGGTCACCGCGAACGCACCCGAGGTGCATCTCCTGCTGGTGCTGACGAACGCGCGCCCCGAGGAAGTCACCCACCTGCAGCGCACCGTCAGCGGCGAGGTGATCGCCGCGAGCTTCGATCGTGCCGCTGAAGATCAGGCCACGGTTGCTGAACTTGCGATCGATCGGGCGAGCCGCCTTGTCGAGCTCGGCCACGACGTTGTCGTCCTGCTGGACTCGCTCACGAACCTGGCACACGCTTACCTGCAGAACCAGTCCGGTTCGCGCAGCACGCCCGAGGCAGTTCAGGCACTCGCGGTCGCCCAGGCGAAGCGTCTGCTTGGATCCGCTCGGAACCTCGAGAACGGTGGCTCGCTCACCCTGCTCGCGACCGCGCGCACCCACACCGGTGTTGCCGGGGACAAGGATCTCCTGCGCGAGCTCACCCCGGCAGCGAACAGCTTTGTGAAGGTCTCCGGAAGCCGTACGGCTCCAGAGGTCAACGCTGAGAAGTCATACACGATCTCGTTCTAAGGCAGCAGAAGAACAGTGTTTGAGCAGGTAGAAGGGCTCCTCGCGGAGCATCTCCGATTGCAGGATGATCTCGCCGACCCCGCGTTGCACGCCGATGCGGCGCGGGCGAAGAAGGTCAACCGTCGCTACGCGGAGCTGAGCAAGATCAAGGTCGCGTACGAACACTGGGTGCATCTCGGTGAGGATCTCGAGGCCGCCCGCGAACTCGCGAAGGAAGATGACGCCTTCGCCGAGGAAGTCCCCGAGCTGGAGACCCAGCTGGCGGACGCACAAGAGAAGGTTCGTCGCCTCCTGATCCCTCGCGACCCTGACGACGCTCGTGATGTGATTCTCGAGATCAAGGGCGGTGAGGGCGGTGCCGAGTCCGCGCTCTTCGGAGCGGATCTGCTGCGCATGTATATGCACTACGCGGAATCCAAGGGCTGGAAGTCGGAGATCCTCGAGAAGGACGAAAGCGACCTGGGCGGATACAAAAACGTGCAGATCGCGATCAAGTCGAACGCGAGCGACCCCTCACAGGGCGTTTGGGCGCACCTGAAGTACGAGGGAGGCGTGCACCGCGTGCAGCGCGTGCCCGTCACCGAGTCGCAGGGGCGTATCCACACCTCGACGACCGGCGTGCTTGTGTACCCCGAGCCTGATGAGGCCGAAGAGGTTGAGATCAGCCAGAACGATCTGAAGATCGACGTGTATCGTTCGAGCGGCCCCGGCGGTCAGTCGGTGAATACGACGGACTCGGCTGTGCGCATCACGCACCTTCCGACCGGCATCGTTGTCGCGATGCAGAACGAGAAGTCACAGCTGCAGAACCGTGAGGCGGGCATGCGCGTGCTGCGTGCGCGTCTCCTCGCGCGGCTCGCGGAGGAAGCGGCTGCCGAGGCGAGCGCGTACCGTTCGAGCCAGATCCGTACGATGGATCGCTCTGAGCGCATCCGCACGTACAACTTCCCGGAGAACCGCATCGCAGATCACCGCACGGGCTACAAGGCGTACAACCTTGACCACGTGATGAACGGTGCGATGGAGCCGATTATCGAGTCCTGCATTCGCATGGACGAGGAAGAGCGGCTCAAGGCGCTCGGTCAGTAGGTTTCACTCGACGAGAACCCTGGTGGGGTGCGTGCCATACGGCTGCAGCCCACCAGGGTTTTTGCGTGGCGTGCCCGGCCACATTCCCACTACGCTGAGGACATGTCTACACCTGTGCTCCCCACCGCGGCCATCGTCGGCCCGCTCGTGACGCTCCGCGCCCCCGTCCAAGCCGATCTTGAGCCGCTCTTCGAGATCCTGCTCGAGCCCGAGGTGGCGTTCTGGTGGGTGGGCTACACGCGAGAGCGCGTGCAGCAGGAGTTCATTGATGCGGTTGAGGTGACGCGCATTATTGAGATCGCGGGGGAGTGCGCCGGTGCGATGTTCGTGCTGCGCGGCGAGGATCCCGAATATCCGACGACGGTGATGCACCTGTTCATTGGTACCCGCTTCCGTGGCCGCCGCATTGGTGAGGAAGCGCTCGCCCTCGCGATCCGACACGAGTTCGCGCACGGCGTCTCGCGGGTGACGCTCGACCCGAACGTGAACAACGACGGTGCGATCCGCAGCTATGAGCGGCTCGGATTCCAGCGGATCGGTGTGTTGCGTGACTACCAGGTGCGGCCAGGAGGCGCCCTTGAGGGAGCCATGTTCCTGGACCTCACGCGGAGCGACTTTCCTGACGGGCCCCCGCTGCCCCCGCGCTAGCCGGCGCCGGGTCGCTCAAGCCGGGCCACGCGCCGAACCAGTATCCGAGCTGAGCGTCAGCTCAGCGGTAGCATTGCATACATGAGCTCTTCGAAACCACTGCTTCCGTGGGTGGTCTGGGGCACAGCGGTCACGCTCTACGCGATCGCCATTGTGAACAGGTCTTCGCTATCAGCGCTGGGACCTGCTGCGCAGGAGCACTTCGGGATCGACGCTTCCACCCTGGCGGCGTTCCCGGTGATTCAGCTCCTCGTCTACGCCGGATGCCAGATCCCCGTTGGAATACTCCTCGACCGCTACGGCTCGAGCGTGCTGATTCTTACCGGGGCGGTGCTCATGATGGCGGGCCAAATAGCCATGGCCACCGTCACGAACGTTGAACTCGCGATCCTCGCCCGCGTGCTCGTGGGAGCGGGAGACGCGTGTACGTTCACCGCGGTCATGCGAATGCTGCCCGAATGGTTCAAGCCTCGGCAACTGCCGACGCTCGGCCAGGTCACGGGCCTGATCGGTCAGGTGGGCCAGCTCGTATCGGTGACGCCGCTCGCGTTCGCCGTTGCGACGCTCGGCTGGATGGGCGGCTTCCTCGGCGTCGTCGCTGTCGGCCTGCTTGTCACGCTCATCGGCGTGGTGGTGCTCCGTGATGCGCCGGGGCTCCCCACGGTGTTCGAGCGCATGACGAGACGGGTCGGCACGATCACGAAGCGCTCCGCGGATCTTGCGGGTGCTCCGGTCACCTCGGTGACGATGGCGCCGCCCGAGACCAGCATGATTCCCGTTGTGAACGGCAGGCGGATGACTCGGCCGCGGAGCAACGGGCAGGAGCCATTCGGCATGCGCCTCCGCCGGCTGCTGTCGATTCCTGGCGTGCGGCTCGCGTACTGGATTCACTTCGTGACGCCCTTCCCGCTGCAGATCTTTCTGCTGCTGTGGGGCACCCCGTTCCTGACGGGTGGACTCGGCCTGAGCACTCCAGCGGCGAGTAGCTTGCTGAGCATCACGGTGATCTCTTCGATGGTCGCGGGCGTCGTGCTTGGCCCCATCAGCTCGCGCTTCATTGAACGGCGCGTCGAACTCACGGTTGTGTTGACCCTGCTCATCATGGGTACCTGGCTCGCGGTGATCCTGTGGCCCGGTATGCCGCCGGCGTGGCTCATCATTGCGCTCATCGTGATCATTCCGATTGGCGGGCCCTCGTCGATGATCGCGTTCGAGGTCGCGCGCTCGCATACGCCACGGAGCTTCTCCGGCTTCGGGACTGGGTTCGTCAACACCGGTGGCTTCACCGCAGGGCTCATCGGGATGATGGCGGTCGGGATCGTGCTCGACCTCCAGGGCGCGGGCTCTCCCGAGACCTATTCGCTGCACGCGTTCAAGCTCGCGTTTGCCGTGCAGATCCCGCTCTGGATCATCGGCCTGCTCGGCATCTTCGTCGAACGTCGGAAGACGCGGACTTGGATGAACAAGCACGGACGCACGCTGCGCTAACCGCACGTCAGGGTGCGGGCGGCACAGTCTAGGCCTGAACGACCGTGCCGCCCGCACAGCGTGGCCGCTGACCCGTCGCCTAGGTTGACTCCGAACCGTATCGATCGACAAAGGAGTCTCGTTGGAACCCAACACTGCATCTGCGAGCCGCGCTACGGCGCCAATCGCGCTTCAGGACGTCTACGAACGGATGCGCTTTACGCCGGCCCACATGCGCATCGTCATCGCGATGTTCGTGATCTTCGTCATCGAGTCGTGGGAGCAGCTAGCCCTGGTCTACGTCGCGGGCGACGTCTCGAATCACTTCGGACTTGACGAGACGAAGCTCGGCCTGGTGCTCTCAGCGGTCGCAATCGGCATGATTCCGGGCGCGCTCATCTGGGGGCCGATCGCCGACCGAGTCGGTCGCCGTCCTGTCACCATTGTGAGCTTTATCGCCTATGGCATCATCGCCGCACTCGTGCCCCTCGCCCCGAACTTTGAGGCCCTCGTCGGATTGCGGGTCCTCTCGGGCTTCGCGCTTGCCGGTGCGTACACGGTCGTCTTCCCGTACTTCCTGGAACTCATGCCGTCGAAACAGCGTGGCCGTGCCGCGGTGCTCCTGTCGATCGGCTGGCCCATCGGCACGCTCGTCGCAATTGGCGTCACTACCCTGTTCGCTGAGGCCGGCTGGCAGGTCGTTGCGTTCGCGGCTGCGGTCGCATGCCTCTGGGTCATCGTCGTGGCGTTCTGGGTGCCGGAGTCGCCCTACTTCCTCGTGAGCCGCGGCAAGCACGAGCGTGCAGCGCAGGTGCTCGGCAAGCTCGGTGTCGCGCTGCCCGCTGGCACGACGTTCGCGCAGGATGCGGATCCGGAGCGTGCGGGTAACCCGCTCGAACTGCTGCGCAAGGACATGCGCCGACGCACCCTGCTCATGCTCATCGTCAACTTCGCGTTCAACTGGGGCTACTGGGGTCTGCAGGTGTGGTTGCCGACGCTGCTGCAGGAGCGCGGGCTGACACTCGCTGACTCTCTCGGATTCGTCGCCATCAGCGCAGTCATCATGATCCCCGGCTACCTCGCTGCCGCCTGGTGCACGAAACGATACGGCCGCAAGCTCACCTTCGTCACCTTCCTCATCGGCGCGATCCTCGGCGGAGTGCTGTTTGCTGTGTCGTGGGACCTCCCCTCGCTGTACGTTGCGAACTTCATCATGTCGTTCTTCATTCTTGGCGGTTGGGGCGTATGGAACACCTGGAACGGTGAGTTCTACCCGACGCGTGTCCGTGCGGCGGGCTATTCGTGGGCGACCGCGGCTCAGCTGGTCTCGAACGCGCTCGCACCGGTCGTCGTCGGAGCGCTCCTCGCCGCGTCCGTATCCTTTACGATGACCGTGCTGTTCATCCTCGTGTTCTTGGTTGTCGCTGTGCTCGCTGCCGTGACACTGCCAGAGACCGAGGGCAAGCCGCTCGAATAGGCGATCGGCTGCCAGGCGAGACAATAGACGTATGCAGTTAGGTCTCGACATTGGTGCCACCGCGGTGCGCCTGGCAGTCATCGACCGCGGGGAGCCGATCCACACCGCAGAGATCGCGGCGGTTGGCACGCTCAGCGAGCAGCTTGCGACGGTGCGCGCGCAGCTTCCGCGCGCGCACCGCGAGCGCCTGAACGGGCTGCGCCTCGCGGTGTCGCCGACGCTCGCGGATCTCGACCTGAGCGGGGTCGGACACCTCCGCATCGCGCCACCGACGATGCCGGCGCTGCGGCCGTTTGCTGCTTGGCCGCCGGAGTTGCGGGCTGCCCTCGGCCACCGCTCGGTCGAGGTGTCCGGCGGGAGCGATTACGTTGGCAGCAACATCGTGGGCGCCGCCCAGGAACAGCTCGAGGCCGCCCGCGCACACCTCGTGCGTGCCGGGGCAACACGACTTGTCGTGAGCGCCGCTGGTGCCCCGTCCGCTCCAGCGCTCGAGCGAGAGGCCGCCAGGGTGCTGGCTCCCACACCCGACCTCCCGGTAACGCTCGCGCACACCATTGGTGGCACGGGGCTGCGCGAACGGGAGCACGCGGCCGTGCTCAATGCCGGACTTGTCAGCTGGGCGGAGCGGGTAGTCAGTGAGACCCGTGCGGTGTTTCCTGATGTACGGTTCGGCTTCGCGCACGGGCTCGGAGGTTACGGCTCCGCCGACGAACTCGTGCGGCACCCCCTCGGCGCGCTGCACGGCAGGATCGCGGCCGCAGCGCTCGGTGTCATGAGCCTCACCGGATCCGCAGACTTCCTACTGGGAGTGGCGGAGCCGGGGCGGGTCCGTCTCGTTGGCGTCACCGGCGGCAGCCTCGACCGTGCCGACGTCGAAGCGTTGTGGGGCATCACCCATAATTCGCTCGCGCTGGATCTCGTTGAGCTCGCCGCTGCCTCCCCGTCCGAGCTCGCAGCAGCGCCCGAACTCGCCCGAATGCTGTCGCGACGGCCCGACTATCCTGTGGTGGTCGCGGGGCCGTGTGCCGCAGACACTCCGGTGAGCGACGGCGATATCATCTCAACCCCGTTCGCCCCTGCGGTCGGCACAGCACTCGGCAGGGTGACTGTCGCGCTCGAACGGGTGGTCACCCGAGGTGCCGCGGTCCCCGCGGCCGAGCACGCGGAGACGCTCGTGGAGGAAGCGACGACGCGCGCGATCCTCGCTGGCGCCGACCCCGCGCGCATCGACGTCGAGGTGATCGACATTCGGCCCGTCTCCTATGTCGCCGAACCCGTCGACACCGTCCGCGTACGAGTGAGCGGAGACCCCCAGTGAGCGAGCAACTCGTCGCGGCAGATGTGGCACGTCTCACGCGTGGCGCGAAGCCCTTTGCGAGCGGAGTGAATAGTGCAGCGCTGCACGTGCTCCGAGACTGGGCCAGCGCTGCACTCGAACGCAGCGCAGTGAGCCTACTCCCGCTCACGGAACTCGCCGATGACGCGAGCTACGCAGTCGTCACCCTTGTCGGATCACCGACCGCGATCGCTGAGAACCTCCCCGACGGCAGCGAGCCCGGCCGCGCGATAGCGGCACTCGAGCGCGCGCTGGGCCGATCCATCCAGGGCATTCTGCCCGTGAACACGGCAGGCGAGAACGCCGTGCTGGCGCTCGCGAGCGCCGCCGCCCTCGGCGTCGCGCTCGTGGACGGAGACGCGTGCGGTCGGGTGCGCCCGACCGTGCAAGACACCCTGCTCACACGCGCCGGCATCGCGATGGGGCCGTGCGTCGTCGTCTCCTCGTTCGGGGAAACCACGGTGATCGACGCGACGACGGATCGCGCGGCGCTCATCGTTCCCCGCTTGGTCGCTGCGAGCGGCGGATGGGCGTTCTTCGCGGGCTACCCGGCGACGGGCCGACAGCTGCGGGCGCACGCGCACGCAGGAACGATCCAGCGCTATCTCGATGCGAAGCCAGGCAACGAGCTCGCCGGCGTGCCGCATCGCACACTGCTGCGGGCGACCATCACACACGTTGAACAGTCGCGCCGCGGAATGGACCGCATGAGCATCTTGATGACGGAACTTGGTGCGGCTGGGCGACAGGTGAGGCGCGTTCGCGTTGACGCAGACGAGGCATATCTGGGGGCCCTTGCCGACGGTGTTCCGCTGCAGCGTGGCCCGCACGAGCTATTCGTCATCTCTGAGAGCGGTGAGGTGCTCGATCCGGAGCGATGTCTGCCAGGCATGCGCGTGTCGCTGGCCGCCGTCGATCTTCCACAGGCCTGGTCGGTTGACCCCGCCGCGCTAGCCGAAGGGGAATCCCATGCCAACTAACCTCACCGTCGAAGAGCTCGCAGTTCGGCTCGGGGCCGGGGCAGAAGTGAGCGGCCCGGTTGAGGCTCGAGTGGAGAGTGTTCGGATCGTCTCAGAACTGAGCGACATCGACACCGTGCCGGCCGGCTGCGCGCTCGTGCTCACGGGGGCGGCGACGGCCGAAGCCTGGCGGCTGGAGCGGGCGCTCAGGCTCGCGTGGGAACGCGCGGTGGCGTGCGTTGTCGTGAGCCGCCCCGACGCGTTTGGCGCAGAACCCGCGGCCCTGGCCGAGCGGCTGGGGCTCGCGTTCGTGGTCATCGCGACGGACGTACTCGACGCGACCGTTCGGCTTTCTGCAATCATCGCGACAGACGAGGCCTCCGAAGCAGGCACACTTGCCGAAGCAGCCCGGGGATTCGGCCATGCTGTGTTGAGTCCGCACCGGGTGATCGAAACGCTCCGCCGACTGCTGCCTGACCTCGAATTCGCGCTCGTCGACCGTGGCGGGGCACCCCTCGCTGGGTCCGCACGGGTTGCAGACCTCGGAGAGCACCTTGTCGATATCCCTGTGCCGTTCCCGGACAAGCGCGCACCGGCCAGGCTCCTCGCCGCCGCCAAAACCCGGCGCGGCAGCACCGGCGCGACGCGCGCGACGGCGCTGACCGTTGCCCGCTTAGCCGCAGCGCCGCTCACCGGGTGGGCGGCGCTGCGGCGCCTCGACGCCTACGAGCACGCGGCACGCGCTGGGGGAGTGCTGGCCGAGCTGATCGCAGCGGGTGGCGCGCCAGGGCAGAAGTTGCGTGCACGTCTTGCGGTGCTCGATTGGCCGCTCGACGTTCGCTTTCGTGTCGCGGTGGTGGCTCCTGGGGGCGGGAGAGCGGGTGTGCTTGACGAACTCATGATTGCGCGCGTCGCCGATCTCGGCGTGCGCGCAGGCGCTGCCCCCTTCGGCCAGGGGTGGGTGGTGTGCGTGCCAGCGGAGTCGGCCAACGAACGACGCAGTTGCGCGGCGGCCGCGGATCACCTCGCAGCTCCCGACCCGCGGCTCGACGCAGTGGCGGTCGGGGTATCGTCAGTGTTTCAGCCAGACGAGCCCATCGCGTCTGCGATCGACGAAGCCCTGCGCGCGGCTCAGGTTGCGCGCAGCGTGCCGGGTTCGGTGCTCTTTGCCGAAGGGTTGACGCCCGCGGCGGCGCTGCCGGCGCTCTTGGGCGCGGAGCCGGATGAGGCTGCCAGGGCGCTCCTTGCACCACTGCTCGAAGTCGACCGCGATGGATCGCTGCTGGCAACGCTCGTGGCATCGCTCGACCACAGTGACAGGCCGGCGCAGGTCGCGCAGGTGCTCGGTGTGCATCGGAATACGGTCACGGCCCGGCTGGAACGGGTTCGCGGGATGGGGATCGACCC
This sequence comes from Leucobacter sp. G161, assembly GCF_001482305.1. Taxonomy (GTDB): domain Bacteria; phylum Actinomycetota; class Actinomycetes; order Actinomycetales; family Microbacteriaceae; genus Leucobacter. Next base: position 49,500 of record NZ_LOHP01000067.1, read on the forward strand.
CGCGAACCCGAGCCACCGGCTCGCGATCCATGTCGCCGCCAGGCGGGTACTGGACGCTCAGGCCCGGCCGTAACCGCCGCCGCCGCCCGACTCGCAGCGGAGTACATCGCCCGCGTGTACGCGCATCGCGTTCGCCTTGAGGAGCGCACGCTCGCCGTCGCTGCCAGGGTTGAGTGTGACTCGGGGCGCGGCGCCTGCCTCGCCACCAAAGAGCCCCCAGGCCGGAGTCACTGAGCGTTCCCACCACAGGGACAGATCCTGATCTGCCTCGAAGGTGTATTCGCGAACAACGCCGTCGCCGCCGCGGAACGCGCCCGTGCCACCGGACCCCTCGCGCACCTCGTAACGATCGACGCGCACGGGGAAGAGCGTCTCGAGTACCTCGACGGGCATATCTCGGAGCGATCCGTTGACATTGTTGATGAGCGCCGTTTCGCCGTCGCTCGTGCTCCACGCGCCCCAGCCGCCAACGGTTGCCTCCTGCGACAGGAAGTCGCGGCCCGTGCGAGGATCGAAACCCATCATCTGCACGATGAGCGAGTCGCCGTAGCTCGCTGCGGCGACCGCATCGGGCATCGCCTCGGCGAGTGCGCGCGTGACGAGGTCGATGAGTAGCCCGAGATGGGAGTAGTAGTACTGCACGGGGGCCGGCTCGACCGCGGCGAGGACGGATCCCTCGCGCACGGCGACATCGAGGTGCTTGAACGAACCTCCGTTGAGCGCGACGTCCGGGCTCAGAAGCGCCTTATACGCGACCCGGCATGCAGCGACCGCCTGCGCGGCGCCGCAGTTCACTGGCCCGCGTGTCTGATCCGCTGACTCAGTGAGATCGATCGAAATGCGGCCGCCCGCGATCCGCACACGCACGCGGATCGGGATGGGCGTGTCGAAATCGATGCCATCGTTGTCGAGCGCACCCTCGGCGAAGTACTCGCCGTCGGGTAGCTCGGTGAGCGCTGCCGCCTCCAGCCGCTCCGTCTGCGCGAAGAACGCGTCGCGTGCGGCGTGCACAAGGTCGAGCCCCCAGCGCGAGACGATCTCGCGCATGCGGTCGGCACCGGTGCGAATGCACGCGGTCTGCGCGCGCAGATCGCCGAGCAACGGTTCGGGGAAGCGCGAGTTCGTCGCGATGAGCCGCAAGACCTCGGCGACGGGCTCACCACCAGCGTAGATGCGCGTCGCGCCGAGCCGGAGACCCTCCTGGTAGATGGAGGTGGAGTCCATCGAGCCGCCAGGATCCTTCGACCCCAGGTCGATCCAGTGCGCTCGGCTTGCCGCAAAGCCGATGAGCTCGCCGCCATCCTCCCGCTCGAACACGGGGCCGAAGACGGTGACGTCGTTGAGATGCGCGCCGGCGATGTACGCGTCGTTGAGCACCCAGACGTCGCCGGGCTCCCACACCTCTCGACCGAAGCGTTCTTCGGTGTCGCGGGTGACCTCCTCGAGGTTGCCGAGGAAGATCGGTAGACCGCTCGACTGACCGAGGACCTGATGGTTGCGATCCATGATCGCGACTGCGCAGTCCTTGGCCTCGTAAATCGTCGGCGTGTAGGCCGAACGAATCAGGGTCGTGTTCATGTCCTCGGCTGCCTGTAGCAGCGCGCTCCGAATGATCTCAGTGCGTACGGGGTCAATGGTGATGGTCATGCCTGCACCTCCATGGTGAGATGTCCGAGGGTCTCGCGCCGAACCGACGCGCGGGGGGAGACCACGGTTGTGGTCGTGTCTTCGACGATGAGCAGCGGGCCGGCTACCGTTTCGCCGATGGGGAGCGAGTCGCGGCGGCGGATCCGGGTATCCCACGCTCGGCCGTCGAACCAGACGCTCGCGCTGCGAGCGGCAATGTCATCCTCGCTGTAGCGCTCACCGGTGAGATGGCCGAACTCGTTCGCGCCGAGGCCGGTCACGCGGACGCTCACAAACTCCACCTTCGCCTCGGGCGTCGCGTGGCCGTAGCGTCGCCGATGCTGCTCGCTGTAGCGGGCCGAGATGCGCTCGGCGAAGTCGGACAGGCCCGGCTCGCCCGCATCAGTGAGCGGGACGGTGAGGGTGTAATCCTGGCCCTCGTACCGCATGTCGATGGCCTGCTCGAAACGGCGCCGCTCGACGGGGACGCCCTGCGCCTCCAACTCCGCATCCGCAGCGGCGACGAGCTCGCTCAGCACGCGGGCGAGGTCGGCGCGCTCGAGCTGATCCTCGTGGACGTAATACTGTGCGCTGAGATCCCTGCGGACATCCGAGCCGAGCATGCCCCATGCGGAGAAGGCCCCGGGGAACTCGGGGATGATGACCTCGGCAACGCCGAGCTCCCTGGCGATCGCTTCCGCGTGCATCGGTCCGGCTCCGCCAAAGGCGACGAGTGAGAAATCGGTCGGTTCGCGACCGTGGTCAACCGTGAGGGTGCGGATTGCCTGCGCCATCTTCGCGTTGGCGATGTCGAGAATGCCCTCTGCGAGGTCGGGCGTCGACATCCCGAACTCATGTGCGAGCCCGCCGATCGCGGTGGCCGAGGCCGCGACGTCCAGTGCGAAACGGCCGCCAGCGAAGTGCTCGGGATCAACGCGACCGAGTACCGCATTTGCGTCGGTGACGGTCGGCTCGACGCCGCCACGGCCATAGCATGCCGGCCCAGGCTGCGCCCCTGCCGAACGCGGGCCGACGCGGAGCGCCCCCGACTCGGAGAACGCGACCGATCCGCCTCCCGCACCGATCGTGTGCAGGTTCACGAGCGGCATGAGCACGGGGAAACCGTCAGCCTCGCCGTCGGTTGAAATATCGGGCTGGCCGTCGATCACGAGCGAGGCGTCGAACGACGTTCCGCCCATGTCGACGCAGATCGCGTTCTCGCGACCGAGGAGCTGCATGAGCGCGACGCCGCCCGCAGTGCCGCCAACGGGCCCCGAGAGCAGTGTTTGCAGCGGATGCTCGGAGGCGTAGCCGGCTCCGACGATGCCGCCAGAAGACTGCATCACCTGGACACCGCTGGGAATGCCCTCCCGCTCGAAGCGGTCCTCGATGCGGCTGAGGTAGCGACGCACAACCGGGCCCGTGTACGCCTCGAGCACGGTTGATGAGGTCCGCTCGTACTCGCGCCACTCACGCGCGACGCGGTGCGAGAGGACGACGGCGATGTCGTCGCCGAGCTCCTCTCGGAGAATTGCCTCAGCGGCAAGCTCATGTGCCTCGTTGGTGTACGAGAACAGCAGGCACACCGCGACTGCTGCGTAGCCGCCTTCGCGTGCGGTGTGGGCGGCCGCGCGGACCGAATCCTCGTCGAGGGGATGCAACTCACTGCCGTCGTAGCGGAGCCTACCGCCGATCTCGACGGTGTCTTCGCGCGCGACGAGCGGCTCCGGCTTGCGGTAGTGGATGTCGAACATCCGCGTGCGGTTGCCGCGCGCGATGCGGTAGACATCACCCATGCCCTGCGTCGTGACGAGCAGCGTCTTCGAGCCGCGCCGTTCGAGCAGCGCGTTGAGACCCTGCGTGGTGCCGTGCACGAACGAGAGGATCTCGGTCGGAGGCACCTCAAGCTGCGCGATTGCGGTGAGCACGCCCTCCGTGAGATCCGTCGGCGTGGTGTCCGCCTTCGAGGCGCGCAGCGCCCCACTTTCTGTGTCGTGCACGACGATGTCTGTGAACGTCCCGCCGATATCCATGGCCACTCGATAACTCAATGGTGCCTCCTGCTTCATTGCCGTTGTGTGGAGCGTATGGGGGAGCTCGGCTTGAACAGTAGGCGGAGTGCACGGTTGTTGCCGGTTGGCTATGCGAGCGGCTAGGTTGTTGTCTCTAAGGGGGGTGCCATGGCGCATGAAGTGAGTGACTACCTGGAGACGCTGACCGAACCGACCCGCGGGCGCATTGCAGCGCTCTACGACGAGGTGCGCCGCCTCGCGCCGGAAGCAACGGAGGGTGTCTCCTACGGCATGCCATCGCTGCTCTACCGAGGCAAGGGGCTCTTCTCCGTGATGAGCACCAAGAAGCACATCGGGGTGTACCCACACGGCAACCTTGGCGAGCTTGCGACGGATGTCACCGAGGCTGGTCTTGGCAGCACAACGGGTGCGATTCACCTGCGAGAAGGCGACATGCTGCCCCCAGAGCTGCTTGCACGTTTCGTTGAGCGGCGGATCGCCCAGATCGACGAAGCTAGATGACGTAGAACCCCGCGGTGTTGGGGTGTTCAGCAACTGGAGCGCCGCGCCGCGGCCTGGCTGTTGCAGGGATGCCGGTGAGCGTCATCCAGGGACCAGCCGAGCGGACCACAACCGCATTCGCCCCAACTGCCGAATCGTCGTCGATAGTGATGTTCCCGAGCAGCTTCGCTCCGGCGCCGAGGACTACCCGGTCGCCAACGGTCGGGTGCCGCTTCCCGCTCTGGTGGCCCGTGCCGCCGAGCGTCACGCCGTGATAGATCAACACATCGTCGCCGATCTCAGCGGTCTCGCCGATCACGATGCCCATGCCGTGGTCGATGAAGAGCCGACGGCCGATCGTCGCTCCAGGGTGGATCTCGATCCCGGTAAAGAAGCGTGTCAGCTGCGAAATTGCGCGGGGGAGGAACCGCATGCCGCGGCGCCACATCGCGTGAGCGACGTGATGCCACCACACAGCGTGCAGCCCCGAGTACAGCAAAAACACCTCGATCGGCCCGCGCGCAGCTGGATCGTGCGCGCGGGCCGCCGAGATGTCCTCACGGATGCGAGAAAACAGGCTCAAACTGCGAGGTCCTCGTAGAGCACCGTCGAGAAGTAGCGCTCGCCGAAGTCGGGAACGATGACGACGATCTTCTTCCCGGCGTTCTCTGGCCGCTTGGCAACCTCAACGGCGGCCCAGACCGCGGCTCCGCCCGAGATGCCGGCGAGGATGCCCTCGTCGGTTCCGAGGGCGCGACCCTTGGCGAGCGCATCCGGAAGTGCGACGTCGATGACCTCGTCGTAGACGTCACGGTCGAGCACGTCAGGGACGAAGTTTGCGCCGAGCCCCTGGATCTTGTGTGGGCCAGCGGTGCCCTCGGTGAGCAGCGGCGAGTCGATCGGCTCGACGGCGATGACCTTGACGTTCGGGTTCTGCGCCTTCAGATATCCGCCCGCCCCGGTGATGGTGCCGCCGGTGCCGATGCCTGCGACAAAGATGTCGACCGCACCGTCGGTATCGTTCCAGATCTCCGGGCCGGTTGTTGCGCGGTGGATTGCCGGGTTCGCCGGGTTGCCGAACTGCTTCGCAAGGACGGCGCCCTCGGTGCTGGCAGCGATCTCCTCGGCCTTCGCGACTGCGCCCTTCATGCCGAGCGGGCCCTCGGTGAGTACGATCTCAGCGCCGTACGCGGCGAGCAGCTTGCGGCGCTCAACGCTCATGGTCTCGGGCATCGTGAGGATCACGCGGTAGCCACGCGCCGCTCCGACGAACGCGAGCGCGATACCGGTATTGCCGCTCGTGCCCTCAACGATGGTGCCGCCGGGCTTGAGCTCGCCCGACTGTTCAGCCGCATCAATAATGGCGACGCCAATGCGATCCTTCACGCTGCCGGCAGGGTTGTAGAACTCCAGCTTGGCGAATACCTCTGCGCCTGCGTTCTCGGTCACCCGATTCAGGCGGACGAGGGGGGTGTTGCCAAAGGCCTGTGTGATGTTGTCGTGGATCCGAGCCATGCGGGGTGCCCTCCGTGTCAAGTAAGTGTGGTTCTGCGAACGCGAGTTATGCCACCAGGTTATCTGAAATGTTCTGAATGCTTATGTAAGCGTCGCTGTGTTACAACGTCGCTGACTCCCGGGTATTCCCTCCGGTTCGGAGTGGCGTGAAGGTGCGAGACAATGGGGACGTGAATGACGACCTTGGTCCACTGCTGACCGACCTGCTGACCGAGCTCCGTGCACAATTCGACGCGGCCGGTATTGAGGATCCGAACGTCGACGCCGAACTGCTCGTCGGCCATGTGCTCGACGAACGTCGGGGACGAGTGCAGGCATTGGCCATCATGGGTGAGCGGGTGACGCCCGCGCAGCGTGAGCGCATCACCGAACTCGCGGAGCTGCGCGCCGAGCGCATGCCGCTGCAGCACCTCACGGGGCGGGCTCCGTTTCGGTCGCTCGAGCTCCGCGTCGGGCCGGGGGTATTCGTGCCGCGCCCCGAGACCGAGATCGTTGCGCAGTTCGCGATTGATGCGCTTGCGCTGGCCCCCACTCCGGCGCCGCTCGCGGTAGATCTGTGCACGGGGAGCGGTGCGATCGCACTCGCGCTCGCTGCCGAAGTGCCGACGGCACGCGTGTGGGCGGTCGAGAAGAGCACCGAGGCTCACGCCTGGGCCGCGGAGAACGTCGCCGTGCACGGTGACGAACGCGTCACGCTGATTCACGGGGACCTCGCAGACTTCGTACCTGGCGCTCTTGCGCCGGCGGAACTCGTGGGGCAAACCCACGTGGTCATCTCGAATCCGCCGTACGTGCCCGATGCGATGGTGCCACGCGACGCCGAGGTGCGCGACCACGATCCAGCGCTTGCCCTGTATGGGGGCGGCGACGGGCTCGACGTCATCCGCGTGATCAGCCGGGTCGCTGCGATGCTCCTCCTTCCCGGCGGGACCCTCGTCCTTGAACACGCGGAGGGCCAGGGGGCAGCAATCCGTGATCTGCTGGCGGCCGACGGCTGGCGCGCATGCGCCACGCACCCCGATCTGACCGGGCGCGACCGCGCCACCACCGCACTGAAGTAGAATTGCGAACTATGTCCGAGGTGTTTGACTGTTCAGATGGTGCTCAGCTGCTGCAGGGGACGCGGCTTGCCCGCCAATCCCTGGGTCGCGGCGAACTCATCGTGCTGCCCACCGACACCGTCTACGGTGTCGCGGCAGACGCGTTCTCCCCGGAAGCCGTGCAGCGATTGCTTGACGCGAAGGGCCGCGGTCGGCAGTCACCGCCCCCGGTACTCATCCCCAACACTGGCACCCTCGCGGCGCTCGCAGCTGATGCCACTGAGGCGCTGCACACCCTCGCCGACGCGTTTTGGCCCGGGCCGCTCACGATCATCACCCAGGCGAATCCCGCACTGAGCTGGGACCTTGGCGAGACCGGCGGCACCGTCGCGCTGCGTATTCCAGGCAATGACTTCGCGCGGGAACTGCTGCAGGAAACCGGGCCGCTTGCCGTGTCCTCGGCGAACAGCACCGGCGACCCTGCTGCGGGGAGCGCTGCGGAAGCACAGCAGATGCTCGGCGACTCGGTCGCGGTGTACCTCGATGGGGGAGAGGCCCGCGGCGAAGCGTCCACGATCATCGACGCCACAACGCTTGAGGCCGACGGCACGGGCACCGTCCGTGTGCTGCGGTCAGGGGCAATCACCGCGCAGCAGCTGCAGGAGGCGCTGCCGGGTGCGACGGTTGTCACCGCTACGGCACCCTCCGCCGGCACCCCCAGCACTGAGCCAGACCCCGCCCCCGACTCCGAGGCAGCCAAGGCTAGCGAGTAGCCATGCTCTCGTACCTGGTGGTGCTGGCGGTTGCGGTGATCGTGACCGCCGCGGCATCGTACTGCGTGCTCAGGCTTGCGCGACGGTTCCGGCTGGCACCAGAGGTTCGTGAGCGTGACGTGCATCAGAACCCGACGCCACGTCTCGGTGGCGTTGCGATGTTCGTCGGGTTGCTTGCCGCGTTCGGCGTTGCGACGATGCTTGCCGAGTTTCAGGGCCTCTTCCGGGCTGACCTGAAGATGTGGGCACTCATCGGAGCCTGTCTCCTCATCGCGGTCATCGGTGTGCTCGATGACCTGCTCGATCTCGACTGGATGATCAAGCTGGGGGCGCAGCTGCTCGCTGCCGGCGTGCTGGCCTGGAACGGCGTGCAGATCGTCTCGATTCCCGTGGGTGACACGCTCGTGATCGGCTCGCCCACGGTCAACTTCGTGCTCACCGTCTTTCTCATCACGCTGGTGATGAACGCGGTGAACTTCATCGACGGTCTCGACGGACTTGTTGCTGGTGTTGCGATCATCGCGAGTGGAACGTTCTTCGTGTACACGCTGATCCTGAGTTCACAGCTCGGGAGCTCACGGTCCGTCACGTTCGCGAGCCTCATCGCCCTCGCGCTCGTCGGCATCTGTGTCGGGTTTCTGCCTTTTAACTGGCACCGGGCGAAGATGTTCATGGGGGACACCGGCGCCCTTCTCGTTGGCCTCCTCATGGCGACCTCAACGGTGTCGGTGACCGGAGAGATCGATCCCGCAGCACTCGACCTGAAACTCGTGCTCGCGAGCTACATTCCGATCCTGCTGCCCTTCGCGGTGCTCGCACTTCCCCTGGCAGACTTCGCACTCGCGGTGCTTCGCCGACTGCGAGCCGGCAAGAGCCCCTTCGAGGCAGATAGGCAACACCTCCACCACCGACTCCTCGACATGGGGCATTCTCCCGTGCAGGCCGTGTCGATCTTCTACCTCGGAACCGCAGTGTTGTCTGCCGCGGGACTTCTGGTGTTCACGAGCCAGAGCTTCGTGCTTCCCCTCATCGTGTTGGTGGTCGGTGGCATCGCGTGCGTGTTGTTGGTGCGGTTCCCCGCGCGCGGCGTGCGTGCAGCAGCCGCGCAGCGCCGCTTGATAGCGTTAGGGCGGCGGGGCGCACCCGTCGAAGCCCCGGAAGCGCCCGCTGCCGCCGGAGGCGCGTCTATTGAAAGGACCTCCGAGTGAGCACTCCCGTGCAGCCCGACGCCCAGAACACTCCCGGGGTGGAGCCGACGACCTACGGCGACGGTGAATACCCGATGCCCTCATCGCAGCCGATGCTGCTGCGCGGTGTGCGCTGGGGGGCCATCGTCACCGTCGTTGCGATGGTGGCCTTCGCGGTCATCGGCTACTTCGTGAGCGGAAGCACCGGGCTCTTCGGTGGGCTCATCGGTGCGGCGATCGGGGGAGTGCTGCTGCTCATCACGGTCGGGAGCATCGCCTTCGCGAACCGGTTTGTGCAGAGCCCCGTCTACCTGCAGATCTTTATGGGCATTGTGATGGGGGCATGGGTTTTCAAGCTCATCGGATTCGTCGTCGCCGCGCTGCTGCTGCGCGATCAGCCCTGGCTCGACCCCAAGCTACTGTTCATCGCGTTGGTCGCGACGGTGCTCGCCTCGATCATTATCGATGTGATCATTGTGGCCAAGGCGCGTGTACCATACGTCGCAGATTTGCCGTAATTCTCAGCAAGCTTGAGGGAAGATTCCCAGCCCGCGCCGAATCTTCGCGCGCCCAAGGGCCCGTCGAGTTTCGCTCGCGGTGAAACCTTGTTAGGATAAGTTCGTTCCCAGCCATGTGGCGCTACTTCTGAGTGCCCGCGTGCATGGGTCACGACCATCGTTCGAAGCCGTGCGGCGAAAGCCGCGCCCCGAATCAGGAGAATGGCCTGTTCGCTAACGCTATGCACCTCGTTGCCCCCGGACTTGTCCGCACCGATGAGGGCGGATTCCACGGCCCAACCCTCGATGACTTCTTCCCGGCGGCGGTCCTTTTTGAAGGCACCCCGTTCGAGATGAACCGGATCATGATCATCCGTGTCGTCATGGTGATCGTTCTCCTCCTCCTGTTCTGGCTGGGCACGCGCAACCTGCGCGTGATCCCCGGTCGTGCGCAGGGTGTGCTCGAGTTCGCCCTTGACTTCGTTCGTAAGAACACGATCGAGGACCAGTTGGGCGTAAAGGAGGGACGTCGTTTCCAGCCGCTGCTGATGACGATCTTCTTCCTCGTCTTCGCCTTCAACATCACGGGCATCATCCCCGGGTTCAACATCGCGGCATCGTCCGTGGTTGGCTTCCCCATCGTGATGGCCGTCGTCGCTTACGTCGCGTTCATTTACGCCGGTGTAAAGAAGCACCCTGGCAAGTTCCTCAAGAACTCGCTCTTCCCAGCTGGTGTGCCCAAGGCCATGTATCTGCTCGTGACGCCGGTTGAGTTCCTCTCGACCTTCATCATGCGCCCGGTCACCCTTGCGCTGCGACTCCTCATGAACATGCTCGTCGGTCACATGATCCTCGTGCTGCTCTGGGCCGCAACCAACTTCTTCATCCTTGAGGCCGGCGGGATCTTCCCGGCGCTTGGTGCGGGCACGTTCGTGTTCGGCTTCGCCTTCACGCTTTTCGAGATGTTCGTCTCGGGCCTCCAGGCTTACGTCTTCACTTTGCTCACCGCGCTCTACATCCAGCTCGCGCTGGCTGACGAGCACTAATTTAACCCCCCTGGGTTCGGCTAGTGCTGAACCCACATACGGAAGGAAACACATACTGTGTCTGTTCTCGCTGATATCTCGGGCAACATTGCAACCGTCGGCTACGGCCTCGCAGCCATCGGGCCCGCCATCGGTGTGGCCATCGTCGTTGGCAAGACCATCGAAAGCACCGCACGCCAGCCTGAGCTTGCAGGCAAGCTCCAGGGCATGATGTGGATCGGTATCGCGTTCACCGAGATGCTCGCGCTCATCGGTGTTGCCACCTACTTCATCTTCCAGGGATAACGAACCTTTCACTAGTCTCGAAAGGGAGGCAAGATGAATTACGCAGTACAGTTCGCTGCAGAGGGTACGACTCAGAACCCGCTGCTTCCCGCGACGTACGATATCGTCTGGTCGGCGATCGCGTTCCTCATTGTCCTCGTCGCGTTCTGGAAGGTGTTCCTCCCGAAGGTGCAGGTCATGCTTGACGCACGCGCCGAAGCGATCGAAGGAAATATCGCCAAGGCCGATGAGGCTCAGGCAAAGGCTGAGGCAGCGCTCCAGGAGTACACCGCCCAGCTCGCAAGCGCTCGCCAGGAAGCTGGCGAGATCCGCGAAGCGGCTCGCACCGACGCCACGAAGATTGTTTCGAAGGCCAAGGAAGACGCAACTACCGAGCAGGCTCGCATCACGCAGGCTGCTCAGGTGCAGATCGAGGCTGAGCGCCAGGGTGCTCTCGTCTCGCTCCGCAAGGATGTTGGCTCGCTCGCTATCGACCTCGCCTCTGGCGTCGTCGGCGAGAGCCTGAGCGACGACAAGAAGGCATCGGCGCTCGTCGACCGCTTCCTCGTCGAGCTCGAAGCGTCCGAACGGGCGGCGAAGTAATGGGCAGCGCGTCACGCGAGGCACTTGCGGCTGCGAAGTCTGCGCTCAACGGTCGCCTCGGGAAAGCTGTCGGTTCGGAGCTGCTCAACGCGGCTGCGCTGCTCGGCGGCTCACCGGCCCTCGTTGCGTCGCTCGCTGACGCATCGCTTCCGGCCTCCGCGAAAGCGGAGCTCGTCGGTAAGGTCTTCACCGGCCTGTCGGCTGGCGCGCGCTCTGTGCTCACCGCAGCGGTCGAGCAGTCCTGGTCGAACTCCGAGGAGTTCATCGACGGCGTCGAGGAGCTCGGTTTCCGCGCTCAGTCGCTGGCCGAGCCCGGTCTGGCCGACGAGCTGCTCGCAGCGGCTTCCGTGATCGAGTCGAGCCATGAGCTCGAACTCGAGCTCGGGAACAAGCTTGGCGATCCGGCAGCGAAGGCGAAGCTCGCGGAGAAAATCTTCTCCGGCAAGCTCGCGGAGGGCGCTTTGGGCGTCGTCAGCTACCTCGTTGCTCACCCGCGCGGTCGCCGCGTGAACTCTGCGCTTCGCGCCGGGGCACGCGTCGCAGCGGATCAGGGCGGCAGCGAACTCGCCACGGTTACCGTTGCGGCTCCGCTGACGGCCGAGCAGCAGCAGCGGCTTGCAACGCTCCTCGAGCAGACTGCAGGTCGCGCCGTCAAGGTCACCACGATTGTGGATCCTGACCTGATCGGCGGCGTTCGCATTCAGATGGCTGATGATGTCATCGACGGAAGTGTCCGGGCACGCCTGGAAGACCTCCGCCAGCGGCTCGCTGCGTAGAGCACAACTTCATTACTTGCCGGAGAGTTTCTCCGGAACAGATAGAGGAAACGAAATGGCAGAACTCGCAATCAGCCCGGACGAGATCCGCAGCGCGCTGAATGAATTCGCAGCATCGTACGAGCCTGCACAGGCGGGCAAGACTGAGGTCGGAACCGTCGTCGATGCCGCTGACGGTATTGCACACGTCTCCGGACTCCCCGGCGTTATGGCTAACGAGCTCGTCCGCTTTGCTGACGGCACGCTTGGCCTTGCACAGAACCTCGAAGAGGACGAGATCGGCGTTGTCGTTCTTGGCCAGTTCTCGGGTATCGCAGAGGGCCAGGAAGTCACCCGCACCGGCGAGGTCCTCTCGGTCCCCGTCGGCGAGGGCTACCTCGGCCGCGTGGTCGACCCGCTCGGCAACCCGATCGACGGCCTGGGTGAGATCACTGGTATCGAGGGCCGCCGCGCGCTCGAGCTCCAGGCTCCCGGCGTCATGCAGCGTAAGTCGGTGCACGAGCCGCTGCAGACCGGCATCAAGGCGATTGACGCGATGATCCCCGTTGGCCGTGGCCAGCGTCAGCTCATCATCGGCGACCGCCAGACCGGTAAGACCGCTCTTGCGATCGACACGATCATCAACCAGAAGGCGAACTGGGAGTCGGGCGACACCAACAAGCAGGTTCGCTGCATCTACGTCGCAATCGGCCAGAAGGGCTCGACCATTGCTTCGGTAAAGGGCGCGCTCGAGGACGCAGGCGCGATGGAGTACACCACGATCGTGGCGTCTCCCGCATCTGACCCCGCAGGCTTCAAGTACCTCGCTCCGTACACCGGCTCGGCAATCGGCCAGCACTGGATGTACGACAGCAAGCACGTGCTCATCATCTTTGATGATCTCTCGAAGCAGGCTGAGGCCTACCGTGCCGTATCGCTGCTGCTGCGCCGCCCGCCGGGGCGCGAGGCATACCCGGGTGACGTGTTCTACCTCCACTCGCGTCTGCTGGAGCGTTGTGCAAAGCTGTCCGACGAGCTCGGCGCAGGCTCGATGACGGGTCTTCCCATCATCGAGACCAAGGCGAACGACGTCTCGGCGTACATTCCGACCAACGTGATCTCGATCACCGACGGCCAGATCTTCCTCCAGTCGGACCTCTTCAACGCGAACCAGCGCCCCGCGGTCGACGTGGGTATCTCGGTGTCACGTGTGGGCGGCGACGCTCAGGTGAAGTCGATCAAGAAGGTGTCGGGCACGCTCAAGCTTGAGCTCGCTCAGTACCGCGCACTCGAGGCATTCGCGATGTTCGCATCCGACCTCGACGCATCGAGCCGCAAGCAGCTGGAGCGAGGCGCACGCCTCACCGAGCTGCTCAAGCAGCCGCAGTACTCACCGTTCTCGGTTGAGGATCAGACCGTCTCGATCTGGGCCGGTACCAAGGGCTACCTCGATGACGTCCCCGTCGTCGATATCCTCCGCTTTGAGCGCGAGTTCCTTGACTACCTAGGCCGCAACTCCGACGCGCTGTCGACGCTCGCTTCGACCAACGTCCTCTCGGATGAGGTCGTTGACGAGCTCACCAAGCAGATCGAGAAGTTCAAGAGCGAGTTCCTCACCGCTGAGGGCAAGTCCCTCACCGAGCAGTTCGATGCGCTCGACGAGTCAGAGATTCAGCAGGAGCAGCTGGTAGTTAAGAAGTAGTTGGGCCGGTGGGGGCGCACGCGCCCCCACCACCTCACCGCTTTGTTAACCAGCCAGTTCCAGACAACACAGGAGAGACATGGGAGCGCAACTTCGGGTCTACAGGCAGCGCATTCGCTCTGCCCAGACGACCAAGAAGATCACCCGTGCGATGGAGCTCATCGCTGCCTCACGCATTCAGAAGGCTCGGGCACGCGTTGACGCCTCGACCCCGTACACCCAGGCAATCACCCGGGCTGTATCGGCGGTCGCGACGCACGCGAAGGCTGATCACCCGCTGCTGACCGAGGCTGACAAGGTCGAGCGCGCGGCGGTGGTGATCTTCACCTCCGATCGTGGGCTCGCTGGTGCGTTTAACTCGCAGGTACTTCGGGAGGCGGAGGAGCTCACTGAGCTGCTTCGCGCCGAGGGCAAGGACATCTCGTACTACCTCATTGGCCGTAAGGCTCAGGGGTACTTCACGTTCCGCCGCCGCGCTTCCGAGCGCATCTGGCTGGGCGACACCGAGGCCCCGGTATTCGAGACCGCCAAGGAAATCGCTGATGCGCTTATCTCAGCGTTCGGCCGCGACACTGCCGAGGGGGGAGTGCAGGAGATTCATCTCGTGTACAACCGCTTCATCAGCATGGTCACGCAGGCGCCGCAGGTTACCCGCCTGCTGCCACTGCAGATCGTCGAGGGCGTCGCCGAGGCGAGCGATGTAAGCCCGCTGTACGAGTTCGAGCCGGAAGCAGACGTCGTCCTCGACAAGCTGCTGCCCGACTACATCGAGTCGCGTATTTTCAACGCAATGCTCGAGTCGGCCGCCGCGAAGCACGCAGCCACGCAGAAGGCGATGAAGTCGGCGAGCGACAACGCTGACACGCTCATTCGCGACTTCACCCGCCTTGCAAACAACGCACGCCAGGCGGAAATTACCCAGCAGATTTCCGAGATTGTGGGCGGCGCTGACGCGCTGTCCTAATACCAGTACGAAGAAGGAAGAGACATGACCGATACGGCCACCACCAAGGTCGTCGGGCGCATCGCCCGAGTCACCGGCCCCGTCGTCGACATCGAGTTCCCGCACGACGCGATCCCCGCTGTCTACAACGCACTCGAGACGACCGTCAACATGGGCGAGGGCACGGAGCCTTTCACCCTCGTGCTTGAGGTTGCCCAGCACCTCGGCGACAACCTTGTCCGCGCGATCGCACTGAAGCCCACCGATGGCCTCGTCCGCGGCCAGGAAGTCACCGACACCGGCGAGTCGATCACCGTTCCCGTCGGCGACATCACCAAGGGCAAGGTCTTCGACGTTGCAGGTAACGTCCTCAACCTCCCCGAGGGTGAGACCATCGAGGTCAGCGAACGGTGGAGCATCCACCGCCAGCCGCCGGCCTTCGACCAGCTTGAGTCGAAGACTGAGCTCTTCGAGACCGGCATCAAGGTCATCGACCTCTTGACCCCCTACGTTCAGGGCGGCAAGATCGGCCTCTTCGGTGGTGCGGGCGTCGGTAAGACCGTCCTCATCCAGGAGATGATCCAGCGTGTTGCGCAGGATCACGGTGGTGTGTCGGTGTTCGCCGGTGTTGGCGAGCGTACCCGTGAGGGCAACGACCTCATCCACGAGATGGACGAGGCAGGCGTGTTCGACAAGACCGCCCTTGTCTTCGGCCAGATGGATGAGCCGCCCGGGACCCGTCTCCGCGTCGCACTCTCGGCCCTCACCATGGCTGAGTACTTCCGTGACGTGCAGAAGCAGGACGTGCTCCTCTTCATTGACAACATCTTCCGCTTCACGCAGGCAGGTTCCGAGGTTTCAACGCTGCTCGGCCGCATGCCTTCGGCAGTGGGCTACCAGCCGAACCTCGCGGACGAGATGGGTGTGCTCCAGGAGCGCATCACCTCGACCCGTGGCCACTCGATTACGTCGCTGCAGGCAATTTACGTGCCCGCCGATGACTACACCGACCCGGCTCCGGCGACGACCTTCGCCCACCTCGACGCAACGACCGAGCTGTCGCGTGAGATCGCATCGCAGGGTCTGTACCCCGCAGTTGATCCGCTGACCTCGACCTCGCGTATCCTCGACCCCCGTTACTTGGGCGAGGATCACTACCGCGTTGCGACCACGGTGAAGCAGATCCTCCAGAAGAACAAGGAACTCCAGGAGATCATCGCGATCCTCGGTGTTGACGAGCTCTCTGAAGAAGACAAGATCACCGTATCGCGCGCACGTCGCATCCAGCAGTTCCTCTCGCAGAACACCTACATGGCGAAGAAGTTCACCGGTGTCGAGGGTTCGACGGTTCCGCTCAAGGAGACCATCGAGTCGTTCGACGCTATTGCCAAGGGCGAGTTCGACCACGTTGCCGAGCAGGCATTCTTCAACGTCGGCGGTATCTCCGACGTCGAAGAGAAGTGGGCGCAGATGCAGAAGGATATGGCCTAATCATGGCGCTCAACGTCAAGGTCGTTTCCGCGACGCGCGAGATCTGGTCTGGTGCAGCCAGCCAGGTCGTCGCGAACACCGTCGAGGGCGAGATCGGTATCCTCACCGGTCACCAGCCGTTCCTCGCGCTCCTCGCCAAGGGTGAGGTTCGCGTGACAGCGGAAGACGGCTCGAAGGTTACTGTGAACGCGGACGACGGGTTCCTATCCGTCGACCACGACACCGTGACCATCGTCGCCGGCGATGCCGTGCTCGTAGCGTAGCTTCGAGTGAACGCTACGGCTGGGCTGACGCCCGTCACGCGCTAGGCTAGAACCACCATGCGTATCCTGTTGCCGCCCTCCGAGACCAAGCGTCTCGGAGGGCGGCACTCGTTTTCCCAGGCGGAGCTCTTCCGCGCCCAGCAGTGTGGCGCGACACGAGACGAAGTGCGCGCGGCCCTCGAACGGGTGAGCGGCGACGAGGAAGGCGCCACGAAGGCGCTCAAACTGGGCGTAAAGAACCGCGACGAACGGCTGCGCAACCTCGAGCTCGACACGAGCGGTGCGATGCCCGCGATCGAGCGGTATACCGGGGTGCTGTTCGACGCACTCGCGGTTGCTGAGTTGCCCGTGGCCGCCCGGGCCTGGATCGACGCACACGTGCACGTGCAGTCTGCGCTTTTCGGGCTGCTCCGTGCCAGTGACCTGATCCCCGGGTACCGGCTGTCGGCCTCGTCCCGGCTGCCCGAGCTTGGGAAGCCCCTCGCGAAGCTCTGGGCCGCCGAACACCGTGAGTCGCTCTTAGGAGCTGACTACGTGCTCGATCTGCGCTCAAAGGACTACGCGGCACTCGCGCCGTTGTCGGTACTCGGAGCTGAGCGCACGGACTACCTCGATGTCGTCGCGCGGGGATCGGATGGGGAAGTGCGTGCACTCAACCATTTCAATAAGGCCGCAAAGGGCGACCTCGTGCACCGGTTAGCCCTGGCGGCTCCGCAGATTGCATCGCGGGATGAATTACTTGCTTGGGCTGCTATCGAGGGGCTCGAAATGAGTGGCTCTGCCGCCGATGAAACCGTGCGGCTCGTGACCGATCAGGGGAAACCGGCCGCGAGCCGTTAGAATACATGAGTGCAGGAGACAAACAGGTGACGACCCACGGCGACAACGCAGTGAGGCGACGCCTCGCCTACCGTTCTGGCGGGGAAGCCGACATTGAGCTCTCCTGGCATGCCATCACGCACGTCGGGAACCGTCGTGAGACGAACCAGGACAGCTATATTACGGTGCCTCCGGTCTTTGCAGTCGCTGACGGCATGGGCGGCCACTCGGCCGGTGAGGTAGCTTCGGCTGCGGTTGTCCGCCGGTTGAACGAGCTCGCTGGCGACCTCTCGGTCACCGAGGACGACATTCTGGACATCCTCACCCAGGCCGTCGATGACATTGAAATCGACACGGGTGACACTGAGCTTGGGGCTGGCACGACGGTGACGGGCGTCATCATCGGGGAGCAGAGCGACGTACCGGTGTGGAAGGTCATCAACATCGGGGATTCGCGCGTCTATCAGTACTTCAAGGGCGCACTGAGCCAGATCACGGTCGATCACTCAGTGGTGCAGCACCTGCTCGATACGGGAGCGATCACCGAGGAAGAGGCGGAGGTGCACCCGCACTCGAACGTCATTACTCGTGCGGTCGGGCTCGGCGAAGCGCCCCTTCCCGACTACACCTCGCTTGCCCTGATCCCGGGCCAGCGGATCCTCATCTGCTCCGATGGGCTCACCAAGGAACTCACGGACGTCGGAATCCAGTACTTCCTGTCAACGCAGCAGACCGCCGAGGATGCGGCACGAACCCTCGTTGAACAGGCCTTGAACAATGCCGGGCGAGACAACGTCACGGTCATCGTGGTTGACGTGCACGCCGTCGGCGACGTCATCGATACCGGAAGCCTTGCTTCGAGCGGCATAGATCTTGATGTCAGCGGCGACGCTCAAAACGAATAGGAGCACACGTGCGCACCAACTCTTTCTCCTCGCGTTCGGTTCTTGCGGCAAAGCTGGGGGCGGCGTTGGTGGTTGCCGCTCTCGCGCTCACGGGGTGCAGCAGTGGGCCCGGAGAGCGGAGCGAAACCACGCTGACCAAGTCGGCGGATGGGGCGACGCTCACCGTCACGTACGTCGCTGAAGGCGATGACGTGGTTGAGCAGACCACCGAAAATATCGTGGTCTACGCGGAGAGCGGGATCGCGGATCGCGCCGCCGCTGAAGAACAGGTCGGCGAGCTCGTTGAACAGTACAAGGGAATTCGCGGGGTCGATCACGCGATCGAGTTCGGGGAGACCGAGCTCGTCGAGACGGTCACGATGAATTACACGGATCTCGATGTTGAGGCCTTCGCGAATGCGACGGGAGCCGGAGCCGAGGAGGATCCCGCCGCCGTCACGAAGGTGAGCCTGAAAGAGGCCGTAGCATCGCTCACAGGTGCTGGCTTCACCGAGGTCGAGTAACGCTTCGTTAGCCCCGTCGTCTGAGCGCGAGGATCGCGGCTGTTACGGCCGCGGCACACCACACGACGACGACTCCGAGGTCGGTCCAACTCGCTTCGAATGTGTGCCCCGCTAGCCCGGCCCGCATGAGGTTCGCCATCGGTTCGATGGGCAGCACCGCGTGGGCGGCCTGCAGCCACCCCGGAAGATTATCTGCGGGGAAACTGATTGGTGAGAACAGCAGGAGCAGGAACACGAGTAGCTGTGTCACGAGCTGGGTGATCATCGGCGCGAGAAGCGTCGCGAAAGCGTAGCCGATTGCTGCCGCGGTGAGTGCGACCAGGATCGCGACGGGCGCGATCCAGAGTGAGATGTCGTAGGTGATGTCGTAGCGCAGCGCGCCGGCGATCACTCCGAGCACGAGGCCGGGAAGCGCGAGCGCCGTCCACACTGTGAGGTCGGCGGCGAGATATGCTGCGCGCGGGAGAGGGAGTGTGCGGAGCCAGTCCGCGCTTCCCTCCATGCGTGATTGCATGGTGGCCTGCGGTGCCATCACGAGGCCGATGACGATGAGGTTGATGGTGGGTGCTCCGGTCGCGAGGAACAGTGCCGCCTCGGGGTCAACGTCGCCGATGAGGATCCCATACCCGAGCACGGTGGAGACCGCGAGCGCGGTTTGTACCACGACCATGAGCGGGAGGAACTGAGCTTGTCTGCGCACCTGCCACTGAATGAGCAGCAGCGTGCCGCGGAGCCCCTGAAGAGCTCGACCGGGGGCGCTGTGGTGCGCGCCGGCCTGGGGGAGTGCTGTGGTGCTCATGCTGCCTCCTCCGATCCGGCGCCGACGAGTTCAAGATAGACGTCCTCGAGTGAGGCAGGGGTGAGTGAGAAACGCTCAATCTCTCCGCGTCCGACCGCGGATTGTGCCCAGGCAACGCACTCTGCACCGCGGGCCGCGGGAACTGGGACGATTGCCTGTGCCGCGCGCACCATGCTCGCGTGCAGACCCGATGGCAGCTCCGGCAGGGCGTCACCCTCGATCTCGAGGAATAGTTCCCCGTGGAGGTGTCCTGTGAGCTGCGCCGGCGTCCCGGCAGCGAGTACGCTGCCGTTGTCGAGCACGACGAGGTCATCGACGGTGTGCTCGGCCTCGCGAACATTGTGCGTGACCAGCAACACTGCGGATCCCGCTGTTGCTGTCGCCCGAATCGCGTCCCAGAGCAGGCGGCGCCGCGCTGGGTCAACATCGTTCGTCGGCTCGTCGAGGATAACGAGCGGGCTCGGGTGCACGACGGTCATGCAGAACGCCGTGAGGCGGGCAACGCCGCCCGAGACCTTCTGCGCCGGGGTGTCAGCCCACGGCCCAAGATCCAGCGCGTCGAGGAGCTCGAGGGTGCGCTGGTGCACCGCTTGAGGTGCCCCGCCTCTGATGCGGCCGACGAGTTCGATCGCGGTTCGTGGGGTCAGGCCAGTGATTGGCACGTTCGCCTGTGCCTGCACGGCGACGAGCTGCCTGGCGCGGTCTGGGTGGGCGACCGCGTCGATTCCTGCCACCGCGATCGAGCCTTCGCTCGGCTTGAGCAAACCGACGATCTGGTTCGCGAGCGTGGTCTTGCCCGCTCCATTGTGGCCGAGGACGCCGAGTACCCTACCGGCGTGTGCGGCGAGCGTGATGTTGTCGTTGGCGGGGTTGGGCTTGCCGCGGTAGCGCTTCGTCAGGCCTTCGATGAGGAGCACTGGGGCGAAGTGGGGTCGGCCTGTGGGAGGCCGCTGCGGAGAGGCGAGAGTGGAAGACATGGGGTCCAATCGGGGTCGAGAGAAGCTTGTGCCACAGAATATACCCATCGGTATCTAGGATACGCAAGTACATTCTGGTGGGTATCTGAGGTACGCTGTGCGTATGAACTCGAAATACACCGGGCCGACCGACCCGACCGGTGAGCAGCGGATGCGCGACGCCGCACGCGCGCTCGCCGACGCTGCGGGGCAGTTCGGCCAGTCGTTCGGAGCCGCAGGCAGCCAGGCGGAAGCCGGGGTGACGAAGGGGCTGCTCGCTGCCGCCCAGGCGCTGGCGCAGGCAAGCGCCTGGGTAGAGCAGCGGTCGCGCCCGCTCAGCACCAAGGAACGGCTGCTCGAGCAAGCGGCTCGGCTGTTCGCGGAGCGCGGCTATGCTGGCGTCTCGCTCGAAGACATCGCGCAGGCCGCTGGGTTTACGAAGGGGGCCGTCTACAGCCACTTTGGGTCGAAGGAGCAGACGTTCCTCGCAGCGTTGCGCGCCGAAACTGACGCGCTTGCTGCGCTCCGGCACCGTGCAACGCTGCGCGATCCCGCCGTCGCCGCCGATGAAGGGGGCCCTACTGCGTCTGTGCGGCGTGAGGACGTCACGCAGGGAGTGACGCTCGCGCTTGAAGCGATGCTGTTTGGGCAGCGAGTGCCCGAACGGCGCGCTGAAGTCCGCGAGATCGTGGGGGTGTTCGTGAGTGAGCTTGCCGCGGCTGAGCAGACACTCGCTGCCGGAGGAGAAGCTGACACGCGTGTGTTGGACCGCGATGAGGCCGCCGTTGCTGAGCTCGCCATGCGCACGCTGCTGCTTGGATTGGCTGCTCACCCGGATGAGGGGGAGCAGTAGCGGCCCCCGAAACAACGCAGCAGCCCGGGCCAATCGGCCCGGGCTGCTGCGTTGTGCGGTACCGCCGGTTAGGCAGTGGCCGTCAGTGCCTCGCGGAGCACGCTGACCACATCGAGTAGGAGCTCGTCGGTCATCTTCAGCGACGGCAGGAAACGGATCGCCTCGCCGTAGAGGCCGGCTGAGAGCAGGATGACGCCGTTCTTTCCTGCGTAATCAATGATCGCAGAAACGCGCTCGGCGTCTGGCTCAAGCGTGCCGGGCTTGGTGATCTCGATCGCGAGCATCGCGCCAAAACCGCGAACCTCGGCGATGCAGTCGAACTCGGACTGCAGCTGGCGCAGCCCGTCACCGAACGTCTTGCCGATGCGCTGGCCCTCGGCGAGCAGATCGAGCTTCTCGATCTGCTCGAAGACCGCAACGGCCGCCGCGCACGAGACGGGGTTGCCGCCGAACGTACCGCCGAGGCCACCGGGCAGCGACTTATCCATGATCTCAGCACGTCCGGTGATGCCCGACAGCGGGAGGCCGCCAGCAATCCCCTTCGCAGTGAGGATGATGTCTGGCTCGACGCCGAAGTGCTCGATCGCGAACATCTTGCCGGTGCGTGCCATGCCTGCCTGCACCTCATCGGCGATGAACACGATGCCGTTTTCCTTGCACCACGCAGCGAGTGCGGGGAGGTAGCCGTCGGCGGGAACGACGAAGCCGCCCTCGCCCTGCACCGGCTCGACGATGAGGCACGCGAGATCAGCAGCGCCCGCAGTCTTCTCAAGATGGTTGATGGTGCGCTTCGCGGCCTCTGCGCCGGTCAGGCCATCGTGCAGCGGATGCGAGTTCGGGGCCCGGTAGATGTCTCCGGCGCGGGGGCCGTAGCCGAGCGCGTATGGCGAGCCCTTATGGTTCATGCTGCTCGTGAGCATCGTGCGGCCGTGGTAGGCATGCTCGAGCACCGCGACGCCGGGACGCCCGGTGTGCTTGCGGGCGATCTTCACGCCGTTCTCGACGGCTTCGGCGCCCGAGTTCATGAGCAGCGTCTTGTAATCGCCCTGGCCGGGTGCATGCTCGGCGAGGAGCTCTGCGACGCGCACGTAGGGCTCGTAAGCGTTCATCGTGAATAGCGTGTGCGTGACCTTGCCGAGCTGTTCGCGGGCTGCCTCGACGACTGCTTCGTCAGTGTGACCGATGGTCGTGACGCCGATGCCGCCACATACGTCGATGAGCTGGTTGCCGTCTACGTCGACCACGATCGAGTCGTGCGCTCGCTCAATGTATACCGGGAAGACGGTGTGCACGCCGGGAGGGACAACCTTCTTGCGGCGCTCGTGGATCTCCTGCGAGCGGGGCCCGGGGATCTCGGTGATGAGCTTCCGCTCCTGGGTAATTTCTGCTTCCAACATGTCTGAGCTCATGCTCCAAGCTTACTCCTGGAGTTCCGAGGACTCTACGATAGTTCTATGCGGAGCGAACACGAGTACCTCATCGAAGTTGAGTGGCGCGGTAATCGCGGTACCGGGACAAGCGGATACCGCGAATACGGGCGAGAACTCGTCATTCGCGCGGAGGGGAAAGCGGAGCTCGCCGGGTCGGCGGACCCCACCTTCCACGGGGACCGGGATCGCTGGAACCCCGAGGAGTTGCTCGTGACAGCGCTCGCGCAGTGCCACATGCTGTCGTACCTGCACATGGCCGTACGCGCGGGGGTCGTCGTGACGGGCTACGTGGATCGGGCGGTGGGGGTCATGCGGCAGGCTGGCCTCGGCGGCGAGTTCACCCTGGTGACGCTGCGGCCCGAGGTGACGGTGTCCGACGAAACGATGGTCGAGGCCGCCCTCGCGGCGCACGCTGAGGCGTTCGAGAATTGCTTTATTGCCCGATCGGTGAACTTCCCGGTCCGTCACGAACCCACGATCACCGTCGCGCAACACGGTTAAAGGTCGGGAAACCCGCTGGCGGCGTAACACGGCAGCGGGCGCCTCCCACTGGCAATACAATGGAACCCATGGCCAAGTCGTCTTCGTTCTCCGTCTCCACTCCCATCTTCTACGTGAATGACGCTCCCCACATCGGGCATGCGTACACCGAGGTGGCCGCGGAC
The DNA here is from genome assembly GCF_001482305.1 of Leucobacter sp. G161. Classification (GTDB taxonomy): domain Bacteria; phylum Actinomycetota; class Actinomycetes; order Actinomycetales; family Microbacteriaceae; genus Leucobacter. The sequence continues at coordinate 72,648 of NZ_LOHP01000067.1, forward strand.
GTGCTCGCCAGGTGGCACCGCCAGGCGGGTGACGACACGTTCTTCCTCACGGGAACGGACGAGCACGGCCAGAAGATTTTGCGTACCGCGACGGCGAATGGCGTCCACCCGAAGGAGTGGGCCGACCGTCTCGTTGAGACGTCGTGGATCCCGCTGCTTGACACGATCAACATCTCGAACGACGACTTCATCCGCACCACCGATGCGCGCCACAAGGCAGGCGTCGAGGTCTTCCTGCAGCGCCTGCATGACGATGGCCACGTCTACGCCGGCGAGTTCGAGGCGCTGTACTGCGTCGGGTGTGAGGAGTTCAAGCCCAAGAGTGAGATCGTCGACGGCGAGGGTGCCTACGAGGGTGAAAAGGTCTGCTCGATCCACTCGAAGCCGCTCGAGCTGCTGCACGAGAAGAACTACTTCTTCAAGATGAGCGCGTTCCAGGATCGCCTGCTCGCACTCTACGAGGAGCGTCCCGACTTCGTCCAGCCCGCGAGCGCGCGCAACGAGGTCATCGCGTTTGTGCAGCAGGGGCTCGAAGATCTCTCGATCTCGCGCACATCGTTCGACTGGGGTATCCCGATCCCGTGGGATTCCGCCCACGTGACGTACGTCTGGTTTGACGCGCTGCTGAACTACATCACCGCGCGTGGCTACGGCGCGAACCCTGAGGACCCGGCGGCCGAGCTCAAGCACTGGCCGGCTGCGCAGATCGTCGGCAAGGATATCCTCCGCTTCCACGCGGTGATCTGGCCGGCAATGCTCATGGCCGCTGGCCTCGAGGTGCCGTCGAACGTCTTCGCACACGGCTGGCTGCTCGTCGGCGGCGAGAAGATGTCGAAGTCGAAGCTCACCGGTATCGCGCCGAACGAGATCACCGACACGTTCGGCGCCGATGCGTTCCGCTACTACTTCTCGCGCGCTGTCTCCTTCGGGCACGACGGTTCGTTCAGCTGGGAGGACCTTGCGGCCCGCTACCAGGCTGAGCTTGCGAACGGCTTTGGTAACCTCGCGAGCCGATTGCTCGCGATGAACGTCAAGTACTTCGAGGGGCGCGTCCCCGAGGCCGGTGCAGAGACCGCGGCCGATGCCGCGATCCGCGAGCTCGCCGCTCGCGCCGCGCGCGAGGCCGACGCCCACATCAACGAGTTTGCGATCCACGAGGCGCTCAGCGTCACGTGGGAGCTCGTCGACGCACTCAACGGCTACATTACCGAGCAGCAGCCGTGGGTGCTTGCGAAGGACGAGGCCCAGCGCGAGCGGCTCGGCACAGTGCTGTACACCGTCACCGACGGCCTACGCGTGCTCGCTGAGCTGTTGCATCCAGTGATCCCCGAGTCGACCGCGAAGCTCTGGCACGCGCTTGGCGCAGAAGAGACACTCGGTGATCTCGACGCGCAGCCCATCCGCGACGCCGGCACCTGGGGACGCCTGCCAGCAGGCACCCAGCAGCACCCACTCGCCGTGCTCTTCCCGCGGATCGAGACCGAGGGCGACAGCAAGTGACCGCCGCCGAGGGCGGCACGCCCTCCCAGACCCCGGCCGGCGGTCTGCGCACGCGCAACACTGACGGTGGGAGTGCGTCGAAGGATCGTGCCCAGCCGCGCCCCGAGAACCCGGAGCCGCTGCCGTTCCCTGTGTACGACAACCACACCCACATGGAGTTCGACTTTGACGGGGAGGTGCTCGACCCGCTCGAGTCGCTCGCTCGGGCTGAGGCCGTCGGCGTGCGCGGCGTCGTGCAGGTTGGCACCGACCTCGAAACGAGTCGCTGGAGTGCGGAGTTTGCCGCGAACGACGCCCGCGTGCTCGCAGCCGTCGCGCTCCACCCCAACGAAGCGCCACGCCTCGCGGCGGCAGGTAAGCTCTCCGAGCACCTCTCTGAGATTGCAAGGCTCGCCACGCAACCCCGCGTGCGCGCGGTGGGGGAGACCGGGCTCGACTTCTTCCGCACCGGCGAGGACGGCCGCGACGCGCAGTACGAATCGTTCGAAACACACATCGAAATCGCGAAGGCGAACTCGATCGCGCTGCAGATCCACGACCGAGACGCGCACGACGAGGTCGTGGCCACGCTGACCCGCGTGGGAGCTCCTGCGCGCACCGTGTTCCACTGCTTCTCGGGCGACGCCGCTCTCGCGCGGATCTGCAACGAGCGCGGCTGGTACATGTCATTCGCGGGCACGATGACCTTCAAGAATGCGCCTGCCCTGCGGGAAGCCCTCGAGATCGCCAGGCCCGAGCTCGTGCTCGTCGAGACCGACGCACCGTTCCTCACACCCGAGCCGTTCCGCGGCCGCCCGAACGCCCCGTACCTCATGCCGCACACCGTGCGCAGACTTGCCGAGGTGCAGGGGAAGTCGCTCGCGGACGTGTGCGAGCAGCTCGCCGCCAACACAGAACGCGTGTACGGCACGTGGGAGATGGATACCGATGAGTAGCGCCCTGCTTGGCCCCGTCGAGGTCCGCGAGCTTGCTGAACGCCTCGACGTCTCGCCGACGAAGAAGCTCGGCCAGAACTTCGTCATCGACCCGAACACGGTCCGCAAGATCGTGCGGCTTGCCGGTGTCGAATCAGGCAACCTTGTCATCGAGATCGGCCCGGGCCTCGGCTCGCTCACCCTCGGCATCACCGAGGTGGGGGCGGACGTCACTGCGATCGAAATCGACTCGCGGCTCGCGGCTGAGCTGCCGAACACGATCCGCGCCATGCAGCCCGAGGCCGCTGATCGCTTCAGGGTGATCCACACCGACGCGCTCGACCTGTCGGCTGAGCACCTCGCGACGCTCCCGGGCCAGCCGACGGCGCTCGTCGCGAACCTGCCCTACAACGTGTCGGTCCCGATCCTCATGCACCTGCTCGAACTCATTCCCGAGCTCAACCGTGGGCTCGTGATGGTGCAGGCCGAGGTCGGCTACCGGATCGCTGCGGGCCCCGGCTCCAAGGAGTACGGATCGCCGAGCGCGAAGGCCGCCTGGTACGGCGAGTGGGGGATCGCCGGCACGGTGAGCCGCCGCGTGTTTTGGCCGGTTCCCGGCGTGGACTCGGTGCTCGTGTCGTACGTGAAGCGCGACGCGCCCATCGGCTCAGAGACCGAACGTGTGCGTACGTTTGAGCTCGTGAACGCCGCGTTCGCGCAGCGTCGCAAGATGATCCGGCAGGCTCTGCAAAGCGTTCTCGGAGCTGATCGCACCGTGGAAATCATCGAGGCCGCCGGCATCGCACCGACGGCCCGGGCCGAGCAACTGCACATCGAAGACTTCCTGGCGATCGCGCGGAGCGGACGCTAGCGGATTTGCGCTAGCGTAGGTACTATGCGGAGCGACCAGCGAAGATCGATCACCGTGCGAGCGCCGGGCAAGATCAATGTGTACTTTCGTGTTGGCGCTCTGCAATCCGACGGCTATCACGAAGTGGCGTCCCTGTACCAGGCGGTCTCTCTCTTCGAAGAAGTTACTGCGGTCAAATCTGACAGCTTCACGCTGCGCTTCGGCGGGCCGATCGAGACGGCGGGTCTCCCGGTTGACGACACGAACCTCGCGATCCGCGCGGCGAAACTCCTCGCGTCGCACACAGGATACGGCGGCGGCGTAGATCTCACCGTGCTCAAGCGCGTGCCGATCGCCGGCGGAATGGGCGGCGGATCAGCCGACGCGGCGGCGACACTGCTCGCATGCGACGAGCTGTGGGAGACCGGGGTCGGCAGGGCCGGGCTCGTTGCACTCGCAGCGGAGCTCGGAGCGGACGTGCCGTTCGCGCTCGAAGGCGGTACTGCTGTCGGAACTGGCCGCGGCGATGAGCTGAGCCCAGCGCTCGCAAAGGGCACGTTCCACTGGGTGCTCGCGCTGTCAGACGGCGGGCTCTCCACGCCCGAGGTGTACGACATGCTGGATCAGCACCGCGACGACCACCGCAGCGAGCTCGGGCAACAGCCCGAGTATGTGAAGGTGGAGACCGCGGTGCTCCAAGCCGTCCGGGTGGGAGATGCCGAGTCGCTCGCCGATTCGATGCACAACGACCTGCAAGCCGCGGCGCTCAGGCTCGCGCCTGAATTGTCGCAGCTGCTCGAACTCGGTGAGTCGCGCGGAGCACTCGCCGGCATCGTCTCGGGCTCGGGACCGACGGTCGCGTTCCTTGTCGAGAGCGCGCAGGAAGCCTCGGAGCTGCGGTCGGTGCTCATGCGTGCCGGCATCAGCGCCCTCACCGCAACGGGCCCCGTGCACGGGGCGCGGGTCATCGAGGGCTAGCTGCGTGCTCTGACCGCTCAGTGATGCGCATGCGCCGCCGATGGGTCCGGGAAGTTATTGCGGAAGCGCGGAATAGATCTCGTCGCCCCGGAGTTGCACGGGACGTGAACAATACGATCCGCATTGATATTTGGTCTGACATCGCCTGCCCGTGGTGCTACATCGGCGCGAACCGCTTCCGCGTCGCGGTCGAGCAGTTCAAGGCCGACAATCCCGAGGTTGAGTTTGAGATTGAGGGGCACAGCTACGAGCTCGCCCCCGACACCCCGCTGAACTTCGAGGGCAGCAGATCGACTTCCTCGTGAAGCACAAGGGCATGCCCCGCGAGCAGGTCGAAGATATGCTCGGCCAGATGACCGGCATGGCCGCAGCGGAGGGCATCACCTTCGACTTCGAGAAGGTCGCCCATTCCAACACCGCTGCCGCCCACCGCGTGCTTCACCTTGCCAAGGAGCAGGGCATCTATGACGAGGTGCTCGCGCGACTCTTCAAGGCCTACTTCGAAGAGGGCGTAAACATGAGTGACGTCGCGCAGCTTGGTGCGGTGCTCGACGAGGTCGGGCTGAACCCCGAGGAGGTGGAGGACGCGTTCGAGAGCGAGAGCTTCGGCGAGGCCGTGGAGCGCGACATCACCCGGGCCCGCATGCTCGGCGTCACCGGCGTACCCTTCTACCTCATCAACGAAAAGTACGGTGTTTCGGGCGCGCAGCAGCCGGAAATGTTCGTGAGCGCCTTCGAGCAGGTCCTCACCCTCGAAGCTGAGGGCGGTCAGCCCGACTGAGTCCCTACTGAGAGGTCAGTCGATCGCCGGCCGCAGCACGCGCGTCCGGCATAGAATTCACGCAGACGAGAGGATCCACGATGAACGAAACGACGACCCAGCAGCCCGAGGCCGCAGCTCAGCCCGCGGCTCTGAACCCCGAGGCCAGCATCGCCGGTGCGGCGGCGTTCGCGAGCGCCGAGAGCATGGAGATTCTCAACCTGCTTGGGGACGACTCGGCTGGCGGCTCCTGCTGCGGCGGAAGCTGCTGCGCCCCGAGCGAGTAGCCACCCGCGCGCACCGCGCGCCAACCAAGAATGCGCGCCCCGGCTTCGGCCCGGGCGCGCATTCGTCGTTGCTGGGGGAGGCGCGCGCCGCCGGCCCCACCGAGGGCTTTACTGCGGCGCAGCTAGGCCGGGGCCTCCCTCGCGTGCAACGGCCAGGAGCATCGCCACACGTGCACCCTGAAGTCCCCGTTTAATCCATTCCGCCCCGTTTTCGGCCTTCGCAAGGGTCGGTTCGAATAAATAGGGTTGGTTCGAATAAATAGGGTCGGTTCGAATAAAAAGGGTCGGTGGGGATGCGAAGGGGGCCGCGCCGCCGCCTACTCAGGAAGCGCGTCGCAGCTCGGGGTCGCAGGAAGGCCCGCCGCGCGGTCCAGCGTCCACTCAATAAGTTGCGGGGTGAGCGGCGACTCCTCAGCGACGAGCGACAGGTGGTCGAGACCCGCAAACTCGCGATAGTCGATGTCGATGCCGGCCTCGCAGCGATCCCGAACCCACTCGCGCTGCTGCTCGGCCTTCACGAGCGGATCAGCGAGCCCCTGCGCGACGAGCACCGGAGCGGGGAAGGGGCCCGTGGGCGTCTGCGCGCGGAGAAGATCTCCGAACTCGCCGTCGAGCACCTCGTCGGGGAAGATCTGGTTCGGGACCTGCGTGCCGTGGAGGATCGCGGACAGGGCGTCCTGGCCGTTGAAGCACAGATCCTGAATCTTCTCGACACCGCGCGCGGATCCCGGAGTGAGCTGCGAGGCAAGCTCGAGCTCGGGGTAGAGCTCCGCCCAGGTCGCGGCGATATAAGCGGAAACCGTCTTGCCTGCCGCATCGCTCTTGTTGACCTCGGCGAGGCCGAAGAGGTCGGCCGCCGGGGCGAACGCGGCGATGCCCGTAATCGGCACATCGGGGGCGTAATCTGCTGCGACCTGGCCGGTCCAGAGCGAGCCCTGCCCGCCCTGCGAGTGCCCCCACAGCACCGTCTCCGCAGTGACGTCGAGCGCGTCGAACTCCTGCGCCGCGCGGGCCGCGTCGAGCACGTTGCGGGCTTCGGCGTCGCCGATGAGGTAGGGGTGCGCGCCTGCGGTTCCGAGCCCGATGTAGTCGGAGGTGACTGCCGCCCAGCCCTGCTCAACGACGAGCTGTTCGAGCGCCGCGCCCGCTCCGTCGGCGAGCGGGGTCGCGCTGAGTGAGGGCGCGCACTTCGCCGCAACGCCGGTCGTGCCGTGCGAGGCGGAGAGCAGCGGGAGTGGATCGGTGCCCCGCTGCTTCGGCGCGACGATCGTTCCGCTCGAGATGGCGGGGGAGCCGTCGAAGCTCGTGGTGGTGTAGAGGATCTTCCACCCCTCCGCGCCCTTCGGCAGACCCGTCTTCAGTGGCTCTGCGCGGATCAGCCGCCCCGGCTCAGCGGGCACGCTCTCAGGCGGGGTGTAGAACTTGCCGGGCTGCGGCAGTGGCACGCCGCCGAGGATCCATCCGCTGCCGAGCGCGACACCTACTGCGAGTAGCAGCGCAAGGCTCGCGCCGATCGTGCGCGACCAGCGGGCGACTCTGCCGCGCTTGCGGGGCTGCGTTGGCGAGTTCCGGTAGAGCGCCGCCATGACGAGCTGCAGCCCAAAGAACACGAACCAGGCCCCGACGCCGAGACGGAAGAGCGTGAGCGTGAGCACGGGCCAGGCGAGCGCGACGACGCCGAAGACGACGCTCGCGAGCGCGATGATGATGCTCGTGGCCCGCTGGTCGCCGCCGTGGCGGATCACCTGCACCGTCTGCAGGACGCCGTGGCCGATGAGCGACGCCCCGACAAGAAACGCGAGCCACGGCGCACCCCCGACGGGCCACGCCGCGATGAGCACGCCGAGCACGAAGAGGACCGCGCCGAAGACACGAGCAGATACCTTCGTAAACCCGTCGAGTGTGGGGAGGAGATATGCGGCGATCCCTGCGAGCGCGAGCCCGATGCCGGTGACGACCGCGATCTGGTGGGTGGAGAGCGGGGCGAGAACGAGCGTGATGCCGAGCCCGATCGCCGCGAGCCCGATGACCGCACGGAGGGGGCCGGCGAGGCCCGCGAGCGCCTGTGCGACGGTGGTTCTCAGCGGCACGGTCACGCCTTTCGTTCTCGCACCTGGTGCGGTTCATGCGCCCGAGTGCTTCTGGCGATGCCCCCAGAATACCGGGCAGCGACAGGAGGGGTCGCGAAGGAGGTAGGAACTGGATTACTCGTTCATAAATTGCGACATTTGCCATGAACCAATTAGGGGCTAGCTCAATATTTACTTTGAAGCTACCATGTGTTTTGTAGCACGGGGCCGCGGTCGCATCGACCGCGGCTGAGTGATGCCGCAACCCGGCGGTGCCTAGTGCTCTTTGGGGGAAACGTAGATGCTGAATATCCAATCGCGCCGCAACCCGGTCGCGATCCTTATAGGAGCGCTGTTCACGCTGGCGCTCGCGCTCGGAATGGTCACGCTGCCATCCGGCCCGGCTCACGCAGCCGAAATGACGGAGAACGCCGGCGACTTTCGCTACCGCTTCGATCCGACTGCTCCCGAAGCAGGTGCGGTCGTGGACTACTACTACGGGCAGCGGGCGGTGGACGTAGTCATTCCCGCAGAAGTACAGCTCCGCGGGAAGAACTACGCGGTCACTGGCATCGGCAAGGACGCGTTTTTCTACGCACCGATCACCGCAATCACGATCCCTGATGGCGTCACCTTCATCGGTGAGCGGGCGTTTGGCAACACCGGCTTTGCAGAGGTCGTCATCCCTGACTCGGTGACCTCAATAGGTGACTCGGCATTCGCGGAGTCGAAGCTCGAAACCATGACGTGGCCGAAGAACGTAACTGTGATTGGGGACGAGACGTTTTCACGCTCCCCGCTCCGCAGCATCGACATCCCGGAAGGCGTGACCTCGATCGGGGACGCAGCGTTTAGCTCCACGAAGCTCACGACGGTGAAGTTGCCATCAAGCTTGACGTCCATGGGCACTCGGGCATTCGCCTACACGCTCCTCACCTCGGTCGAACTATCGCCGAACCTCACCGCGATTGCTAACCAGGCGTTTAGCCAGGCCCCGCTCGAGAGCGTGGTCATCCCTGAAGGGGTGACCTCCATCGGGACTATGGCGTTTTTCCAGAGCAAGTACCAGGGCTCAATCTCTGGTACCCCCACAGGTTTGCAGTCGGTCACCCTGCCGAGCACCCTCACACATCTTGGCGACGACTCCCTGTTGGGAGGACGCCTGACGGCGATCGACTTCCCCGCGGGGCTCGTGTACATCGGCAGCGGAGCGCTCAACGGCAACCAGCTCCAAGATGTCACCATCCCGGCCTCGGTCACCGTGATCGGGTCCGGCGCATTCACGGAGAACCCGTCGCTCGCAGGGATTACCCTCGAGGGTGACGCCCCGGAGATTGCCCAGGCGGGCCGCGGCGAGTCCTTCCCGAGTGACACCGCCACGCTGCACTTCCTGTGCGTCTACGACAACTACAACAAGGCAGAATGGCAAGGCTACGACCTGTCGAGTGAGTGCGAAGTTACCTTCGACTATCAGTATGACGGGAAGGTATCTACGGTGGTCACGGACTACCGGCACCTGCTCGAACGGGTCTGATGCACGTTTAGGTGACAGTTTGGTCAGGCCGCGAGTGCGACCTGTTCGTTCATGATGGTCTCGTATTCGA
>NZ_LOHP01000068.1 GCF_001482305.1 Leucobacter sp. G161
CGAGAAACAGCGTGTCGTCACCGAACGACGCCTTCGCCTCGCGCCTGGCGGTGTCGAGCGCGGCGGGCAGATCCTCCGCGCGATCGACCGCGTGCATCCCCTTGCCGCCGCCGCCCGCGGCCGGCTTCACGAGCACGGGGAACGTGAGGCCTGCGGATCGGGCAACGAGCTCGTCATTGTCGAGCCCGGGTTCAGAGACACCGGGCACGACCGGCACACCGCGCACCGACACCCGCTCGCGGGCGCGGATCTTGTCACCCATGACCTCGAGGGCCTCGACGCTGGGCCCGACGAACACGATGCCCGCTTCAGCGCAGGCAAGCGCGAGCGCTGGCTGCTCGGAGAGGAATCCGTAGCCCGGGTGGATCGCCTCGGCACCGGTCGCCTGCGCGGCGGCGATGATCTGCCGCACGCTGAGGTAGCCGCCGGCAGACCCGGGTTCGGTGCCGTCGAGCGCGACGGCCGTGTCCGCGAGCCTGACGTGCGGGGCGTCCGCGTCGGCGGCGCTGAACACCGCGACCGAGCGGACGCCAAGCGAGCGGAGCGTCTTGATAATCCTGCAAGCGATCTCGCCGCGGTTTGCAATAAGAACAGAAGAGAACATTGCCATCACATCCGAAAGATTCCGTAGCCGGTCTCCGCGAGCGGCGCCCGCGAAACAGTGTCGAGCGCGAGGCCGAGCACCCCGCGGGTGTCGAGCGGATCGATGATCCCGTCGTCCCACAGCCGCGCGCTCGCGTACCGCGCGTCGCTCTGCGTGGCGAAGCGCTCGAGCGTGGGCCGAGAGAACTCGGCCTCCTCCTCGGCGCTCCACGAGCCGCCCTTCGCCTCGATCTGATCGCGCTTCACCGTCGCGAGCACGGAGGCCGCCTGTGGCCCGCCCATCACGCCGATCTTCGACGTCGGCCACATCCAGAGGAACCGCGGCGAATACGCGCGGCCACTCATCGCGTAGTTGCCTGCGCCGAAGGATCCGCCGACGATGACGGTGAGCTTCGGCACCCGCGCACACGCGACCGCCGTCACCATCTTCGCGCCGTGCTTGGCGATACCGCCGCGCTCATACTCGCGGCCCACCATGAACCCCGAGAGGTTCTGGAGGAACACGAGGGGGATCTTGCGGGTGTCACACAGCTGTACGAAGTGCGCGCCCTTCTGCGCGGACTCGGCAAACAGCACGCCGTTGTTCGCGATGATCCCGACCGGGTGCCCCTCGATCCGCGCGAAGCCCGTCACGAGCGTCGAACCGAAGTCGCGCTTGAACTCGTGGAAGCGGCTGCCGTCGACGATGCGGGAGATGATCTCTCGCGCATCGTACGGCTGCTGCGGCTCGGGCGGGACGACGCCGTAGAGCTGGCTCGGATCGACCGCGGGCGCCTCTGACGCTTCCACGTCCCAGGCACGGGGGCCTGGCGCGGGAAGCTGCGCGATGATGTCGCGCACGATCTCAAGCGCGTGCTCGTCGTTCTCCGCGAGGTGGTCGGCGACGCCGGAGTCGCGGGTATGTGTGACACCGCCGCCGAGCTCCTCGGCGCTCACGACCTCACCGGTCGCGGCCTTCACGAGCGGCGGGCCCCCGAGGAAGATCGTGCCCTGCTCGCGCACGATGACGACCTCGTCGCTCATCGCCGGGACGTACGCGCCACCAGCGGTGCTCGACCCCATCACCGCGGCGATCTGCGCGATGCCGCGGGCCGACATGCGTGCCTGGTTGTAGAAGATCCGGCCGAAGTGCTCGCGGTCGGGGAAGACGTCGTCCTGCAGCGGGAGGAACGCGCCGCCCGAGTCGACGAGGCTCACACACGGCAGCTCGTTTTCGGCCGCGATCTCCTGTGCGCGGAGGTGCTTCTTCACGGTGAGCGGCATGTAGGTGCCGCCCTTCACCGTCGCATCGTTCGCGATGATCATGACCTTGCGGCCGTGGATCTCGCCGACGGCGGTGATGAGGCCCGCAGCGGGAATATCGTCGTCGTAGACCCCGTCGGCCGCGAACGCGCCGACCTCGAGCAGCGGGCTACCACGATCCACGAGGCGCTCGACGCGCTCGCGCGGCAGCAGCTTGCCGCGGCCCACGTGGCGCTTACGCGACGCTTCGCTGCCGCCGAGCGAAATCTCGGCGAGCCGCGTGCGCATGTCAGCGACGGCGGCGAGGTGCGCGGCCTCGTTCGCGCGATACTCCGCGCTCGCTGGCCTCGCCTGGCTTGTGAGGGTCTCCATCGACGCTCCCCTTTCGGTGCGTTCCCGGGAGGCTCGCGCCGCCCGGCCGTACCCAAAGGTTAGCGGTCACTAACTGAATTGTCTAGCGGAACTCCTGTCGGCTGCAGCCCACGGTGCTCGTTTCCAGCCACGGGCCTCACACCTAGCCGCCGAGTGAACAGCTGGCGAAGCGTTGGCATACGCCCCGCTTCCCCGCCAACAGCCCCCATACAGTGGCTGATATGCCATCCACTGCCGCACCCACCCCCCAAGCGCAAGACGCTGCACCCCGGGCCGCGAGCAGCACAGCACTCGCGCTCGTACGCGCCTATGCCCCCGGGCTCGGGCACGGCGAGGGGGCAGTGGCGCGGGTGATCCTGGAGCGGCCCGAGGAGATCCCTTACTGGTCAACGCTGGAGCTCGCGACAGCCGCTGGAACCTCTCCCGCCACCGTGATTCGCGCTTGCAAGCGCCTCGGGTTCCGCGGCTACCAGCACCTGCGGATTGAACTTGCTCGCCAGGACGCCCCTGCGGAGCCAACGCAGGGAGACCGGGTCGCCAACGTGTTCACGAGCGCGCGCGAGGCGCTCCAGCTCGGCGAGCGCGCGGTTGACAGGGAAGCCGTGAAACGAGCGGCGGGCCTGATCGCAGGTGCCCGCCGGGTCATGTTCGCAGCCAACGGCTTCTCGGCACCACCGCTGCAGGATGCGGCGATGCGTTTCGCAACGAGCGGCCGGCCTGTTGAAGCTCCCCTGGATATCCTCGCGCAGCAGTTCACCGCGCACACACTTGGCCCCGGCGATGTCTGCCTCGCGCTCAGCCACTCCGGCGCGAACACCCACACGCTCGCCGCCGTGCGCACCGCACAGCACGGCGGCGCCGCCATCATCGCGCTCTGCAGCTACGCACGGGCCCCGATCCCCGAGCTTGCCGACGTCGTCATCTCAACCGGGGCCGTCGGCCAACAGCACGCTGTCGACCCGTTCTTCGCTCGCATCAACCACTCCGTTGCTTTGCAGGCGCTCCTCGAGTCGTTCACCGCACTCGAAAGCCCCCGCCGCAGCGGCGGCATGCGCGAAGTCGTCGCGGGCGCCCTCGCCGACGCCCCCAACTAGCCGCGGCACCACCGGACCCCTGCGTCCGAGCCCCCACCAGCCGCGCCGCCTTCCGCAACCAGCAACGCTCGGGCATTCCCCGCATGCACTCCTGAGCTTCACGCAGGGTTGATGCGTCGTTCACGCGCCCGCTACCCCGGCCCAGGATAGTGATTCGTGAAGCGCGTTTCATCGCCGATGAAACCACACGAAACAGCGCACGACACCGAGATTCACCGAAGGGGCCAGGCGTGAACACCATCGCACTACAGGGCAGCTACAACGCACGCGGAGTCGGGGCTGAGGCAGAGCCGTGGCTCGTGCGCTCAGCTGCGCCGGACGCCATTACGCCGAACGACGAGGCGATCCTGCGAGCGGCCGGCGTCGACCTCATTCTCGATCTGCGCGAGACCGCCGAACACAGCGAGCGATCGCACCTGCTACCGGTCGTTTCGGTACCGCTCTACGGCGAGACGCCCCCGGCTGCCGGTTCGCTCGAAGACATCTACCTTGGGCTGATCCAGCGGCGCGGGGCCGCCCTCGCCGAGGCGGTCGCGACCATTGCCGATCATCCCGGCGTCTGCCTCGTACACTGCGCGGCGGGGAAGGATCGCACGGGGCTCGTCGTCGCGCTCGCCCGGCTCGCCGCGGGCGAACCCCGCCAGGAGGTTGTCGACGACTACACCCGCTCGGGCGAGACCGTGCGACCGGCGCGGCGCGGGCTCGTCACTGCCCAGCTCGACGCGCTGCAGGTCTCCGGCGTCGAGCGCACCGCCGCCGAACGGCTGCACCTCGACAGCCCGGGCGAAGCGCTCGAGACCGCGATCGCTGCGCTCGACGCGTGGGGCGGCGCTGCCGAGTACCTCCTCGCTCACGGTGTTGAGTCCTCACAGCTCGCGGCACTGCGCGCACGCGCCGGCGCCCAGGTGGTCTCCTCGTGAGCCGCGAGAGCGGCCGCTTCACGGTGTTACACGTGAGCGACGTCCACGCCACGGACGACTGCAGCCTCTACGGGGCAGTCGACGGGCTCGAACGACTCGAACGCGTGGGCGAGTACGCGCGTGCGACAGGGATCACCCCCGAAGCGGTGATCATAACGGGCGACCTCGTCCAGCGCGGCAACCCCGGCGCGTACCCCGCCGTTGCCGCGGCGTGCCGGGCGCTGTCCGAGGCAGTCGCGGCTCCCGTACTCACAGTGCTCGGCAACCACGACGATCCACTCGCTTCCCGGGTGCTTCCCGGCCACGAGACAAGCCACCGCGGGGTGTCGCTCGTTGACGGCATGCGGATCGTCAGGCTCGACTCACGCACAGGCGCCCTCGGCGGCGAACAGCTCGACTGGCTCGCGGACGTACTCGGGGAGCCGGCACCAACGGGCACCATCGTCGCGCTGCACCACGCACCCCTGGGTTCTCCGCTTCCGACGCTCAGCCGGCAGGGCCTTGCCGACGCCGAGCAGTTCCTTGCAGTGCTCTCGGGCAGCGATACGCGAGCCGTACTCGCGGGCCACTTCCATCACTCGCTGGCGGCAACGGCCGCTGGCATCCCCGTGCTCGTCGGGCCTTCGCTCGCGTACCACCAGGTGATGGATGCCGGCCCGGATCACGTTGCGGGCCACGACGCCCCCGCATTCTCGCTCGTGCAATTCACGAGCCTCGGCGTGAGCGCGGCCGAGGTCTCCCTCTCCGCCCACGAACCGCTCTTCAACGAGCCCGTGCGCTCACCACCGTCTCTTCCCCGTATCCCCTCTGTTTCTCCGCTCACCACCACGCTTCACTCGACAGAAAGCCAGTAACACCACCATGATTCGTAAGCACACACTCGGTGCCATCGCAGCAGTCACCCTCGGCGCCATCGCGCTCACCGGATGTTCCGCAGCAGCCGATTCGTCCAGCTCCGAGACACCGGCGGCGAAATCGCCAGCCGAGGCTGCGAGCTTGACCCTCTATACCTCGGAGCCGCAGGAAAAGATCGACGCGATTGTTGCGGCGTTCTCCGAGGAGCAGCCAGAGATCTCGGTCGAGGTCTTCCGTGCAGGAACCGGCGACCTCACCGCGCGCATCGCGGCCGAAGAAAAGGCCGGAGCCGTTGGCGCCGACCTACTCCTCGCCGCAGACGCGGGCACGTTCGAGGATTACGCAGCTCGCGACCTGCTGCTTGAGTACGCTTCGCCTGAGGCCGAGGCAATCCTTCCCGAGCTGCTCGACCCCGAGAACTTCTACGTGGGAACGCGCATGCTGCCTACCGTGATCGCCGTGAACACGAATGTCATCACCGACGCGCCGACGTCGTGGCAGGATCTCACCGACCCCGCATACGCGGGCAAGATCGCCATGCCGAACCCCGACGTCTCGGGCGCAGCGGCGTACAACGCTGCCGTCTGGCTCGACGACGCACAGCTCGGAAAGCCGTGGCTTGAGGCCCTCGCGAAGAACGAGCCCCTCGTCGTCGACAGCAACGGCCCGGTATCGCAGGCGGTTGCCGATGGCAGCAGCCCCGTTGGCATCGTCGTCGACTCGCTCGTGCGCGACCTCGAGGCTGCGGGCTCACCGATCGCGGCCGTGTACCCGAGCGAGGGCGTTCCATACGTCACCCAGCCGGTCGGGATCTTTGCGAACACCGAAGAGCCCGAGGCAGCGAAGCTGTTCGTCGACTTCCTCATCTCGAAGCAGGGCCAGGAGATCGCGGTGTCGCAGTCGTACCTCCCGATCCGCTCGGACGTCGCTGCCCCCAAGGGCGCACCTGAGGTCAAGGATCTCGCGCTGCTGTCGCCCGAGCTGGACAAGATCCGGTCGACGCAGGCCGACGCCGTTGCAACCTTCAATGGCCTCTTCCAGTAACGCGCTTGCCGTGTCACCTGCGGGGGCGGCCGGTCACGGCCACCCCCGCAGGTTCGCGCCGGCACGGGTGAGACTCGACGGCTTCGCCCTCGCCCGCGCAGGGCTGTGGCTCGCGATCACCGCGCTCGTGCTGCTCCCCATCGGCACGATCGTGGTGCTCGCGGCGACGGGCGGCGGCTGGTCGGAGCTCACCTCCCCAGACGTGCGCGTCGCCGCCGTAAACTCCCTCGTCTCGGCGACCCTCTCGGGCGCGCTCGCCGTCGCCATCGGAACGCTCTTCGCGATCCTGCTCGAGCGCACCGACATTCCGTTCCGCCGCACTCTGCGGCTGCTCGCGCTCAGCCCAATGCTCATGCCGCCGTTCGTGGGCGCGATCGCCTGGCTCAGCCTCCTCGGGCCGAGCTCCGGGCTGAACCAGTTCTGGGCCGCACGCTTCGGCGGCCCCCTCTGGAATCTCTACGGTGGAGCAGGCGTCGTGTTCCTGCTCACCATTCATAGCTTCCCGATCGCGATGATGATCGTCACGGCCGCTCTCCGCCGGGTCCCCGCGGACCTCGAGCAGGCCGCGAGAATCGCGGGCTCCTCCGCCCCGCGCGCGCTCGGCGAGGTCACGCTGCCGCTGCTGCGCCCCGCGATGCTCTCATCGTTCATGCTCATCGCCGTCGCGAACCTCGCTGATTTCGGCATCCCGTCGATCGTCGGACTGCCCGGCCGCTACGTCACCCTGTCGACGCTCGTGTACCGGTACCTGCAGTCGGGCACGGTTGAGGATCCACTCGCCGTCGTCGCAGCAATCGGGTTCCTGTTGCTCGTAGTCGCGCTGCTCGGCGTCGTCGTCGACCTGTTCCGCTCGCGCACTCGCGTCGAGCTCGACGCACAGTCAGCGGCTCCCGCCCGGCTCCCGCTCGGCCCGGCACGGTTGCCCGTCGGCATCATCGCGGCCGTGGTCATCGTGGCCGTCACGATCCTGCCGCTCCTCACCCTCACCGCACAGGCGCTGCTTCCGGCACCCGGTGTCCCGCTGTCCCTCGAGACCATCACGCTCGCGAGCTTCGAACGCGCGCTCTCCTCCCCCGGCACGCTCAGCGGCGTCACGAACTCGCTGTGGCTCGCGGGCATGGCCGCGCTGATCTGCGGAGTGCTCGGCCTCGCCGTCGGCACCGTCGTCACTCGCACCCGTGCACGCGGCAACCGCGCGCTGCTCGGGCTCTCACTGCTGCCGCAGGCGATCCCCGGGCTCGTCATCGCGGTCGCCTGGCTCGTCATCGCCCCACGCATCGGCCTGTACAACACTCCGTGGATCATTCTCTGCGCGTACCTCACGTCGTTCGTCGCGCTCGTCGTGCAGTCGGTATCTGCGCCGCTCGCCGCGACACCGACCACCGCCGAGGAGGCCGCGCGGATCTCAGGCGCCACCAAGCTCCGCGCCCTCTGGGATATCTCCTGCCGGATGGCGCTGCCCGCCGCATTCTCCGGGGCTGTGCTCGTCGCGCTCACAGCGGTTCGCGAGCTCACCCTGTCGGTGCTGCTCCTCGCCCCGGGCACCCAGACCCTTGGCGTGGTCATCTTCAACCTCCAGCAGGCCGGCGCGTACAACGCCTCGTCTGCGCTGTCCCTCATCGTCGCGCTCGTCGGCCTCGCAGGCCTCGGACTCACCGCGCGCGCCTCCCGTTAGGAGCATCATGTCATCGGTCACCCTCGAATCCGTGAGCCTCGCGTTTCCCGGCGGCACGCTCGGCCTCGCCGACGTCGATCTCAGCGTCGGCGACGGCGAGTTCGTTGCGCTCGTCGGGCCCTCCGGTTCGGGCAAAACGACGCTGCTGCGAACCGTTGCCGGCTTCGCCGAGCCGACTGGCGGCACCGTCCGCATCGGCGACACAGTCGTCGCGGGCGCGGGCCGCGCAGTCGAACCGGAGCGCCGTGGCCTCGGCATGGTGTTTCAACAGCATGCCGTGTGGCCGCACTGGAGCGTCGGGAAGAACATCGAGTACCCGCTCAAGCGGGCCGGAGTATCGCGGTCGGAGCGCCGCGAACGCGTGAGCGAGGCACTCACCCTCGTCGGCCTCGCCGGCGCCGAAGCCCGCAACCCCGCGACGCTTTCTGGCGGACAACGCCAGCGCGTCGCGATCGCGCGAGCAATCGTCGCGCGGCCCAGGGTGCTCCTGCTCGACGAGGCGCTCTCCGCGCTCGATGAGCCGCTGCGCGATCGCCTGCGCCTCGAATTGCGGGAGCTCACCCGCGAGCTCGGGCTCACCGTGATCCACGTCACCCACGACCGCGGCGAGGCGCTCGCGCTCGCGGACCGTGTAGTCGTGCTCGATGGCGGCAGGATCCAACAGCAGGACACCCCGGCCGCGGTGCTCGCACGCCCCGCCACGCCGTTCGTCGCGCGCTTTATCGCTGACGCGACGATCGTTCCCGGTTCGCTCGACTCCGGCGGATTCACCGCAGCGCAACACCCGCTCGCGGTGCCGGCCGCACGTCTCGAGTTGCTCGCCGGGCAGCGCACGTCCCCGGGAGCATCCGCGCACAGCGCCGAGCTCGCGATCCTGCCCGAGTGGGTGCGGGTCGTGCCAGACCCGTGTGGGGAGGCCGTCGTCACCTCCTCGCTCTTCGGGCGCGACTGCGACGACCTCACCGTCGACTGGCTCGGGCTCAGGCTGCGCAGCCGGGTCGCTGGCAGCCGGGTCCCCGCGGGTACGCGAGTGCGCGTCGAGTGCGACCGCACGCTCGTGTACGCCGAGGGCTCCTCGGTTCCGCGTGCGGCGCACGATCAGGCGGCGCATCGCACCCCGAGTGCGCCCTCAGACTTAGATACTGCCCGAGCCGATAGCGTGGCAGCATGACTGCAGGAACTCCGGTACTCGCGCTCGTTCGACACGGCGAAACCGATTGGAACCGAGCTCGACGTATTCAGGGACGCACCGAGGTGCCCCTGAACGACACCGGCCGCGCCCAGGCGCTTGCGGCCGCCAAGCTGCTGAGGTCGTCGACACCCGGGGCATGGACCTCGGTACACGCATCGCCGCTCGGCCGCGCGATCGAGACTGCCGAGATCATCGCGGAGCAGCTCTCGCTCACCAGCCCCGGCATTCACGATGGGCTCTGGGAACGCAATTTTGGCGAGGCCGAGGGGCTCCTGGTCACCGAGAGCGAGGCGCGCTGGCCCGGGCTCCGCGAGGTTCCCGCCGCGGAGCGGATCGAGGACGTCGCGCATCGCTCTGCCGACGCGATCCGCGAGCTTTCACAGACCAGTCCCGGCTCCGTCGCCGTCGCGCACGGCGCCATGCTGCGGGCCGGGCTTGAGCGGCTCACCGGCGCAGATATTCCCAGGATTCTCAACGGCGAGATCTGGCTGTTGCGCCTCGACGGCGCCGAGTATTCAGTGGCGAAACTGGGATAACCAGCAGGCGACTCAGACCCGCCCGGTGCGGAGCGCCTTCGCGACCCGGCGGGCAGTCTGCTCGCGCACGAGCTGCGAGGCATAGATCACACGGTGGATCGGCACGTCGACGCCCAGTCGCGTCGCGTGCGCCACCACGGCCCCATTCTGATAGGCGAGTTCGGATGGCCGCCCGACCGCGAGGTCGCGCTGCATGGATGCGGTCGTGTCTGGCGAGAAGCCCCGTTCGTACGTGCGGAGGATGTCCCCCAGATCGTCTTTACCGAGTGCTGCTCCCATCGCGTTGGCGACGGCAAACACCTCCCGCATCGCCGATTCGACGAGCGCCCGAGTCTCCGGGACTTCACGCGTCTCCCCCACCGTCGCGCCAGCTACCGCCCCGATGCCACCGTATGAGGCGATGAGCGCAAGCTTCTTCCACAGCGCCCCCAGCACGTTTCCCGTCCAGGACGCATCAATCCCGGCACCTCGCAACGCGTCAACCACCCGCTGCGACTGCGAACTCGGCGCCGCAACACCGGTCGCGGGGCCAGGCGGCAGCACTCCGAGACTCATCGTCGCCTCTTCACCGATGACCTCGACTGCGGAATGCGAGAGTCGCTTCGCAATCACCACAATCGTCCCGGCGAGCACCCGCTCCGCCCCAATCAGCTCGGCGAGCTCCGCTGGCGCATCCACCCCGTTCTGCAGGGTGAGGACTCGGCTGCCCTCGGTAAGCGGTGTCGAAAGATCCTGCGCCGCGGCTCGAACCTGCCCAGCCTGCGTCGTGAGGATGATCAGGTCTGGTCTGCGGATCGCGCGAATGTCGTCAACGACAGTAATGTCGCGCACTTCGACGTAGGCGCCATCACGCCACATCTGCAGCGGCTCCCCGCGGAGCGCGAGCACCGTAGCCGCCCTGCCCTTCACCGTGACAGCGTGACCCGCCTGAGCAAGACGTCCCGCAATGTAGAGCCCGAGTCCACCGGCCCCATACACAAGCACTCTCATAACTGCGTCCCTTCGCGCTGGCAGCGTTGGTGAGTGCCTGAAACGGTAGTCGCGCCGCCTGAAACCTGACCGGAAACCCGCGCGAGCGCTCCGCTACTGCAGCGCTGAGGTGAGTCGGGCGAGCCCGTCGAGCAGCTGCGAGCGGAGGGGCTGCTTTGCCCACTCTTCGGGGAGCAGCTCGCGTGAGTTCGCACGGTAGTAGTCAGTCACCTCGTCAAGGTCACACACGAAGCTGTCACCGCGCACCACCATCGAGATCTCCATGTTCAGACCGAACGAGCGCGGATCCATGTTCGACGACCCCACCACGGCGACCTCGTGGTCGATCGTAAAGTGCTTCGAGTGCAGGATAAACGGCGGCCGGTACATCCAGATCTGCACGCCGGCGTTGAGCAGCTCCTCGTAGTACGAGCGTTGCGCATGGTAGACGAGCGCCTGGTCTCCGATTTCTGAGACGAAGAGCTCCACGTGCACACCACGCGCCGTTGCCGCGCGGAGCGCGTTCATGATCGAACCGTCTGGAACAAAATACGGGCTCGTGATGCTGATGCGGTGCCGCGCAGCGTACAGCAGCGACACGAACACCTGCAGGTTGTTCTCAGCCGCGTAGCCCGGTCCGCTCGGCACGATCTGGCAGTCGAGATCTCCCGGGAACTCGGTGGGGACAGATTCGATGTCGAGCTGTTCGAGGAAGGTATCGGTCTCGAGGTACCAGTCGGCCTGGAACACGGCCTCAAGCCCCAGCACAATCGGTCCCTCAACCCGCACCATGATGTCGCGCCAGTGAAGGCCGCGTCGAATGTTGCCACGCTTGTTGTAACTCGAATCAACGAGGTTTTGTGAACCCGTGAAGCCGATCCTGCCGTCGACCACCACGAGCTTGCGGTGATTGCGAAGATCCGGCCGCTGATATTCCCCACGCCACGGGCGCACCGGAAGCATGTACGTCCACTCCGCCCCCATCTCCTCGAGGCTCTGTGCGGTGCGACGCCTGCCTGGGTTACGGACGGCGGAAATGTGGTCAAGCATGACGCGCACCTTCACGCCGCGATCGATTGCCCTGCGCATCGCCTGAAACACGATATCCGTGGTGTCGTCGTGCACAAGAATGTAGAACTGCACGTGCACGTAATCCCGCGCACCGTCAATCGCTTCCGCAATCTGGTGAAATGACAGTTCGTAGTCGATCGTCATCGAAGCCGCGTTGCCCCGAAGCATCGGCTGCGCACCGAGGGTCTGCCCGAGCCGAACCGCGCTCTCGACCCCCGGGGACATCGCGTCAATGTCAGAGATGAGGCCCTGGTTCTCGCGTTCAGCGAGGCTGGAGACCAGCTGATTGATCGCTTCCTGCTTCTCCTCGCGGTGCGCAGGCAGGCGGTTGCTCCCGATGATGAGGAAGACAATGAGGCCGGGCACTGGCAACAGGAAGATCGCGAGCAGCCAGGCCATGCCCGAGGTTGGGCGACGGTTGCGTGGCACCACGAAGAGCGCAACGACGCGGATCGCCATATCGATCGTGAGTGCAACGGCGGCGCCGATCGCCGCCCAGTTCCAACCGGAAAAGAACTCCATCGTTGCCCTCTCCCTGGAACTACAGTGGGTGCACGGGATCCCGTGCCTGCACTAACTGTAGCGAAAAAGCGGGAGCTACTCTTCGCGGGCCGGGAGACCAGCCTTCGCGCGCTCCTGATCCTCGATCTCGCGGTAGATGCGTCGCTCTGTTCGATCGGCGCGAAGAATCAGTCTCATGACCATCCAGAAGAAGAGCCCGATGAGCACGGTCGGCGTAAGCGACCAGACTGCATTCATCCACCAGTTATCCATAGTTGCCAACCTTACTCGCCCACCCCCGAGGGTTTGCTGGGCGTTCAGCGGATCGAACTGTGCAAGGACGCAGTGGGCCTCCCCGCAACCGCGAGGAGGCCCACTCGAACGAGGCGGAACGCCCTACTTCACCAGCGGAAAGAGGATCGTCTCGCGGATCCCGAGCCCCGTGAGCGCCATGAGCAGGCGATCCATGCCCATACCCATACCGCCGGTGGGAGGCATGGCGTGCTCGAGTGCACGGAGGAAGTCTTCGTCAACCTTCATCGCCTCGACGTCGCCGCGCGCGCCCTCGGCGGCCTGCTGCACGAAGCGCTCGCGCTGCACAACAGGATCGATGAGCTCGGAGTATCCCGTTGCGAGCTCGAAGCCGCGGATGTACAGGTCCCACTTCTCGACGACGCCGGGGATCGAGCGGTGGTGGCGCGTGAGCGGGCTCGTCTCAACCGGGAAGTCCATGACGAACGTCGGGCCGGTGAGCGAGTCGATCACGAAGTGCTCCCAGAGCTCTTCGACGAGCTTGCCGTGGTTCGCGAGCGGCACCTCGACGCCCTCCTTGTCGGCAATCGCCTGGAGGTCAGCTACGGAGGTCTCCGGGGTGACCTCCACGCCTGCTGCCTCGGAGAGCGAGCCGTACATCGAGATGCGCGCCCAGTCACCGCCGAGGTCGAACAGCGTGCCGTCGGCCCACTTCACCGTGTGCGTGCCCTCG
Source organism: Leucobacter sp. G161 (assembly GCF_001482305.1). Classification (GTDB taxonomy): domain Bacteria; phylum Actinomycetota; class Actinomycetes; order Actinomycetales; family Microbacteriaceae; genus Leucobacter. Next base: position 13,060 of record NZ_LOHP01000068.1, read on the forward strand.
CGGTCACTGCCAACGTTCGCGGCGAGCGCGGCGTTCTGCACGAGCTCCTGCGTGAGGTCTGCGATGCCGTTGTAGTCGGTGTATGCCTGGTACGACTCGAGCATCGCGAACTCGGGGCTGTGGGTCGAGTCAGCGCCCTCGTTGCGGAAGTTGCGGTTGATCTCGAAGACGCGCTCGAGGCCGCCGACGGCCGCGCGCTTCAGGAACAGCTCGGGCGCGATGCGCAGGAACAACTCCATATCGAAGGCGTTCGAGTGCGTGACGAAGGGGCGAGCCGAAGCGCCGCCGGGCATGGTCTGCAGCATGGGGGTCTCGACCTCCATGAAGCCGTGCTTCGCGAAGGTCTCGCGCAGGCTCGCCATGGTGCGGGCGCGGGTGAGCACGTTCGTGCGCGCCTGCTCACGGGAAATCAGATCGAGGTACCGCTGGCGCACCCGCGTCTCCTCGTTGAGCTCCGTGTGCAGGTTCGGCAGCGGGGCGATCGCCTTCGCGGCGACCTGCCACTCGCTCACCATGACCGACAGTTCGCCGCGGCGGCTCGAGATGACCTCGCCCTTCACGAACAGGTGGTCACCGAGGTCGGTGAGCTCCTTGTACTCGGCGAGCGATTCCTCGCCGACCTCCGCGAGCGACAGCATCGCCTGGATGCGGGTGCCATCGCCGGCCTGGATCGAGGCGAAGCAGAGCTTGCCCGTGTTGCGCTGGAAGACGATGCGGCCGGCGATGCCGACGGTCTCGCCCGAGGCCGAGTCGGGGGTCTCTTCGAGGTGCCCCCACTGTGCCCGCACCGCGGGGATGGTTGTCGTCACCGGCACTGCGACCGGGTATGCGCCGCCACCGAGACCGCCCGCGGCGTTCAGCCGCTCCCGCTTCTCGAGGCGGATGCGCTTCTGCTCGAAGATTTCCTCTTCGCTCTGAATCTCTTCAGTGGCGGGATTCGGCGCAGTCTGCTCGCTCATGTGGCGGGTTCCTCCGTTGTGTAGGCGTAGAGATCCATCCTACGCGAGCCCCCGCGCTGTTCTCACATCGATGCCAGGCGGCTGGGAGATACTAGAGGGGTTGCGCACATCTCTGGCGCAGTCCAGTTCGAGGAGATTCATGCCTGCGTCATCGCGGATCACCCGCCGGGGTGTGCTTGCCGGGGCTGCTGCCGGGGCCATCACGACCTCAATCGTTGCCCTCGGGGGCTGGCGGATCGGGCAGCGACCGGTACTCTCTCCCGAAGCCTCGGGTGCCGCAGGCCCTCAGACTGGCCGCACCCCGCTCGCGATCCCGCCCCTGAACGAGGGCGCAGTCGGTCCCGACGGAGTCCGCGAGTTCGCGCTCGCCGCGCAGGCCGGCACGAGCGCCTTCCTACCCGGCAAGCAGACCCCGACCTGGGGATACAACGGCCCCTTCGGCGGCCCGACGCTCCGCGCTGCCGAGGACGAACAGGTCAGGGTGAGCGTGCGCAACGACCTCGACGAGGTCACCACCACGCACTGGCACGGAATGAAGCTCCCGGCGCTCGCAGACGGCGGACCACACCAGCCGATCGAACCCGGCGAGACCTGGACTGCGGAGTGGACGGTCGAGCAGCCAGCGTCGACGCTCTGGTATCACCCCCACAACCACGGCACGACGGAGGCACACGTGTACCGCGGGCTCGCCGGCCTCTTCCTCATTGATGACGCGGAACCCCCGCAGGACTCCCCGCTGCCGCGCGAGTACGGCGTCGACGACATCCCGCTGATTCTGAGCGACCGGAGCTTCGCGGCGGATGGATCGTTCGCCGAGCAACACCGCTCAGCGGCGGGCATGCTCGGCGACACGATCCTCGTGAACGGCACGGTCGCACCAGAGTTCATCGCGACTCGCGCACAGACCCGGCTGCGGGTTCTCAACGGTTCAACCGCCCGCAGCTACCGGCTGCAACTCGACAACGGTTCACTCGAACTTGTCGGCACCGACTCCGGGCTCCTCCCTGAGCCCGTCATGATCGACGGCATCACACTCACCCCTGGCGAGCGCGCCGAGGTGATCGTGACGCTTGAGCCCGGCGACACCGTCATACTGCGATCCGCCGCGCACTCCCTCGGGCTGCTCGGCACAACGGAGCGCGCAAGCGGCACCCGCGACAGTTTCGACATCTTGGCGATCGCACGCGACACGGATGACGACGACAGCGTCGGCAGCCCCGAGCTCGCTGATTGGGTCGCGGCGGGTGGGTTCCTCGCGGCACCCTTCCCCGCCGACGCTGAGCCAGACAAGCGGCGCACCGTCACCCTGCAGGACAGCAAGATCAACCACCGGCGCATGAATATGAACCGCATCGACGAGGTCGTTACCGTCGGCGACCGTGAGCGCTGGTTCATCACCAACGAGCACTTCCTGCCCCACAACCTGCATATCCACAATGCGCGCTTCCGCGTGCATTCGATTGGTGGCAGGGAGCCGGCAGCAGAGCTCCGCGGCTGGAAGGATACGGTCTATGCTCCGCCGAGCCGCACCGTTATCGTCGACGTCGAGTTCGGGACGTCAACCGATCCGCACCTGCCGTACATGTTCCACTGCCACCTCCTGCAGCACGAAGACCAGGGCATGATGGCGCAGTTCGTGGTCGTGCAGCCAGGCGAAACCGCGGGCCCGCTCGATACCCCAGCAATCCGTGACGGAGGATCACATGACAGCCACTAAGCCCGGCACAGCTGCGGCGGCCATCACCCGCTGGGTGCTCATTCTGCACGCAGCATTGCTCGCCGCCCAGCCGTTCCTTGCCGGCGCGATGCTCGACGCGATGAGCCCCGACCCGCAGACCATGCACCGGATGGTCGCGATGACGGTCGTGACGGTCAGCATCGTCCAAATCGTGATGGCGCTCATCGTATGGAAGGGCCAGGCCGCGTGGCCGCGGGACCTCGTGAACTGGTCGCTGATCCTCTGCCTGCTGGAGCTGGGCCAGTTCTCGCTCGGGCACCTGAGCATCGGCATGTCCGTGCATATCCCCCTCGGGATCACGGTGCTCGCAATCGGGCTGTTCTTGGCGTTCCGCTACGCGCGACGCTCGCCTGCGCCAGCAGCCGCTTAGACGTGCGGCGCGCTCACAGCTAGGCGCCGAGCTCCGGGTCGCCCGAGTGGCGCCCGATCTCCTCGTCGACCGCTGCCTGCACCGCGCCACCAACGATGCGATCCGCCCGGGCAATGCCGAGTTCCTGCAGCGTGAGGATGGCGTCCGCGGTCGCGAGCCGCGCAGCTGCAGCCGCGACCGTCACCGCTTCTGCATAGGCGCCACGGTCATGCTCAGCAACGATGACAGGCTCTGCCCCCATCTCGACAACGAGCGCCTGGCCGATCGGCTGCACGACCGCGGGAGCGGTCACCGCAACCGTCGCGCCGCTCAGCCGCGACAGGTCGAGACTCGTGCCGGTGAAGACCATGCTGGGGTGGAGCGCGATCGGGATGACGCCCGGCGCTTCAGCGAACACCGCGGTGCCGTGCTCGGGTGCCGTGTGGATGACCAGTTGCCCGGGCTGCCACGCCCCCAGCTTCGCGAGACCCGAGACGAGGCCGGGAATCTCCGCGCCCGGAATCGCGAGCAGCACAAGTTCCGACCGACGTACAATCTCCTGCACTTCAAGCACGGGGACGCCAGGGAGCATCGCTTCAGCGCGCTCACGGCTCTCGTCGCTCACGGCGCTAATGCCGGTGATCGCGTGTCCGGCGCCCGCGAGCGCGCGGCCAAGCACCGGGCCGACCCTGCCGGCACCGATGATGCCGATGCCGAGACGACTAGCCTGCGGGGTGCTCATCGGGCTCACCGCCGTGCTCTGCTCGTCGCGTGACCGGGTGATCCTCTGATTCTGCGCGCTGTACGGCCAGCATCGTGTCGGTGAGCTCCGCAAAGACACGCTGCGCGTCGGCGAGCGCGAGTCCACGGACCGACATACGTACCGGCCCGAGCACCGTGTGCGCCTGCAGGGATCCGAGCCGCAGCATGTAGTGCATGAGCGGACGGCTGAGCTGCACCGACTGCGCGCGCACAATCGGCATGATCGAGAGCGAACGCGTGAGCGCGCCGCGGCGAATGCGCAGCGTCGCATCGGTGAGTGCCGGCTGTTCGGGACGAGCGGCAGGGATGTCAATCCGCACGCCGGCACGCCGTTTGCCGAAGAGCAACAGCCAGGCAGCGCGCGGGCCAGCTCCGACGTAGCCCTCCCCCCTTGCCGGTGAGGCCCTCAGTGATACCGGTCGCGACGCCTGGCACCAGCGTCTCGATGACGCGCACGACGTCATCCTGGCGGCCGACGGGCAACACAACGTTCTGGGTGACGCTCTGTCCGGCCTCGGACACCGAGTGTCCGGCGAGTGTCACGCGCACCTTCCACCAGCCGAAGGGCCGCCAGAACAGCGGCTGCCGCGCCTCGATGGCATGGATACGCCCGAACGGGATCGAGTCGGTCACGGTCGAGGTGAGGCCTGACCCAACGCGTACGGACTCGCGGCCGCGTGAGAGGGTGAAGTTGAAGCCCTTGTTGAACTGGGAAATCATCAGGCCGATGTTCACGATGAGGATCGGGAACACGGTCAGGAGCGAGATTCCCGCGGAGGCGAGGAACCCGGAGCTCCCGGTGAGCACACCGATTGCGGAGCTCACCACGCCCCAGAAGATGGCGATGAGCAGCAGAATGAGTGCGGTCACGGCTTCCCAACCGAGGAGGATCGACCCGAAGAGGCGTCCGACCGGCACCCTGACGAGGGACTGCGCGGCAGCTGCCTCGGGATCCACGTCGAAGTCTGCGAACTCCTGTGCGCGCTGCGTGAGCGCGTCTGTTGGGCGGGCGTAGCTTGAACCGTCGTAGGAGGTCGTGACGGTGGCTGCACCGTCGCCAGAGGTCTCCGCAAACGCTGAGAGATCCTCGCCGTTTCGGCGGGCCGTCGCAAGCTGCAGGATCCGCTCACGCACTGCCTTCGCGTCCCGGTGCCCGAGGTAAGCAAGCTCAACCTTGCCGCCCTGTCCGCCCGTGAGCACCTCGATCTTCGTCATGCCGAGGATGCGCGCGAGCAAGGGGCGCTGCAGGTTGACGCTTTGCACGCGGTCGAGCGGCGCACGCCGGTGCTGCCTGAATACCACGCCCGAGCGCGACTCGACAGCGTCAACCGTCACCCGGTACGTGTGAAAGCGCCAGGCGACCCAGGAAACTCCGACGATCACGAGGATGAGGGCGAGCACCCCTCCGAGCACGATGAGCAGCGTCTGGCCGTTCGAGAGCATCCGGAAGAACTCTGCGACATCGTCGCCCTCGATCGGATCGTCCTCAGGCCCTGCGAGGAACATGCGGAAGAAGAGGTCACGGAAGTTCGCGATGAACACACCGATGAGCACAACAAGCACGAGACCGCCGCGGAGCAGCGGGGACACCGGGTGGAGCCGGCGCCAGCCCTCGGAGTCAGCGGTGCCCGGCATCTGGTCAGCGCCGGCGGGCTCCGGCGACTGCGTGTGAGCCTGTCCGATTGCCCCCGGGTGTTCCGCGGGCACGGCAACTGGCTCCGGCAGCTCTTGGTCGCCGGGAACTCCGTGGGTCACAGCCCTGACCGCCTGGACTCGGCGAGCTCGACGAGTCGGTCGCGCAACGCCTCGGCATCGGCTTGTGTGAGCCCGGGAAGCTGCACGCCGGTCGCGGCGGACGCGGTGACGAACTTGAGCGTCGACAGCCCGAGCGCCCGCAGCAGCGGCCCACGGGTGATGTCGACAAGCTGCAGCCGACCGTAGGGCACGGCAACGATGCGTTCAAACATGATGCCGCGGCGGAACAGCAGGTCGTCCTCACGAAGGATGTATCCGATGGCCTTCACGCGCCGAAAGGCAAACAGTGAGTTGATGAGGAAGAACGCGACCAACCCCCACAGCACGAGTGTGAGCCAGAGCGGCACCTCGCCACTGTTCGAGAAGTACACAATAAGAATGACAACGAGCGGGAAGAACGAGGTCACGACGTTGATGATGAGGTCGGAGACGGCGTACTTCGGCGAAACTCGGTGCCACTGGGGTGCAAGTTCAGGGAGTGTCTGTTGGGTCACGTCTCAAGTGTAGCCAGGCCAGTGTCAGCTTCGCCGTCGTCGTCTGCACTTGGGGGCACCCTGCACAGGTGTTCAGTGATGATCGCGCAGACCAGCAGTGCAAGGGCGGCGAGCCCCGTGATGAGCATCGGTAGCCACGTGGGAACGGGAGCGGGGACACTGCGTCCGAGCAACGACACCAGCAGTCCCCCGCCGAATCCGGCAAACGCGGCGCCGACGATCTGCCCAGCCCGGGCGGTCGCGAGCAGCCGCACCGCGTGAAACGGGTCGACCGCCCCGCTCCCCTTGGCAAGGTTCCTGCGGAGCCGCAGTCCGAGCACGACGAGCAAGATAGCGAGCGCGGCGAGCGTCAGGGGCATCGAGTACGGGAGCACGAGCGACGGGCGGCCACGTGAAGACAGCCAGGCCTGGCTGAGGAGCGCGAGCGCGGCACCGACGGCCGCCGTCCCGAGCAGGTGCAGCGGGTTCAGCCGTTGGAGCTTCTGCTGGCCACTCATTCAGGAGCCTCCGTCGTTCGCTCCGGTATGACCCGTGTCCGACTGCGCAGGCGCAGGTTCCTCGGCGAATGGCGCCGTCGTGTCGCCGATCCGCTCAAGCAGTTCGGCGACTCGCCCGTGCCCCATGAGTACGGCGTTCGGGTCGAGCGCCAACCAGGGTGCAAGGACAAAGTCGCGTTCGTGCGCCCTCGGGTGCGGCACGGTGAGCCGCTCGTCCGAGATCACACGCCCGCCGAACAGAATGAGATCAATGTCGAGCGTACGGTCGGCCCAGCGTTCGCCGCGCACCCGACCGAATTCGTGCTCGAGCCGCTGCATCACGTCGAGCAGCGCGTGCGGGCCGAGCGTCGTGTCGGCGACGGCGACTCCATTGACGTACTTGGGAGCGAGTGGGTCGGGGCCAGCAAGCGTCAGCGCGACAGTTTCCCTGAGTGGTGATGCCGTGAAGTTCGCGATCCCTTCGGTGGCCGCGAGTTCGCGTTGAGCCGCGCGAATCGTGTCTCCGCGTCCGCCAAGGTTCGAACCGAAGGCGAAGAGTACGGGTACGACCTGCGCGATCACGCTTCGCTCCGCTCTCGCTCGACCGTTACAGCCACATCCGCAAACGGGTGGGCGATCGGCGCATCGGGCTTGTGCACGGTCACCCGAGCACGGCTCACCCCCGGGTATCCGAGCGCAAGCTCGGCCACCCGCTCGGCCACGGTCTCAATGAGGTCGACGGGATCAGCGGCGACTGCTGCGACGATCGCGTCAGCGAGCTCACCGTAGTGCACAGTGTTCGAGAGGTCATCGCCGGCGGCAGCGGCCCGCAGGCTGACGGACACTTCCGCGTCGATGAGGAAGCGTTGGCCCTGTTCGCGTTCGAAGTCGAACACGCCGTGGTGCGCGAAGACCTCGAGCCCGGTGAGCGTAATTCGGTCGCCGCGATCGGGTCCGGCCCACGCGCGTTCGATCGCGATCGCGGCGGCGGTGCCAGCGACGTCGTGCACGCGGACCCCCCAGGCACCGGCCCGGGAGGCGAGCGCACTGACGACCGCGGTTGCGCCGTCACGGTCGAGCGGCCCGGAACCGGCTCCCGGCACCGTGGCAAGTGCGTCGCCGAGCATGCGCTTCCGCGAGGCACCGATGAGCACCGGATACCCAAGTTCCTGGAGTTCCCCGAGCCGCCTGAGAATCTCCCAGCACTGCTCCCCCGTCTTGTCAAAGCCAAGCCCGGGGTCAATGACAATATGCGAGGGGGCGACGCCCGCAGCGATGGCGGCCAGCGCCCGTGCGGCAAGTGCGTCCCTCACCTCGCGCACCACGTCGCCGTAGTTCGACCGGACGTGCTCGGGGTCGGGGATGCCTCGCCAGTGCCCGATGATGTAGCGGGAATCGTGTTCGGCTGACGCCCGGGCTGCAACCGTGAGCATCTCAGGGTCGTGGAGCCCACCCGAAACATCGTTAATAAAGCGAGCGCCGGCCGCGACCGCAGCCTCGGCGGTCTCCGCGTGGATCGTGTCGATCGACACGGCCGCCCCGGCCGCGGCAATCGCCCGAATCACCGGAAGCACGCGCGCAAGCTCTTCAGCACGCGGCACCGCTGTCGCACCGGGACGGGTCGACTCACCCCCGACATCGATCACGTGTGCACCGGCTGCGGTGAGCTCGCGCGCCCGGGCGGTAGCCCGCTCGGCGTCAAGGTAGTCTCCGCCGTCGCTAAACGAATCAGGGGTCGTATTCAGTACGCCAAGAATGACTGGCCCGGTGCCCGCCATGGCAGCGGCCCCAGTCACAGCGGTTTCCGATCGCCGCCCGGAGCGATGAGCGCAATAACCTCGGCCCGCGCAGCGGGGTCGGAGAGGCTGCCACGCGAGGCGATCGTGACGGCCTCGGCGCTGGTCTCGCGGACACCGCGGTCCGCGACGCAGCCGTGGCTGGCTTCGAGCACCACCAGCACTCCGAGCGGGGCCAGCCCATCGTCGATCGCCTGAGCGATCTGCTCACCGAGGCGCTCCTGCACCTGGGGTCGCTCCGCGAGTGCGGCGACGACGCGCGGCAGCGCGCTCAGGCCGACCACGCGGTCGCGTGGCTGGTAGGCGACGTGCGCTCGGCCGCGGAACGGCAGCAGGTGGTGTTCGCAAATCGAGCGCAGCGAAATGTCGCGCATGAGCACGAGTTCGCCTGTCTCACCGTCGACGGGAACCGCGTCGGTGAGGAACTGCTGCGGATCGACGCCGACGCCCGCGAAAAACTCTGCGTACGACTCGGCCACGCGACCGGGGGTCGCGCGAAGCTCGGCGCTTTCGGGGTCAGCCCCGATCGCGCCGAGCAGTTCGCGCACCGCCCGGGCGACCCGGTCTCGATCCACTCCAGCGTTCACAGGTGTTACTCCGCGGGGGTATCCGGCTGCTGAGTCGGAGCCTGCGGCTCTGACGAGGCCTGCGCGGAGCTCTCGCCCTGCGCAACCTTGTCCGCAGTCGGGCCGTCGGTCCGGACAGCTGCCGGCACCTCAATCGGCGGGCGAGTCGAAACTGGGCGATCCCCGTGTGACAGCCAGGTCTCGCGCGGCTTGAGCTTCTTCACGTCGCGGAAGATCTCGGCGAGCTGCAGGTGGTCGAGCGTTTCCTTCTCGAGGAGCTCCGCGGCGAGCCGATCCAGCACGTCACGGTTCGCGACGAGCAGTTCGTATGCTTCGTTATGTGCCTGCTCGACCAGTGCGCGCACCTCGGTGTCGATCTGTACAGCAAGCCCCTCGGAGTAGTCGCGTGACTGCCCAAAGTCGCCCATGAACGCGCCGGGCTGTCCCTGGCCGAGCTTCACCGGTCCGACCGTGGTCGACATTCCATATTCGGTGACCATCTTGCGGGCCGTCGAGGTTGCCTTTTCGATATCGCTGCCGGCGCCGGTCGTCGGGTCGTGGAACACGAGTTCCTCGGCAACGCGGCCGCCAAGCGCATAGGCGAGCTGATCGAGCAGCTCGTTGCGGCTCACCGAGTACTTATCCTCGAGCGGAATGACCATCGTGTAGCCCAGCGCGCGACCACGCGGCAAAATCGTGACCTTCGTCACGGGATCCGTGTGGTTCAGCGATGCTGCCACGAGCGCGTGCCCGCCCTCGTGGTAGGCGGTGATGAGCTTTTCCTGGTCCTTCATGACGCGGGTGCGTCGCTGCGGGCCAGCGATCACACGGTCAATGGCCTCGTCGAGCGCGCGGTTGTCGATGAGCTGCGCGTTCGAGCGCGCAGTGAGCAGCGCGGCCTCGTTCAGCACGTTCGCGAGATCTGCGCCGGAGAACCCGGGCGTCTTCCGCGCAACAACCTCAAGGTCGACATTCTTCGAGAGCGGCTTGCCCTTCGCGTGCACCTGCAGGATCATCAGACGGCCGCGCATGTCGGGAGCGTCGACGCCGACCTGGCGGTCAAAACGACCGGGACGCAGCAGCGCTGGATCCAGCATGTCAGGGCGGTTCGTCGCCGCGATCATGATGACGTTTGCCTTCGGATCGAAGCCGTCCATCTCAACGAGCAGCTGGTTGAGCGTCTGCTCGCGCTCGTCGTGGCCGCCACCCATGCCCTGGCCGCGGCGCTGACCAACCGCGTCGATCTCGTCGATGAAGATAATGGCGGGGGCGTTGGCCTTGGCCTCCTTGAAGAGGTCGCGCACGCGGCTCGCGCCAACGCCGACGAACATCTCGACGAAGTCCGAGCCGGAAATCGAGTAGAACGGCACCCCGGCTTCGCCCGCAACGGCGCGCGCGAGCAAGGTCTTGCCGGTGCCTGGAGGGCCGTACAGCAGTACGCCCTTCGGGATCCGCGCGCCGACCGCTTGGAAGCGCGATGCGTCCTGGAGGAAGTCTTTGATCTCCTCAAGCTCTTCGACTGCTTCGTCTGCACCAGCAACATCGGCGAACGTGACGAGCGGGGTCTCCTTCGAGACGAGCTTCGCCTTCGACTTGCCAAACTGCATGACGCCGCGGCCGCCACCCTGCATGGACGACATCATCCACCACAGCAGCAGACCGATAAGGAGCAGCGGCAGCAGGAAGCCCAGCAGCGACCAGAACGGGTTCGGCTTCGGCACGACGTCGTTGAAGCCGTCCTTGGGCTTGGCCTCATCGATCGCCGTGACGACCTCGGCCCCACGCTGGTTCACGTAGTAGAAGAAGACGTTGTCGCTGCCGGCCTTCTTATCAGCCTTGGTGAGCTCGAGGTTGACGCGTTGGTCGCCGTCGATGATCTCCGCCTGCTTCACCTTGCCCTCGGCAATGAGCTCGAGGCCTCGCTCGGTGCTCACCTCGCGGGTGTTCGCCCCCGAGAGGAACGACCAGCCGAGCAGCAGGAAGATCACGGCGATGGCGATATAGATGAACGGGCCACGCAGCAGGCGCCGACCCTTGGTCGGAGTCTCGGACGATTTGTCAGCCAAGTCTGGGCCTTTCGATCGGCAGATTACAGCGAGTTAAGCGTATCCGAGGCATCTGACACTTCTCATGCCCTCTGGCGCTTGTCCGCTCAGGGCGGAGCGGCGTTAGTCGCCGGAGTAGACGTGCGGCGCGAGAATTGCGACGTCGCGGAGGTTGCGGTAGTCCTCTGCGTAGTCGAGACCGTAGCCTACGACGAACTCGACGGGAATGTCGAAGCCTACGTATGCAACGTCAACCTCTACCTTGAGCGCCTCCGGCTTGCGGAGCATCGTGCAGATCCGCACCGACTTCGCACCACGGATCTCAAGGTTCTCCTTGAGCCACGACAGCGTCAGTCCCGAATCGATGATGTCCTCGACGATGAGCACGTCGCGGCCAGCGATGTCGGCATCAAGGTCCTTGAGAATCTTCACGACGCCGCTCGACTTTGTGCCGGCGCCGTAGGAGGAGACGGCCATCCAGTCCATCTGTGCGTGGAAGCTGAGCTCGCGCGCGAGATCCGCCATCACCATCACGGCGCCCTTGAGCACGCCGACAAGCAGCGGGGGCTCCTCCGGGTAATCGCGTTCGATCTCGCGGGCCATCTCCGCAAGCCGGGCTTTCAGCTCGGCTTCCGTGTGCAGCACTTCCGTCAGGTCATCGCCCAGGTGTTTCGCGTCCATGCGTCCATCGTAGTGCGCTGTGCATGAGTGGTGGATCAGCTTTCTGCAGAGATGGTGTCAGCCGCGCGGCGATCCGAGCTGCCGAGCAAACGTCAGCCCGTTCCGTGTCCGGGTGACTCGAATACCGGGAACGAACACCGGCCCCTGCCCGCGCCAGTGCGTGACGAGTCTCGCAACCGCGAGCGTGTGCTCCCGCGACAGGCTCGCCCCGTACCGCGCCGCAGCGATGCCGTGGATGACCCGCTGTCGCACGGCCGCGGGAAGGCCAGCAAGACGCTCGATGCCGGTTGCATCAATGGTGAGCGGCGCGGCGCCGGGCTGCTGTTCAACGCGCGCGTCGGCTGCGTGTGTGAGCTCTGCTGCCACCGTCGTGGCCCATGCGTCGAGCGCCGCCGCGTCTTCCCGCGCGAGATCGGCGCTTCGGGCGAGCCCCGCGCGCACTCCCGGGCCGAGTTCCTCAACCAACACGGGAAGCAACACCTCTCGCACGCGCACGCGGGCGTACGTGCGATCGCTGTTGTGCGGATCGTCCCAGACGCTGAGACCAAGCTCTCTGCACGCGGCGGCGGTCGTCACTCGCCCTACTTCCGGATCGGCCCCCACCAGAGGGCGGACGAGAGTTACCCCTTCGCCAAGCGATCGACGTGCCGGGATCCCGGCAATACTGCGTGTCCCCGAACCGCGAGCGAGCGCAAGGAGCACCTGCTCAGCCTGGTCATCGCGGGTGTGCGCGGTGAGGATCGCGGAGGCCCCGGTTTCGTGTGCAATCTCAGCGAACGCCGCATACCGCGCGTCGCGTGCCGCCGATTCGGGCCCACCGCCCGACCCCACCTCGACGCGGCGCACCACGACCGGCTCAAGCCCAAGGCTCCGTGCTGTGTGCGCAGCACGCTCGGCTGTCGCGGCGGATCCTGGCTGCAAGCCGTGGTCAATCACGAGCGCGCCCGCACGCACTGCGAGGCGCGGAGCTTCAGCCGCGAGCGCGGCCGCCAGCGCGAGGGAATCCGCGCCCCCGGACAACCCGACGAGGAGCAGTGGCGATGGCCCAGCAGTGCCAGGTAGCCCATCGAGCGCACGCCGAACCGCAAGCCTGACCTGCATAAACTCCGGATGCTCCACGCTTCAACGCTACCCTGGCCGACTCATCGGGTAGCCTTAGCCTCGGCAATATTTCGCAACCAGGCCGACACCGGTCGACCGCAAGCACGAAGGAGCGCGCATGACCGCCGCATTTGATGCCGTCATCGAGATCCCCAAGGGAAGCCGCAACAAGTACGAGATCGACCACGAGACCGGTCGCGTCTACCTCGACCGCGTGCTCTACACGGGCTTCGTGTACCCCGCAGACTACGGGTACTTCGAGGAGACCCTCGGCGAGGACAACGATCCGCTCGACGTGCTCGTGCTGCTCGACTACCCCGTATTCCCCGGTGTCGGAATCAAGGTTCGCCCCGTCGGTGTGCTCAAGATGCTCGACGAGGCTGGCGGCGACGACAAGGTCATTGCCGTCCAGGTGAAGGATCCGCGCTGGAGCCACATTCAGGACGTCGAGGACATCCCCGAGTACACGCGCAAGGAGATCACGCACTTCTTCGAGCGGTACAAGGACCTCGAAGAGGGCAAGTGGGTCAAGGTTGATTCTTGGGGTTCCGCGGCTGACGCCGAGAAGCTCATCGTCGAGGCGCAGGAGCGCCTCGCAGCCCAGGGCCACTGAGGCTAGGCCTGGTGGACGTACGCGTCTTCGACGATTCCGCATCGCTCGGCCGGTTTGCCGCCGAGCACGTGCTCGAAGCCATCTCGGCTCGACCGGATGCGGTGATCGGTCTTGCCACCGGATCCTCTCCCCTCTCGATATACAACGCTTGGGCAGAGCTTGCTCGCGAGCGTGAGCTCAACCTGTCGGGGGTGCGATGTTTCGCGCTTGACGAGTACGCCGGGATTGATCCCGAACATCAGGAAAGCTATCGCACGGTCATCACCAACACCGTCGTGGGGCCGGTTGGCCTCACGCCGGAACTGGTGCATGTGCCGGCAACGGTCGCGTCGGCCGCTGCGGCCTCCGCATACGAGGAAGCAATTGCCGCTGCCGGAGGCGTTGACCTGCAGATTCTCGGGATCGGTCGCAACGGTCACCTGGGATTTAACGAGCCGGGTTCGCCGTTCGACTCGCGCACGCGCCGTGTCTCGCTCACCCCGGAAACGATCTCGGACAACGCACGGTTCTTCGGCGCCCCCGAGAATGTCCCAGGCGAGGCAATCACGCAGGGACTCGGCACCATCATGGACGCACGAAAGCTCATTATTGTCGCGATCGGTGAGGCAAAGGCCAAAGCGGTCGCAGCGGCAATCGCGGGCCCGGTGACCGAGCAGGTGCCGGCGAGCATCGTGCAGCGCCACCCGGACGTTGTCTACGTGCTTGATCGCGCAGCCGCGTCGTTGCTCCCCTAACACGGGCAAAACGGTCATGGGGTCCGAGGCATTTGGCTCGGGCCCCATGACCGTTTTACTGTCTGTCCCTCGCTATGCAGTGAGCTGCATGGTCGTCAGGCAGGTCGGATCCTCGGAACCGGTCGTGACGCGCTGCTCCGCAACGCCCTGTTCGCCGACGATACGCACGTCGAACACACCGTCACGCGGCAGCCAGATTCCAACGAATCCGTTGTCTGCGGTCGCCGTAATCTCGCTGAGAACGACCTCGCCCGTCTCAGCATCGGTGACGGCGAGCTCGATCGGCGTGTTCTGGAGTTCACCGAGGCAGGTCGTCAGGCTGTGGAAATCACAGGGATGGGTCTGAGTCACATACGGTGCAATCGACAGGTAGAAATCACTGTCGTCGATCGGCAGAGTCACATCTCCCGGCTGCAGCACCAGCTCGTTGGGCCGGACAGAAGCGATGAGGGTATCCGGGCTCGGACGGCTGGTCACCGCGAGGGTGTCGAGCCCCTCGATGATCGACTTCGCATCGCTCGTGTCGATGCCGAGCTGGGCGATCTGTTCGACCGCCGGAGGCGGCTCTTCGGCTGCAGGAGTCTGCGCTGACGCGCAACCGGTGAGCAGGAGTGCTGCGGCCAGCAGCGGAAGTAAAGCGGATCGTATACCCATAGTGGGTATATTCGCAGAGCCCGCCGAGGCTAACCTGGGCGCTGGCTGAGCGAACGCGAATCCGCCTCACTCTCGGCAACTGACTCGAGTACAGCTACCGATATGCAAAGCAAAAGGGTGCCATCCGAAATCGGACGACACCCTCTTGGAAGAGCTGCTTAGGACAGCTTGCGGATGTTCACGGCCTGCGGGCCGCGAGCGCCATCCTCGGTGTCGAACTCGACCTGCTGGTTCTCTTCGAGGTCGCGGCGGCCGCTTCCCTCGATTGCGCTGAAGTGCGCGAAGAGATCTGCTGAGCCATCGTCGGGTGCGATGAACCCGTAGCCCTTTTCACTGTTGAACCACTTGACGGTGCCGGTTGCCATGAGAGCATTCCTTTGTGATGCGGAGCCGCCTATGCGGCTCGTAATGGTCGCGCGAATGCGCGGATTGAACTTATCAGCGGGACAGCCCGGGGAAACACACCAGCGGCTGTGAGACACTGAGGCGAAGCAATCGGAAAGAAAGCGCCGATATCTGTAACCCTACCGCACTACCGCCTAAAACGCTGCTGAAGCAAATTTCGTGATAAATCCTTAACTTTTGCATTCGCCTTGAAATCGCTAGATCACTACTCATTCTGAGCGCGTTTCGCCCGGAATCACCGCTCCACTGAGTAAGTGTCAGCGGGTATCGGTAGCGTTAGGGAGTGCCATCAGATACCAGCGAACGCCCGACGCACTGGTGCGTACTCGGGCGTGGTCCCAGTGGCGATCTCGAGGCAGTTCGACTTGCCTCCGACGGGTCCAGGCTCGGTTCGACTGCACTCTCGCAGCCAGAGCTTGCCGGTTTTGTCGAGCGGCTCGAAGCGACTCACGCTCCCCGCTGGGTGTGGCACAGCACCTCAGCCCGCTACGCGGATCTGCTTTCCGCAGGCGTTCGGATCGAACGCTGCCACGACCTGCGCCTGAGCCACCAGATCCTGCGACACTCCTCGTATGTTCGAGATCGGTCGGTCTTCCTCGCAGCTCAGGAGTGGTGCTTTGATGTGCAAGCACCAGAGCCGTCCCCGCCCGCCGCGTCTCCAGCGCTGTTTGACTTCGAAGTCACACCGCCAAGCGTCGGCGCGCCAGACACCATCGCTGAGGCGCTCGCCGAGTTCGCGAGGCAGCGCGTCGCTGTCACAGCATCGAGCCACCCCGGCAGGCTCTCGCTCCTCCTCGCAGCCGAGTCCGCGGGGGCCCTCATCGCCGTGGAGCTCGCCACTGCCGGGGTGCCGTGGGACGCTGCGGAGCACGACCGTATCCTGAGTGAGGCGCTCGGTCCCCGCCCCGCGGGAGTATTCGAGAAACCAATCAAGCTCGCAGAGGCGGGCGAACGCGTGCGCGAAGCCCTTGGCGATACGACCGCGGCGATCGATTCGCCGCCGAAACTCTTGCGAGCGCTCCGTGCAGCCGGAGTCGAAGTGTCATCCACCTCACAGTGGGAGCTTGCCGAGCATGATCACCCCGTCATCGCACCGCTTCTCACCTACAAGAAACTCGCTCGCCTCCTCTCCGCCAACGGCTGGAGCTGGATTGATGAGTGGGTGCATGACGGTCGCTACCGCCCGGTGTACGTTCCTGGTGGTGTGGTGACAGGCCGGTGGGCGTCGAGCGGTGGCGGCGCGCTCCAGCTCCCGCGGTTGCTGCGCCCAGCGCTCCGCGCTGACCCCGGCTGGAAGCTCGTGACGGCCGACGTCTCACAGCTGGAGCCCCGCGTACTTGCCGCGATGTCCGGGGACCGCGCTATGGCTGCGGCTGGCCGCGGAAAGGATCTCTACTCTGGCATCGTCGAGAGTGGCTCGATCGCGAGCCGCGCAGACGCGAAGCTCGCCATGCTCGGCGCGATGTACGGCGCCACCTCTGGCGAGAGCGGCCGCTTGGTACCAACACTGCGACGTGTCTTCCCGGCGGCGATGCGGCTTGTGGATCAGGCTGCTGACACCGGTGAACGAGGCGGCACTGTTACGACGTGGCTCGGGAGGTCCTCCCCCACAGCGGAAGTCGAGTGGCAAGCAATGCAAGCGGCAGCGAGCCTCCCGGACGCCACGCGCCGCGACGAGGAGGCCGCGCGGCGCGCGGCCAGAGACCGCGGCAGATTTACGCGGAACTTCATCGTGCAGGGCACGGCTGCCGAATGGGCGCTCGCATGGCTCGCAGAGATCCGGAGACGACTTGCGGCGTTCGATCCTGTCGAGCCAGCACACACCGCGTACCAGTCTGGTCCGGTGTTTGCCGGACTCCCACATCTCGCGTTCTTCCTGCACGATGAAATCATTGTCCACACGCCAGCAGTGCACGCCGACGCCGTCGCCGCAGCCGTCACCGAGTCTGCGTATGCGGCAGCACGGCTCCTCTTCGGTGATGGCGCTGTCGATTTCCTGCTCGATCTGCAGATCTCCGACCGCGCCGTCAAAGCCTGACGGATGTCACGCGGCTGCCTGCACGAAACCCGCACAACGATCCCGATTGAGATGAGTGCACAGGGGTGCGAAGCCCCGCAGAACACTCGGCGAGTTCATTCGTGGGCTCACTCTCCACACTGCCAAGAAATCTTGGCGCTGTCGGTCTCACCATCGGGTATCGTCCTGCTGCCCATTCGACGGCAGTACTCACGTTCATCCCTGAGTGGCTCCCCAGAGGGCCCAATGAATCCTTTGAGTGTGGTGTTTCGAGACGCATGAGTATAGGATCCGACTAGGGCTGAGTATCCGGGGCTTTCCTCACTGTGTTGCAGGAAACAACCGGCTGGCCCGGAAGGGGGTGACGGTATGCGCGCAAAAGAATTGGACAAGCTCGTTGAGCATCTCCAGCGCAGGGACACGGTGCGTCTCGTTGCTGGGCGCGAGTACGGGGCAACGAGTTTGCTCGACGAACTCGAGGCAACGCTGATCACGCTTGGTTTCTCCGTCGTCCGCATCACCGGCGCACCCTCGCCGACCGAAGTGCGATTCGCCGCGATCCGTCAAGCACTCCTGGCGGCCGACCGAATTCCGCCGCAGGCCTCCCAAGACGAGGTGAGAGACATTCTTGCCGTCGAACTCAGTCGCACCCCCAACACGGTGCTACTCATCGACGATGCAGAACTCCTTGACATCCCCTCCGCGCAGGTGCTCGCCCCACTGTTCGATCGAATGAAACTTGCCGGAGTCTTTGTGAGCGTTCCGTTCACCCAGCTCACCCCCGAGCAACGTGTCGTGTCTCGTATTCTGCGAGCCGATGCACGGGTCGATCTCAATGCCCTCACCTTCGAGCAGGTCGGGGTTCTCGCCGAGACCCTTCTCGACGCCCCGGTCAGTCCCGCCGTCACCTCCGAAGTATTCTCGATGTCGTCCGGTATCACGGGCGTGGCCTCTGAGATTTTGCGCACCGCGCGCGCGACCGGCAAGATTCGACGCGACGGCAACCGGTGGACCCTGTCCGAGGGAGACCTCTGGAACCCCCATCTCGAGGAGAGCATTGAGCGCCTTCTTGCTCCCATAGAGAACACGGCGCTGCGGCTGTTGCATGCGCTCGCCTTCGTGGGAAGCCTCACCGCAGAGGATCTCCACGACTTCGATCCCAGTTCCGCCGAGAGCCTCACGAGAAGTGGCCTCATCACAACGTTCAAAGACCCACAGGGTGTCTCGCGTGTATCTCCACGTCCCGCCTTGATCGCAGACTATTTTCGCCAGCGCCCGTTCGATCTCCTGAGCATGGCCGCAACAGACCTGTTAGAGGGTTTGGCCGCGAAGCGCGTTGACGGGCCACCCCGCGTCGCTCGTCCGAAACTCAAACTCGACGCACACGTGCGGCATTCCGACACCGCAGAGACCCACAACGCTGGGCTGTCCCGGTATCTTCGGGAGGAGAATGAGCAGCGGCTCGCCGTTGCCGCACGGGAGTGGCGTCGCCATCACGACACACCGCGAGCGATCATCTATCTCGAGACACTCTTGCAGTCGGGAAGGTACGTGTCGACCGCCGTGGGCGTGCTCGAACGCACCCCGTCCGACGACGCGAGCGGACCCGAGCTCCTGCAGCTCGCGCTCCACGAGCACATCCTCCAGCGGGAGGCATCGGCTCCGCAAACGCTGCACTCGCTCACGCTGCGCCGGCACCACCCTGGCTACGCCGTCGCCCTCGACGCCTATGAAATCTATCTGAGGTTCTGTGACGAGGGCAGGGTAGCGAGCGTCGAGGAGTGGCTACAGGACCCCGGCGACGATCCGGTCGGTTTCTGCACAACGATCGCCGAGTACATCAGAGTGATGTCAGGAGAGTTGCTCGAGCAGTTGGCTCCCTCACCGCCGGTTGATGCGCCCCCGTTCCAACACGTCGTGGTCGAGCAAAGTCGCCTGGTCTTGTTTATCAGGCAGGCGGTGAGCAACGACGAGCTCGAGGATCTCCTGTCTGACCCGCTCCATCTTGGGCCAGGCGAGGACCCAGTGCCGTTCCTCGTGAACTCCTACGTGCGCTCGCAGATGTTGCTAGGGCTGGGGAGAGTGAGCGAGGCCCGCCACACGCTCAGCCAGGCGCTCTCACTCGGCGACTTCGATCTTCGCTACGCGGTCCTCTACGCAGCGATGCTGCGCTGGTCTGCGTTCTTGCACTTCCGGGAGGGGCGTGCCGATATTGCACAGTCGCTCCTCCGCGAGAGTCAGGATTACGCTGCGGTCAGGGGGCCGATGCCAGGCATGCGGCCGGAGTTCGGCGACGCGCTCAGCGTCCTGCTCAGCGGCGACCGCGCCGCAGCTGGCGCCGCGTTCCTTGCGGAGGCGAACACTTGCTACGAGCTGTCCTTCTTCGATGCGGCCTGGAACACCGCGCGGTTCGCGTTCCAACTCAACCCGGGTGAGGAAGCGCTCGAACTCATCGAGCGGCTCAGCAGAGAGCCCTCGCAAGCGTGGATTACGCCCCTCGTCGAGTTCGCGCGCTCGGCGATCCGGCAGGATCCGAGCATTTCGATCTACGTCTCGCGCTTCCGGACGCTTCCCGAGCTCATCGCCGCGGCTGATTTTCTCGACGACATCGGATTCGCGCATCGGGCACGCGGTACCGAAGTCGACCCAGAGTTCGCGCAGGCGTACGCAGAAGCGCGTGACACACTGCATATCTCCCGCGAGCCGCTCAGCCGTGTGACTTTCCGCCACTCCCCGTTGCCGGTCGACAACTTGACCCCGCGGGAGCGAGAAATTGCGCCGCTCACCGCGACGCTGAGTAACCGTGAAATAGCGGACCGCCTCACACTCAGCATTCGAACCGTCGAGAACCACATAGCGCGCTCGATGAAGAAGCTCGGTCTCACCTCACGGGCCGACCTCAGCGCCGCGCTCGCGGCCTCCGCTAAACCCGGTAGTGGGGCTCAGCAGTTCCGTTCGCATAGCTAACAAAACGCTGCCTCGCTGCTGCGACGTCTCGTTCACTGTGAAAACATGTAGGCCACGATCAGGAATACTCACAACGTGGCCAGCCCGACTACCTAGTACTCAGTCGCCACCGCGCTGAAAGCGAAGATCACTACGCAAACACGCAAGAATTCCACGCAAACAGGGTATGTTTCCCCCCTCCCCTGACTCATCCACCGTAGAGTCATACGTAGCCCGGTCAATGACGCAGGGCTGTTCATAGCAATGAAGATACCTTCCCCCAAATTCGGTATCGCTATGAACAAGGTTTGATGTGTGGGGAGCGGGCTTCCCCCCATTCGCTTCCCCCACATATTGCGACTCCCCACACATCAGGCCGTCTCGCAGGCCTGTAGCCGCGCTCGCACGGAAGCCGCGCAGCGAAGATCAGGGCTTCAGCGAACACCCATATCGGGGGTTGCGATACCGTACTCGTTTCTGAGAACCGAACGCGCGGCATACCACCCGACGAGACCGTGAACTCCGGGGCCAGGGGCAGCCGACGAGGAACAGAGATAGACCCCCGGTGCCGGAGTGCGCCATGGGTCCGCGGCGACCACGGGCCGGGCGATCAGCTGCCGGAGCGAAACCTCTCCGGCGCTGAAGTCACCACCGATGTAATTGTGGTTCTCAACTCCCAGCTCAGCCGCGGTCGTGACCTGATGTGCTGTGACCCGGTCACGGAAGCCCGGGGCAAACCGTTCGATCTGCGCGAACACTGTCTCGGTGGCATCGCGCGCAGATCCCCGTGGCACATGTGTGTAACTCGTCACGGCGTGCACCCCAGGGGCATTCCGCTGGGCATCAAAAGAGGCTGTCTGTGCAAGCAGCACGTAGGGGCGCTCTGCGTGTTCGCCGCGGGCAACGGCGCGCTCAGCCGCGGCTATCTCTGCCCGTGTCCCCCCGAGATGCACCGTCGGCGCTTCCGCAACCCGCGGGTCACGCCACGGAATCGGGCCGTCCAGCACGAAGTCAACTTTGGTCGCAGCATTGCCGTAGCGAAACCGCTCAAGCCGGGCCGCGTAGCGAGCTGGGAGCCGCTCTCCGGCGATCCTGGAGAGCGCCCGTGCGGATGTGTCGAACAGCTTCACGTCAAAGCCGTCGAGCTCGCCAATACCGGTAATCTCGTGCCCGGTTTCGAACCGGCCGCCGTGCGCGAGCACATCTGCCACAAGAGCATCCGTGATGGCCTGTGAACCGCCGACTGGGACGGGCCAGCCACTCGCGTGCCCGAGCGCGCCCAGCACGAAGGCGACTCCCGCGTTCGCGAGCCCCGGCATCGGACCGATGTTGTGGGCGGCAACGCCCGCGATCAGTGCGGGCGCTGCCGCCTCCCGAAATCGAACGTTCCAGAGTGGCGTGCCCTGTTCGAGCGTGCGCGCCCCAAACGCGGCGGCTGCCAGGAGATCCTTCGGCCAGCGGAGCAGCGCACCACCGAGCGCCAGATCGATCGCTCCCTCAAGCCGGCGGAGCACTGGCTGGTACAGGCGGGCATATGCCCCGCCATCACGACCGAGTTCTGCAACGGTGCGTTCGAGGTCGCGGTAGGCTATCGCGGCCCGGTCGCCGGCTGCGCCATCGAGCGGGTGCGCATAGGAGGCGTCAGGAACCACGAAGTCGATCCGCTGATCGAGCTGAAACTCCCGGAAGAACTCCGTTGCGAGCGCCATCGGGTGAATCGCGGAGCACATGTCGTGCAGCACCCCGGGAACGATGTGTGATTCCGTCCGGGCGCCACCGCCGAGGGTGCTATTCGTCTCAAAGACCGTGACCGCTACGCCGGCGCGGGCAAGCGTAGCGGCCGCGGCAAGTCCGTTGGGTCCTGAGCCGACGATGGCCGCACCGTGCGATGACTGCATAGCTCCTGAGTGTAGTCGCCGCGGGGAGACCGGATTACGCTCGGCGGTACTCCGCGGTGATCGGGCATTCGAACGGGTCGCGGGCGGCGAGGCCGACCCGGTTGAGGTACTCGATGACGATCGCGTACGAGCGGAGCAGCGAGGTCTCCGTATACGGCACGCCAAGGGTCTTGCAGTGCTCGCGCACGAGCACGCGCACCTTCGAGAGATTCGGTCGGGCCATGTTCGGGAAGAGATGGTGCTCGACCTGGTAGTTCAGGCCACCCATGAGAGTCGTTGCCCACCAACCGCCCTTGATGTTGCGCGACGTACGAACCTGCTTGGAGAAGAAGTCGAGCTTCGCATCGTGAGCGATGACCGGCATGCCCTTGTGGTTCGGCGCAAACGAGGCGCCCATGTACACGCCGAACACTGCGAACTGCACGCCCATGAAAGCGAACGCGAGGCCGAGTGGCAGGAACATGAACACCGGTACGAGGATCACGACGAAGCGTGCGGCGATGATCGACAGCTCGATCCAACGGCCCTTGATCGGCTCGCGGCGGAAGAGGTAGACGAGGCTGTGGCGGTGCAGGTTCAGGCCCTCGAGCGTGAGCAGCGGGAAGAATAGCCAGCCCTGACGCTGCGTGATGAACCGAACGATACCGCGCGCTTTGACAGCGTCTTCCTCGATGAAGGAGATCGTGTCGATCTCGATGTCGGGATCCTTGCCAACGCGGTTCGGGTTCGAGTGGTGGCGGGTGTGCTTCGAGTCCCACCAGGCGTAACTCATGCCAATGCTCGCGGCGAGCACGCGCGCGAGTCGGTCGTTCGCGGGCCCGGTCGAGAGGATCTGACGGTGCGCCGCTTCGTGGGTGAGGAACGCGATCTGCGTGAACAGCAGCGCGAACGCTGCGGCCATGAGCAGCTGGAACCAGCTGTCACCAAGCAGGATCGAGCCGGTAATCGTCGCGGCAAGTCCGAGCGCAATGCCGACGCCGACAAGTGCGTAGAACCAGGGGGCGCGAGCGTACAACCCGGATTCGCGCGCGACCTGCGAGATGCTGGAGTACGCCTTCGCCACGGGGGGAAAGTCTTCGGCGCGTGCCCGCGTGTAACGCAGCGGCCCGAGGCCATCTAATGTCTGAGGAGCGGTCGACGTCATGCGCGGCACCTATTCCCGTTCCGAGCTGCTAGATGAGCTGCTCTGGTCAAGCCACTGGCAATTGCCGATCGCTGGCCTCAGCGTACCCGGCCCCCTGTACCGCGAGCTGCATGTACTCGGATCACAGCGGCGCTGCCGCCTTCGTCAGTAACCGCCACAGGGCCTCGCGGCGCTTCTCCACCGATTCCGCTTCCCCGTAGAGCAGTTCTACCTGGATACTGTCGACGACCCCGAGATAGGAGTACGCGAGATGAGCGCGCTCAGACTCGCTGAGGTGTCCCCGCAGCCCCGCACGGAAGAGCACATCTATTTCGGCGAGGAACGCGCGGTAGTGACTGATGATTGACTCGCGGATCGCGAACGGTGGGGCGTACGCGGTGCGCAGCAGGAACCTCAGGCTCGCTGCAGCGCGGTACCGCTCAGTGACCCGCTCAAGGTAGACCCCTCCCGGCAGGTCACCACGATCCTCAGCGAAGCAGGTCGCGACGAATTCGCGCTCGGCGGTGAGAGACATCTCGAGCGCGGCAGCGACGAGGTCGTCTTTCCCAGCGAAGTGGGAGTACAGGGACGCCTTACGCATCCCCACCATGCGGGCGATTTCGCCCAGCGAGGAGCCGTCATAGCCGCGATCGGCGAGCAGCTCGAGGGCGGCAACGCACACGCGTCTGGCAGCGGGGCTCAGCGACATAGTTTCCGTGTACTCCCTCACCGTTCATGGGCGCCGCGTCCGGCTACGACCGGGCTCGCCGTGCGCTGACACCAACGATAACAAGTGCAACGACAGCGGTCACGGCCATGCCGCTCAACCACGGCAGCGCGCCCCCGGGGACCAGCGCCCCGGCCAGGGGCGTGGCGAGCGAAGAAATGATGAGCTGGAACGCCCCCAGCAGCGCCGCAGTGCTGCCGAGGTTCACCTCCTGCGAGGACATCGCAAGCGCCATGAGGGTCGCCTCGCTCATGCCGAGACCGAGGAGGGCGACAAACATGCCAGCGACGATCCCCCACAGACCGAGGCCCATCTGGCTGAGCAGGATCGCGAGTACCGCGCCGACAAGGATGAGCACGGCACCCGTGACCGCCAACGTTCCTGCACCAAATCGCTGCACCGTGCGGCCAGACGCCACCGCGCCGATGAGCACGGCGATGCCCGTTCCGCCGAACACGAGCCCGAAGGCGTCGGTGTCGAGCCCGTAGACACCCTGGTAGATGAACGTCGCGCCCCCGATGTAGACGAACAGGAAGAAGAACACCGCCGATAGTCCGAGCGCAGGCAGGAGGAAGCGGCTATCGCGGATGATGACGCTGTACGCACGAAGCACGCTCCCGAGTCGCAGCGATGAGCGCTGGGACCGCGGCAGGCTCTCGGGGAGGCTCACACTCGTGTTGATGAGCGCGATCGCGGCGAGCCCCGCGAGCACGAGGAGGACAGCGCGCCATCCCCACGCCGCGTCAACGAACCCGCCGGCGGTGGGGGCCAGGACTGGGGCGAGCCCCTCAATGGTCATGAGCAGCGCGAAGAGTTGCGCGGCTCGCGTTCCGCTCGCCCGGTCGCGCACCATGCTCATGGCGACCACGAGGGTCATCGCTGCGGCGAGGCCCTGAACAAACCGGGCGACGAGCAGGATTATGACCGTCGCGCTCATCGCCGCCCACACGGATGCGAGGAGGAACGCGGCAAGCGCAATCAGCAGCGGCCAGCGTCGTCCCACCGCGTCGATGATCGGCCCGAAGAACAGCTGTCCGACGCCCATAGCCAGCAGGTACACCGTGAGGGTGAGCTGCCCTTGGGCGGTCGACGCGCCCAGCTCCGACACCATCTCGGGTAGCGACCCGAGGTACATATCCGTGCCGGCCGGGCCAAGGATCGTGACGAGTCCGAGCGAGATGGCGAACCAAAGACCTGCGCGCGGGAGGCGCTGATCGTGTGACATGAGTGTCCTTTTCCGTGAGTGCGTCGCAACCGAATGACTACCTACCGTTCGGTAGCTGACTCAATCTACCCGCAGTTCCACCCCCAGCGCCACTCGGCGGCCCCATCGGGCGGACCGTCCGCGCGATGTCGCGCGAGGTCGCGCCATACTCCGCGTTGCGTTAGTGTTCGAGCGGGCACCGCGCGGCCCGCACACCACGAATTTCAGCCGAAGGAACCGCATGTCATCCACCGCGGAGCACACGCCCCGATCCGAGCACCATCGCCGGGCACCGTCAGTGTTCGCCGTCGCGCGCGATCCCCGATTGCTGCTCCGCGAGGCCCTCGCCGGCCTCGTCGTCGCGCTCGCACTCATCCCAGAAGCGATCTCGTTCTCGATCATCGCGGGCGTCGACCCGAAGGTCGGGCTGTTCTCCTCGTTCATCATGGCGGTGTCGATCGCCTTCCTCTGCGGCAGACCCGCGATGATCACCGCCGCGACCGGTGCCGTCGCACTGGTCATCGCGCCAGTCATGCGTGAACACGGCATGGACTATTTCATCGCCACCGTGCTTCTGGCAGGCGTACTGCAGATCCTGCTCGCGGTGCTCGGCGTCGCCAAGCTCATGCGATTCATCCCACGCAGCGTGATGGTCGGCTTCGTGAATGCGCTCGCGATCCTCGTCTTCAGCGCTCAGCTCCCCGAGCTCATCGGGGTGCCGTGGCTCGTCTACCCGCTCGTCGCGGCCGGCATTCTCATCATTCTGGTCATGCCGAAAATCACGAAGGCCGTGCCGGCGCCCCTCGTGTCCGTCATTGCGGTCACGGCTGCAGCGGTGGTCTTCTCGATCACCGTGCCGACTGTCGGCGACAAGGGTGAGCTGCCAAGCAGTCTGCCCGAACTCTTCGTGCCGAACGTGCCACTGACGTGGGACACCCTCATGATCATCGGCCCGTTCGCCCTCGGCATGGCACTCGTCGGGCTCATGGAGTCGCTCATGACCGCCAAGCTTGTCGACGAGATCACGGACACCCACTCGAATAAGACACGTGAGAGCTGGGCGCAGGGTATCGCCAACCTCCTCTCCGGGTTCTTCGGTGGCATGGGCGGCTGCGCCGTTGTCGGCCAGACCATGATCAACGTGAAGGTCTCTGGTGCACGCACGCGCGTCTCGACGTTCCTTGCGGGTGCATTCCTGCTGCTACTCATTCTCGTGCTTGGCGACCTCGTCGCGATGATCCCGATGGCCGCGCTTGTCGCCGTCATGATCATGGTCTCGGTGGCGACGTTCGACTGGCATTCGGTCACCCCGGCCACCCTCAGACGACTGCCGAAGAGCGAAACCTTCGTGATGCTCGCGACGGTCGCCGGAGTGCTCGCGACGCACAACCTCGCCGTCGGCGTCATCATCGGAGTCATCGTCGCCGCGGTCATGTTCGTACGTCGCGTCGCCCACTTCGTGTCCGTGGAGCGAAGCATCACGGGCGAGGGCGAGCATGCGATCGCACGCTACACCGTGACCGGCGAGCTGTTCTTTGCCTCGAGCAATGACCTCACGACCATGTTCGCGTACACGGCAGATCCCGCGCGCATCGAGATCGACATGA
Source organism: Leucobacter sp. G161 (assembly GCF_001482305.1). GTDB lineage: Bacteria > Actinomycetota > Actinomycetes > Actinomycetales > Microbacteriaceae > Leucobacter. Next base: position 39,710 of record NZ_LOHP01000068.1, read on the forward strand.
CTCACTCCCACATTTGGGATGCCTCCTCCGTCGCATCGCTCGACGCGATCGAGACGAAGTACGCGCGACTCGGAAAAACGGTTGAGCTCACCGGCATGAATGACGCAACACGGAGCTTCCACGGGAGGCTCTCCGGCGAGCTCAGCCCCGACGCGTAACCGTCGCTTCGCAGCTGAGACTCTTCACAGCACCGGCGGGTACCCACCTCGGTGAGCTAGGGTCAGGCTTGGGCACCCCTTCAAGCGGAAGGAGATGAGATGTCCAGTAAAGATCGCGGCCAGAAGGCTACGAAGAAACCCGCGGCGCAGACGCTGAAAGAAAAGCGTGCGGCGAAGCGGAGCAAGACCGATTCACAGAGTTCACAGTTGAACAAGTAGTCGAAAGCGGGGCGCACGTTCGTGCGCCCCGCTTTCGAGTGTTAACAGCCGCTCACCACGGCGACGACGTAGGGCAGGTTCACGGCCGCGATCACGGCAGCAAGCATGAACGCGTACGCACCAGCGGCTGCAGCAAGTGCCGCGCTCGCCGGCGGCCTCGGTGCCCCGACAAGGTGGCGGATCCGCTCCGACCCCGCAGCGTGCAGCATCGCGTGCGCGGGGATGCCGGCAGCCGACGTCGGCGCTTCTGGCTGGCCGAGCTTGAGCAGCGCACTCGCCAGAGCGGTCGTACCGGTCGCCTGCTGTGCCGCCTGATCCGCTGCGATCTCAAGGTAGTGCGGCACCGATTCGCGCACCGCGCGCACGAACGGGATCCAGCGAAAGTAGCGCGTCGTCCCGTTGAGGATCGCCATGATGAGGTGGTGCCGTTGCTCAAGGTGGGCCTGCTCGTGCGCGAGCACCGCCGACAGCTCGGCGGGCGACAGCGTCGAGAGCGTGCCGCGCGAGAGCACGATGCCGCCGTGCTCGTGCGGCAGCGAGAACGCGTGCAACGCGGCATCGGGCGTGATTCGTGCCTGGCTGCCAAGCAGGGTGATCTGGTCACTCCCCGCGCGCAGTTCCGAGCCGAACGCAGCCTGGGAGCGGCGGAGCACGACAAGCTCGCGGACGAGCCCAGCAAGCACCGCGACCACACCGACCGCTGGCAAGGCGAGCGGTACCACCGCCGGGATCCCGAGCGACAGGGCGCTGTCCCCGAACGGGCTGGCCGCACTCAGGCACCTGCCGCAGACCTCGGCGGCCTGCCGCGGAAGCCAGGCTGGGCCCGAACTCATCCAGGCGACGACCGGGCCGAGTGCGACGAGGGCGGCGATCCAGAGCAGCGCGGTCACAGTGAGCGCACTGGCCGCGATCCGGGGGATGATCGCGAGCGCCGGCGCTGCGCGGCGCAGCAACCACGGCCCCCCGAAAGCGGCAGCGAGCAGCACGCTGCTGAGCAGCAGCGTGAGCAGCGTCGCGGTCACTGCGGTTCGTTCCCGCCGAGCAGGTGTTGGCGGAGGAGCCGCAGATCTTCCTCAGGCATGCTGTTCACGAAGTGCAGGATCGAGGCCTCACGATCCCCCGACGCTTCGAGCGCGTGCTCCATAATGTTCGCCGCGTGTGCTTCCCGACTCACGCACGCACCATAGAGGGTGGTGTGGCCATCCTTTCGGGTGCACACCAGTGACTTCTTGCGGAGGTTTCCGAGCACGGTCGCGATGGTCGTGTAAGCAGGGTTGGACGGGAGCCGGTCGATGAGATCGCGCACGGTGAAGCCGCCGCCCTCCCAGAGCAAATCCATGACCTGGGTTTCGAGCGCGCCGAGGCGGGCAGGCTCTCCCGCTGGCGTGCCGCCGTGCGTGTGCTTCGGGTCTCGGGTCATCGACTTGTCTCCATCTCTACCGCCGTCGCAGCCGATCGCTTCGCTGGCACCGGGCAGGCAACCTGGCCGCTCAAGCGCCACACGAGTGCGAGCCCGGTGAGGATCAGTGCCGCAACCGCAAGTACCGGTTGCAGCGGGGCAAACCACGTGATCGCCCCAGAGTAGCCGAGCGCGATAAGCGCGATCTTATTGCAGACCGGGCAGCCGACTGCGAACCAGGTGAGCATGCCGCCGGCGATCCCCATGCGGGTGGTCCGCCGCTCGCCGGGTTCCTCCCCGGGGTCTGCGACCGGAGCCGAGCCGGTCTTCACATAGGTCGCGGTGAGCAGGCCGACACCGATCGCGGTGAGCACCCACACCGGGTAGTTCCACCAGACGGTATCGATGTCTCGCGCGAACCACGGGTTCGGAATGAGCACCGTGACGACGCCGACGAGTAGCGCGAACCCGGCGGCGACGAGCGCGGCAATGAGAAACTGTCGCGGGGTCCAGCCACGCAGCGCTCGCCCCGCGAATACCAGTCGCTGCCGCGCTGCCGCGAGGCTCCATGGCCGAATCATCGCGGCCCCCTCCCTCCAGACTCAACTATGCCGCATAGTCTACTATTTACGATAGTAATCAAACCCTGTGAGTCCCCGACACCCAGTGAAAGGACCTGAGAGTGCCCTCCTCCCCGCGATCACCTCGCGTACGCGTCGCGGCGCCGCTCGCGATCTTTGCGACTATCGCCCTCATCGTCGGGGGCTCCTTCGTGCTGCAACGCGGCTGGGAAGTGAATGCTGTCCCCGGCCCCGCAAGCGCTGAGGCGTGGCAGGCAGAGCGCCTAACCGGCGTCGACCGGCTGACGGTTGGCGAGGAGGGCGCCCCGATCGAGCTGGTCGTGTACTCCGACTATCAGTGCCCGTTCTGCGCGCACTGGGACCGCGACACCCTGCCCGAGCTGCTCCCCTACGTCGACGCGGGAGACCTTCGTATCGTCTGGCGAAACGCCAACCTGTCTGGCGGCGCCTCGAGGCTCGGCACCCAGGCGGTATACGCTGCCGCCCTCCAGGACGCACTGCTTCCGTTCCACACCTCGCTCGCGCAGAACGGCCGCGGGGCGACCGCGGCAGACCTCACGGAGGAAGCTCTCGTTGCTCGCGCGGCCGAACTCAACCTCAACACCGCCCGATTCCTTGCCGACATGACGTCTCCCGAGGCGGAGCGAGCGGCAGCCGATGGCGAGGCTGCGGCCCAGCGTGCCGGGGTGGTGACCACGCCCTCGTTCCACTTCAATGGCGTGTTCGTCTCGGGGCTGAAGCCCTCGGATGTGTTCATCGACCAGCTCGAAGCCGCTCTCAGCGAAACCGGCGCCCCCAGCACCACCGAATAGCAGACACCCGCAACTACCAGCCGTACGATGGAGAAGGAAGAGAGGATGCCGCGGGTGAGACTCAGCCGCGCACACACTATGAGCACAGTAGAGATCACGAAGGACAACCTCGAGGAGACAATCACGTCGGGCGGCATCGTGGTGCTCGACTTCTGGGCCGCCTGGTGCGGTCCGTGTCGCTCGTTCGCTCCCGTCTTCGAGAAGGCCGCAGAGACGCACGAGGACATCGTGTTCGGCAAGATCGACACCGAGGCCGAGCAGGAGCTCGCGGGCATGTTCGGCATCACCTCGATCCCGACAGTCATGGCCTTCCGCGACGGCATCAACGTATTCTCGCAGGCCGGCGCGCTACCCGCCCCGACGCTCGAGCAGCTCGTCGACGCGGTGCGCGGACTCGACATGGACGAGGTGCGCACGCAGCTCGCCAAGGAAGAGGCGGCTGCCAGCGAGAACGGCGCAAACGAGGCTGGCACGGTCAGAACCGACGGAGCGCAGGTCTAAGACACCACCGCAACGCGGCTACACGCGGCAAGGGGGATCCGGGCTGAGCCCGGATCCCCCTCGTGCTTGTCGGCGCGGCTACTTTTCGCCGACACCCACGACCGGCTGCTCCGCCAGGCGCTTGGCGAACTTTCGGCGGCTCGCGATCCAGATCCACAGCGCGACGGCCGCGAGTACCACGATGCCGAGCACGTCGAAGACCGGGCTCGAGAACACCGCGCCCTGCTCTTGCACCCACGCCTGCACCGACGTCGGCACGAGCGACGGCATCGAGACGAGGCCGTTCGTGAACCAGAACAGCAGGCCGACGCCGATGATGAGCAGGCCAGTAATGAGCGAGGTTGTGTGCAGCTGCCGGCCGAACACGGTAATGGCGCGGCCGCGGAGGAGGCGCTGCCCGCGCGTGCCAAGCTTTTCCCACAGCGCCGCGATGATCATGAGCGGCACCACCATGCCCGCGCCGTACACCGCGAGCAGGGCTCCCGCCATGAGGCTCGAGCCCTGGCCCATCGCAAGCGTAAGCACCGCGCCGAGGATCGGGCCCGCACAGAACCCGGCAACCCCGCTCACTGCGCCGAGCAGCAGGGTGCGCACGAGCCCCTTGCGCGACGACGCCTTCTGCTGCAGCGTCGCGGTGCCCGGCAGCATCCGCGAGACGTCGAAGCCGAACCCGAGCACCTGCAGCACCCCGAGCACGACGAGCACGAGCGAAGTGACCGCGATCACCAGGCCGCGCTGCTCCATGAACAGGGTGCCGAGCGCCCCGATCCCGAGCCCGAACGGTACGAGCGTGAGCACGAGGCCGAGGTAGAACACCCCGCCGTGCACGAGCAGCTTGAGCTTCGCGCCGACCGTGGACGCGAAGAACGCGGGTAGCAGCAGGGCGCTGCACGGGCTCAGGAGCGCGAGCATCCCGCCCAGGAAAGCGGTGACGAACCCGATCTCCATGCTTAGCGCGCCTCAGCGAGCGCCCGCTCGAAGGTCTCAATGAAGACGCTTTCGGGCTGCGCCCCCACGATCGGCTCGCCGCCGAGCACGAAGGTCGGGGTCCCCGAAACCCCGAGCTCTTGGCCACCGCGCGCATACTGCTGTACGAGTTCGAGCGTCTCGGGTGAGGTGAGGTCGGCGGCGAACTGCTCGGCGTCGAGGCCGAGTGTGGCAGCGAGCTCGATGAGCGACCCCTCGGCAAGCTGCTCGGGAGTGAGGTGCTCGCCGTCGGGGAAGAGGGCGTTGTGGAACTCCCAGAACTTGCCCTGCTTGCCGGCGGCGTGTGCCGCGAGCGCGCCGCGCTCGGAGTCCGCGCCGTACTGGTTCACGTCGCGCCACTCGATGCGCAGGTCACCCCTGTCGGCGTACTCCATCATCGTCGGGAGGGTGTCGTTGGACCACTTCGCACAGAACGGGCACTGGTAGTCGGAGTAGATGACGAGCGCGACGGGGGCGTCGACGGGGCCAGCCGTCTGCACGTCTGCGTCGTCGCGGGTCTCGACGAAGGTGAGGTCGGGCTGCTGCGGCTGCTGGGCGGCGGCGCTTCCCTGCGCCCCCGCGCCTCCCCTCACCTGCAACACCACGATCGTGATGAGCAGGCCTGCGATGACGATGATCCCGATCGGCACAAGCCACGAGCGGAACCGTTGGGCGGCTGTTTGCGACATTCTTCTCCTCAGACTGATTACTATGCCCGATAGTAAACTATCGGGCATAGTAATGTCTGCGAGTCTGGTGTGCGCTCCGCTGCACCCCTCCCCACTTCCCCGTTTAATTTATTCCGAGCCTTCTGCAGCCCGAATAAGGCTCGGAATGAAAAACTCGGGGAAGTGGAGATGGTCGGATCGCTGCCGCGTCCCACGGCGGCACGACTACCGCACGAGGGCAGGCTCCTCAGCAGGGGCCAGCGCCCGCTTCCGCCGCCGCGCACTGAGCCGCTTGCCGATCAAGCCGTGGCGCGGGCTGAACAGGTAGGTAAGCGCGAACGCTGCACCCTGCGCGAGCACGACCATGCCACCCGAAGCAGTGTCGAGGTAGTAGCTCAGGTACAGCCCGGCAACCGCGCACACGGCCGAGATCGCGGGCGCGATGACGAGCATGCGCGAGAAGCGGTCGGTGAGCAGGTAGGCGGTTGCCCCTGGAATGATGAGCATCGCGACAACGAGCACCACGCCGACCGCCTGCAGCGCGACGACCGACGTGAGCGCGAGCAGCCCAAGCAGGAGCGCCCCGAGCATGCGCGGGTTCAAGCCGATGGCGTGTGCGTGCGTCGGGTCAAAGGCGAACAGCGTGAAGTCGCGCCGCTTCGCGAGGAGCACGACGAGCGTGACCGCGCCGAGGATCGCGATCTGCAGCAGGTCCCCCTTCGACACCCCGAGGAGGTTGCCGAAGTTGATGTGGTTGAGGTCGGTTTGCGAGGGCGTCACCGAGATGAGCACGAGGCCGAGGGCGAACAGCGTCGTGAACACGATCCCGATCGCCGCGTCCTCCTTCACCCGGCTCGTGTCGCGCACCGCGCCAATGGGCGCGACCGCGAGGAAGCCGAAGATGACCGCCCCGAGCGCGAAGGGCGCGCCGACGACGTAGGCGAGCACGACGCCCGGGAGGACCGCGTGCGAGACAGCGTCGCCCATGAGCGACCAGCCGATGAGCACGAGCCAGCACGAGAGCACCGCGCACACGACCGAGGCGATGAGCGTCGTCGCGAGCGCGCGCACCATGAAGTCGTAGCTCAGGGGCTCGAGGACGAGGTCGATGATGTTCACGCCGCCTCACCCCGTTCGAGCACGTCGAGCCCAAACGCTCGCGCAAGATTCTCGGGTTGCAGCACGTCTTGGGGTGGCCCGTGCATGAGCACGCGGCGCATGAGCAGGATCGCCTCGTCGGCGAGGCTCGGGAGCGCGTGCAGGTCGTGGGTCGAGACGAGGATCGTCGCACCCTCCGCTGCGAGCTCGCGCAGCAGTCGCGTAATGGTCGCCTCCGAACGCTTGTCGACACCGGCGAAGGGCTCGTCGAGCAGCAGCGTGGTGGCACCCTGCGCGATACCTCGCGCGACGAAGGTGCGCTTCTTCTGCCCGCCCGAGAGCTGCCCAATCTGCCGCTCGGCGAAGTCGGTGAGCTCGACCCGTTCGAGGGCGTGGTCCACTGCGGCACGATCCGCCGGCTTCGGGCGGCGCGTGAGCCCCATCTTCCCATATCTGCCCATCATGACGACGTCGCGGACCGACAGCGGAAACGCCCAGTCGACATCCTCGCTCTGCGGCACGTAACCGACGGCCCCCGTCTTGCGCACGCGCGCGGGCGACACTCCGTCGATGCGCACGGTGCCCGTGTCAGGCCGAACCATGCCCATGATCGTCTTGAACAGCGTCGACTTGCCCGAGCCGTTCATGCCGACGAGCCCGCACACGCGGCCTCGCTCGAGCGTGAGCGAGGCCCCGTCGAGCGCGAGCACCTCGCCGTAGTGCACGGTGACATTCTCGACCTGGATCGCGGGGGCGCTCACAACCGCTCCCCCGAGAGCCCCGCGACGATCGCAGCGGCATCGTGGCGGATGAGATCAAGGTAGGTCGGCACCGGCCCGTCGGCCTCGGAGAGCGAGTCAACAAAGAGCACGTCTCCAAGCTGCGCGTCGGTCGCCTCGACGACCTGCTCCATGGGGGCTGCGGACACCGTCGACTCGCAGAACACTGCCGGCACGTCGTTTTCGCGAACGAACTCGATGACCGAGGCGATCTGTTTCGGTGTCGCCTGCTGCTCGGCGTTCACCGCCCAGATGTATTTCTCGGTGAGGCCGGCGTCGCGCGCAAGGTAGGAGAAGGCCCCCTCGCAGCTCACGAGCGCGCGCTCGTTCGTCGGGAGCACCGCGAGCGCGGAGACGAGTTCGTCTTGCACCCCCTGCAGCTCCGCCTTGTACGCGGCCCCGTTCGCCTCGTAGTCGGCGGCGTGCGCCGGGTCGATCTGCGCGAACGCCGCGACCATGTTGTCGACGTAGACCTGCACGTTCAGCGGGCTCATCCAGGCGTGGGGATTCGGCATGCCGCTGTAGGCGTCCTCGCGAATATCGATCGCGTCGATGCCCTCGCTCACGACCGCGTGCGGCACGTCGAGGTCGGTGACGAACTGCTCAAACCAGGCTTCGAGCCCCATCCCGTTGTCGAGGATGAGATCGGCCTCGCTCGCCTTGCGAATGTCGCCCGGGGTCGGCTCGTAGCCGTGGATCTCCGCCCCAACCTTGGTGATCGACTCAACGCGGAGGTGCTCGCCCGCGACGTTCTCAGCGATATCCGAGAGCACCGTGAACGTGGTGAGCACGACGGGGCGATCATCGACCGGGTCGACCCCGCCGCCCGCCGCTGGGCTCGTGCAGGCGGAGAGCGCCAGAACGGCCGCCGAGGCCGCAGCTAGCGGAAGGAGGAAAGGGGAAAACCTGCGCGGCTGGTTCGCTGTGGGCAACTCGATGTACTCCGTCTGCTCGATGGGGAGGGGCGGAACGTCGCGATACACACAGCGAGCCCCTTCGTTGTACATAACTATAGAGTTCGGCATGCCGAACTTGCAAAACGAGTACACCAAACATCACCCGCCACATGCGGATCCGCGAGCTACTGACTAGCTCTGATCGCTCGCGAGCACACCGAACACCAGCGTGTCAGTCCATTCACCCTTGCTCCACCAGTCCTCACGAAAATGCGCTTCTCGACGCATGCCAACCGCGCCGGCGAGCTTCGCCGACGCGAGGTTCCGTGCGTCCATCTGCGCGGTGACGCGGTGGAGGGAGTAATGGGCGAACGCCAGTTCGAGCACCGCACGCACGGCTTCCGTTGCGAGCCCCTGTCCGCCGCACGCCGGGTCGAGTACCCAGCCGATCTCAGCGACCCGTCGCTCTGCATCCGTGAGCCAGAGTTGCACATCACCGATCGCGACACCGTCACGCTCGATCACCAGCATTAGCGCGCCGGTCGGCCCGTCAATGTCGCTCTTGGGCATCCGCTCTGCGATGTTCTCCGCTGCCGTCGCCGTAGTCCACGGGTCGTCGAGGAGAAAGCGCGCCACTGTTGGGATGGCGTAGATGCGCTGCAGGGCGACTGCGTCTGCGGCTTCGTGCGGGCGGAGGGACAGTCGCTCGGTGCGGAGCGGGAATGTGTGATGTGTCATAGCTGTTCCGAGCGTAGCGCGCAGTCCCCGTTCCACGCTGTGGACACAGTTTCCGGTACTCGTAGACTCGCAAGAGAGCGGTGCGTGAACGGACAGGTACCGTCAGGGCAATACTAGATATGAGCACACACGCTCCGAGCGACGCGGACATCATTGTTCGGTCTCGGGCGCGGCCCAAAGACTTTTCCATCCTCTACCAGCGGCGAGCGCGCGCGGTGTTCGCGTACATCGCCGCCCGGTTGGGTGCGGAACTCGCCGAGGATCTCACCAGCGACACGTTTCTCGTCGCGCTCGAGCGACTCGACCGCTACGACACCGCACGGCCCAACGCGCTGCCATGGCTGCTCGGGATCGCGACCCGGCTCGTCAGCAAGCACCGGCGCAGCGAAGCGTTGACCTGGCAGATGCTGGCGCGAGCCGGCTCAACCGACAGAATTGACGCCGCCGCTGGCGACCGGCCAGTTGGCACCTCACAAGACATCGACGCGCGCCTCGACGCGGAGGCCGCCGCGAAGCGCATCGCGGGCGCCGTCGCAGCGCTCCCCCGCAGGGATCGCGACGTTCTCGCACTCACCGCCTGGACGGAGCTCGACTCCGCAGGCATCGCCGACGCACTCGGCATCCCTTAGGGCACCGTGCGGTCTCGACTGCACCGCGCTCGCAAAACCCTACGCACCCACCTCGAAGCCGGCGTCACGAAGACCGCCGCCCCGCATCCATTGGAAAGAGATCATGGACGAACTCGAAGTATTACGCAAGATACGCCGTAGCGACGCGACACCCACTGACGAGGTGCTCGCCCGCGGACAAGCTTCCCTCGAGCGCGCAATCGCTGCGCGTCAGACGTCGCGCGGCACCGCCACCGCACCTCCCCGAGCTGCGGGCCCCCGGCGTCGTCTGCGCTCGCCCAGGTTCGTGCTCGCCTCCGCAGCCGCGGCCGCGGCCCTCGGCGCCGGCATCGCGATCATCGGTCCGGGATTCGGCTCACCCGATGCCCAGGCTGCTGTCATTCTCTCCGAGGCCGCAGAGCGACTGCGCACTGTCGACGCTGCGCTCGCCGACAGCCGAGCCCTGCGCGTCGAGGAGGTACACGAAACCCTCGCGGAGATGAGCATCCCTGGCGGCCCTGTCGACACCCCGGGCGAGACCATCACATACCGCGACTCCGAAACATTTATCACGGAGATACCCAGCGACCGATCCGCCGACTGGACAGTATCCCGCAGCGGGCGTTCGCTCGTCGAGGTACTCGACCCCCACGGCGTCAGCGACGCGGCCGATGTGGTGCACGAGGCACTCGCGGACCCGAACAGCGCCCCGGGAGCAGACGTTGAAATCTGGCCTGGCGGCGTCCCACCGTGGAGCAGCACCGACCCGCTCCGGCGCGCGGCGCCCACGAATGCCGCCGAGCTGCGCAGCTACATTCTTGACGATGTCGACGTGGCTCGCCGGGATCGAACCCGGGACCGTGCTGAGTTCGATCCGCATCAGCTCGACGGTGGTTGACGAGGCATCGACCGACAAGGCTTCCTAGCCTGCCAGGCTTCCTGCTCGGACACGGCAGGGAGCCTGGGCTCGGAAAGCGATGTGCTCTGCTGCAGCAAATTGCGCAGCAGAGCACATTCGGGTGGGTGAGATAATAACTCCCATGTCCTCACAGTCGCGCCTCCCGCACCTTGTGCGAGGGACGACTGCGGCAATGATTGCGACCTTCGCATCGCTGTTCTCACACGTCATCGCTGGCGGCGACATGCCAGCCTTGCTCGGCATCGCCACACCGCTCGTGCTCTCGCTCACAGTATGCATCTTGCTCGCAGGGCGCACACTCTCGCTGCTGCGGCTGTCAGTCTCGGTGATCGCGAGCCAGGCCCTGTTTCACACACTCTTTGTGCTTGGTACGCCACTGCCCAGCGGCACGACTGGCCCGACGATGACCGCCGGGCACACCCATGGCGCCGTTCCGTTCGAACTCCCCGCAGCACTCGACAGCACGGCGACCCTCGTGCACGGTGATATGACGATGTGGATCTCACACGTGCTCGGCGCTGTTGTCACGATCCTCTTCCTGTACCGCGGCGAGGAAGCCATCGGCAAGATCCGCGACGTTGCCGAGAGCTTCGTCATCTGGGTCGGGGGCGCACGTTGCGCCGTGCTGCGACTCACCGCTTTACCCGCCACGCGGCGACCACAGTCGAGCGACGCTGCCGGCTGGACTGTTCTTGCTCAGCTTCAGGTTTCCACGTTGCGCAGGCGCGGTCCGCCCGCGCGTCTTCACATCGCTCGATAGCGCTCTCCTTGCCGGACGTACCGGCAAAAGGAACGCGCAAGCATGCCCTGTTGCATTCGGTGCACACGGGCCAACCGCGAGCATCGCTCCGGTGCTCTGTGCTGCCGCGTTGCGGTGTCGAGCGACCCTGCATCTCCGCTACTACCGAAGACGAAAGAACTGACGCAATGAATACAAACACCAACACCAACACGCGTTCGCACGCAACCGGCACGGGGCGGCGAGTCGCCGTCGGTTGCGCGGCGTTGCTTGGCGCCGCAACGCTCAGCCTCGCTGGCGCAGCCGCGGCGAACGCACACGTCACGATCAGCGCTGATACCGCCGAGGCAGGGGCATACACCGTGCTCTCCGTCAGCGTGCCCCACGGCTGCGACGTCTCACCGACGACGCGAGTCGCAATCCAGATCCCCGCCGAAATCACGGCAGTCACCCCAACCCGCAACGCGTTCTACACCGTGGAGAAGGGAATGGAGCAACTCGAGGCCCCGTTCACTGACGGCCACGGCAACGAGGTCACTGAGCGTGTCTCAGAGGTCATATACACGGCGACCACGCCGCTGCCGGCCGACCAGCGCGACGTTTTCGAGCTCCAGCTCCAACTCCCAGAGGACGCCGCTGGTGAGACGCTGTTCTTCCCGACCGTGCAGACATGTGAAGCGGGTGAGTCCGCCTGGGTCCAGCTGCCCGCTGCGGGACAGGATCCGCACGAACTCGATCTGCCTGCTCCGGCGATTGCGGTGGTCGCTGCAAGCGATCACGGCCACGGTGACCACGGGCAAAACAGCGCATCGGACGGGGTCTCGGCGGCGGACACGACCCAGCTGCCGCTCGTGATCACCTCGCTCGCGCTTGGCGGCCTCGGGCTGATCGCTGCCGTCATCGCACTCATCCGCGGCGGTAAGTCGGCGTGAGTGTTGCCGTCATTTGGGAACGGGCGCCGCGGGTCATCCGCGGTGCCCTCCTCGGGCTCCTCGCAGCGGTGACTGGCACGTTTGTGGCCCTTGGCGGGGCTTCCCCCGCGCTTGCTCACGCGGACCTTCTGAGTTCTTCTCCGGAGGACGGCGCTGTGCTCAGCACAGCACCGTCGGAAGTCGAGCTGGTCTTCAACGAGCCAGTGCAGCTCGTTGAAGGTGCGACCCGTTTGTTCCCTGGTGACGGCACCCCGCGGGAGCTCGATGCGCGCGTCGTGGACACGGCCGTTGTTGTCGAGCTCCCTGTGGGACTCATCGACGGGTCTTACGCTCTCAGCTACCGGGTGGTCTCTGCAGATGGGCACCCGGTCGGCGGTGCGATCACTTTTCAGCTCGGGTCGCGCCAGGCCTCCGGCCCCGCTGCCACCCCGCTGGCGCAGGGCGACCCGGTCATCACCGAGACACTCGTGTCGCTACTCACTTTCACGCAGTACCTCGGGTTACTGGTCTTCGCAGGCTGGCTGTTCTTCGACGTCATCGTGTTACGAAGAACAGACGCCCCCAGTGACCGCCATCGTCGCATGTCAGGATATGCCCTGGTGGCCGCGATCTCCGCGTCGTTCCTGCTGCTGCCGGCTACAGCAGCTCGGGTCGCGGGCGAGGAGCTCGTGCAGCTGCTCCCGGACAGCGGCGACCTCGTACTGTTGCCGATGAGCGCGTGGCTTCCGAGCCTCTCGTGGCCGGTTCTTGCCGTAGCCGGCACGGTGACGCTCGCCGGGTTGGTGGCGCTCGCTGTTGCTCAGCGGGCCGGCAGCCAGTTGAACCGGCTTCTGGCCGTCGGTAGCGCGGCCATCGCCCTTCTATCGCCAGTCCTGGTCGGCCACACGCAAACCGTGCAACCGACGTGGCTGATGCAGTTCGCAGACGCTGGGCATCTGCTCGCTGGCGCGTTCTGGGTTGGCGGCGTGGTCGGGCTGCTGCGGTTCCTCGCGATCGCACAACCTGCGGGTCCGGATGAACCCGGGAGCGTGCCCGCAGTGGAGGCTGCAGCGGTGGTGACGAGGTTCTCGCGATTCGCGCTCTACAGCGTGGGCCTCCTAGCTGTGAGCGGCGTCGCCATGGGCTACCTCGTTGTCGGCTCGTGGGAGACACTGTTCGCATCCGCATACGGCCAACTGTTGCTGATCAAACTGGGGCTCGTCGCACTCGTGGTTGTACTCGCTGCGTGCAACCGTTTGGCGTTCCTGCCACGCATCGTTCGACTCCCATCGCAGGAGCAGCAGTGGCGTCGGTTGCGCCGCACCCTCGTATGGGAGGCGTGGGTGCTCGTTGCGGCCGTTGCGGTGACTGGATTCCTCACGAATCACAGCCCGAACATGCCCACTGCGGGGACGACCGCTCAGCCGGTCTCGCCACAGGGCGTAGAGCTGGTGGCGGAGTCGCAGGGCCTCACTGTAACCGGCATGCTGGAGCCCGCCCTCCCGGGATCCAACACGGTCACAGTTCACCTCGAATACGACGGGAAGCCTGTGTCGGTGGCCGACGTGCGTGTCGAGGCTCGTCTCACGGAGCAAGCACTTGGGCCGCTCGTTGCCTCACCGCGGTTACTGGAGGGCACGGGCGACTACGAAGCAACGCTCTCGTTACCGGTTCGGGGTGAGTGGCAGATCCAGGTTCTTGCTCGGATCGATACGTACGCGCAGCCGATTGCCGTCATTCCGGTCGTCATCGAGTAGCGATCACGGGCGCAGTGGACAGGCTGAGCGGCCGGTCTACTGCGCCCCGGCGAAGCCCTGCTGTCGCCACGCCTCATAGCTGGCAATCGCAGCACAGTTGGCAAGGTTCATCGACCGAGGGCCGGGGAGCATCGGAATGCGCAGGCTGTCCGTGATGGCCGGATGCTCGAGGGTCTCGGGGGGTAGCCCCGTGGGCTCTGGTCCGAACAGCAGCACGTCGCTGGTTTCGTAACGCACATCGGTGTAGGGGCGCGTCGCGTGGGCAGTGAAGGCGAAGATGCGCGCCGGCCGCAGCACGGCCATCGCCGCATCAAACGAATCGTGCAGGTGTACGACTGCCATGTCGTGGTAATCGAGTCCGGCACGACGCAGCTTCGAGTCCTCGAAGTCGAAGAGCGGATTCACGATGTGCAGCTCGGCGCCTGTCCCGGCCGCGAGGCGGATCGTGTTACCGGTGTTGCCGGCGATGCGGGGCTCGAAGAATAGGATGCGGGTCACTAGAGCATCGTACTCCCCACCCCAATGTCACCACTGGTGACATTGGGGTGGATCTGTGTTAGGAATGAGTGCAGAGCGGGCCACAGCCCACCGCGAGCGAGGGAGCACACATGCGTATCGGAACAGCACTGGGGATCGCGGCAGCGACGGGCGCAGCGGTCGCCGGCGGCACGTGGCTCTGGCGCAATCAGGGAGACCTCATGTTCAGCCGCCCGCTCAATGAGTGGACGTTCACGCACATGGATCGGGTCCTCCCCACCGAGACTGTCACTCGGCCGGCGCTATCGCGGCCCCTCCCGTCCGCTCGCACACCGCTCGGCGCCGCCGGAATCCGCTACGAGTTTGACGGGCGGACACGCTCGCTCGCTGAACTCCACGAGCGCACCAACACGACGGCATTTCTCGTTGCCCACCGCGGCGAGGTGATTCACGAGAGCTATCCTGGCCGCTTCGCCTCGCCGACAACCCGCTTCCAGCTCTTCTCCCTCACGAAGTCGGTCACCTCAATGCTCATCGGCATCGCCCTCGAACGCGGCGAGATCAGCGGGCTCGAGGCTCAAGTGACGGACTACCTCCCCCAACTCGTGGGTTCGGGATACGACGGGGTGACGCTCGTCAACCTACTGAACATGGCGAGCGGTGTCGGTGCGGTCGAGGACTGGACGGTGCCCGACGCGCCGATCCGCCGCTTCGAGACCGCGGTCAGCACGGGTGGATCAGTGCTCGACGTCATCCGTTCCACACCGAAGCTGCGCGAGCCGGGGACGGCCTTCAACTACTCCACCATCGACACGCACGTCATCGGTTGGCTCCTCGAGGCCGCGACTGGTCGCAGCCTCGCTGAGTACGCGACCGAGCAGCTCTGGCACCCGATGGGGGCGGAATCCGACGCGTTCTACTTCCTCACGCGCGGTAAGCCACGCACGGCGCTTGGCGGAGGGTCGCTGAATGCGACGATCCGCGACCTTGCGCGTGTGGGCATCATCATGGCTGCTGGCGGCCGCGTCGGCGACACGCAGCTCGTCCCAGAGGCGTGGGTGCAACGGAGCCGCGGCTCTGAGCATTCCTACCTGCAGGTCGGTTCGCTCACCGACGGAGGCGGGGCGTCGCACTACGGCTATTCGAACCAGTGGTGGACGCTCGGCGGCGAGCAACGCGGGTTCACCGGGCTCGGTGTGCACGGCCAGTTCCTGTGGGTCGACCCGGACAGCGAAACGGTCATCGTGAAGACCAGCGCGTGGAACACCCCGGACGACGACGCGCGCGACCGCGAGACCTATGTCGCGCTCAACGCGATTGTGCGCGCTGTCGCCGAACGCGAGTGACCAGGTTCTCCGCCCGGTAGGCTCGGAACATGCCCTCACCCCGCGCAGCCGCCAGCCCGGACCGCCCTCGCAGGGTGCAACTGTCAGCACCGCTCATCCTCGACGCTGCGGCGGCCGTCGTCGAGCGCGACGGCCCGGGCGCACTGACCCTGCGCAGGCTCGGCACTGAACTCGGCGTGAACCACACCGCCGTGCTGCGCCACTTTGATGGCAAGGATCAGATCGTGCTCGCCCTCGCAGCGCGCGTACTCGAGGAGGCACTCGACGGTTTTGAGCCGACCGGCGAATGGGATGCGGCTTTCATACAGCTCGCACACCGCGTTCGCGGCGCCTACCTCGTCCATCCGGGGATCGCCTCGCTCGTTGCCGCGCGCGTATCGCGCAGCACCGCGGAGTTCCGCGGCGCCGAGCTCGTGCTGGCGACGTTTGAACGAGCAGGCTTCTCAGGCCGCGAGGCCGCCGTCTTGTACCTCACGGTGACCGACTTGACGCTCGCACTCAGCGCGTATGAGGCTTCGGTGCTCACTCTCGATGCGGAGTCTCGCGAGGGCGACAGGCTCGCGATCCAGCGTGACTATCTATTGGCACCAGCAACCGATTTTCCGCACCTTGCCGCGGCTGCGCCGGAGCTCGCGAGCATCTCAGCCGACGAGATCTTCGATTCGGCCCTCGGCCTCGTCCTCGACGGGATTCGCTTCAGACGGTCACGGGGGCAGGCTACTCCCGAACGGCCCTAACGGCGCCGTCTGCGACCCCTTCGACAGCCGGCGCCCCAGGTGCCCGAGCATCATCCGGGACGTGTCCCGGTCTCGGGATCCGCGCCGCAAGCCGGGCCTGCGGAACGAGCGCTGCGATCCCGAGCAGGGTGACGGCCGCGACCACACCTGCCGGGCCCAGGAGGTCGAGCGTCGTCCCAATCACGGCCGGCCCGATCCCCGTGCCGAGGGCGACAGCGCCCGCGGTCGCCGCGACCAAGCGGCCGCTGCGGTCAGTTCCAGCGGCGAGTGCGAGAATCTGCACGAGCAGCCCGAGATAGCAGATCTGCCACACGCTCGCGGCGACAGCAAACACTGCGCCGGTCGGCGCAATGATCACGAGCGCCTTCGCAACGAAACCGAGGCCGCCGATCGCCAAGATGCCGGCAACCCTCCCGAAGCGCTGCGCGGTAAAGGTGCCGAGCGGCACCCCGGCCAGCGCCGCCAGGGCGGCGACGCTCAGTGCGAGCGATGCGGTGCCCTCGCTGAGTCCCGCATGGCGCATCCCGAAGACCGCGGCATACGACCAGGTGCCCTGTTCGATGACACCGAAGGCGAGCACGGCGAGCAAGAAGAGCGCTGGGGGCCGCGGCCCAACGGTTGCCGTCTGCGCTGCGGCTCGCTCCGGCATCCCCGCAACGCCCCAGAGCCCTGCTGCGCAGCACGCCGCGAGCACCGCAAATCCAGCGGTGCCGCCACCGATGCCGTTAGCGAGCGACACCAGCATGATGAGTCCCGCGGTGGCGAGCGTCGCTGCGAGGACTGTGCGAAACGTGGCACGGTCAACGTCGGGTGTCGAGGACAGCGCCGCGGTGCCCGCGGCAAAGACCGCTCCGAGCCCGGCACCTGCGACGACGTTCGCCCCGACGAGCACCGCGACGGTCGGGCTGAGCCAGGCGACCACAAACCCGATCGTTGCTGCCACGAGGCCCCAGCGCGCCAGGCGTGCACGCCCGGGGCGTGAAGCCCGTGCGCTGAGCGCGAGGGTGACGACGGCCGTCGCGAGCAACTGCGCCGCCGCAACAAATCCGGCACTCGTGTCACTGAGCGCAAATCGCTCACCAAACCCGGCGAGCAGGGATGGCATCACGTTGCCGCCGACGTTGCCGAGCGTCGTGCCACATGCGAGCGCGATGAGGGCGGCAGCTCCGAGGCCGCTCGCCGTTGCGTTGTTTCGAGGGGTGCGCCTCGCTCCGCGTGCCGCCATGGGTGTGCTCCTTTGCCCGCCATGACCACGATACTCGCGCCATGTAACCACTGGTGACACCAATGGTCTCATACGCTCGCCCGAGCGCCAAGCGATACGCTCTTCCCACGGAATCCGCGCCGCCCCGAGCCGGGCCAGGCGCTACTCAGCCCGCTACAGCGCCATCCAGCAGAACAGGTGCTGCCCGCTGTCTTTCGCAACCTGAGCGAGCGCACGCCACGACGACAGCAAGGGAAGCAACCCGGCCGGGTCGGCTGCTCCCCAAAACTCCTCGGTCTGCGCCCACGGCCCGACGACGTCCGCGAGCTTCGCGTTATCTGCGCCAGCAAGCGCATCGACAAACGCGTCGGGCATCGATACGACCCAGGCGAGCTCGTGCGTTGCATCACTGACGAGTCGTGCCCACCCCTTTGCCGCGACAATCTCCTCGTACGGGCGGCCGGTCAGCAGCGCCATCAGCGAGCCAGCCTGCACCGTCGCGTCGACTGCGTCAAGCGAGGGCATACCGACCGGGCCCGCATCAGCAGTAGCCGCTGCCGCCTCGTCGTTCTCCGCGACAAAGTAAGTGTAGATGTTTCCCATGCCGCTATTCTCGCCGCTCCGCTGCCGCGCGCTTCGCACGCACGCGCGCAAGTCGCTTTCGCACCGCGGGCCAGAAGATCGCGCGCACGGCGACCGAGATAAGGCTCGTCCACACCTGCGTACGCGTGCCCTCACCGCTCACGACCATGATGACCACAATGCCGATGACTGCGAGGATGACCAGGATCCCAAGCCAGGGGTGCAGCCACATCTTGAGTTCGAGGCCCGCGACCTCCTCCTTGCTCATTCGCTGGCGCATGCGGATCTGCGTGAGGGCGATAAACGCGTACACGAAGAGCGCGACGAGACCGGCCGAGTTCATGATGAAGTCAAAGATGCCCGATTCGGGAGCAGCGAAGTTCACGATGACCGCGGCATATCCTCCGAGGGTCGACGCGATCACTGCCGCGACCGGCACGCCGTTGCGCGATCGCTTGGCAACGATTGCTGGCGCGTAGCCCTTGTCCGCGAGAGCTGCGAACATGCGCGCCGCTGAGTAGAGCCCGGAGTTCAACACCGAGCACACCGCGGTCAGCGTCACCGCGCTCATGATCGCTCCGGCCGCAGGGATGCCGTACAACGTGAAGACGTGCACGAAGGGCCCTTCGACCTGGGGATCAGGCAGTTGGTTCCACGGGACGATCACGACGATGAGGAAGACCGCGCCGACGAAGAACAACAGGATGCGCCAGATAACGGTGGTCGTCGCCTGCCGCACTCCCTTCGCTGGGTCCTCTGCCTCGGCTGCTGCCATCACAGCAATCTCCGTACCGAAGTAGGAGAAGATCACAATCGCAACACCGGCAATGATCGGCCAGACGCCGTTCGGAGCGAAGCCGCCGTGCTCCCACAGATTCGGCAGCGAGAACGACGCACCTGGCCAGAACCCGAGCGCAAAGAGCACGCCGACGCCCAGGAAGACCACGATCGCGACGACCTTGATGCTCGCGAGCCAGAACTCCACCTCCCCAAACGAGCGCACCGAGACGAGATTGGTCACGGTAAAGACGAGCATCATCGCGATTGAGAAGACCCACTCTGGGACGCCTGGCATCCAGCTGTGGAGAATCGATCCGCTAATGACGGCCTCGAACGCGATGACTCCGACCCAGAAATACCAGTAGAGCCAGCCGACGATGTATGCGGCCCAGTCACCGAGCCCCACCCGTGCGTACTCCATGAACGAGCCCGTTGTCGGGCGCGCTGCGGCCATTTCGCCAAGCATGCGCATTGCGAGAAAGACGAGCACGCCGCCGATGAGATAGGACAGGATCGCAGCGGGGCCGACACTTCGGATCACGTTGCCTGAGCCAACGAACAGGCTCGCGCCGATGATGCCGCCGAGGGTAATCATCGTAATGTGACGGGATGCGAGCTTCTTCGGGGCTCCCTTGCCACCCGGGGCAACCACTTGACCGACTGATGTCGCGGGTGAAACCGGTCGATCGTAATTGGCTCTCATGCATCCTCCATCGTCGCTGCACTGCGGATTCACACAGGTTACGCAGCGCACGTTCCGCACCTCAGCGCGCTTCTGCACAGTACAAGTCAAGACAGTCGGGCAAAGACATCTCTGCTTCTAAATCCTCTGCTGAGGCCCCGGCGGCCGGAGAAGAACGGTGTTCATTAAGCCGAAGACAACGAAAAGCGTTGCCACAAGAATCATTACGACAACCGCTCACGATCGCGGGCACACGAAAAGAACGGGGCTCGAGGAGAGTTGCCTCCCCCCGAACCCCGTTCCTTCACAGACGAAAGCTACAGCGTTCGACGCCCACGTTTCACCAGGAGCCCCACTCCCACCAGCAGGGCAAGGGCGGCGGCTACTATTGCGGAGCTCCAAAGGCCTGTAGTGGCGCCGGATTCGGCGAGACCAGGCTCACCCTTCGGCGTGGTCTTGTCCCCGCCGTCGGTGTTGGGCTTCGGCTTGGTTCCTCCGTCGCCCTCACCTTCCTCGCCAGGGGTGACCGGGCCCTCGTCTGTCTCGTAGGTGATCACGCCCTCCGCCGTTGAGCGCTCCCCGAGAGCAGCGGAGGAGCTCGGTTCGGAGAGCCGAACACGGAACGACCGTTGAGCTTCCTCCGACGTGACCTTCGTCGTCGCTACTGTCACCGTCTTCGGCTTACTGTCGCCAGCGGCCCAGACGAGCGTTTCAACAACCGGGTCGTAGTGTGTTCCGGCAACCGCGGAACCATCCTCCGTAGCAACCCGCACACTCGCCTCACCCGTCCACGGATCCACCTCAGCATCAGCCCG
>NZ_LOHP01000069.1 GCF_001482305.1 Leucobacter sp. G161
ATCCAGATCGTCTCGCCGGAGGACGAGGACCGCGAGCTCCTCGAGGCATTCGATATTGATATCGAAGCTGAGCTCGAAGAAGAGGGCGACGACGTACTCCAGCCGCGTCCGCCGGTTGTCACCGTCATGGGCCACGTTGACCACGGTAAGACCCGTTTGCTCGACGCGATCCGCCAGGAGAACGTTGGCGGCGGCGAGGCCGGCGGCATCACGCAGCACATCGGTGCGTACCAGGTTCACACCCAGCACGACGGCGTCGACCGCGCGCTGACCTTCATCGATACCCCGGGTCACGAGGCGTTCACCGCCATGCGTGCTCGTGGTGCGCAGGTCACCGATATCGCGATCCTCGTGGTCGCGGCGGATGACGGCATCATGCCGCAGACGATTGAGGCGCTCAACCACGCACAGTCGGCGAATGTGCCGATCGTGGTCGCAGTGAACAAGATCGATAAGGAAGCCGCGAACCCTGAGAAGGTGCGTCAGCAGCTCACCGAGTTCGGTCTCGTCTCTGAAGAGTGGGGCGGCGACGTGATGTTCGTCGACGTCTCGGCGAAGAACAACATCGGCATTGCCGAGCTGCTCGAGGCCGTGCTTCTCACCGCAGACGCTGGTCTCGACCTGCGCGCGAACCCGGACAAGGAAGCGCGCGGCGTCGCGATTGAGGCGAAGCTCGATAAGGGCCGCGGCTCGGTTGCTACCGTGCTCATCCAGTCGGGTACGCTCCGCGTCGGTGACGCGATTGTCGCCGGCACCGCATACGGTCGCGTGCGTGCAATGCACGACGAGAACGGCGACGCTGTTCTCGAGGCGCTGCCGTCGCGTCCGGTTTCGGTTCAGGGTCTGTCCTCGGTGCCTCGCGCCGGCGACAACTTCCTGGTTGTCTCCGAGGATCGCACCGCGCGCCAGATCGCTGAGAAGCGTGAGGCAGCAGAGCGTAACGCAATGCTGGCGAAGGCCCGCAAGCGCATCAGCCTCGAAGAGTTCACGAAGGCGCTCGAGGATGGCAAGGTTGAGTCGCTCAACCTCATCATCAAGGGTGACGTGTCGGGTGCTGTTGAGGCACTTGAAGAGTCGCTCATGAAGATCGAGGTGGACGATTCGGTCCAGCTCCGTATCCTCCACCGCGGCGTCGGCGCGATTACCGAGTCGGACGTGGATCTTGCCACGATCGACAACGCGATCGTCATCGGCTTCAACGTGCGCCCCGACGTCAAGGCACGCGAGCGTGCTGCGCGCGAGGGCATCGACATCCGGTTCTACAACGTCATCTACAACGCGCTTGATGACATTGAGGCATCGCTCACGGGCATGCTCAAGCCGGAGTACGAGGAAGTTCAGTCGGGCGTTGCGGAGATCCGCGAGGTCTTCCGCTCGTCGAAGTTCGGCAACATTGCCGGTGTCATCGTGCGGTCGGGAACGATCACGCGAAACGCAAAGGCACGCGTCATCCGCGAGGGTGTCGTCATCGCCGATGGGCTCGCCATTGAGTCGCTGCGTCGTTTCAAGGACGACGTCACTGAGGTGAAGACGGACTTCGAGGCTGGTATCGGCCTCGGCAAGTTCAACGACATCCAGCCGGGCGATGAGATCGAGACCACCGAAATGGTTGAGAAGCCCCGCGGCTAACGCGAGGTGTCTTGTGAAGGCCGGGGGAGCGCAAGCTTCCCCGGCCTTTCGCGTGAGTAGGCGCGGCCGGCGCGACGCGCCCGACCGGCAACGCTGCGCGTGAGCGAGGCGGAGCCCGGGCGGCTTGACCCCTATGCTCGAAGCATGAACGATCCTGAACTTGTTGCCAGTGTCCGTACGCTCGTCGAGACGATGTACGGCGGATACCTCGGGGGCGACCGCTCCGCAATCGACCAGCTGCTTGACCCCGAGCTCACGATGTTTGATTCGGCGAGTGCCGTGCTGATCTCCGGTATGGATGAGCTCAACGCGGTGCGTGCGGGGCGCGGCACGGGCGACGACGCTGCGCCGGCGCAGACCGAGACCGCCCTTGTCCCCGGCCTCTTTACCGCGCGACGCATCGGTGACGTCATTTCGGCAACCTGGTGGCTGCGGATCGACGCGGTCGACGCCACCGGCACTCCGATTGTGCCCGAGGTCGTCCGCAACTCAGCCGTACTGCTCGACACGGACGGGCCGTTGCGGATCATTCAGCTCCACGAGGGCGTCGTGCAGCACTTTGGCGGCCCGGTCGTCGCAGGGCTTCCCGAGTTCTAAGAAATCCAGAGTGCAGCGGCGGAGGCGCCGACGCGGGTAGGCTTGAGCTATGAGTAATCCACGTGCAGGTAAGGTCGCGGAGCGGATCCACCAGATCATCGCCCGCCGGCTTGATAAGGGTCTCCGTGACCCGCGGCTCGGTTTCGTCACGATTACCGAGGTGCGTGTGACCGGCGATCTGCAGAACGCCAGCGTCTTCTACACCGTCTACGGTGATGCGACGACGCAGAGCGAGACCGCGGCCGCCTTGAAGGCGGCCACGGGCATGCTCCGGAGTGAGGTCGGCAAGCAGTTGGGCACACGGTTGACGCCGACGCTCGAATTCTTGCACGACGAGCTTCCGGCATCCGCTGACCACATGAACGAGCTCCTCGCCGAGGCGAAGCGCCGCGACGATGCAGCCCGCGAACTGGCTGTCGGCGCGAACTACGCTGGCGAGGCCGACCCCTACGAGAAGCCGCGATCCGAGGCGGAGGCCGCCGAGGACGATCTTGACGATGATGCCGACGATGAACTCGACGACGATTTCGACGAGGAAGACGAAGACGGCCTCGACGAGGAAGATCTCGAAGAAGACGAAGAACGCGCCTAGCGCTTCGCGAACAGAACGGGTGCCCCGCCGGTTGGCGGGGCACCCGTTCTGTCGTTCGAGCGACTAGCGTTCCACCTCGTTCTCCTCGCCTGGCTCGACGAAGCTCGTAATGCGCGAGATGCCGAGTACGGCGTCGTCCGTGAATTCTCGGCCCGATCGTAGCGCCCGACCAGCAAAGCCTGCCCGGAGATTCACCCGATCCCACTGCTCATCCATGATGAAGACGGTCTCCGTCGACTTAATGCAGTCCCACTGCGCAAGGTTGGTGGCGACGAGTTCGTGAATCGCCGCGACGTCGGCCGCGCGAACGAGCAGCATGCCGTCGTGTCTGCCCGCGGTGACCGCGAAGTACTCGAGCTCTTGGACGCTGGGGAGCCGCTCCCGGAACTCCTGCCAGCGTTGCTGCTCGAGCGAGACGAAGACGAGCGCCGCGACCCCAAAGCCGGCTGCGCGGAAGTCGAGGGTCGCGGTGAATCCGGTGATGACCCCAGCCTCGACGAGCGCGTCATAGCGTTGGTATGCGTTGGAGCGTGAGACCCCGAGTTGCTCGGCCATTGCGGCGATTGAGAGCCGCCCGTTCCGGCGAAGCAAATCAACCATGTGGATGTGTGTGTCATCGAGCTGCATTCTGTCTTTGCCAGCCAATCTTTTCACGGGCATATCTGGATCAATTGCCCTATTCTTCCTGAACTGCAGGATACATCTCGTCAAATACTTCGTGAGTTGACACAATAATTGCGGATCGCGTAACTTCTGTAAAGAGTTATCCAATGCGGGATAGCCCTATGGAAGGCCACACATGAAGCACTCGATGAAGCGCGTCTTCGCGGCGACCGGTCTGGTTGCTGCAGCTGCGCTCGTTCTTTCCGGTTGCGCCGGGGGCGCACAACCGAACACCGACGACGCGGGCGGCAACAAGTCGATCGTTGTTGACGCGTCCTTTGACCTCAAGACTGCAGATCCCGGTCGCCAGTATGAGACGACCGGTTCGATCGTCGCGAAGGCGCTCTACGAGACCCTGCTCACCTTCGAGGGCGAAGACGTCACGAAGCCCATCGACGGGCTCGCCAGCTACGAGATGAACGCCGACAACACGGTGCTCACCCTCACGATGAAGCCGGGCGCAAAGTTCTCTGACGGCTCGGACCTCACCGTTGACGACGCTGTTTTCTCGCTCACGCGTGTGCAGGGGCTGCTCGGCAACCCGTCGTTCTTGCTTGACGGTGTGACCGTCGAGAAGACCGGCGACGATACGCTCACGCTCACCTCGGAGACGCCGAACCCGGCGCTGCCGTTCATCCTCCCGAACCCGGCGCTGTCCGTGGTCAACCAGGAAGTTGTTGAAGCGAACGGCGGCAGCGCGGACGAGTCCGACGCAGCTGAGGCGTTCCTCAACAGCGAGTCAGCCGGATCGGGCCCGTACACGCTCGAGTCCTTCGACGCCGCAGCGCAGGTCGTGTTCACCGCAAACCCCGAGTACACGGGCGATAAGCCCGCCTACGACCGCGTCGTGCTCCGCAACGTCGAGGGCCCCACGCAGAAGCTCAACGTAGAGAAGGGCGAGTCGCAGGTCGCGCTTGACCTCAACCCCGACCAGGTCGCTGAGCTTGCCAGCGCAGACGTGAAGGTTGTCTCGAACCCGTCGCGGTACATGATCTTCCTGCTCCTCAATCAGAACCCCGAGGTCAGCGCGATCACGAGCAACCCTGACTTCCTCGACGCAGTGAAGCTCGGACTCGACTACGACAAGATCGTCAGCCTCGCGGGCGAGGGATCAGTGCGCCCCGGCGGTCCGATCCCGTCGCTGTTCGTCGGCGCGATCGACGCCGAGCAGGGCAACCAGCGCGACGTCGACGCCGCGAAGGCAGCGCTCAAGAAGTCGGGCTACGCCGGCGAGAAGGTCACGCTGAACTTCCCGAACGACATCACCGTGCAGGGGCTTTCGCTGCAGAACGTCGCCGAGGCCGTGCAGGCTCAGCTCAACGAGGTGGGTATCGAGGTCGCGCTTGCGCCCGCACCGGTCGCAACCGAGCTCGACGCGTACCGCAACGGCACCGAGACCATCGGTCTCTGGTACTGGGGCCCCGACTTCCCGGACGCCTCGAACTACACCGTATTCTCGCCGGGCGAGCTCGTTGGACTCCGTTCCGGCTGGGCTGCTGACGCGAACCCGAAGGTGACTGAGCTCTCGAACGCGGCCAAGGCTGCGACCGGTGAGGATCGTGCACCCGCCTACGAGGCTTGGCAGGACGAGCTGAACGCGAGCGGCCCCTTCGTGCCGCTGCTGCAGCCCGCGCAGAACGTGGTCACGTCGCCGTCGATCGAATCGATCACGACGAACCCCGTGTGGACCGTGGATCTTGCCCTCATCAAGTAACAACAACAGCACCGTCGCGATCCGGACGGCCGAACGTACCGCACGGCGGGGGATCCCCCCGTTCGTGCGGTACGTGGCCGTCCGGCTCGGCCTGACGGTCTTGCTTATGTTTGGGGTGACCGTCGTCACCTTCGTGCTCACCAACCTCGTGCCTGCCGATCCCGTGCAGGCCGCGCTGGGCGAGCAGGCTGCGGCCAACCCGGAGATCGTCGCGAAGTTCCGCGCCGAGAACGGGCTCGACCAGCCACTTATCGTGCAGTACTTCACGTACCTCGGAAACGTGCTCCAGGGCAACCTCGGTGTCTCGACGCAGACGCGTGTACCTGTCGCTGACGAGTTGGCCGCCGCGTTCCCCGCCACCATCGAACTCGCGCTCTCCGCGATCGTGTTCTCCGCCATCATCGGAATCGGTCTCGGTCTCTGGGCTGCGCTCAAGCGTCGCACCATCGTTGACCAGGTGATCCGCGTGGTCAGCCTCATCGGCCTAAGCTGGCCGACGTTCTGGCTCGCGCTCGTGGTCTACTACGTCTTCTTCTTTGCGCTCGGGATTTTCCCGGGCTCGGGCAGGCTCGACCCGACGGCTATCGCGCCGCCGCACGTCACCGGCCTGTACACGATCGATTCGGTGATCGCCGGTCAGTGGGGCACCTTCTGGGATGCCCTGTACCACCTGGTGCTGCCCGCATCGGTGCTTGCGCTGTACACGATCGGTCTGCTCACTCGCTTCGCCCGCTCGGCGGTACTCGAAGTACTGGATATGGACTACGTGAAGGCCGCCACCGCGAAGGGGCTGCCACGCCGCACCGTCGTGTTCGGATATGTGCTTCGCGGCGCGATGGTGCCAATCATCACCGTGCTTGGGCTCGCATTCGGGTCGCTCCTGTCTGGCACCGTGCTCGTCGAGAAGGTGTACTCGTGGCACGGCCTGGGCGAGTACTCGTTCTCGGCAGCAACCAAGCTTGATCTGCCCGCCATCATGGGCGTCGGGCTCATCGTTGGCATTGTCTATATCGGTCTGAACTTCCTCGTCGACGTGCTGTACGGGGTCATTGACCCGAGAGTGAGGGTCTCATGAGCACCGATATTCTCGTCGAGCGCGCGAAGCGTCGCCGCTGGCTGAAGATTTCCCCGGCGTTCCGCACGCCGCTCGCCATCACGGGCGTCTCCATCGCACTGATCTGGCTCCTCATCGCCATCTTCGCTCCGGTGATTGCTCCGCACGACCCGCTCGCGCAGGCATTCGACCGCCTGCAACCACCGAGCGCGGCGCACCTGTTCGGCACCGATGCGGTTGGCCGCGACGTGCTGAGCCGTGTCATTAGCGGCGCGCGGATCTCGATGCCGCTCGCACTGTCGCTCGTTATCGCCTCGATGATTGTTGGCGGGACGCTCGGAGCGATCGCTGGCTACTTCGGCAAGGTCGTCGATGAAGTGATCATGCGCATCGCGGATCTCGTGTTCGCGTTCCCGACCATCATCCTCGCGATGGTGATCACCGCGGCTCTCGGCCCGAGCCTGACGAATGCCGTGATTGCGATGCTCATCGTGTCGTGGCCGGCATACGCCCGCGTCACGAGGTCACTCGTGCTCTCGGCGCGTACGCAGGAGTACGTCGTGGCCGGCAGGTTGCTCGGCAACGGCCCGTTCACCTCGTTGCGTCGCGATATTCTCCCGAACGTACTGTCTCCGGTCTTCGTGCTGGCGATGCTCGACGTCGGCACGGCGATCCTGCTCCTCGCGGGCCTGAGCTTCCTCGGGCTCGGCGCCACCCCGCCGACCCCCGACTGGGGTGCGATGGTATCTGACGGCGTGCAGCAGTTCTCCTCATGGTGGATCGCGGCCTTCCCCGGTCTCGCGATCTTTACCGTGGTGATGGCGTTTAACTTCATTGGGGACTCGCTGCGCGACTCCCTCGACCCGCGTGCACAGGACGCGGTCCAGGGGAGGGCAATGTGAGCCACTCAACGATTACCCACGACGGCGCACGCGAAGTGTCTGTCGAAGAGGGGCTCGCGATCCGCGACCTCACGGTCTCGATTGGGGATCGCGAGATCCTGCACGGGATCAATCTCGACCTCATCCCCGGCCAGATCACCGGCCTCGCGGGTGAATCTGGTTCGGGTAAGTCCATCACTGGGCTCGCGATGCTCGGGCTGCTGCCCGCGAACGCGCGCACCGGTGGCGAGATTCGTTTCGGCGGGCGCAACCTACTCACCCTTCCCGAGCGCGAGCTCGGGAAGATCCGTGGGCAGCGCATTGGCATGGTGTTCCAGGACCCGACCGCGAGCCTCCACCCGATGCTCACGATCGAGCGTCAGCTCACCGACCACCTGCGTGCACACACTGGTATTTCGAAGGCCGAGGCGCGCGTGCGCGCGCTCGAGGCACTCGAGAAGGTCAAGGTGCCGATGCCAGAGACCGCGCTGAAGAAGTACCCGCACCAGTTCTCTGGCGGGCAGCTGCAGCGCATTGCGATCGCGGTCGCCATCATTTGTGAACCAAGCATCCTCATCGCCGACGAGCCGACGACCGCGCTTGACGTCACCGTCCAGGCTGGCGTCCTCCGGCTGCTCCGCGGCCTGTGCGATGAGCTCGGCCTCGCGGTCATGCTCATCACGCACGACCTCGGGGTGATGTCGAGCCTCGCAGACCGGATCGCCGTGCTGCGGCAGGGCGAGATCGTCGAGGAGGGGACGCGCTACGACGTACTGCGGAACCCGCAACACGAGTACACGCGGGCGCTTATCGACGCGCTCCCGAGCCATGAGGGCGCCGGCGCTGGCACGACTGACGGCACCGAGAATGAGAAGGAGGCGGGCAATGACTGAGCAGAACGCTTCGACGGCCAGCCAGCCGCTGTTACGCCTTGACGAGCTGTCCGTCCAGTACAAGCTGCCGGGGCGCGGTGTGCTCACCGCGGTCAACGGGGTCAGCTTCGAACTCGAAACGCAACAGGTCCTTGGCCTCGTCGGTGAGTCCGGCTGCGGCAAATCGACGCTCGCTCGCGCCGTGTGCGGGCTCGAACCAATTCACTCAGGCAGCATCCGGTTCAACGGATCCCCAATTCGCACCCTCGGCATGCGCACCCGCCCGAAGGAGCTGCTGCGCATCCAGATGGTGTTCCAGAACCCGTACGCCTCGCTGAACCCGAGGCGTACGGTCGGATCGCAGATTGCAGATGGGCTGCGGATCAACCCGCAGAAGGATTCGTGGTCAGTCGCGGGTCTCCTCGAAGAGGTCGAGCTGCCGAGTGACGTGCAGAGCCGGTTCCCGCACCAGTTCTCTGGCGGGCAGCGGCAGCGTATTGCGATCGCCAGGGCGATCGCGTCCGGCCCGCAGTTGCTCATCGGTGATGAGCCCATCGCGTCGCTCGACGCGAGCCTGCAGGCGAAGGTTGCGAGCCTCATGCGTCGGCTGGCGCTCGAGTCCGGTGCTTCGATGCTGTTCATCAGTCACGACCTCGCTGTCGTGCGAACCATCGCTGACGAGATTGCCGTGATGAACAAGGGCGAAATCGTCGAACACGGACCGGTCGAACAGGTGTGGCGTTCCCCGCAGGATCCATACACGCAGCGGCTTCTCGCCGCGATTCCCGCGGTCGACGGGCTCGGCACGCTGCCCGGCCTGCCCGACGCCGCGTAACCGGCAGGTCGGCCCGGGGTGAGCGGATGCTCACCCCGGGCTTTCTGCTGCCCGCCGGCTAGAACCGGATGATCTGCCGAAGCGCGTCGCCGGTTTCGAGCGCGTCCATCGCAGCGTTGATGTCATCGAGTTCGATGGTTGCTGAGATCAGCGCCTCCAGGCCCAGCTTCCCGTCGCGCCACAGCTGTGCGTAGCGCGGAATGTCCCGGCTCGGCACGGCAGAGCCGAGATAGCTTCCGATGACCGTGCGCGCCTCCGCGGTCAGCGTGAGCGGGGAGATCTCGCTCCGCTGATCGGGGGCAGGGAGCCCCACAGTCACCGTGCGACCGCCTGGCGCGGTGACCTGATAGGCCGTCTCGAATGCGCGAGCATGACCGGCGCACTCGACGACGACGGGAAACCGCATGCTCCGCTCAAGCGCCTGCTGCGGGGTGACGCACTCGGCAGCGCCGGCGGCGAGCGCCGCAGCGAACTTGTGCTCGTTGGCGTCGATGCCGACGACGCGGTGCCCTTCGGCATGGGCTACGAGGAGTGCGGCCATGCCGACGCCGCCGAGCCCGATAACTGCGACGGTGTCACCCTCGGCTGGCTTGCCGGCGTTAACGACCGCACCGCCTCCGGTCAGCACCGCGCAACCGAGGAGCGCGGCGATGTCGGGTGGCACATCGTCGTCGACCGGGACGACGGAGCGTGCGTCGACGACGGCGTGCGTCGCAAACCCGGAGACACCAAGATGATGGCGGATCGGCTCGCTGCCCTGAAAAATGCGTGTTTCCTCGCTCATGAGCGTGCCGGCGGCGTTGGCTGCGCTCCCGGGCTCGCACGGCAGCAGGCCGTCGGTGAGGCATGACGCGCAGGTACCGCAGCGCGGCAGGAAGGTCATCACGACGCGGCGGCCGATGAGTATCGCGTCACTGTCGGACCCGACTGCCTCGACGCGTCCCGCTGCTTCGTGACCGAGCAGCATGGGGAGGGGACGCGGCCTGCTGCCGTTCACCACGGAGAGGTCAGAGTGGCAGACGCTTGCAGCTTCGATGCGCACGAGCAGTTCGCCAGCACCTGGATCGCGCAGCTCGAGCTCTCTGACCTCGATCGGCTGTGACTGCGCCCACGGCTGTGGGCTTCCTGAAGCGGTGAGTACTGCACCACGGATGTGTGTCATGACGGGATCTCCCTGGGTATGGATAGCGGGTGCGGCTGCCGTGTGAGGAGAAACGTCGGCGTTCGCTCACAGGTAGGCTCGCACGGAACTGGCGAGGCGCGTGATTCTGGAGTTCTTGAACGCAAGCTCCATAGTACGAAACTTCTGCGGGGGAGGAAAGCCCAACGGTCGGGCGGACAGGAGTTGACGGGCTTTGGCAATCGATGCTAACTTCAGGGCAACGGGGCAAGAATCAAAGAATTCCTGGTATGGAGTCTTTGTCTTGCCTTTTTCTGTCGTGACCCCTTGCCAGGTATGACAGAGAGGTCATCTCACATGGCAACACACATACTTCGCGGGATCGGCGATGTCGTTTCCTACATCGACTCGCGCACGCAGATCCGCGGCCGCGCCGGCTGGATCTGGTGGCTCGCCCTCGGCGGGCTCTTCCTTGACGCGTTCTCGAACTCTGCGCTGTCTGCTGGCCTTGGGCCCATGACGAAGGACCTCGAACTTGGGGCAGGGCAGATCGCGCTCCTCACTTCGATGGCATCCTGGGTTGCGCTCGTATTCAACCCGATCGGCGGCTGGCTCGCAGATCGCTTCGGACGTGTCGGTCCGCTGCTCGTCGCGAAGGTGCTCGCAATGGCGGGCGCATTCATCGCGGCCTTCGCCCCGAGCTTCGAGATGGTCGTCGCCGGTCGCTTCTTTGTCGGGGCCGCATACGGCATCGACTTCGCGATCGCCATGGCGCTGCTCGCAGAGTTCACCCCCGCGCGGTTCCGTGCACGCATCAACACCTGGCAGGGCATCTGGTACACCGCAGTATCGTCGAACCTCATCTTGGCGATCGGTTTCCACAATATGAACGTGGGCGATTCGATCTGGCGTTACGCCGTCGGTACTGCCGGCATCGTCGCGCTGCTGCTCTTCATCGCGCAGGCGCTGAAGCTCGTCGAGAGCCCGAGCTGGTACGCACGTAAGGGCAGGCTTGATGACGCGGCTCGATCGATGACCAAGATCTACGGCGAGAAGTTCGAGGCCGCTCCCGAGGCCGAGCGGATCCCCATGGAGGGCGTCGCAACCAAGGGCATCGGAAACGTCGCGCTCATCTTCCGTGGCATCTACCTGCCACGCACCATCCTCGCGTCGACCGTGCAGATGGGGCAGTCGCTGCAGTACTTCGCTGTCGGCTGGTATCTCCCGATTATCTCGATCGCTATCTTCGGTGAGGGCGACTTCGTGCTCGCGACGGTCGGCACGCTCGTCTTCAACGCGTTCGGCATTATTGGTGGCTTCGCCTCGCCGTTCATCGCGAAGAAACTCGGTCTGCGTCGCGCATCGGCGATCGGCTTCTCGCTCGTATTCGTGATGCTCCTTATCCTCGGCCTCGCCTTCGAGACGATGCCGCTGTGGCTCGCGTTTATCGTGCCGTCGCTGTTCATCCTCTTCCACTCGGGCGGGCCCGGCGCGAACGGCAAGAGCCTGTCGACGCTGTCGTTCCGCAGCGAGCTCCGTGCGACCGCCAACGGCTTCATCGGCGCGATCGGCAGCCTCGGCGCGGCCCTCGGTCTCGTGGTGTTCCCGATCCTCAAGGAAGACCTTGGACTCGGCCCGACCTTCCTCATCCTCTCGGCTGTGCCGCTGGTCGCGGCCATCATCTGCTGGGTGATCAAGTGGGAGCCGAGCCGCGCTGACTTCAACCCGGACGAGGAGCCCGAGGCTCCACAGTTCCGCGACGCAGTCACCACACGCTAAGACAACGACGCAAAGGAGTAAGCGGTGAAACAGGCAATACTCGCAATCGACGAGGGCACAACTGGCACGCGTGCCGCCTGGGTGACCGCCGACGGCGACGTGGGCGGGCTCACCTACGAACGGTTGTCGGTGAGTTCCCCCCGGCCCGGGGTCGTGGCGCAGAGCGCCAGTGAGATCCTGGAGAAGACGATCCGCACGCTGCGAGCGGCCTACGCTTCGGCGCAGGAACACGGGCTGCAGGTCACCGCCGTCACCATCGCGACGCAGCGCGCGACCGCGACGCTGTGGGACACAGAAACGGGTGAGCCGGTCGCGCCCTCGATGGTGTGGCAGGACACCCAGTACGCGGCGGATCTGGCCGCGCTCTCGGGCGACTGGGACGCACGGTTGTGGCCGAGCATCGGTCGCCCGACCGGGGTGCGTAACGTGTATCTGTGGGCGGCTCGGGTGCTCGCCGACGCGCAGCAGCCTCGCGCGCGTGAGTGCCGCGCAAAGGGCACACTCGCGTTCGGTACCGTTGACACCTGGCTGCTGTGGTCACTGTCGAACCGACGCGAGCTCGTCGCCACCGCGACGAACGCGGTGAGCTCGGGGGCCTATCGACTCGCGGACCACAGCTACCACACCGAGTTCATTACGGCGCTTGGTTTCCCGCTCGATCTGCTGCCTGAGCTGCGGGATGACGTCTCAGATTTCGGAACGCTCCGCCCCGAGATTCTCGGCGTCGAGCTACCGATCGTCGCAGCCGCGGGCGATCAGCACGCGGCAATGGTTGGGCTCGGCGTGATCGAGCAGGGCGATGTGATGTGCGTGCACGGCACTGGCTCGTTCGTCGACCTCAATCTCGGCACACACCTACCCGAGAACGACGGCCGATACCAGGGTGCGTTGAGCCTCGTCGCCTGGCGGGAAGCTGGCATCTCCCGCTACTCGATCGAAACCTTTACCTCGACGACCGGCTCAGCTATCGACTGGCTCGTTGACAAACTGCGCCTGTTCGACTCGGGCAAACACATCAGCGAGCTTGCTGCCAACGGGCGCATGGGTTCGGTGCACTCGGTGCCCGCGCTCACGGGTGTTCGCATGCCGAGTGTAAACGCCGGCGTCGGTGCCCTCATTGGGGGCCTCACCATGTCGACCACACGCGAAGACGTCGCGCTCGCCGTACTTGAAGGCATTGCCCAGTCGGTCGGCTGGAGTATCGACGCAGACCAGGAGGTCGCGGGCATCGAGATCAGCAAGGTCAACATTGGTGGCGGGCTCTCGAGCTCTGACCCGCTCGTGCAGCTGCAGGCTGACCTTACCGGCGTACCGCACCACCGCTTCCGAGATACCGATAAGGCGTCGCTCCGCGGCGCTGCATTTCTCGGCGGGGTGAGCCTCGGAATCTGGGACTCGCTTGCGGACACCCGCGAGCTCCTCGGGGCCCCCGATGTTTTCGAACCCAAGATGTCTCCCGCAGAGCGCGAGGAACGTGTCGCCTCGTGGCGGCAGCGCGTGCTCACGGAGATGGAATTAGCAGACGCAAGAAAGGAATCGAACAAGGAATGAGATTTCCTGAAAAACGCGCAAACGCAGAGCGCCAGAGCCTGTCCCCAGTGGAGGCTCCCTCGCTCAGCCGCGGCGACGCTATTCGCCGCATGGAAGACGAGGAGTTTGACGTCGTCATTGTGGGCGGTGGCATTACCGGCGCCTATGCCGCACTCGACGCCGCCCTCCGCGGGCTGAGCGTCGCCCTCATCGAAAAGGACGACTTCGCCTCGGGCACCTCGAGCAAGTCCTCGAAGATGATCCACGGCGGCCTGCGCTACATCGAGCAGGGCAACCTGCCGCTCGTGCGCCACTCGCTGCTCGAGCGCCAGCGGCTTCGCCGCAACGCCGGCCATCTCGTGCAGCGCCTCCCATTCCTGTTCCCCGTGCTCTCTGAGGACGGCGTGTTCGACCGGAGGCTTGCCTCGGGGTTCGAAGCGCTGCTCTGGACGTATGATCTTGCGGGCGGCTGGCGCGAGGGCGTGCTGCACCAGAAGCTCTCGAAGGAGGAAGTGCTCGCGCAGAGCCCCCTGTTTGTCGCTGACAAGCTCGAGGGCGGCTTCATGTACTACGACTCGCGCGCTGACGATGCCAGGCTGACGCTGAACATCGCACGCACCGCGGCCTTCCACGGCGCCGCGATTGCGAACTATGCGAAGGCCACCGACGTCATGCGCGATGGCGGGGGAGTCTCGGGAGTCGTTGCTGAGATCGACGGCAACGAGGTGCAGATTCGCGGTCGCTCGGTCGTCATAGCTGTCGGCTCCTGGCTGCGCGACTGGGACGGCACGAAGCCCGGAACTGACAAGCCAAACATTCGCCCCGCGAAGGGCGTCCATGTGTCGGTGCCGTGGTCCAAGATTCAGAACTCGTGCACCATTACGATCCCGATCCCCGGCCGCACCCGCCGCGCGACAATCACCCGCTGGGGTGACACCGCGCTGCTCGGCACGACCGACGAGGATTACACGGGCGATCTCGACGCCGCACACTGCACGCAGGAAGAAATGAACTTCCTACTCGACGGCGCCATGCACGCGCTCCGCACGGACATTCAGCCAGCAGACGTGCTCGGCTCGATCGCCGGCACCCGACCGCTCGTCGCGGCGGCGGGCGGGAAGACCCTTGACGTCAAGCGCAACCACGAGATCCGCACCGACCCAGACGGCCTCGTGACCGTCGTCGGCGGCAAGCTCACTACCTCGCGCCACATGGCCGAGCAGACGGTTGACGCAGCGCTCAAGGTGCTCGGTAAGCGCGCACAGTGCCGCACGAAGAAGGCCTACCTGCTCGGTGCTGCCGGGTACGACGGTCAGGCCGCGACCGCATCCGGCGGGCTGCCGGCCCACCTCGCCGAACGTTTCGGCACCGAATCCCGCTTCATCTCGCAGATGATCGCCGCGGATCCCGCGCTGACCGCACCCGTCGTCGAAGGCCTGCCGTACATCGAAGCAGAGGTTGTCTTCGCTGCGCGCTACGAGATGGCGCACACCGTCGACGACGTGCTCAGCCGCCGCACACGCTCGCGCCTCATGGCGCGCGACGCCTCGGGCGTCGCGGCGGGCAGGGTCGGCGAGATCCTTGGCCGGGAGCTCGGGCTGAGCGACACCGACATCGCGGCGCAGGTCGCGAACTACCACGAACAAATCCAGATAGAAAAAGCAGTGCTGATGGGAGGCACATCTTCATGATGAGTCGGGAAGCGGTTCGCCGCGGATACAACAAGAGGAACTACGTCGTCGGGGCACACACCCCTCCCGGCTGGGCGCCGGAGACGGTCACCACCGAGCAGACGAGCGGGTCGCTGCAGGCAGACGTCGTGGCGGTGCCCGAGTCGGTGCTTGAGCAGTTGCGCAGCATTGCCGTCGCGGTCACACACGACGCCGCCGGCATGATCGTGAACACTCGCGACTGGTGGGCGCTCACCATGATCGCTGAGACCGGCGGGGAGCCCGCGATCATCGAGGGCGTGTTCGTCGAGGTTGACTCGGTCGAACAGATTCAGCAGGTCATGCGCCTCGCGAACGAGCACGGCATCCCCGTCACCGTCTCCGCTGGCCGCTCGAACGTCACCGGAGCGGCCCTGCCGTTGCGCGGCGGCATCGTGCTCGACGTCTGCCGGCTGAACCGGGAGCTCGGCTTCGACGCCGAGAGCCAGATCGTCACCGTCGAAGCGGGCATGTTCGGCGACGTCTTCGAGGAGCTCGTCCAGGAGAAGTACGGCATGACGAGCGGCCACTGGCCGTCGTCGTTCGGTATCAGCACCGTTGGCGGCTGGGTAGCCTGCCGCGGCGCCGGCCAGCTGTCGACCCGCTATGGCAAGATCGAAGACATGGTCGCCGGCCTCGAGGTGGTGCTCGCAGACGGCTCGCTCATTACGGTTGGTGCTGCTGGCCGCTCCGCTGTTGGCAGCGACCTGCAGCAGCTGTTCGTCGGCTCGGAGGGCACGCTTGGCGTGATCACCTCGGTGAAGCTCAAGCTCCACCGCCTCCCCGACTACACGAAGGCGATCGCGTTCGGGTTCCCCTCGTTCAAGGTGGGCCTCGACGTCTGCCGCGAGATCCTGCAGCGCGGGGCAACCCCCGCGGCGCTCCGCCTGTACGACGAGCTTGAGAGCGGTTTGCAGTTCGACCTGCCTGAGCAGAACGTCATCCTTATCGCTGACGAGGGCGACCCAAAGATCGTTGATGCAGTCATTGCGATCTCCGAAGAGGTCTGCCGCCAGTACGAGGGCGTCGAGTTCGACGGCGACGTACTGCTCGAACGCTGGTACGAGACCCGCTACCTCACGGGGAAGAGCGCCGAGGGCTTCAAGCGCAGCGCCGGTTTCGTCGCGGACACCCTCGAGATGAGCGGCGCATGGTCGGCGCTGTCTGACGTGTACACCGAGGTCGTTGAGGCAGTGCAGGCGCTGCCGGGCACGCTGCGTGCTTCGGCGCACCAGTCGCACGCGTACGCGGATGCCGGTTGCGTCTACTTCTCGTTCCGCGGGGAGGTAGAAGACCCAGCGAATCGTGCCGAGTGGTACCGAGCTGCCTGGGACGCGGCAAACGAGGTCATCGTGCGCCACAAGACAACCCTCAGCCACCACCACGGCGTCGGTCTTGTGCGTGCTCCATACATGGCTGAGTCGCTCGGCGGCGGACTCGACGTGCTCCGAGCGATCAAGGCTACCCTTGACCCCAAGGGAATCCTGAATCCCGGAAAGTTGGGGCTCTAACACCGATGTCAGCTTCAAGGCGCGAGCTATCGATGGATCCGGGGCGCCGCCAGCGCCTGAAAAGGCTTGTCGGGCTGCACGCGCGGCCCGTGATCGCCTCCGTCCTCGATCGCTCGCACCTTGAGGCGTTCATCGACTCGTCAGCGCAGTTCTGTTTCCTCGCCCAAACCGACCTCATTGAGCTTGAGGCGGCGATCGCCCGCATTCACGAACGCCCCAACAAAGCTGTGTTCGTGAACATCGATTCGATCGTGGGCCTGGCGCAGGATCGCGGCGGCGTCGACTATCTGGCCAGGCTCGGCGCTGACGGCCTCCTGACAACCCGCGGGTCATTGATCCCGCGTGCGCAGGACGCCGGCCTGCTGACCGTGCAGAAGCTGTTCATTACTGATCGCTCAAACATTCAGCGCGGTGTTGCCGCAGTGCAGGGCTCAAAGCCTGACCTGCTGCAGCTCATGCCCGCGCCCGTGCTGCCGTTCGTGGCAAACCACGAGATCATGCGCATTCGACCCGTCATTGCCTCCGGCTTCGTCACGGACTCGACTGAGATCGAGGCCGCGTTATCGCACGGAGCCGTCGGTGTTTCGAGCAGCAGCCCCAAGCTGTGGGAGTACGAGCGCGCGAGCTAGCGCAGCACCATCATTCACACCAGGAGACACCATGTTTACTGTCATCGCACGCTACAACGCCACCCCCGAAACCGCTGAGGAAGTCGCGGCGTTGCTGCCGAGACTTGCGGCAGGCAGCCGGACCGAAGCCGGCAACATCTCGTATACGATCACCCGAGACCTCGAACAGCCTGAGCGCTTCGTCATCGTCGAAGAGTACCGATCTGCAGAGGACTTTGCGGCACACCGTGAAACTACGCACTTCCAGGAGATCGGGCTCGGGCAGATTATTCCGCTGCTTGAGGACCGTCAGGTCGCGACCTACGGCCCGGCGCAGTAGCAGGAGCAACAGCTAGGGCAGCCGCAGCCGCCCCTCGAACTCGACGACGAGTCCGTCGGCGATGAGCGAATCGAGGGCGCGCTGCGGCTGCGCAGCATCGCGCACCGTCCCCTCGCCCGCCGCGGCGAGCGCGTCGGCAGGTGGCACTGCCGCGGTGGCGGATCGCATGAGCTGCATGATCCTGCCGCGCACCTGCCGGTCGCTGCCCTCGAACTTCGCCTGCTTGGGCCGCTTCTCTGGGGCGTTGTCGGGGTAGCCGGCGCCGCGCCACTCGCACAGGCTCGCGATGGGGCAGTCGCCGCACTTGGGCGCGCGGGCTGTGCACATGACCGCCCCGAGCTCCATCGCTGCGGCGTTGAATACCGCGGCTGCTGCCCGATCGTCGGGGAGCAGCGCGGCCATGTCGTCGAGATCTCGCGGGGCAGGCATGCCAGCCGCGGCGCGGCCGTGCACGGCGCGCGCGATGAGGCGGCGGGTGTTCGTGTCCACGACCGGGTGGGTA
Organism: Leucobacter sp. G161; assembly: GCF_001482305.1. Classification (GTDB taxonomy): domain Bacteria; phylum Actinomycetota; class Actinomycetes; order Actinomycetales; family Microbacteriaceae; genus Leucobacter. The sequence goes on from NZ_LOHP01000069.1 coordinate 17,937, forward strand.
TCGCCGAAGGCGAAGACCGCGACGGCGCGCGCGGTGTACGGGCCAATGCCGGTGAGCGCGAGGAGCGCATCGACGTCGGCGGGCACCTCGTCGTTGTGCCGCTCAGCGATCTCAACGGCCGCGCGGTGCAGCCACAGTGCACGCCGCGGGTAGCCGAGCCGCTTCCAGGCCCGCACCGCCTCGCCCGGCTCAGCGGCGGCGAGTGCTGACGGCGTCGGCCAGCGTTCCAGCCACTCGAGCCAGTGTGGAATGACCCGCTCTACTTGGGTCTGCTGCGACATGAACTCGGAGACGAGCACGCCCCACGCTGTGGTGCCTGGCGCTCGCCACGGGAGGTCGCGTGCGGAGCGCTCGAACCACGCGTTGAGCGCGTCGCTCAGTGCTGCGGTGTCGCCGGGGTCTGGCCTGCCTGTGTCCACCCCACGAGTCTATGAGTCCTGGGCGTTCGGGGCGCGGCTGGCGGCGTTAGGCTGGTGGGGTGAAGTTTCAAGAGATGCCGCAGGGCGCGATCCTGCTCGTCGACAAGGCCGAGGGCTGGACGAGCCATGACGTTGTTGCGCGGTCGCGGCGTACGCTCGGTACCCGCAAGGTGGGTCATGCTGGCACGCTCGACCCGATGGCGACGGGACTCCTCGTCCTCGGCGCCGGCCCGGCGACGCGCCTGCTGACGCACCTCGTCGGACTCGACAAGACGTATACGACCACGATCCGGCTCGGCCTGACGACGGTCACCGACGACCGCGAGGGCGACGTGACCGCGGCTGCCGCGACTGGCGCGGTTGCCGATGTGTTTGCGGACGCGGCGCGGATCTCCGCGGGGGTTGCCGCCCTCACCGGTCCGATCGAGCAGGCGCCGAGCGCAGTCAGCGCGATCAAGGTCGACGGCAAGCGCGCCTACGATCGGGTGCGCGCCGGCGAGGAGGTCGTGCTGAAGAAGCGGCCGGTGACGATCCACACGTTTGAGATCGGCGAGCCGCGTCTCCTGAGCGTTCCCGGGCCCGATGGAGAACCGGTCGAGGTGATCGACATTGAAGCGGTGGTGTGCTGCACCACGGGCACCTACATTCGTGCGCTCGCGCGCGACCTCGGCGAGGCGCTTGGCGTCGGCGGGCACCTCACCGCGCTGCGCCGCACCGCGGTCGGCCCCTTCACCGTCGATGATGCGACTCCGCACGCGCAGCTTGTCGGCGACGGTGAGACGCCGGGTGATCCCGGCACGCTGCATACGCCCGCGGCGATTGCCCGCGGACTGTTCTCGGAGCTCGTGCTCACCCCCGATGAGGCTCGCGACCTGGCGAATGGCAAGCGGCTCGCGGTGGATCCGGATCGGCACGCGCCGGCCCCCCTCGTCGCCGCGATCCTGCCGGTCGAAGCAGGGGCCCGCAGCCCGCACGACCGACTGGTTGGGCTCGTCGAGGTGAAGGGTGGACGCAGTCGCGTCATCACGAACTTCCCGTCACAGGAGTCAGGGGGCGCAGCATGATCGCGTGGTACGGATATCTCACGATCGGCGTCTCGCTGATCGCCGCGGTGATGTGCGCATTCCAGGGCTTCCGCAAGCGGGCCCCCAACGACTACACGATGGGTGCGACCCTGCTGATCGCGGTGCTGCTCGTCGTGCAGATAGTGATTTCGATCATCGCGCCGTTTACGGGGAACGCCCCGACCGGTGATCTGCTCGAATTCTGGATGTACCTCATTGTCGCGCTCGCGCTCCCGGTCGGCGCTGGGTTTTGGGCGCTCATCGACCGCACCCGCTTCGCGAACCTCGTGCTCGCGGTCGTCGGGTTCGCGATCGCAGTCATGACCTATCGCATGCTCGTTATCTGGGGCTGACGGGCGAGTACACTCGAAGGGTGAGTAACGTGGGAGACATCGGCCAGACGGAACAACGCAGCGAGCGAATGAGTGGACTCGGGCGAGTGCTGATCGCCGTTTACATCATTCTGGCGATCGCGGCGACCTTCCGCTCGATCTATCAGATCCTCACGAAGTTCGATGAAGCGCCGCTCGCGTACATCCTCTCCGCGGTATCGGGCGTCGTGTACATCGTCGCGACGATCGCGCTGATGCGCCGTGGCCGTGGCGTGTGGCGTCCGATCGCCTGGATCGCACTGTCCTTCGAGCTCATTGGCGTGCTTGTCGTCGGCACCCTGAGTATCGTCACCCCTGAGCTGTTCGGCCATCCCTCGGTCTGGTCGTACTTCGGTCAGGGCTATGGCTACATCCCGCTCGTGCTCCCGATCCTGGGCCTCATCTGGCTCTCCCGAGAAAAGAAGACGCAATAATGCAGCTCGTCACCGCTGTCGATGACCTTCGACCCGCCGACTTCGCCGCGGGAACCGTGGTCGCCGTCGGCAAGTTCGACGGCGTGCACCTCGGGCATCGCGCGATTATCGCGTCGCTGCTACGCACAGCAGAGAGCGACGGGCTGCGCTCGGTCGTGTTCACGTTCGCGAATAACCCGCTGAGCCTGCTGCAGCCGGAGGCCTGCCCGCAGCCGCTCGCGAGCCGCGCACAGCGGCTCGAGCTCATTGCGGCGGCCGGTGTCGACACCTGCGTGATGGTCGAGTTTGACGCGGAGTTCGCGGCGATCCCCGCGCGCGAGTTCGTCGAGCGCGTGCTCGTCGGACAGCTCGGGGTGCGGCATGTGCTGCTCGGCGAGGACTTCCACTTTGGCCATCGTGGCCTCGGTGATGCCGCACTGCTGCGGGAGCTCGGGCCTGTCCACGGGTTCACTGTCGAGGTAGTCGAAGCCGTCGGTGACGACGAGGTCGGCGCGCTCTCGTCGACGCTCATTCGTAACGCGGTGCTTGGTGGCGACATGGTGACGGCTCGCGAAATGCTCGGGCGCTGCCACGCGGTGCGGGGCGAGGTCGTGCACGGCGACGCTCGCGGCCGCGAGCTTGGGTTTCCGACGGCCAATCTCGGCGGCGATATCGAGGGATTGGTGCCCGCACACGGCGTCTACGCTGGCACGGTCGTGATTGACGGTGTCGAGCGCGACGCCGCGATTTCGGTTGGCGTGAACCTGACGTTCGAACCGGAGGGGGAGCCGCGCGTCGAGGCGTATGTGCTGGACTTCTCCGCGGATCTCTACGGAACGCAGGTGGAAGTGCGCTTCGCACAGCGCATCCGCGAGATGCTCCCGTTCGACAGCGTCGACGCGCTCATCGCGCGGATGCACGAGGACGTCGCAGAGACGCGCGAGATTCTCGCGGCGGTCCGCGAAGGCTGACTGGCCCGGATCGCCCGAGATTTCTCGGTGTGGGGCGTGCCCCGAGGTTCGGGTGGTAGTATCGACGCATAGTCGCGCCACGTTTAGTCGAATCCCGTTGCATCGCACGGTTCAGGTTCGTATACGCGCGAGCGGCTTCGTCCCGATAGCTTAGGGACGCGCATGCTACGTGTCGCCCCAGTTCGGTGCGTCACGCAAAGATCCACCAGGAGAGCAATTGGCAAGCAGCACTGCCACCCGCCAGCCAGCTAAGCGTCAGCGCTCAAGCGGCACGCGGAAGCACGCCCACAACGAGGGCATCATCCCGCTTCTCGCTCGCGCCGTGCGCGAGGTTGAAGCATCGGCTCAGCGCGGCAAAGCAAGCCCGCAGAACCGCACCAAGTTTCAGGTCATCGCGCTCCTCATGCGCGAGGAGCGCGCACGCGTCAAGACCGAGGAAGGCGTGAGCGATAGCGAGCGCGCCGAGACGCTCAAACGCCTCGACGGCGTCGCGGCGATCCTTGCGAAGACGGCGGCACGCGACACGAGCCTCATCACGCTCCTCGAGCCGGGGGCGACGATCACCGAGGCGACTCGGCAGCTCAAGCGCAAGATGCTTGTGCAGGCCGGCATCGAAGTCCCTGAAGAAGCCCCCGCGGCACCGGAGCCAGCGAAGACGCTCGTTCCGCCGGAGCTCGCAGAGCGCCAGGTCGAGCCCGCAGGTATTCACTCTCGCATGCTCGCGAACCCGTTCCTCGCACCATCGCTTGAGACCCCGAAGCAGCCGACCCCCGTGGTACGGCTCGCGAACTGGGAGCTGTTGAACCCGCTGCTGAAGTCGTTCGAGCAGGGTGGCGGGGGAGCCGCGTGCATGGACCTTCCCGAGGCACCCGTTCCCGACCGCCTTGCCCCTCCCGGGCTTGAGCTCATGCCGCACCAGGCTCGCTTCCTCGCGAGCGTTCGCGATGGTCACCGCAGCTTCCTGCTCGCCGACGAGCCAGGCCTTGGAAAGACCGCGCAATCGGTGATCGCGGCTTCGGTGGCCGACGCCTATCCGATGCTTGTCGTCGTGCCCAACGTCGTGAAGATGAACTGGGCGCGCGAGGTCGAGCGGTGGACTCCGCAGCGTCGCGTCACCGTGATCCACGGCGACGGCGAGGCCGTCGACGCGTTCGCAGACGTGTTCGTGGTGAACTATGACATCCTCGACCGGCACCTGAGCTGGATCTCGCGGTTCGGGTTTAAGAGCATGGTCGTCGACGAGGCGCACATGATCAAGAACACGCAGTCGCAGCGGTCGCGAAATGTACTGACGATCGCGGAGAGTATCCGCGAACGCGCTCGTGGCGCCCAGCCGCTGCTCGTCGCTCTCACCGGTACGCCGCTCATCAACGACATCGACGACTTCCGGGCAATTTGGCGCTTCCTCGGCTGGACCGAGGCCGACAAGCCTGGCCCCGAGCTCATGGCGAAGCTCGAGAACAACGGCTGGACCCCAGCGGATCCGCCGTTCTACCCCGAGGCGCGCCAGAGCGTCATCGACATGGGGATCGTACGTCGCCGCAAGATCGATGTTGCGGCAGACCTGCCGGCGAAGCGGGTTGTCGACCTTCCCGTCGAACTTGACGACGAGCTCGGTCGCGGCATTCACGCTGCGGAGGCGAAGCTCGCGCAGAAGCTCTTCGAGCGGTACACCGCGGTCAAGAACGGCAAGCTCGGGCAGAAGCTCTCGGACGAGGCGATCATTCGCATGGTTGCTGCGCAGGAGCTCGAGGAGTCGAACGCATCGGCCGACGGCCTCAACGTCTTCACGATGGTCCGTGAAATCGGTGTCGCTAAGGCCGGCCTCGCAGTTGACTACACCGCGCAGCTCGCGCGATCGGTCGGCAAGGTTGTGTTCTTCGCGAAGCACATCGACGTGATGGACCGCGCCGAGGCGCAGCTCGCCGAGGCTGGCCTGCGCACGGTGTCGATCCGTGGCGAGCAGTCGGCGACGTTCCGTCAGGAGCAGATCGACGCGTTCAACACCGACCCCGAGGTCGCGGTGGCGGTCTGTTCACTCACCGCAGCTGGCGTCGGCGTGAACCTCCAGGCATCGTCGAACGTTGTGCTTGCCGAGCTGAGCTGGACTGACGCGGAGCAGACGCAGGCGATCGACCGCGTGCACCGCATCGGTCAGGCCGAGCCGGTGACCGCATGGCGCATCATCGCCGCGCAGACGCTCGACGCGCGCATCGCGGAGCTCATCGACGGCAAGGCCGGCCTTGCGGCTCGTGCGCTCGACGGCGCTCCCGCCGCCGAGGAGAACGCCGATCCGGTGCAGCTGCTCGCGCTGATGAGCGTGCTCACCCGTGCTGTAGAGGCTGCTGCCGCGAAGTAGCTTGCTGGCGCTGGCGCTTCCGATCGCCAGAATGGCGCGAATATATGTGTCCGCATTATTCGCGCCACCGCTAGCATGGTGAGCATGCGTATTGGAGTGCTCTGTTCGGGTGGCGACAGCCCCGGCATGAATGCCGCGATTCGCGGCGCCGTGCTGCGAGGTGTCGACGTTCACGGCTTTGAGATGGTCGGCTTCGTCGACGGGTGGCGTGGCTTTCACGACGGCGAATTCGTGCAGCTCGATCGCCCGGCCGTTCGGGGGCTCTCCCCGCTCGGCGGGGTCTTTATTGGCACGAGCCGTGTTCCGCCGTGGGAGGCACCAGTCAGCGCAGAGGCGCTCGATGGCCTGCGAGCGCGTATGGCGAGCTATGGCCTCGACGGCCTCATGCTCATCGGTGGCAACGGCACCCAGACAGTCTCCTCGATCCTCGCCGACGCAGGCTTTAACGTCGTCGGACTCCCCAAGACCATCGACAACGATCTTGCGGGAACCGACTACACCTTCGGCTTCGATACCGCCGTCTCGATCGCGTCCGAAGCCATTGATCGGCTCCGCACGACAGGTGACTCGCATCGCAGATGCATGGTGCTCGAAGTCATGGGACGCGACGCCGGGTGGATAGCCTTGCACGCCGGCATGGCGGGAGGCGCGCAAGCGATGCTGCTTCCTGAGTTCCCCGAGAGCCTCGAGCAGGTGTGCAACTGGGTCTCGAATGTTCGTGACCGCGGTCGCTCAGCGCTCGTCGTTGTCGCCGAAGGCTTCACGCTCGAGGGCTCGGACGAGGCGGTCACCCGTGACGGGCTTGACGGCTTCGGGCGTCCCAGGCTCGGCGGAGTCGCCGAGATGCTCGCGCCGCTCATCGAAGAACGCACCGGTATCGAGACTCGCGCGACAGTCCTGGGTCACGTTCAGCGCGGAGGTTCACCGACGGCCTTTGACCGGGTGTTGGCCACCCGGTCTGGCATCGCGGCCGCTGACGCCGTTCACGCGGGGAACTGGGGCAAGATGGCTGGCCTCCACGGCGATCGGATCGAGCTTGTGCCGTTCGCGGAGGCAGTCGGCAGGCTGAAGACCGTGCCCGAGGAGCGATACGCAGAGGTGCGGTTGAACTTCGGCTAGGGGTCACCCGGAAACCCCGCCCTGCCGGCGCCCTGGCTGGCTGCCCAACACCCGCCTGCATTCCAATGCCCTCAAAGCGAGCGAATGCCGCCCAAAGCACACGCGGGCGACGAGCGTACACGCGCGCTACATGTCGGCTCCGTGTGCGTTGGCCGGTGGCGTGTGCTTCGGGCTCTGAGAGCTTCCGCCGCCCCCGCTCACCCCGCGCCGCCATCACGGGAGGTCCCGCAGAAACCCCCGCACCGTGTGTCCCCACCTGCCGCTCGGCCCCGACGGGAGCGGCACCCCGTGCGCTCGGAGGTGAGTTGTAAATCTGGCAAGAGATGACGCCTCGGCCACTCCCCAGCGAATCAACCGAAGACCAGTACTGCCGGCAATCCAGTCAGTGCGACGTTTCTCCTCGTAGACGACCTGCTCCACACTCCGGCCGTCGCGCAAAGCTGGCTGGAGGTATTTCGCGCGCCCGTCGGCTTCTCCCCAGAACCCCAAGCCATCGAGGACAAAGTCGAGGAAGTGCGAGCCGCGGCCGCGAGCCGCGACGGGCACCTGCAGCGTCACATCGATGCCCAATTGCTGAAACCGGAGCCTGCTCACGCTCTCAAGTGGTGAGTCTGCGAGTGGATGCGCGAGTGCAGCAATCGCCCGCACGGCTCGACTGCCGGCACGGGTGCGCAGCCGGTCCGCCCTCTGATGTACGCCATCTTGCCAGGCGTGTAACGCGGCGCGGTCAACGTTCCTGCCCACCCTGGCAATTGCTCGGAGGTGTGCGTCCGCGGAACTGAGTGCGACCTCGAAAGGCTCAGTGCGTGCGAGGTCGGTCACTGTGCGTTCGGGGCCGGTGCATCGGAACGGGGCGAGGGAGACCACGTCTGCCCCATCCAGGTGTGAGCGGTGCCGCATCAACGAATCGCTCGAAGTGGCGAGTTGCCCGGGCATGACTGTCGTGTGTGCCATTCGCGGGCTAGGCGCGGGTGATGTTGTTCGCGGGGAGTGTAGCCAGGCGGACCACGCGGGAAAGCCGTGGACCGCTGCCGCACTGAGGTGGGAGAACACCGGCGCGGAGTGGGCGGCGCGGTGGGCGACAAGGATCGCGGCAAGGTGACGGACCTCTGGCTGTGCGTCATCCCAGAAGGGTGCCCGCACATACCATCCTGGCCTCAGTCTGGTGAGCGTTCCCGCGCGGAGTGCGCGACGGACGTCTCGTTCGCTCATGCCCGCGTGACGGAGTGCCGGAGTGTCGACGAGGTGTTCCGAAACGAAACGAAGATCCACAGCAAGTGACATGCACCGAGTATCGCGGCAGGGGCGTTACCAACAGACAACGCCACCGCAGATGTGGAGAAGTGCGGTGGCGCATGAACGTGTGGACGAACCTACAGGCCGAGCTTGGCCTTCACATCGTTGAGCGTTGGGTTGGTCGCCGTGGTGCCGTCCGGGTAGATGACGGTGGGTACAGTCTGGTTGCCGCCGTTTGCCTGCTCAACGAGCTCCGGAGTGCCTGGGGTGTTCTCGATATCGACCTCGGTGAACGGGATGCCTGTCTTCTCAAGCATCACCTTCAGGCGCTTGCAGTAGCCGCACCACTCGGTCGAGAACATCGTGATGGCGCCCTCCGCGGGCATGAAATCTGAAATCTGCGCAGTGCTCATTGCACCCTCCTCGGTCGGTATGCGATCGGTATCGCTCATCCACACCAACATACGCGCTCTGCCCGCTATTCCACGCGCTCGGCCCACAAAGTGAACGGCGGGTGAACGGGGGTGGTCTGGCTTGACCGAAACATGGCGAGATGCAAACATTTAGATAGCGCGCGCGTGTACGGCAACCAAACAGTTGTTAACGGGCACGCGAGGACACCTAGACAACTTATTACGCCGAACGGAAGGCGACGGTGGAATTCACCCTCATCGTGCTGCTAGTTATCGCGCTGGCACTCTTCTTTGACTTCACGAACGGCTTTCACGACACGGCCAATGCGATGGCAACGCCCATCGCGACCGGTGCGCTTAAGCCGAAGACCGCCGTGCTGCTCGCAGCGGTCCTCAACCTCATCGGAGCTTTCCTCTCAACAGAGGTAGCGAAGACCATTTCCGGAGGCCTCATCAACGAGGGCGAAGGCGGGGTGCTCATCAGCCCCGAGATGGTGTTTGCTGGCCTCATCGGGGCGATCGTCTGGAACCTCGTGACCTGGCTGTACGGCCTGCCGTCAAGCTCGTCACACGCGCTCTTCGGCGGCCTGATTGGCGCCGCGATCGTTGGTGCTGGGTTCTCCTCGATTAACGGTGCGGTGTTCCTGTCGAAGATCCTGCTCCCCGCGCTCGCCGCTCCGCTCACCGCGGGTATCGTCGCGTTCGCAGCGACCCGAGTGGCCTACGCGATCACGCGACGCCACGACGGTCGTAAGGACGGCCGCGGCCGCTTCCGGTACGCACAGATCGCTTCCTCGTCGCTCATTGCACTCGCACACGGCACAAACGATGCGCAGAAGACGATGGGTGTCATCACGCTCACCCTTGTCGCTGCTGGACTACAGACACCGGGCACCGGCCCGCACTTCTGGGTCATCGCAACCTGTGCGATCGCGATCGCACTCGGCACCTACTCGGGCGGCTGGCGGATCATTCGCACCATGGGTGCGGGCCTCACCGACGTGAAGCCTGCGCAGGGCTTCGCGGCTGAGACGTCGACCGCTGCGACGATCCTCGCGTCGAGCCACCTTGGATTCGCGCTGTCAACGACGCAGGTTGCATCCGGGTCGGTTATTGGCTCAGGCCTCGGCCGCCGCGGATCCACCGTTCGGTGGCGCACCGTTGGGCGGATCGCCTCCGGCTGGCTCTTCACGCTCCCCGCTGCGGGTCTCGTTGGCGCAGTCGCCGCGCTGATTGCGCACATCGGCTTCTGGGGCATCATCATCGACGCGGTCCTCGGCCTCTTCTTCATCCTGTTTATCTTCTGGCGTTCGCGCCGCAACAAGGTCGACGCGGGCAACGCAATTTCGGTTCCCGATGTGGCCGAGTCCGGCTACGCAGTCCGAATGGGCAAGGGTCGCGTGAAGAAGGTCGCAACGAAGACCGGCACGATTCCTCCGCTGACTCCGGTTGCGCAGTCCGCAGTTCGCTCAGACAAGGCGAAGCGCGCAGCCGAGAAGGCGGCGCGCGAGGCCGAGAAGGCAGCGCGAAAGGCCGCCGAGAAGGCAGCGAAGAAGGCTGCCAAGAAGCAGCGTGAGGGAGGCTCCGTATGAGTGAGATCAACTGGATGGCCTTCGTGACGGTGTTCGGCACGTCGCTGTTCGCCGCGGTGTTCGTCGTCGCCCTGTACTCCCTCGGCATCCGCTTCCTTGCGACGCCGCCCCGCCCCGCACGCCGGCCGGACGGCACGATTGAGCCTGTCGGCCCAGATCGTGATGACGAGGACGACGACATCGACGAGGAGGCCGGGCGCCCGCGCTGGGCAACCATCGCAGCGAACGTCTGCTTCACGCTCTCCGTGATCGCGGTGCTCGGCGGGATCTACCTGATCGTACCCGCGCTGCACGGCTAACACCGCGTCACACGGATGCCCAGATGGGCGACCCGAATACCAGGCGCGCAGGCTATTCTGGGCGCATGAGCTTCACCGCTATTGACCGTATCCCCGGTATCGTCGCCGGCCTTCGTTACTCCTTTGCGCAGGGCACGACGCGGCCTGAGCAGTGGCGGCGCGAGCAGCTCACGAAGCTCAGAGGCCTGCTGCTCGACCGCGGTCCCGACTTTGAGCGTGCGCTCTTCGAGGATCTCGGGAAGGCCGGCACCGAGGCCCAGCTCACTGAGATCGGGTTCCTCGTCGCGGAGATCGACCACGCCCTGCAGCATCTCGCCGGGTGGATGCGCCCGCGTCGTGTTGGGGTGCCGCTCGCGTTGCAGCCGGCTACGGCCCGTGTGGTGCCCGAACCGCTCGGCGTCGTGCTGGTCATCGCGCCGTGGAACTATCCGCTGATGCTCGCGCTGTCGCCCGTCATCGGTGCGCTTGCGGCAGGTAATGCGGCCGTGATCAAACCGAGCGAGCTCGCCCCGGCGACGGCGCGGCTTATCGCCCAGCTGGTGCCCGACACACTCGACAAGCGGGCTGTCGCGGTGGTTGAGGGCGCGGTGCCTGAGACCACGGCGCTGCTCGAGGAACGCTTCGACCATATTTTCTACACCGGCAACGGTAAGGTCGGGCGGATCGTTGCGCACGCCGCAGCCGACAACCTCACCCCCGTCACGCTTGAGCTCGGCGGGAAGTCCCCGGCGTACGTCGACGATTCGGTCCCGCTCGCTGAGGCAGCGAAGCGCCTGGTCTGGGGCAAATTCATGAACGCGGGCCAGACGTGCGTTGCCCCCGATTACGTCCTCGGCACCCGCTCGGTACTCGCCAGACTCGCTCCGTTGCTGGCCGATGCGGTGCACGAGTTGTATGGGTCGGCCACGAGCGAGAACCCCGACTACGGGCGGATCGTGAACAGGGCACAGTTTGATCGCCTCGTGAGTTACCTCGGGGACGGAGACGTCGCCGTCGGGGGTGCGCACGATGCGACGTCGCTGCATATCGACCCGACCGTGCTCACCCATGTGTCGCGCGATGCGCGCATCATGCAGGAGGAAATCTTTGGGCCGCTGCTGCCGCTCGTCGCGGTCGACGACCTCGACGATGCCCTGACCTTCGTTGTCGGCCGGGACAAGCCGCTTGCCGCCTACGTGTTCAGCGATGACGCGGCCGTTCGCGAGCGCTGGGAGCGTGAGACAAGCTCGGGTGCGCTCGGGTTTGGTGTGCCCGTCATGCACCTGACGGCGCCCGAGCTGCCCTTTGGCGGCGTTGGTGAAAGCGGCATGGGGGCGTACCACGGTGAACTCTCCTTCCGCGTGTTCAGCCACGAGAAGGCGGTGCTCGCGAAACCGCTCCGCCCGGACACCCTTGCGCCGACGGTGATGCCGCCGTTCACGGCCGCGAAAGACGGTCTTGTCCGGAAGTGGCTGCGCAAGCTTCTGTAGCCCGCTCACGCAGTTTTCTGGCCGGCTTGCCACGGAACGGCATACGTCGGTCACTAGACTGAGGACGTGGAAGAGCCGAAACTGACCCCTGACCAGGAGTCCCCTACGAAACGCGCTGAGCAGGAGTTACCGCTCGGGATGCGGGTCGCTGCGGCGTGGTCATGGCGGCTCATCATTATCGCGGTCGCAGTTGGTGGGCTCATTTGGGGCATCGTCCAGGTGCGGATCATCGTGATTCCGCTGCTCATCGCGATCTTGCTCACCGCGCTCCTAAACCCGCTTGTCGAGTGGTTCGTGCGCCGGGGGCTGCCGCGGTGGACGGGCATCGTTGCCGCACTCTCCGTGTTTGTTGCCGCGTTATGGATACTGATCTGGCTCATCGTCACCCAGCTCCGAGACGGCTTCGGCGACTTCTCGAAACGGTCGGTCGAGGTGTGGAACGAGATCCTCGAGTGGGTGCGGCACAATACGCTCGGGATCCCCGTCGATCAGCTGCAGGACTTCGTCGATCAGGCACTCAAGCTGCTTGAAAACAACCAGGGAACGCTCTGGACAGGGGCGCTCGGCGTCGCGACCACCGCAACGCAGCTCGTCACCGGCCTGCTGCTGACGATCTTCTCCCTGGTCTTCCTGCTCATTGACGGCAAGCGGATCTGGTACTGGGTCGTCGGCTTCTCGCCGGCGCGCGCGCACGCCGCGGTCGATGCCTCCGGCCGTGCCGGCTGGGTGTCGGTCGGCCAGTACGTACGCGTGCAGATCTTCGTCGCATTCGTCGACGCGGTCGGCATCGGTGCCGGCGCGGGCATTCTGGGCGTGCCGTTCGCGATCCCGATTGCGATCCTCGTCTTCCTCGGATCCTTCATTCCCTTCCTGGGTGCGATCGTGACCGGCGGCCTCGCCGCCTTCATTGCGCTCGTGTACAACGGTCCGGTGACCGCCCTCATCATGGTTGGTGTCGTCATCCTCGTGAACCAGATCGAGGGGCACGTGCTGCAGCCGCTCGTCATGGGCAACGCGGTGCGGGTGCACCCGCTCGGTGTCGTGCTCGCGGTCACAACAGGCACCCTGCTCGCCGGCATCCCGGGCGCCCTGTTTGCCGTGCCGATCGCCGCAGCGGCGAACGCGATCGTGAGCGTGCTCGCCAAGCGGCAGTGGGCCGAAGGTACGGATCCGGCCGCAGAGTTCCATCGAAGAGACCAGACCCATCGGTCGCAAAAGTGCGCGCGAAATCAGTAGCGAAACACGCGCGGAAAGGAACTATCGCATGAGCGAGGCCTACACGGCACCAACGCTTGAAGACTTTGAGCGAGCCCTTGAGCGGGTGCACCGAATTACGCAGCGAACTCCGCTCGAAACCTCGCGGTTCCTGGCAGGGCTGAGCGGCGTGCCGCAGGTCTACCTGAAGTGCGAGAACCTGCAGCGCACTGGCGCCTACAAGCTCCGCGGCGCATACAACCGACTGCTTCTCCTCACCGAGGAAGAACGGGCACGCGGCGTCGTCGCGGCCTCGGCCGGCAACCACGCGCAGGGCGTAGCGTTTGCCGCACGGGAGCTCGGCATCCGCGCCACGATCTTCATGCCGAAGGGCGTCGCACTCCCGAAGCTGCAGGCGACCCGCAACTACGGGGCGAAGGTGCAGCTTGCGGGCGACATCTTCGACGAGACAAGCGTTGCCGCGCAGGAATTCGTGCGCGAGACCGGTGCGGTGTTTATCGCGCCGTTCGATGACCACGCGGTGATCGAGGGCCAGGGCACTGTCGCGCTCGAGATCCTCGAAAGCGCCCCAGAAGTTGAGACCATCATCGTGCCGATCGGCGGCGGCGGGCTCATCTCGGGCGTCGCGGCGGCCGCGAAGCAGTGGGCGGCACGGCACGGCAAGCCGATGCGGATCATCGGGGTGCAGGCGGAGAACGCCGCACCGTTCCCCGTGTCGCTGGAGGCCGGTGAGCCCGTCACGATCAAGACCTCGCCGACGATCGCCGACGGCATCGCTGTTGCGCGACCCGGCGAGCGGAACTTCGCCGCCGTGCGCGAGTACGTCGACGAGATCGTCACCGTCAGCGACGATGACATCGCCCGCGCAATCGTTCTTCTCCTGGAGCGGGCGAAGCTTGTCGTCGAGCCCGCAGGTGCCTCGGGAGTTGCGGCAATGATCGCAGGCAAGGTGAAGCCGACTGGGCCCACCTCCGTGATCCTCTCGGGCGGAAACATCGACCCGCTGCTACTGCAGCGCGTGATCGGTCACGGGCTTGCGGCGTCTGCGCGCTACACGAAGCTGCGGATCCTTCTCCCCGACGTGCCCGGTCAGCTCGTGCGCACCGCCACGATCGTCGCGGAGCAGAACGCGAACGTTGTCGAGGTGATTCATACCCGGCACGCGACCGAACTGCCCGTCAGCGAGGTAGAGCTGGAGCTGCACATCGAGACTCGCGGGCCTGAACACGGTGAGGCTGTCGCGCAGGCGCTCCGCGAGAAGGGATACGAAGTCCGGATCGGCGAGCGCTACTAACGTTTCGCCTTCGAAAACGAACGGGCCCGCGATCAGCATGAGCTGATCGCGGGCCCGTTCGCGTGACGCGGGGAAGTCTCTACGCGTAGGTCTCGACGGCGGTGACCTTCACGGGGATCTCCTTGCCGTTCGGGGCCGTGTAGCTCGCCTGATCGCCGACCTTCAGCCCGAGGATTGCCGCACCCAGCGGGCTCTCCGCGCTGTACACGTCAAGGTCAGAGCCGTCGGCGAGGTTGCGGTTGCCGAGCAAGAAACGCTCTTCGTCGCCGAAGACCTCCGCGGTGACAACGGTGCCGACGACGACAACGCCGTTCGCCTCGGGGGCCTCCCCAACGGTCGAGTGCTTGAGGAGCTCGGTGAGGTCGCGAATCCGCGCCTCCATCTTGCCTTGCTCGTCTTTCGCAGCGTGGTAGCCGCCGTTCTCCTTGAGGTCGCCCTCCTCGCGAGCGGCCTCGATGCGCGCTGCGATGTCCTTGCGGCCCGCACCAGCGAGTTCGTCGAGCTCGGACTGCAGGCGATCGAAGGCCTCCTGTGTCAGCCAGGTCTGCGTGGGCTCGGCCATGGTGTCCTCGTTTCTCGTGAGCGGGTGCGCTCACCGCGTGGGGAGCATCACCGCTGATCTAAGACGAACGCCCCGTAGAACAGGGGCGCCGCAACTAGGGTATCAGTGTGGCCCGACAGGACTACAGCTCGACGGGCCAGCACGCCTTCGCGTGAGCGGCGGTCGCGGGTCCGAGTGTCACGATGTCGACGCTCACGACCTGTGACCGGGTATCGATCACCGGAAGATCGACAATTTTCCAGCCGATGGTCGCCTTCGACGTGTTGAGTGCCTCGACCGCGCAGCTGACCTGCACGCCGGCGTCGGCGGTCACCTCGAACCGCGTGGTCGCAATGTTCGCGTTCGTCTCGTCAGCGACCTCTTGCAGCGTGAACCCAATGTTCTTGAACTCGGTCGTGCTGTTCTGCCAGCCCCCGAAGCCGATGACAAGGCCACCGACCACGACAGCGACCGAGGCGAGTGTCCAGCCGAGCCGACGATCCCACCGTTTCGAACGGCTCGCACCGTAGCGGTCGGCTACGGCGGAGCTGGCGATTTCGGTCACGGCGAACCTCCGGTATGTGCTGGCTAGACTAGTCCCGTGCCAGCGTAGCGGGAACGCTTGATCGCTGCATGTGAAAGGACGTTGATGACGCTCAGATTGATCGCCGTGCATGCGCATCCCGACGACGAGTCGAGCAAGGGAGCGGGCACGTATGCGCACTACCTTGACCGGGGGGTCGAGGTGCTTATCGTCAGCTGCACCGGCGGTGAACGCGGGGACGTGCTGAACGAGCTTGCCGCTCGCGACCCGAAGAGTCGGCGCGACCTTGCCGGGCTGCGCCGGGGCGAGATGGAACGCGCCCAGGAGATCATCGGCTTCGACCACACGTGGCTCGGGTACGAAGACTCCGGCTTGCCTGGGGAGGGTGAAGAGATCCCACCGGGGTCGTTCGCCCACATCCCCAAGGAGGTGTCTGCTGAGGCGCTGGTGCGTGTCATTCGGGAGTTCAAGCCCCACGTGATGATCACCTATAACGAGCAGGGCGGATACCCGCACCCCGACCACATCCGCACCCACGAAATCAGCATGATCGCGTGGGAGCAGTCGGGCGATCCGACAGCGTATCCGGAGGCCGGCGAACCGTGGGAAATGTCGAAGATGTATTACGAAGACATCTTCAACTCCGAGCGGGTGAAGGCGATCCACGCCTGGCTGCTCGAACACGACCCCGAATCGCCGCTCATCGCGAGATTTGATGAAATGGCCGAGTGGCTGTTGCGCCGCGGGTACAACGGCACGGCACGCGTCGATGTCGGCCCGTTCTTGGACAAGCGCGACGACGCGCTCCGCGCCCACGCGAGCCAGGTCTCTCCCGACAGCTCGTTCTTCTTTTGGCCCAACGAGGTGCAGCTGCAGGCGTGGCCGTTCGAGGACTACCGACTGGCTGAGTCGCGAGTGATGACCAGCGAGTTTGAAGCAGATTTGTTTGAAGGAATTGAGGAGGACACGCTATGAGCGTCGTCATGAGTGCACTGCACACGGTGCAGGTAGCCGCAACCCACGCAGCGATCGCGTTCGCCGCCACGGAAGGCGAGGAATTCAACCCCGACAAGGTGACGCCCGGTCCCGAGGGGTTTATCGCCACCGCAGTGTTCGCTGCGGCTGTGATTGTGCTCGGATTTCTGCTCGTGAAGCGGATCCGGCGCAACAGCTACCGGCACGAGATCCGCGATGAGATCGCTGCGGAGCTCGCCGAGGCCAGCACCGCGGCAGACGGATCGCCGGCAGCGGGCGGGTCCGACGCGCAGGGCCCCGCGGCTGAGGGCAGCGGATCGCGCACCGACGGAGCCTGACCGGATGACCGGCGCGCTGCAGGACCCCCAAGAGATCCTCGCGGGGGTCTTCGGCTTTAGCGAGTTCCGCGGTGAGCAGGAGGCGATCGTTCGCCACGTGATCGCCGGCGGCGACGCCGTCGTGCTCATGCCAACGGGCGGCGGCAAGTCGCTCTGCTACCAGATCCCGGCGATCGCGCGTGCGGGCACGGGCATCGTGCTCTCCCCGCTCGTCGCGCTCATGCACGATCAGGTGATGGCGCTCCGCCTTGCCGGGGTGCGCGCGGCGGCCCTCAACTCGTCGCTCGCGCCCGAAGAGCGCCGCGCGGTCGAGGCCGCGTACCTCGACGGCGAGCTCGACGTGCTCTACCTCGCGCCCGAGCAGCTGTCGTCGCAGGGAACGGTTGAGTTCCTCAAGCGAGGCAGCGTCGCGCTGTTCGCGATCGACGAGGCACACTGCGTGTCACAGTGGGGGCACGACTTCCGCCCGGACTATCTGCGGCTCGGCGCGCTCGCAACAGAGTGGCCCGACGTGCCGCGGATCGCGCTCACCGCGACGGCGACCCCCGAGACGCACCGTGAGATCACCGAGCGGCTGCATCTGGGCAATGCCCGGCACTTCGTGTCGAGCTTCGACCGTGCGAACATTCGCTACCAGATCGTGCCAAAACAGAATGCCCGTGCGCAGCTGCTCTCGTTCGTGCAGGGCGAGCATGCTGGCGAGGCCGGGATTGTGTACGCGCTCAGCCGGAAGCGAGTCGAGCAGACCGCGAACGCGCTCCGCGATGCGGGCGTCGACGCCGTCGCATACCACGCTGGCCTGCCCGCCGACGTGCGGCTGAACGCGCAGACCCGGTTCTTACGCGAGGACGGTGTCGTTGTCGTCGCGACGATCGCGTTCGGTATGGGAATCGACAAGCCCGATGTGCGCTTCGTCGCCCACATCGACCTTCCCAAGTCAGTGGAGGGGTACTACCAGGAGACCGGACGAGCCGGCCGCGACGGCGCCCCGTCCGAAGCCTGGATGGCATACGGGCTCGCCGACGTCGTGCAGCAGCGGCAGTTCATCGACTCCGGCGATGGCGATCAGGCGACGAAGGCGAACCAGACCAGGCACCTGGACCACATGCTCGCGCTCTGCGAGAGCATCACCTGCCGCCGCCGCTACCTGCTGAGCTATTTCGGCGAGACGAACGTCCCAGAACAGTGCGGTAACTGCGACGTCTGCCTCGACCCGCCGAAGCTCTGGGACGCGACGATTCCCGCCCAGATGCTGCTCTCAACGATCATCCGCACTCAGAACGAGCGCGGTCGCACCTACGCCGCGGGGCAGCACATCGACGTGTTGCGCGGCGTTGGTTCCGAACGCGTGACCCAGATGCGGCTCGACGAGCTTTCCACGTGGAACATTGGCGGCGATTGGACGGTCGCGCAGTGGCGCGGCGTCGTGCGGCACCTCGTCGCAGTCGGCCTGCTTGAGGCCCGTGGCGAATGGGGCGTGCTGTGGCCGAGCGAGGCCGCGAAGCCCGTGCTGCGCGGCGAGGAGCAGGTGCTCATGCGCGAGGAGGTCATCTCCCGTGCCACGTCCTCGCGAGGTGGCGGAGGCGGATCGAAGCGCTCAGCCGCGGCAGCGAGCCTCACGCCAGAGCAGGCCGAGGTGTTCGAGCGGCTGCGCGCGTGGCGCGCCTCCGAAGCGAAGGAGCAAGGCGTTCCTGGCTACGTGGTCTTCGGGGATGCGACCTTGGCCGCCCTCGCTGCGCACCAGCCCAGCGACGACGTGGGGCTTCTCGCGATCTCAGGTATTGGTGAGGTGAAGCTCGAGCGGTACGGCGCCGCGGTACTGCAGGTCCTCGCCGGCGAGCCTGGCCCAGACTCGGCTGCCTAACCCCGACCACCCTCACTGCCCCGTTTAATTGAAACTGACCCTTCTGCAGCCTGCAGAAGGGTCAGTTTCAATTAAACGGGGCGGTGTCGCTGGCGAGGTTTCCGCACCTCCCGCACCTCCCGGGCCTCCCGCCCGCTCCCGCGGCACCGCCCGCCCGCTCGCGCGGCTAGCGCAGCGCGAGCGGGTCGAGCGCGAGCAGCAGCGCTGCTGTCCAGTGACACAGGAAGGCGAGCGCGGTAAGCGCGTGGAAGATCTCGTGGAAGCCGAACACGCCAGGCACGGGGTTCGGCCGCTTCGTCGCGTAGGCGACCGAGCCGAGCGTGTACAGCAGCCCGCCGACGATCACGAGGACCATCGCGGCGAGGTTCGCCCGTGCGATGTCGCCGAGGTACATGACGGCGGCCCAGCCGAGCAGTAGATAGAGCGCGACGTACAGCCACCGTGGGGCGCCGATCCAGAACATGCGGAAGCCGATGCCGAGCGCCGCGCCAACCCAGACGAGTGCGAGCAGCAGCAGCCCCTTCTCGGGTGGTAGCGCGAGCAGCGCGATCGGTGTGTAGGTGCCGGCGATGAGCAGGAAGATGTTCGCGTGGTCGAGGCGCCGGAACAGCTGCTTCGTCTTCGGTTGCCAGTTGATGCGGTGGTAGAGCGCGGAGATGCCGAACAGGAGCATGCTCGTGAGCGTGAACACCGCCGACGCCCACTTGGCTGTCGCGCCGTGTGCGAGCGCGATGAGCACGATGCCGCCAGCGACTGCGACCGGGAAGGTGCCGGCGTGGATCCAGCCGCGCCACCGCGGCTTGACCTCGTCGGCGACGACCGGCGGCGTGCCGCTCTCGCCACCGTGATCGGCCTCGTGTTCGAGGGCGTCATCAAGCAGCGGCAGCGCGAAACGGTCAGGTTCGGGAGTGCCCTGCGGCTGTGGGGGTGAGCCCGCCGCATCCTCAGCATCGGAAACGGTCATGCCATCGAGTGTATGTTCCCGACAGAACTAGAGGGGCATATGTGTAGGAGACCCCCATGCGGTGTTCCGCTTGCTGGGTGCATCCCGGGCGGGCCAGGTGAGCAAATCGCTAGACTACACAGGTGAGTTCCCAGCCAACACCGCAGCGCACCGGCCTGCTATACCGCCTGTATCAGCGGCGGCTGCGTCGGGAGATCGTTGAAGCGCAGGTGCCACACCACGTCGCGATCATCGTGGACGGGAATCGGCGCTGGGCGAAGCAGCGGCTGCAGGAGCGCGCAGCGTTCGGACACCGTGCTGGCGCGCGCAAGGTCCCCGAGTTTCTCGGTTGGTGCGAAACGGCAGGCGTCAAAGTCGTCACGCTCTACCTCCTGTCGGCTGATAACCTCAACGCGCGTGCGAGCGATGAGCTCACGGACCTCTTTGGCATCATCGGTGAGCTCGCAACCGAGCTGTCCCGCAACCCCGACTGGCGCGTGCAGCACGTCGGCTCCTGCGACGGGCTCGACCCGGAGCTCGCCGCCGCGCTCGGAGCCGCGGAGGAGCGGACGCGCGGCAACACCGGCCTGCACGTGAACCTTGCGGTCGGCTACGGCGGACGCAGCGAGATCGCCGCCGCCGTGCGCAGCGTCATCGAAGCGCACCAGGAAGCTGGAGGGACCCTCGACACCCTCGCTGAGACGCTCACCCCCGACAAGATCGGCGAGCACCTCTGGACCCGCGGGCAGGCGGACCCCGACCTCGTGATCCGCACCTCGGGCGAGCAGCGCATCTCCGACTTCATGATCTGGCAGTCCGCGCACTCCGAGTTCTACTTCGTTGAAGCGCTCTACCCCGACCTGCGAGAGGTCGACTTTCTGCGCGCGCTCCGCGATTACTCGTCGCGCCAACGCCGACTCGGCGGGTAGCCCACCGGGGTCAGGCAGCGCCCGGTACCCTGGGGACATGACGACCGAGACTGTTCTCCGCGCCGACGCCCTGCTCACCCCCGCCGGCACGATTGCGCCAGCCGAACTTGCGTTCGATGTGACGGGGCGGATCAGCTACGCCGGCCCGCCGCGCGCCGCCAGCACGGTGACGCACGACCTCGCCGGCCACGCGCTCATGCCGGGACTTGTGAACGGGCACACGCACTCGGCGATGACGCTGCAGCGTGGTGCCTCCGACGACGAGAGCTTCATGCAGTGGCTCGCGACGGTGCAGGGCATCGAGCAGCGGCTTACCCACGACGACCTCATCGTCGGGCTCGAGCTCGCGCTCGTCGAGATGATTGAGACCGGTACGGTGGCGTTCGCCGACATGTACTACTGGGACGAGACACTCATCGAGCGCGTCCGTGCGGCGGGGATGCGCGTCTTCGCGGCGCTCGCGTGCAACGGGAACGACAACGTTGCCTTCCCCTCGGTGTCTTCGATGACGGGTGCCGAGGTGCTCACCGAGGTGGAGCGGCTCGCCGAAAAGTACCGAGAGGATCCGCTCGTACGAGTCGGCTTTGGGCCGCACGCCCCCTACACGTGCACGCCGGAGTTCCTGCGCGAGGTGCGTGAGCGAGCGCTCGCCGGGGACATCCCGATCCACACTCATATCTCGGAGTCCGCGGCGGAGGTCGCGCAGATCCGCGAGCAGTACGGCAAGACCCCCGGCGACCACCTCGCCTCGCTCGACTTCTTCGACGCCGACGTGCACGCGGCGCACTGCGTCCACATCACCGGCGATGAGATCGCCACCTTCGCGGCGACGGGCACCTCGGTGAGCCACAACCCCGTGTCGAACCTCAAACTCGGCAACGGCATCGCCCCGTTCCCCGAGATGATCGCGGCCGGGCTGCCGCTCGCTATCGGCACCGACTCGGTCGCGAGCAACAACTCGCTCGACCTGTTCGAGGAGCTCAAGCACGCGACGATCCTGCACCGCGGCGCGCGGCAGGACGCCGCGGCAGTGCTCGGCCCGCAGACGATTGACATCGCGACCCGCGGGGGAGCGGCCGCGATCGGGTTCCCCGACTCGGGGGCGCTCGCCGTCGGTCGTTTCGCGGACGTCGTCGCAGTGGATCTCACGGTGACGGCCGCAGCGCCCGTGCCGATCGAGTCGCTCGTGGCGCACCTCGGGTACGGGGCGACCGGTCGCGACGTGCGTCACGTGTTCATCGGAGGTCGCCACGTCTACGCAGACGGGGCGCACCAGACACTCGACGCAGATGCGGTGCGCGCGCGGGCGCGAGAGGCGCGGGCACGGCTCGTCGGATAGCCGCGGGGCTAGACGATCACGCTGCGATCGAACGCGTCGATGCTGATGCCCTGGGCGAGTACCTGCTTCGACCACTCCTTGGCTGAGTGGAGGCTGTGGTCGCGGTAGTTGCCGCAGCTCTCGATCGTCGTGCCTGGAACGTCGGCCCACTCGATGCGCTCGACAAGGTCGGTGAGTGACGACTTGATTGCTTCGGCAACCTCGGTTGGTGAAGGCTCGCCCCACACGATCATGTGGAAGCCGGTGCGGCACCCGAACGGCGAGATGTCGATGAGGCCGTCGAAGCGGGTGCGCAGCAGTGCGGCGATCGTGTGCTCGATGGTGTGGAGCCCAGCTGTCGGGATCTCGCCCTCGTTGGGCTGCACGAGCCTGATATCGAAGTTTGAGATCGCGTCGCCCTTGGGTCCGTGCTCGACGCCGATGAGGCGCACGTACGGTGCGAGGACCTTCGTGTGATCCAGCGCGAAACTCTCGACTGTGGCAAGCTCTACGTCACTCATGCGGCCAGTGTAACTCCGGCTCGTGGTTGCACGGAAGCAGTGTGACGCTGCGCTACGGCGGGCTGGTTAGGGGTGGGCCTGGGCGCTGGGCTTCGGCAGTCCATCTCAACTGCCCCGATTTATCTATGCTGCCTCGAGTGCGGTCAGTACAAGGGTCAAGATAGAAAAAACGGGCTCTTCGTACGTGAGGGTGTAGTGCTCAGGGATGAGGGGCGCTCGCCGATGAGGAGTGCTCCGCGATGAGGTGCGCTCGCCGTTGAAGAGCGCTCAGGGATGGGGGCGCTCAGCGATGAGGTGCGCTCAAAAGACATGACCTCAGCGAGGTCATGAATCTTGTGCTGCCGATCGCTCCTGACTTCGCTGAGGACATGTCTGCCGAGCAGAATTCAAGGTGGGCATTCACCTTGAGCGTGTGGCAGCCAGCGCGGGAGGAGGGGCTTCGCGACGAGCTACTGGTGTGGCGGAAACCACTCAGTGCAGTCGGGTGCCGCCGGCTGCGCGGCTGCCGCGGGAGTGCGAAGCGGCAGGCTCCGCGCTGAACGCTGCACGCAGTGGGCAGCAAACAGGGGGCAACACGCAGTGGGCAACACGCTGCACGCGCACGCAGTGGGCAGCAAACAGCGGGCAACACGCATCGGGCAGCAAACAGCCCCGCCAGGCGGCCAATCAGAGACTGGCGGCCGGGCGGGGCTGTGGTGCTGGGGTGGCGCGGTTAGGCGGCGCGGCTGAGCGCGATGCGAGCTGCCGGGCCGGACTTCTCAACCGAGACGTTCCAGCCGGCGTTATCGAGCTGGACGAGGTCGCGGCTCGCGTCAGCGAGAGTGTCGGTCTCGACGACGTAGAGCGTGCGACCAGCGCTGCGGTAGACGGAGCGGTGCTGTGCCCACTCGGGAATCCGCATCTTTGCGTCTGCCCCGAGCGAGTGGTACGGGGTACGCGGCGCGGGGCGGATGGGGGTGATGTTCTTCGTATGCATATGGGTATGTCCTTTCAAAGCCACGCGATCTTCTCGATGCGTAGCGGCAATCAGCACGCGGTGCTGTGTGCAGACACGGTGCGTGCTCGGCCTCGTCGTGAGGCGGTGGATCCATGTGGATCAGTTCGAGCTGCTGCGCACTTCGCTGGAATGAAGACTGGCCCTGCACTGGACGAAATCGCGGTCGCCAACAAGCTCTGTCCATCATCATAGAACAGATCTTCGAGAATTGCCAGCCCCAGTTGGCAGAAAGGCTCGAAGGCGCGTTCGGGCGGCCAGCGGGGCGTGGCGCTGGAGGCTGTGGTGCCAGTTAGTGAATGCGTGTACACTAACCCTGTGGTTCGTCCCCTCACTGCATCCGACCCCGAGATCGTTGCGCGTATTTCCGGATATCTCGCACAGCGCGAGTGGCCTGCAACGAGCTGGTCGCTTGCCGAGGTCGCGCCGGCCGCTGGTCTCAGCCCGGCCGGGCTGGTGAAGCGCTTCGGCTCGCGCGCGGGGTTGCTGCGCGCGCTCGGTGAGCACTGGGTCGACACCATTCCAGCCGTACCCACCACCGCGCAGCCGCTCCAGGAGCTCAGGGCATTTGCCCGCGCCACGTTCGCGGCACCGTCGGCCCACGCCGCCAGAGCGGGCATTGGTGACCTTGTCTCCGGCCTCGCCCAAGGGGCTTCCGCGGCGCTGTTGGACGAGGGGTTCGCTCGGCAACGAGGTTACGTTTCCGCCCTCATTCAGGCGCTCGAGTTGCCGCGGGCGGGCGACTCAGATGCCGCAGCCCGACTGCTGCTTGACGCGCTGCACGGTGGGCTCGTGCGTCAGGCGAGCGGTACCCAGGGTTCAGGCGCTTCACCAGATGACACGATCGACTACCTCTTGGGGCTGTGGACATGACACACGAACGTACCTGGCGCGGGCGCGCCTTCCTCGGCGCAAGCCTCGACGGCTACATTGCCGGGCCGGGAGGCGATCTCGCCTTTCTCGAGTCCGAGCCGGGGAAGGGGCGCCACACGGCAACCCCAGACACCGTGCCCGCGCTCGTCTGGGAGACGTTCTTCCCGACGATCGACACGCTGCTCATGGGGCGTGCAACCTATGAGAAGGTGCTCACGTTTGGCGACTGGCCGTTCCCTGGGCTCCGGGTGTTCGTGCTGAGCACGACGCTCTCCGGCGACCAGCCCAGTGTGGAAGTGGTGCGCTCCATCGACGACGCCGTTGCCGCGTTCGAGGCGGCGGGATCCCGCGAGGTGTACGTCGACGGTGGTCGCACGGTGCAAGAGTTTCTGGCGCGGGGATTACTCGACGAACTCACAGTGTCGACGCTGCCGATCGTCATCGGAGAGGGGACCCGACTGTTTGCCGACGGCGCGCGTGCGGAGTTTGGCGTGCGCGGCGCGCACGTCGGTGAGGACGGCCTCGTGCGTGTCACCTACGAGGTGCTCGCGCCCTGAGATCGGGAACCCGGGCAGGCTACCCTTGTCTAGCAGGCGCGGCTCGGTGAGGTTCTCCGAGCAGCTGCCGGGGAACTCGCCTCGTGCGGCCTAGCTGCCCTGCCTGCGCAGATGTTGAGGAGAACACATGAGTGAGCGTCACCCCCTACTTGTCTTTGCACACGCTGACGAAGCGTCCGCGTTCGAGGGCGTGCCGCACCTGGTGACGGGTGTCGGCAAGGTGAACGCCGCGGTGTCGCTTGCAGCCGCGCTTCGCGAGGGCAGCATTGAACGGGTCATCGTGCTTGGCACGGCAGGTGTCGTTGGCGAGGGGGCGGATCGGTTGTCGCTCGACACCGTCTACCAGGTGACGGGGCTTGTGCAGCATGACTTCTCGCTGCCCTCGCCCACGGTCGTGCCAGCAGGCGAGGTGCTCCTCGCGGAGACCGCGACGATGGCGACGGGCGACCAGTTTGTGAAGGACGATGCCCAGCGATCGCACATCGCGGGCATGGGCGCGCAGCTCGTCGATATGGAAGGCTACGCGTACGCGAGTCTCTGTGCACGCTTAGGGGTGTCGCTGCAGATCTTCAAGATCCCGTCCGATTTCGCTGACAGCTCGACGACCGACGAAGAGTGGGATGAGATCGTGTTCGCAAAGAGCCGCCAGCTGCGTGCGTTCTGGGAGGATCGCCTGGGCTAGGCGGAACGCACGCCAACCGCGCCACGCTGGTCGCTGCCCGCACCGAATTCGCGGCTGATCGGGGCGGGGGCCGAGGTGATCGGCTGGAGCTCGACGCGGCGTGCTCCGCAGCCGTGGCAGTGCACGTATCGCACCACGCCGTCTGCGGTGCGGTGGCTGGACTCAGTGCGCCAAGCATGGCTGTGTTCTGGTGTGGGGAGCGTGACGCGTGGCCGAGCAGCGCGGGGCGTCGTGATTTCTTGCTGGGTCTGTACGTTCATGGTTCTAGCGTGATGTAATGCCCTTATGCATCTCAACCCTTACGGAACGTACGCCGTGCAACTCGCAGCCTCGCTCGCGAACGACTGGCCAGCGGATCGCAGCGGGATCGAGGCACGCACACGCGAATTCGGGATGACGATGGCGTTCCTCGAGGATGCCGAGGACGTCGACGCCCACAGCGGCACGCGCGAGGTCATCGACGAGTGGCTGCGCGTCGTGGACGCGGCCACGCCTGAACTGCGCGCCGAGATTCTCAACCGCCACATGAGCGAGGCCGCCGCATTCCCGCAGCTCGTGAATCACGACGACGAGGGATGGCACCTGCACTACCGCGACGATCGGCAGTCGCTGCCAGGGGTATTACGCTCGGTGATTCCTGTTGGCACGGCGCTGCACCTCACGACCCGCGGCATCACCCGCCTCGGTCGCTGCACCGCGGAGCCGTGCACGAACGTGATCGTCGACGTCACACGGAATGGCCGGCAGCGCTTCTGCTCGGTGCGCTGCGCAAACCGGGCCGCGGTTCGCCGGCACCGCGCCCGCGGCTGAAGCCTCGGCCTATTCGGGACCTGACACCGGTCGCGGTCGCTTGCTGTGCTCGGTTGCCGCGTTGTCCCCGGAGAGCCAGCGCAGCCACAGCGTCGCCGGATCGCGTTCGAGGATGAGCGCACGCACGAGCAGGGTGAGCGGAATTGCGAGGATCGCGCCGAGCGGGCCGATGATGAAAGTCCAAAACAGTACCGAGGCGAAGCTTAGGGTGAGGCTCAGACTCACGGCATCGCTCACGAACTTTGGCTGGATGAGCACCTGCAGCAGCACGTTCGCGATCGCGTAGACGGCGATGACCGCGAGCATCAACGGCCAGCCGCCGACTACCAGTGCGAGGAGTGCTGGCGGCACGAGGCCCAGTACGAAGCCAATGTTTGGGACAAAGTTTGTGACGAATGACAGGATGGCCCAGACGAGCGGCGCAGGGATACCGAGGGCCCAGAGCGCGAATCCGTCGACGACGGCCACGAGCAGGCCAAATCCCGCGTTCACGACGTAGTAGCGGCGGACGTTGCCGTTGAAGTGCGCGAAGCGCCGCACGCGCGGCGCGGCCGAGGGGCCGAAGGACCTGGTGGCCTTCGCGAAGCGGCCAGCGTCGGCCGCCATGAAGATTGCGTACGCGAAGATGAAGAAGAGCGCGGTGAGGATGCCGAAGATGCTGCTACCCAGCGACGTTGCGTAGCTGATGATGCGGGACGGGGTGAGCATCGACGTGAGTGCGTCGGTGATCTGGGCGCTGAGCCCGAGCGAGGTGAAGAACTCAAACAGCGTGTCGGCGGTCGCCCGAAGCTCGGGACTGTACGCGATGACGAGTTGGGTGAACTCGGCCGTTGCAAACGCGAGCATCCCGGCGAGCACCAGCAGCACCGCCCATGACAGCGCGACGACGAGTGTCGTGGAGATCCAGCTCGGCCAGCCCATGCGATCGAAGGGGCGCCTGAGCGGACTGCATATGATGACGATGACGGCGGCAAGCGCCAGGGGCCCAATGATCTCGCGCCCGTTCGACACTCCGGCGAGCACGACCACGGCCCCGGCGAGCCCAAGCAACACAACGACCGACGGGGGGAGACCCGGGCGCGAGGAGGGGCCAGCGGGTGTAGGGGTCGTGGCGTCGCTCATGCACTCAGCGTAATGGAACCGGCCTGGGTTACGACCACTTCGGTCGCGGCGGCTGCCACGCGGCGAGCTTCGTGAAGAGTTCTGCGGGGTCGGTCGCGACGATGAGCGAGGCGCGTGCCGCAGGCGAGGAGAAACCCGCTTCGACCATCGCGTCGAGCGCAGCAAGTAGCGGCTGCCAGTACCCGTTCACGTCGAAGATCGCGACCGGCTTCTGGTGGATCCCGAGGGTCGCCCATGTCCACACCTCGAAGATTTCCTCGAGTGTGCCGGGGCCGCCGGGGAGCGCGACGAAGGCGTCGGTGAGCTCGGCCATGCGGCGCTTGCGTTCTGGCATGGACGAGACGACCTCGAGCCGGGTGAGGCCCGTGTGCCCGGTTTCGCCGGCGAGGAGCGACTCGGTGATGACGCCGAAGACCTCGCCGTCGTTCGCGAGTACGGCGTCGGCGACGGTGCCCATGAGGCCCACCTTCCCGCCGCCGTAGACGAGGTCGATGCCGGCGTGAGCCATGGCGGCGCCAAACTCACGGGCCGCCGATGCAAACTCCGGGGAGTTGCCGAGCGCGGATCCCGTGAACACGGCAAGCCGCTGCGGCGCTCGGATGCCCGCCGCAAGCGCGGGGAACACGTGCTCCGTGTTCAGCGGGGCCATCGCGGGATGATCCTGGGTGGGATCTACCCACTCGAGATGTTCGATCTCGGCGAGCGGCCGATCCACCGCGACGAACGGGTGCTCGAATACGTGCGCGACAACGTCGCGCCCCGGCTCGTTCGCGGCCGGCGAGCGGAACTCGCCGAGGCCGCGCAGCCGCAGCGGATCAAGCTGGACGCCGAGCTCCTCAGCGAACTCGCGGATCGCGGTGTCGCGTGGATCCTCGCCGGGCTCCGGCTTGCCGCCTGGCAGCATGAGCGTCGAGGTGCCGCGCTTGCGCACGTTGAGCACCCTGCCCTCGGGGTCGCGCATGACAACGGCGCTCACCCGGATGGCATCGCTCACGCGGCGGGCCAGTCGACTGCGTCTTCGAACTCGGGATGCTTCTTCAGCCAGGCGACGACAAACGGGCAGTACGGCACGATCCGCAACCCTGCGTCGCGGGTGTCCGCGAGCGCCTCGGAGACGAGCGTGCCGGCGAGGCCGCGGCCGCCAAACTTTTCGTCGATTTCAGTATGGACAAAGGCCCTGCCCTCGTCGCGCGCGGTCGGACGGTACGCGGTAAAGCCAGCAAGCTTCTCGCCCTCGTAGATGGCGTAGCGCCGTTCATCTGGCTCGTGCACGACGAGAATTGGTTCGGAAATTTCGGGTACCTCGGTTTCGCGCTGAGTGGTCGGGGGAGTCGGTTCGGTGGCCGTGGGCGCCATCTCTGGCGGAGCAGCCGGCGAAGTCGTGTTCGTCGTGGTGGCGATCGTTGGCGTCGCTTCGGGGAGCGGCGGCAGCTGGCTGCGTGGGAGGAGTCGCGCGGTGGGCAGCACGGGTGCTGGCAGCGGCGGTTCGGGCTCGCCGTCTGGGAGTCCGTAGCGGTCGCCTGCGGGGAGAGGCCCTGCTGCAGCGATCTCGAGCGTGGCCTGCCACGCATCGCGTGCCGCCGCGACTTCCTCGTGGCTGCCGCCGATGAAGTTCCACCACATCACGAGCTCTTCGCGCAGCGGTTCGCCGCCGATGAGGAGGATCCTTGCCCCCTCGTGCCCGGCTGTGAGCCGGAGCGTGTCGCAGCCTGCGGCAGCGTAGCCGAGGTCTGCGGGGCTGAGGATCGTACCGCTGCCGCTACCCGGGGCGAGCGTGAGCTGGCCGCGGTCGACGAGTACGCCGTGTTCGTGGCGTGGATCCACCCCGATATCGAGCGCGGCACCCGGCTCGAGCGCGAGCTCCGCTCCGACGAGCGGGGTGTGCGTGTTGACCGGTGAGGTGTGGCCGAGCAGTGAGCCGAGGAAGACCTGTGCCGTGTACCCGGCACCGCTGATGATGGGCGGCGCATAGTGGTCGAAGCGCTTCGCGATGCCGCGGGCGCGCTCGGGGAGCGCAACCCAGAGCTGCGCGCCGTGCAGCACGGTGGTGTCGGGGGTGGATCGCTCGGAGTGGCTGATTCCCGAGCCCGCGGTCATGAGATTGAGTTCGCCCGGCCGCACCTTCGCGTGGTTGCCGGCGCTGTCGCGGTGCTCGATCGTGCCCGCGAACAGCCAGCTCACGGTCTGCAGCCCGATGTGCGGGTGGGCGGCGACGTTCATGCCGCCGGTCGCCGCGACATCGTCAGGGCCGTAGTGGTCGAGGAAACACCAGGCGCCGATGAGGCTCCTGCTGCGCTGCGGGAGGGTGCGGCGGACGTTCATTCCACGGAGGCCCCCGAGCGGGACGTCGCGCGGATCGAGGACCTCAACGTCCCCAGGGTGGCCGGAGCCCGGGGCGCAGACGCGCTCGGTCGGTTCGGTCTCAAGATTGCTCATGCTGAACTCCTTTCGGAGGATCTTAGCCCCTCGGCACCGGCGGGCCGAGCCAGAGGAGTACCACGAAGACGATCGCGACGAGCGCCGCGATGAGGGCGATCGAGAGGATCGGGCGGCGCAGGATCCAGGCTTGGACGTGTTCGACGAAGCCGTGTGGCGCGTCGCCACCAGGTGCGAGCCGCCAGGGGCCTGCGAGCTTATCGCGCTTGTCGAGCCAGCGCTCGAACGGATAGGTGGCGAAAGGGATCACCGCGAGCAGCAGCCCCGTGACGCCGATGCCCGCGCGCCAGCGCTGGTTGATCCAGACGAACACGGTGGTGACGCAGTAGGCGAGGAAGACGAAACCGTGGAGGCCGCCCGCGATGCGCACAGCGCCGTCGGTCATCCCGGTCGCGCGGAGGATGAGCGCGGCGATGAGGCCCGCCCAGGTGATCACTTCTGCGGTAGCGAACAGGCGGAACAGATTTCTCGGGCTCATAGTGACTCCCATCTTGCCGCATCCGGATGAGAAGTGGGGCGCGTGGCGAAGGTAACGATCTTGACAAGGAATGGAGTCCTCGAGAGACTTCTCACAGAAGTTCCGTGAGGCAGAACTTGCAAACATCGCACACACGTTCCGCCTCGTGGAACCCCGTGTCCGGGAATTAAAACTGCAGGTCCGCGAAGATTTACGTTCGAATGCTATGACTTGACTATTCCAGTACATCAACTTCTGTAGCGCAGAGTGTTCACATTGTGTTCACCTCGAAACGCCACAGAGCCGGCTTGCTTTCGTGAGTGATGACGCTTATCGTCTTCGAATACGCTTCGAGTTTTTTGGGGACTCGAGAAGCACACCAGCATCAGTGGGGATGGGGAATCGCATGTCACGACGTGGGCAGCAACGTAAGTCAGTTACACCGGCGAGGAGTTCGCGACGCCGAAACCTCGGCAGAGGGTTTGCCATGCTTGTGGCAGCGGCGGTGATGTACACCGGCCTTCCGACCGCGGCATTCGCCGCCGTCGTGCCGCCCTCGACGGAGAGCTCGCTGGAGAGCGCCGTCGTCGATGCGCCCGCAGAGCTCACTCCCGGGGAGGGCGGCACTGCGAGCCCCACGCCCGGGGACGAGAGCGGCGAGATTGCCGCACCGGAATCGCCGGCCGAGGAGGGCGCTGAGACTCCGGCCACGCCCGCGCCAGAGGTCCCGGTCGAAGAATCTGAGGAAGCTGACGCTCCCGATGCCCCTGCCGCTGCGGCTCCGCTGGCGGCGCCACTCGCCGCAGCACCCGACCAAAACGGCGGGCCAGGTAACGCCTCAAATCCCTCTGACAAGCAAATCATCATCAATGTGAGCGCATTGTCAGACCGGACTGGTCCGACTGCAGTTGCCAGCCTCGCTGGCGTAACGTACAGCGCCTACGAAGCGACAAGTCTGACGAACCAAACACAGACGACGCCGACAGCAACCTGTACAACGGATGCAAACGGGCAGTGCTGGATGAAAGTGCCGACACGTGGGAGCAAGAGCAGCTCCGCTGGCTACCTCGTACAGGCGGACGCCGCACCGACCGGCTGGGAACTCCTGCCCCGGCTGGTCACCGACAATGGCAGCTCGGTCACAACCCAAAGCTATTCCTTCTACACGGGCGCAGCAAACAGCAAGAACTCGGCCAGCGCCAGAACGATCGCGGTTCCGGGAACGAAGAGCGATGGAACACGGACGAGCACAGGCAACTGGGCGACCGCTCGCGTGAACCCTCAGCTGGACCCTGTGTGTGGCATTGACGTTGCGCTGCTCGTAGATCTCTCGGGGTCGGTGAAGAATGCTGGGGCAGTGCAACAGGTTCGTGACGCCTCTTCGGCAGTCGTGAACGCGTTGGTTGGCACCCCATCGAAAATTGCGCTTCACACCTTTGGCAACACTTCTCCCGCCTGGGGCAACAGCAACGACAACATGGCTCTGAGGAGCGTTGCGACGCAGGAGGAAGCAACGTTTGTGCTGAACAAGGCGCAAGGGCTCACTGCCCCAGCCACGGGCGAAGCGACGAACTGGGACCGTGGCCTCTGGGGGCTGAACCCGATGGCGAGCGCAGGTGAACTCGACCTCGTGATCATGATCACCGACGGCATGCCAACAACGTATGCGGGAGGGGCGCCAGACGGAGACGTCACGCGCTTCATCACGATGGAGAACTCGATCGCCTCGGCGAACGCGATTAAGAGCCACGGTGTGGGCATCATCGCTGTCGGCGTTGGCGGTGGGATCTCCGGAGCCGCGGAAAATCTCCGCGCGATCTCCGGGCCGGTAGCCGGTCAGGACTACTACCAGGTCGCGAATTGGGACGACCTCGCAGCACAGATGAAAGCGCTGTCCTCGAAGAACTGTGAGGGCACGGTCAACGTCGTCAAACAGGTGATTCCGGTCGGCGGCACTGTTGCTGATGCTGAGCCGCGCGCGAACTGGGGATTCACCGCCACAGCTCCCACCGCGTCAGTACGCACCGATGCCAAGGGCAGCACCTTCTCGACGAGCGCGCAGGGCGTGACCGGGAGCACAGGCGCCCTCGGATTCCGGTCGAGCTTCGAAGGAACGAATCAGGCCGGCAGGAAACTCAGCATCACCGAGTCTCTGACGGGCCAGTACAGCATCGTGCCGCAGGACGGCCAGAACGCCGTGTGCACGCGAACTGACACGAAAAAGCCAGTCACAGTGACAAACACCGGTACGGCCACAAACCCCGGCTTCACTGTTGATCCGATCCAGAATGCGACCGTTTCATGCGTGGTGTACAACCAGACGCAGGATCTTTCCGCCAAGCTCCGCGTCGACAAGGTCTGGAAGATTGATGCGGACGGTGACGGAAAGTTTGAAGAGACGACCGACCCCAACGTGGCACCGAAATCTATCCCGGGTCTCAGCGCTTCGCTACAGCTCTCAGGGAATCCTGGGCTCCCCAGCGGCGGCGTGAACTTCGGGCAAGCGATTCCGAACCTTGCCCTGAACTCGACGGTGGGCGTCTCCGAGAAGGTCACTGGGCTTCCCCCCCTCTGCACCAACACAGCTACGTTTAGTCCCGTGCTCGATAACGGGCTCACCAAGCTCACGAAGACGAGTAAGCAGGGCGTGAACGAGGTCACCCTCACAAACAGCGTGACGTGTGAACAGCCGAAGCTGACGCTTGAGAAGCGGCTCTCTCACGGGCAGACCCCGGTGACCGATTGGACCCTCAACGCGATCGCTCCGAAGGACGCGCTCGCAGGCCCGAGTGGTAAGTCAGGCAAAGCCGATGCAACCGCGCCGGTGACCGCAGGAACCAACTATGCGCTCGCTGAAGCACCGGGAACCCCCGAAGCTGAGGGCTACACCCAGCAGTGGGCACCCACATCCCAGGTTGCCTGGGCCGCAAACCACAAGGCCGGCGCGACCGGATCGTGGGAGTGCGTGGCAGCAACCAGCGTGAAAGACGGGGTACCCACCTGGGGCACCTCCGTCGTCGACGGTGCAAACGGTGGCGTCACGGTTGACGCTGGCGAGTGGCTGAAGTGCACCGCTGTCAACGATCCGAAGCCCACGCTCCAGCTCGTGAAGCAGGTGCAGGTCGGCGACGAACTGCAGACGGTTCCCGTCGGCGATGAGCGCTGGACGCTGTCAGCCACGTGGACCCCGCCGGGCGCGGGCGACGAAGGCGCGATCACCCCGTTCCCCGGAGAACAGCAGCCCCTGCAGGGCGCTGGCGGTGTCAAGGCAACGCACGTGCTGCCCGGTCACTACTCGCTCAGCGAGTCTGCGGAGCAGAACGGCTTTGACAACGGCACAGCGTTCAGCTGCGTTGTGAACGACGAAGATCCTCAGCTCATTGCTGCGGGCTCCGACGAGACGCTCGCGCTCGCTGCGGGCGACAACGCGGTCTGCACGATCGTGAACACCGCCAAGCCAGCACCACTGACCGTCGAAAAGAGCGCCGGTCAGGTGACGCAGCTCGAGGATGGCACCTGGCAGATCGATTACACGATCGCCGTGAAGAACGACAGCCCGGTGCCGAGCAGCTACACGCTCACTGACACCCCGACGCTCGGCGCTGGTTTCACCGTCGAGTCGACGAGCTGGATCAACAAGGGTGGTGCTCCGACGGAGAACACCCCGATCAAGGCACACAGCACGGACACGTACACCTTCCGCGTGATTGCATCGTTCGACAAGACCGTGGAGAAGCCGCAGCTCACCTGTGACGCCGAAACCGGCGGGGCGTTCTTCAACACCGCGCACATCGCCTTCCCAGGCGGTGACGACAGTGACAATGCCTGCGCCGAGCCGGGATCGCAGACCGTGGTGAAGACAGCGCTGCCTGTGAAGCAGAACGACGACGACGGCACCTGGCAGGTCAGCTACAAGATCGATGTCACTAACGGTTCGGAAGCGGAAGTGACGTATGACCTCACAGATACTGTGAGCGCGATGCAGCCAGGGGCGAAGTTGGTCCGAGTGGACAGCGTGTCATCGACTGGGGGTTTGCTGAACTCCAGGTGGAATGGGAATGGAGTTGTCGTCGGAAAGGTGAATCTCGGTCCAGGTCGGTCGATCACCGCTACGGTGACGCTGAGGGTGGCGGTCGACGCCACGGCATCGCCCGACGCGCTCGTCTGTGACACCGCCGGGAAGACTGGCATCTGGAACACGGCAACCGTGGCAAACCACTTTGACGAGCCCTCGTCACAAGCATGCGCGTCGCTTGAGATTGCCAAGGCAGACGTCGAGAAGCAGGTCTCGAAGGTCACCCAGCTCGACAACGGCTCGTGGCAGGTCACCTATGACGTGACCGCGAAGAACCGCTCGAAGCAGACCGAGGCGATCTACAACCTCAGTGACGAGCTCCGCTTCGGAGGCGGCATCACCGTCACGGAGGCAAGCTGGGCCGGCCCGGGGGACGCGACCGGCAGTTTCGCAGCAGACGGCACCGCAACCCTCGCGACGAACCGCGCGCTCGCCGCAGGTGGCACCGAAAAGTACACGGTCACGGTGCTTGCCACCATCGACCCGGCAGCGTGGGCATCGAAGGACTCCGCGCTCACCTGTGACGTCGACGGCGAAGCCGGCGGCTTCTTGAACACCGCGGCAATCACCGCTGGCGGGGTCACTGAGCAGGCGAGTGCCTGTGACGAGCCCAAGCTGCCGAAGATCACGAAGAAGGCAGTCAGTGCGGTGCAGGATCAGGCCGATCCCGACCTGTGGCTCGTGAGCTACGAGCTGAAGGTCAAGACCGGCGGCTTCGACTCCGCCTACACGCTGAGCGATACTCCGGCGTTTGCGCCGGGTGTGGCCCTCGGCGCAGGTACCGCGCAGCGCACCGACACTGACCCGGCTGGCGACGCAGTCGCAATCACCTCCGGGGCACCCTTCGGTGACACCCCGGTGAAGATTGGGGCGGACGATAAGACGCACACCTGGCTCGTGACCTGGGAGGCGCGCCTCGGCGACGCGATCCCTGCCGAGCAGCGCGTGTGTGGCGAGCCCGGAAGCGGCCTGTTCAACACGGCGAACCTGATCCAGGGCGACGAGGTCACGGGTGGCGACACCGCGTGCCTCCCGGCTCCCGAGCGTGTGCAGCCGAAGGCCTCGAAGCGGGTTGCGAAGGCGGTGCAGGGACCGAACGGCGACTGGACCATCGACTACGACCTCGTCGTGAAGCTCCCCAAGAAGGGCGAGAAGAACCCGGACGGGCTGTCAGCGAAGTACACCCTGAGCGACACCCTCGCGTACGGCACCGGGATCGACGTGAAGTCGGGCTCGTGGACCGGACCAGGGAGCGCCGCCGGTGACTTCACCGCGGGTGCTTGGAGCGCGGACCTCGCGCAGGGAACAACGATCGCGGCTGGGGATACCCACACGTACCGCGTGACCGTGGTCGCCTCCGTGACCGCAGCCGCAGTCGAGGCGGGCACCACAGAGTGCCGCACCGACGGCGAGGCCGGCGGCTTCCTGAACACCGCAAAGCTCGTCTCGGCGGGCACCCCGGCTTCGGTCGAGGCGTGCGCCGAGCCGAAGCTCCCGACGATCGAAAAGACAGCGGTCGGCGCGGTGCAGGACGAGGCGGATCCCGAGCTGTGGCGCGTGATCTACCAGCTCACCGTCACCGGCGGCGGCTTCGACTCGTCGTACACGCTCACCGATACTCCGGCGTTCGCCGACGGCGTCGTCCTCGGAGCGGGCGCAGCGCAGCGCGCGGACACCGATCCCGTAGGGGACGCGTTCGCGATCACCGCGGGCGATCCCTTCAAGGGAGGTCCCGTGAAGATCGGCGCTGACGACAAGCCGCACACCTGGCTCGTCACCTGGGAGGCGCACGTCGGCACCGAGACGCCCGCTGACCAGCAGCAGTGCGAGGGGCCGGGCACCGGCTTCTTCAACTCGGCAACCCTCACGCAGGGAGACACCGTGATCGGTGACGGCGACGTCTGTCTACCGGTGCAGGATCGCGTGTACCCGAGCGTCACGAAGACCGTTGTCGACGTGGCGCAGGGCCCGAGCGGCGACTGGAACGTCGAGTACGATCTCGTGGTGACGCTCCCCGCACAGGGCGAGACGAACCCGAGCGGGCTCTCCGCGAAGTACGACCTCAGTGACGCGCTCGCCTTCGGCGAAGGCATCGACGTGAAGTCGGCCTCGTGGAGCGGACCGGGCGATCGCGCGGGTGAGTTCACCCCCGCGAGCTGGGACGCGACGATCGCGCAGGGCCAGGGCATCAAGGCCGGCAGCACACACACCTACCGTGTGAGCGTTGCCGCGACCGTGAGCGCCGAGGCACTGACCGATGGCTCTGCTGAGTGCCAGGCCGAGGGCGAGGCTGGCGGGTTCCTGAACACCGCGGAACTCGTCTCCGGCACGGTTACCACTCCGGTGGAGGCATGTGCTGAGCCCAAGCTGCCGAAGATCGCGAAGACTGCAGTCAGTGCAGAGCAGGACACGAAGGATCCCGAGCTGTGGCGTGTGAGCTACAAGCTCACCGTGACCACGGGAGGATTTGAGTCGTTCTACACGCTCACGGACACCCCCGGTTTCGCGGCAGGCCTCACCCCCGGTGATGGCACCGCGCAGCGCACGGACACTGATCCGCAGGGGAGCGCGTTCGGAATCACACCGGGCAAGCCGTTTACCGGGGATCCGGTGAACATCGGCGCAGGCGACCAGGCACACACCTGGCTCGTGACTTGGGAGGCTCGCGTCGGCAACGACGTGACCGCCGAGGCGAGTGAGTGTGCAGGCCCGGGCAGCGGATTCTTCAACACTGCAGAGCTCACGCAGGGAGACACCGTCGCAGGCGACGACGGCGCGTGCATCCCCGTACCCGAGCGTGCACAACCGACCGTGTCCAAGAAGGTCGCCAAGGTGACCCAGGACCCGGACGGCCTGTGGAAGATCGGCTACGACCTCGTCGTGAAGAACCCGGACGCCCTCGCGGCGAAGTACGACCTCACCGATACGCTCGCGTTCGGTGACGGGATCGACGTGAAGTCGGCCTCGTGGACCGGAGCAAACGGCAAGGGCGACTTCTCTGACACGAAGTGGAACGCGGACATTGCGGCTGGCACGGTGATTGCAGCGGGCGACACCCACACCTACCGGGTGACGGTGACCGCAGATGTTACGCCGAAGGCAGTCAAGGCTGGCACCACCGAGTGCCTCCCCGAGGGTAAGGCCGGTGGCTTCTTGAACACCGCCAAGCTCGTGTCTGGCGGAGCATCGACCCCGGCCGAGGCCTGCGCCGAGCCGCTCCACCCGACGATCGATAAGACCGGCGGGAAGACAACCGACAACGGTGACGGCACCTTCGGGCTCGAATACGAGATCAAGGTGAGCTACCCAGAGACGGACGCGCGCCACCCTGTGGGCGTGAGCTTCACGCTGCAGGATGAGCCGCAAATGCCCGAGGGCGTCGAGACAGTTGGCGGATGGTCTGCCGAGGCCGCGTCTGCGGATACTCCGCAGCCACAGAACCCACGTCGCCCGGTCTCGGGTGAGTGGACCATCGTGCAGGGAGCGCAGTTCACGCCAAACAACCTCGCTGATGGAATCACTGAATTCGTCTACCGCGTGACAGCGACGGTGAAGGTCACACCGACCGACGCCCCGAAGCCCGCAGTATGCGAGGACACTGGCGAGACCGGCATCCTGATCCCGAACATCGGCCGGATCCTGTCTGGCGGCTTCACCGCCGAGGACAGCGGCTGCCAGGTCGTGAACTTCGGTGACGTGAGTATCGCGAAGACCGTCGATCTCGCAGAGGGGAAGACCTCGGTCGCCCCAGGCGACACCTTCGACTACGTGCTCACCGTGACGAACGAGGGCACCGCGGCAGCGAAGAACGTGAAGGTCACCGACAAGGCGCTCAACGATCGACTGAAGATCACCGGGCTGACGGTCGATGAGAACGCTGCTTGGGGCCCGAGCCCCGGGTACTCCGGGAACACGGTCGAGCTCACGCTCGATGAGATCCCGGCCGGCGAGTCAGTGCACGTGCGGATTGGTGTCGAGTTCCTGCCGGCAGCTGTGCTGCAGGCTGATCCGATCCTCTCGGGTGCTCCCACACCTGAGGCGCCAGCTGCGCTCGATGAACTCACCAACACGGCCTGCGTCGAGATGGCCGGGGATGCAAACCCCGACAACGACTGCGCAGACGTGCAGGTGCCGGTGCGTGACCTCACCGCGACCGTCTACACGCTCTGCGTGGCTGACGCGCCGATGCTCGGCTGGTCGGTATCAAAGTCGGAGCTGCTCAAGGAGAAGCCGGTGAACTTCCGGTGGACCCCCGACGAGGGGAACGCAGACACGAAGCCTGCAGAGGTCTCCCTCGTGGAGCCTGGTGGCTCGACGAACTGGAACGGAACCGCAACCTGGCCTGGCTCAGCGTTTACGCCCTCGGGCATCAGCGTTGACTACCCGGGGTGGCGTGCACTGCGGCTGTCAGACATGGCGCCGGATGGTGGCTACCTGATCCCGGGCACCACAACCGTGATGACCCCAGAACAGGCCTCCGAGTACGTCTTCAACGGGTTGATCCTTGACCCGAGCGAGCTTGACTACTCGTGGCGTGGGAACACGACCATCCAGTTCTCGGCGAACCCGGAGCTCACGTTCAACGCGAGTTACCCGCCGGCGACTGCCGGATGTGGTGCTGCGCGTCACGCCGAGGTCGAGATCTCGAAGGACGCGAGCGTCGAGCAGATTGTTGCCGGGGAGTCGTTCGAGTACACGCTGGCCGTGGAGAACATCTCCGATGATGGCGCTGCAGAAGGCGTCGTCGTCACCGATGAGATCCCCGCCGACCTCAAGGTCACTGATGTGGCCTGGGACGGGAAAGACGCCCCGGGGACGTTCCCGAACTGGAGTGAGTGTGACGTGAGCGGACAGGATTCCGGCGGCTACGGCGGAACGCTGAGCTGCGAGCTGTTCGGACCGCTTCAGCCACAGGGTTCGACCGACGGCGCCTCAGTGGCACCCGAAATCACGCTCGCGGTGACGGTGGATCCGGAAGCTGTCCGCAAGGACATCACCAACACCGCAACTGTCGACTACCACACCTTCGGAGATCCGAAGGATGCGGGCAAGCATTCCGATAGCGCGAAGGTGCAGGTCACCGCACTCCCGGTTGATCCGAAGAACCCCGACCCGAAGAACCCCGACCCGAAGGCTCCGGGAGGGAAGACTCCAGGGGGACTGCCCGCCACCGGCGCGCAGGTGACTGGGTTCCTCGGCGGCGGAATCGCCCTCCTGCTGCTCGGCACGGGCGCCCTGCTCTGGAAGCGGAGGCGCACACACAGCGCAGAGTAGTCACAGGCTCGCAGCGCGGACGTTGGATCGCTTCCCCCAGGAATCCCGCCGACGCCCCATGAACCGCTGCGTAACAGAAAGGCCGGTCGAAGCCCCAACTTCGACCGGCCTTTCGCCGTATGTCACCGCGAGAGGTGTTAGCGGATACCGCCCATCAGGCGTAGCACTGGCTTGCGTGCGAGGAACAGAATGGCGCCGACGGCGATCGATGCTCCACCGAGCGCGAGGAAGTAGGGAACCTCGGTCTCAGCGGTGTAGAAACGCGACAGCGTGCCCGACGCAGCCGAGCCGAGCGAGATCGACAGGAAGAACAGCGCGACCATC
The DNA here is from genome assembly GCF_001482305.1 of Leucobacter sp. G161. GTDB lineage: Bacteria > Actinomycetota > Actinomycetes > Actinomycetales > Microbacteriaceae > Leucobacter. The sequence goes on from NZ_LOHP01000069.1 coordinate 57,748, forward strand.
TGCGAATGGAACGCCTTCGGCGCGAGCTTGGTCGCGAGCGACTGGCCCACCGGCGAGATGCTGAGCTCCGCGAGCGTGAGTAACAGAATGATGAACACGTACGCGAGCAGCGGCACGGTGTTGTTCGCACCACCGGCAAACGGGATGAAGCACAAGAATGCGACGCCCATGATGGCGGTACCAATCGCAAACTTCACAGGGGTGCTTGGCTGGCGATCGCCCAGCTTCACCCACATCGCGGCAAACACGCCAGCGAGGATGATGATGAGCATCGGGTTGATCGTCTGCACCATGCTCGGCGGCATCTCCCACCCGAAGATGGTGCGGTTCAGGCGCTGATCCGCGTAGATCGCGAGCACCGTGAACTGCTGCTGCGATAGTGACCAGAACACGGCCGACGCGAGGAACAGCGGAATGAACGAGGCAACCTGCTTGCGCTCCACCTTCGAGACCTGATGGCTCGTGAGGATCACAGTGAACAGGACGACGACCGCGATCACAATCAGTACGACGACGATCGTCGAGAGGTTCTAAGCGGTGATGAAACCGAAAGAGAGCGCGAGCGCGATGACCGCGATCGCAGCCAGGAGGACGACAGTCCAGATGCGCTTCTGGCTCGCCGAGAGCGGGTTGCCCGGCTTCATGCTCGAAGCGCTCACGGTGTGCTTGCGCATCGCGAGGTACTGGATGAGGCCGATCGCCATACCGATTGCAGCGAGACCGAAGCCCCAGTGGAAGCCCTTCCAGCCCCAGAGCGCGCTCGTGAGCAGCGGGCCGGCAAAGCCACCGATATTCACACCCATGTAGTAGATGGAGAACGCGGCATCACGCCGCTGATCGCCCTTCTCGTAGAGATCGCCGAGCACCGTCGACGTGGTGGTCTTCAACGATCCGGATCCGAGCGCGACGCCCACCAGGCCGATGGCCAGGCCGAGCATGCCCGGAATGAACGCGAGAGCCAGGTGTCCGACCATGATGAGACATGCGGCAATGAGCAGGGTCCGCTCAGCGCCAAGGACACGATCGGCGATCCAGCCACCGAGTACCGCAGAAAGGTAGACGAGACCGCCGTAGGCGCCGACGATCGAGGTCGCAGCGGCCTGTGACATCCCCAGGCCGCCGTCGGTCACCGAGTAGTAGATGTAGAAGGCCAGCAGCGCCTGCATGCCGTAGAAGCTGAACCGCTCCCACATTTCGACGCCCGCGAGGTTCGCGAGCCCCCACGGATGGCCAAAGAAGCCGCGGCTTTGCGACGCTCCAGTACCGGCTGAGGCCGGACTGTCGGGCTGCGTGGTCGGTGATGACACGTGTTCCCCCTCGGGATGCTGCGCGAACGACACCACCTCGCAGCATAGTGCGAGGGCGCACCGCTGCGAATCCGAAATCAATGAAAAGAGCCCCGGAAATGGTGCGCGAACGATTGCACAGGCAGGCCCGCGTGTCCGCGCCCCACGGAGGGGGCCACGGAAAACCGTATCATTCGTTTACAGATAAGGCTTCTTGAGGAATCCCAGGGGAGGGGCGCCGTGCGTGCGGCGTCGGGGCGAGCTGCTCCCTACTGCCTACTGTTGTGCTGCTGTGACCCTGCGGTTGTGGGCGGCAATCACGATGGTTTGGGCCGCGACTGCGAGGAGCATTACCAGAAAGTTCCACGGTGCAAGTTCGCGGGCAATGAAGAATCCGGTGGCAACGATCAGAAGCATGCCGATGACCTGCAACACGTTGGAACGCTCGGGCATGGTCTCGCGGGTCAGTCCGTGCGGGATGCGCTGACCGGGGTATGCCCGGAGCACGAGTACTGTCGAAGCGAAGAAGAGGCCTACCCCCGCGAGGATCAGTGCCAAGCCGAGAATAATCATGCGTCCAGTTCAATCGCTAAGTGCGCAAGTGTCAACGGATCAGCTGCGGCTTACGGTGAAACGCGGTAGCCGCTGCGGATCGCGACCCGGTTCCAAGCGCCCATGACGAGGGCGAGCCAGCTTACGGCGGAGGCCTGCTCGTCGGTGAGCGCTCCCGTGTCCCAGTCTGTCCGCGGCGGGACGGTGAGCCGGGTGACCTCCTCTGCGAGGCCAAGCGCGGCGGATTCCACCGGGGAGAAGTACTGCGACTCCCACCACGCGGGGAGCACCGCGAGTCGGTCACTGGACTCGCCAAGCTTCAGCGCGTCGCGTGTGTGCAACCTGATGCAGAACGCGCACCCGTTGAGCTGGGAGACGCGGATCTGGACGAGCTCGATCAGGGTCGGCTCGAGGCCAGCCGACGCCGCTGCGGCCTCTGCGGCGCCGCTAAGGCCGGAGAGCTGCGTGTACACCTCGGGGTGGTGCTTGGTGATGTTGACGGGTGAAATGGAGACTCCGTTCGGGTGCTGTTCGTGCGGCTAGTGCTGCTCGCCGGTCGGACCAAAGCGCGCTGTGCGCCGTTTCGCCGCCCGCTGCTTCATGACCTGACCGATGAGCAGCAGCGCCCCGCCTAGGAGCAGTGCCGCCCAACCAACGAGTGAGACGGTCTCGATGTGACTCGGCAGCCCAACGCACAGATTGCCCGTCTGCGACGACAGGTCAAAATCGTCGAGCGTCGGCGTAGAAATCCGAGTAAGGGATTGTGAAACGTGACCCATCAACGCCAGCATGCGGCCACCGTACCAATCGGGGCTGTGTGTCCCAACTGAGAAGAGCGTGTATTCACTCGCGTATTCCGCTACCCGTCGATGATTGCGAGAACCCGTTCTGGGCCGTAACGCTCAGGGGCTATTTGTTGCATGCCTGCGAGTGCGAAGCCGAGCAAAACGGTGCGCTCTGCTGCCGCCTCGGTGAGTCCGGGGGAGGCCGCACGCAGCGCATTCGTGAGATCGGTGAGTGTCTCAGTGAATACGACACCGAACTCGGGTGAGCGGAGCGCGTGTGCCCACGCGCTGACCCAGATGCCGATCTCATCGCGCTGGCCGGAATCGACATGATTTCCAAAGAACTCGCGCATCGGATCGTGCTCCTCGTCGCGAATGGCGGCCTCAAATTCATTGAGGCTCTCCGCGACGTACTGTTGCCACGCGCTCGTTATGAGGCTTGTGACGCTCGAGAAATGCTGGTGGATGAGCCCTGGGGATCCGCCGACAGCGGCTGCGACCGAGCGTGCAGAGACCCCGGCGAACCCGTCTGAGCGGAGCACCCGGATCGTTGCTTCGAGGATCGCTGCGCGGCGTTCTTCCCGAGGTAAATATGCCATTGCTTCTCAACTCTCTTGCTGAGCATGTAGTCTATACGAGCAATTTGTACGCATGTCCAAATTGTTCACGAAAGGAGACAACTTGGACCCCCGCTCACTCACGACGCTCCGCTCTGCCCTCGGCAACATCGATGCCTCGGTCCGGCGGACGGTGCGCATGCCCGCGCACAGCTTTACCCCGCCGGTGCAGGAGCGCGACTATCTCGGGTGGCGTGATCCCAGCGCCCCGCAACGGGGCTATCTTTTCGTTGAGCGCGACGGCGCACTCGAAGGCATCATGCTGACGAGAACCCGAACGAGAACCTCGCAACAGCGTGCGGTGATGTGCGAGTTCTGTCGGCTACCCCGTCGCTTTGAGCAGGTCGCGCTCTTCAGTGCACCGACGTCGCTGTTGAAACGCGACCAGTCAACATTCGGAACCTATCTCTGCGTCGACCTCGATTGCAACGCACGGGTCAACGCAATGCGACCGGTCACACAGTTGGATCCGCCGGCCGAAGTGCTGGTCGCAGCGCGCCGCACCGAACTCGCGACGAGAGCACAAGCATTCGTCGCAAACGTGCTCAGCAAAACCACTACCGGCTGACCCGGCAGTTTCATACAATCAACCCACCGCCTGTCCGTGTGGCAGCGCCAGAGAGAGACCGCAATGACCACTCTGAACTTTCCATCGCAGGCCGTTCGTGAGACCTGGATAGAGCCGTTCGACAACGGTGAGGATATCCGTGCACACAGCGGCTTCCGGCTTGCCATAGACGCGAGAGACGAGGTTGAATACCCGGTGCAGATCCTTGCCACGACGACAGCAGTGAGCGTGCTTGTGTCGCCGGAGACAGTAGGGCTGCCCGGTGTGGCCGTCGCAGCCACCGAAGAAGGCTTGCGAGCAGCCCTATCCGCAGCCGGGATCGCGATGAATGGCGCGGACAACCTGTTCTTTCTGCCTCAGGGGCAGAAGGCCAGACTGGCCGCCGCGGCGAACGACGATAACGTCCGACGGCTCACTTCCGAGGACGGCGCAGCATTCGCCGTATTCGCCGCAGCGGCCCCAGCGGAGGACTTTGCGGAGGCCTTCGTGGCCCTCGATCACTGGGCTGTGTTCGGCGCCTTCGACGGAAATCGGCTCGTCTCAGTAGGCAGTGCCTTCCCCTTCGGGGGTAGCGCAACGGTCGCCGACCTCGGGGTGGTCACTCTCCCGGCGGCTCGCGGCAAGGGCCGAGCGAAGAGCGTGATCGAGGCGCTCGTTCGGCACGCGCTTTCGGAAGGATTCGAGCCCCAGTATCGCTGCCAGCTTGACAATACGTCGTCGGTGATCCTCGCGGGCAAGTCGGGCTTCGAGCGCCTAGGCACCTGGGACGTCTCAGCCCGCTCAGACGGCACATCGGCAGAACGGAGCACACCATGACCGCATTTCTGCCGTACGGCATCGCAAACTTCGGCGACGAGATCGTTGTCCACAACCCCTGGGTTGTGGGGCCGCCGCGGCCGGAGCGCATTGAAATCGTCGCTCCACGCGACGACTGGGAGGATCGTGCTGTGGCGCTCGCAGCGCGTATTGCGGGCGCCCTTCGTGGTGCAATGGCGGGCATCGAACATGTCGGATCCACCGCGGTGGCTGGGCTCCCCGCGAAGGACGTCATTGATCTCGACCTGATTGTCGACGATCCCGCGGACGAGGTGGCTTACGTGCCGGCTCTTGAAGCGCTCGGGTACCTACTCACAGTGAGAGAGCCCGAGCTATCAGGGCACCGGCTGCTCCGTCTCGAAGAGCCGCGGGTGAACCTCCACGTCTTCGGTCCCGGGTCCGTGGAGGTTGCGCGGCATGTGCTGTTCCGCGACTGGCTACGAATGAACGAAGCGGATCGCGACCGCTACGCCGAAGCGAAGGCCGCCGCGGTGACCGGTGGAGCGCAGACTGTGATGGCGTACAACGCACGCAAGGCAGCCGTCGTGCGGGAGATCTATGCTCGGGCGTTTGCCGCACGGGGGATACCGCTGCGCGACCGTGCGCTCGCACCCGATGATCTCCCGCCGCTGCCGACGACAGTGGGCACGATCAAAATTACCTGGCGGCCAATGACCACTAACGACGTCGATATCCTCCATGCCCTCACCCACGCCGCAGGGCTGATAGACCATCCTCGTGATCTCATTTCTCGTGAGGTCATCGAGCTGAGTCTCACTGGCGAACGATTTGTGCTTGCCACCGACACGATCATCGGGTTCGCAAGTGACGGTACCGCCGTGGCGTTCGGGGAGGCAAGGCTTGGCGACACGTGGGACGCGGAGATTGAGGTGTCGCTCGACGGCACTGTGCACCCCGAGTGGCGCGGGCTGGGTATCGGGCGCGCACTCCTCGCCTGGCAGGAGGCGCGCGGCAGACAGCTGCTCGCCGCCGCAGACGTCAACCTGCCGGCTCTCATCACGACGGGCGCCCGCGAGGAGAGCGTGACAGCGACCGAGTTGTTCGCCGCCGCAGGGTTCTCTCCGGTCCGGTGGTGGATCGAGCTCGGCACATCCCTCGACGCTGAGGCCCCGACCTGGCCGATTCCCGTCGGGGTCTCGTTGCTGCCATACAGCGAGGAGTTCTCGGAGGCGACACGGGGCGCGATGAACGATGCGTTCCGTGATCACTGGGGATCGCAGCCAACTACTCAGCGGGAGTGGGGCGATGCGAGAGCACTCAGCGATTTCGCGCCGACGCTTTCACGAGTCGCCGTCACTGGAACGGGGATGTCGGACGACCCATACCAAGTGATCGGTGGCGTGCTCAGCGAGGTTGATGAGGCGGAATGGGCGATTAACGGTGGCTCATTCGGGTACGTTGCCATGGTCGGAGTAGTGCGGAGCTGGCGGAAGCGTGGGCTTGCGTCGGGGATGATTGCCGAAACGCTACGGGCCTACCGAGAAGCCGGTCTTGAGCAGGCGATTCTCGATGTGGACTCCAAGAACCCCAGCGGGGCGCTCGGGATCTACGAAACGCTTGGCTTCGAGCCGCGCGACAGGTCCGTGACCTACGCCAAGCATGTCTAGCGCCCCGTGTGAGAGCCTCCAGCCCTACAGGTGAAAAGGAAAACCCCCGCGATCTCAATGTTTCCAAGGGATCTAGCGGGGGTTTTCACGTGGCGGTGACGGTGGGATTTGAACCCACGGTAGGGGTTGCCTACACAACATTTCGAGTGTTGCACCTTCGGCCGCTCGGACACGTCACCGCGGAAAAGCTTACGGGAAAGCGTCTCCAGATCCTAATCGAGTTCGCAAACGGGCCGTTACGGCATGTCGCCCGGGAGCCGGGCGCGATGTCGGGGGCCTCCGCTAGCCTCGATACATGGCGAAAACGAGCAGCGCGTATGTCTGCAGTGAGTGCGGCTGGCAGGCGGCAAAGTGGGTGGGTCGCTGCGGTGAATGCCAGCAGTGGGGCACTGTTGAGGTGCGCGGCGCCGCCCGTGCGTCGCTCGCCCGCACGACGAAGGCGGCGGCTCCCGAGGCTGGTCGGGAGGCCAGGCCGATCACGGAGCTATCGGGCGACTCGGTCAAGCATCGCCAGACCGGTATCAACGAGCTGGATCGTGTGCTCGGGGGCGGCATCGTGCCCGGGGCGGCGATCCTGTTCTCCGGGGAGCCGGGGGTCGGCAAGTCCACACTGCTGCTCGACGTCGCGGCACGCATCGCCGGGCACGGTGCGCGCGTGCTGTACGTGAGCGGAGAGGAATCGACTGGCCAGATCCGCATGCGCGCCGAGCGAACGAACGCGCTCATCGACACGCTCTATCTCGCTGCGGAGACCGATCTCGCGTCGGTGCTCGGGCACATCGAGATGGTGGACCCGGGGCTCATTGTCATCGACTCCGTGCAAACCCTCGCAAGTGACCAGGTCGAAGGTATCGCCGGCGGCCCCTCGCAGGTGCGCGAGGTTGCAGCGGCGCTGATCCGCGTTGCGAAGGATCGCGGCACGCCTGTGATTCTCGTCGGCCACGTCACGAAAGACGGGTCGATCGCCGGTCCCCGGCTGCTCGAACACCTCGTTGACGTGGTCTGTCATTTCGAAGGCGACCGCAACACGGCACTGCGGTTCTTGCGCACGCTGAAGAATCGCTTCGGGCCGACCGATGAGGTCGGCTGTTTTGAGATGACCGGCGGCGGTATCTCCGAGGTCGCTGATCCGAGCGGACTGTTCCTTGGCCGCGGCACGGTGCCTGTGAGCGGCACCTGCGCAACGGTCGCGATGGAGGGGCGGCGCGCACTTCCCGTGGAGATCCAGGCGCTCGTCGCGTCGAGTGCGACGCCGAATCCGCGGCGCGTGACGAGTGGTCTGGACCCATCTCGGGTGGCGATGATCCTCGCGGTGCTCGAGCGCAGGGCCGGCGTTCGACTGCACGACCAAGACGTCTATGTCTCGACTGTTGGGGGAGTGAAGCTCAGCGAGCCCGCAGCTGATCTTGCGATCGCCCTCGCTGTTATTTCCGCGGTCGCCGACCGACCGTTGCCCCTCGAGCTTGCAGCTTTCGGTGAAATTTCACTGGCCGGTGAAATTCGTTCGGTGACCTCGGGAACACAGCGCGTGGCCGAGGCCGAACGGCTTGGCTACACGCGAATCATTGATTCTGGCGCCGAAACTCTCGCCGAAGCGAGGCGTACGGCGATCGCGTAATTAGGCCTCCCTGAGTGGCACGGTGATCTGTCGCCCCGATAAGCGAGGTACACTTCAAGATCGTGAGCACTAAGACGGTAGATGTCGTACTTATCGGCGGCGGAGTGATGAGCGCAACGCTCGGAACCCTCATGAAGCAGGTTCGCCCGGACTGGACCATTGAGGTCTTTGAGTCCCGCAGCGAAGTCGCAACCGAAAGTACCAACGGGTGGAACAACGCAGGCACAGGACACGCTGCGCTCTGCGAGCTGAACTACATGCCCGAGGGCAAGGACGGCAGCCTTTCGGCCGATAAAGCCATCAACATCAATGAGCAGTTCCAGCTCTCGCGCGAGTGGTGGTCCACCCTCGTCGAGCGCGGTATTCTCGGCGAGCCCTCCAGCTTCATCAACCCGACCCCGCACATGACCTTTGTGCGCGGCGAGGACAACGTTGATTACCTGCGTCGCCGCTACGAGCTCCTCAAGACCGAGCCGCTGTTCTCCGATATGGAGTTCAGCGACGACCCCGAGAAGATCGCCGAGTGGACGCCGCTCGTCATTGACCGCCGCGCAAAGAGCGAGGTTGTTGCAGCGACGCGTTCAGAGGCTGGCACGGACGTGGACTTCGGTGCGCTCACGCGTCAGCTCTTCACCTACCTCGAGAATGAGGGCGCAACGGTCAACCTCGAGACCGAAGTGCAGAAGCTGAAGCGCAAGAGCGACGGCACCTGGGATGTGCACGTTCGCAGCCGTGCCGGTTACGGCCCGACCGTCGTGAACGCGAAGTTTGTCTTCGTCGGTGCTGGCGGCGGCGCTCTCCCGCTGCTGCAGTCCTCGGGCATCCCCGAGATCAAGGGTTTCGGCGGCTTCCCGATCAGTGGCAAGTTCCTGAAGACCACGAACCCCGAGATCGTCGAGCAGCACAACGCCAAGGTGTACGGCAAGGCCGCGGTTGGTGCGCCTCCGATGTCGGTTCCGCACCTCGACACCCGCATCATTGATGGCGAGAAGAGCATCCTCTTCGGGCCGTACGCAGGCTTCAGCCCGAACTTCCTGAAGAAGGGCTCCTGGTGGGATCTTCCTGGCTCGATCCGCACGCACAACCTGGGCCCGATGGTCAAGGTCGGCCTCACCGAGTTCTCGCTCGAGAAGTACCTCGTTTCTGAGCTGCTCGCGAGCCGCGAGAAGCAGATGCAGACCCTCCGCGAGTACCTGCCGAGCGCGCGCACCGAGGATTGGGAGATGGTCACGGCCGGCCAGCGTGTGCAGGTGATGAAGAAGGATCCCGAAAAGGGTGGCATCCTGCAGTTCGGCACCGAGGTCATCACCGGAGCCGACGGCTCGATCGCGGGTCTCCTTGGCGCTTCGCCGGGGGCTTCAACCGCCGTGCACGCGATGCTCGGTGTGCTCGAGACCTGCTTCCCCGACGAGTACTCGTCGAAGTGGGAGAAGATCTTCAAGGAGCAGGTCCCTGCACTCGGAGAGGGCCTCAACGGGCGCCCCGAGGCGGCCAAGGCCTCGCTCGAGCGGACCACGCGTGTGCTCGATCTTGCGCTTGATGCACCCGCACCTGCCGAGGCTGCAGCCGTCGAAGCGTGAGTCGACGCGGGCTGTGCCCGCTTGCTTGACCGAATGCCCCACCACACGGTGGGGCATTCGGCGTTTATGGGGATGCGCGTGCCGCGAGCGGGGCGGCCAGCAACCGTTCGTATTGAAACAACGAAAGCTATGCCAGAATCCTGCGGATCGGGCATAGCTTTCGTGTATTCCAGACGTGCGAGCGGCCTGGCGGCTGGCGGCTGGCTGCGGGGGGCTCTACTGCGCGAGTAGTTGCTCGACGAACGCGGCTGTATCTGCCCACCCGTCAACCGCGTGGCATTCCACGCCCATCGCCTTCACCGGGTAGTCGTTGCCGTCTGGGTCGAGCCGATCGCCGACAAACAGCATGTCCGCCAGCGGAATCCCGGTGTGCTCCTCGAGTTTCCGCATACCGTAGGCCTTGTCGATGCCGCGGCGGGTGATGTCGACGGAGGTTGATCCACCGCTGCGCACCTCGAGGCCCGGGAGCCGTGCGGCGACCGTGGCACGGAGCGTGTTCTTCTTCGCGCCGTCAGGATCCCAGGCGTGCTTCGCGTCGACGGGGGCGCGCTGCCCGAGCGCGGAGAAGGTGATCTGCGAGCCGCGATCCTCGAGGATCTCGCCCCACGGCTCCGTCTCCCATAAGCCGAGCCGCTCGGCCTCCTCGCGCAGCGCCGTGAGCGCCGCGTCGCGCTCATCAGGGGTGAGCTGTTCGCGGTACACGGTGTGCCACGCGCCTGCCTCGCGCCGCTCGTAGCGGGTGCCGCAGGTGGGGAGTAGATGGAGCCGCTCGAGCGACTCCTCGGTGACCGAATCGGCGGAGTCGAGCTGCGAGATGAGTTGCGCCTCGAACTGCTCGAAGTTGCCCCCCGAAATCACCGCAACGGTGGTGCGACTCAGCAACTCCCCGAACGCGTCGAGCATGCGTTGCGGAACCTGAGACTTCGAGGGGGCCAGAGTGTCGTCGAGATCAAATGCGACCAGGCGGGGAAGTGACATGGCCAAGATTCTGCCACAGTGTGCGGGCGAGTAAGCTGGCTGGGTGATGAGGCACTTCCTAAGAGACGACGACCTGACACCCGCGGAGCAGCGCGAGGTGCTCGACCTGGCTGCGCGCATGAAGCGAGACCGCTTCAGCGAGCGACCCCTCGAGGGCCCGCAGTCGGTTGCGGTGCTCTTCGACAAGACCTCCACCCGCACCCGATTCAGCTTTGCCGCAGGCGTCTCAGACCTTGGCGGTAACCCGATCATCGTGAACCCGGGCGAGGCGCAGCTTGGCGCGAAGGAGTCGATCGCCGACACCGCGAAGGTGCTCTCGCGCATGGTGTCGCTCATCGTGTGGCGCACGCACGCACACTCAGGGCTTGAAGAGATGGCTGAGCACGCGACCGTTCCCGTGATCAACTCGCTGTCTGACGACTTCCACCCCTGCCAGATCCTCGCGGACCTACAGACGATTCGTGAGCAGAAGGGCGAGCTCACCGGGCTCACTGCGACCTACCTCGGCGACGCCGCGAACAACATGGGGCACTCGTACCTGCTCGGGTTCGCGACCGCTGGCATGCACATCCGCGTTGCGGGGCCTGCTGGCTTCCACCCGCGCGAGGACATTATTGAAGACGCGAAGCGCATCGCCGCAGAGACCGGTGGCAGTGTCACCGTGCTGACTGATCCTGTCGAGGCTGTTATCGGCGCCGATGCTGTGATCACCGACACCTGGGTGTCGATGGGCCAGGAAGCCGAGAAGGCCGAGCGGATCGCGACCTTTGGCGCATACCGGGTGACCGGTGAGCTCATGGCCCAGGCGAAGGACGACGCGATCTTCCTGCACTGCCTGCCCGCGTACCGAGAGTACGAGGTCGCCCCCGAGGTTATCGACGGCGCGCAAAGCGTCGTGTGGGATGAGGCGGAGAACCGCCTGCACGCCCAGAAAGCATTGATGGCATGGTTGTTGAAGGAGAGCAAGTGACTGAGCAGGTACCCGCAGGAGCAGAGAACAGCAACCGGGCGGCTGAGGACGGCGCCCTCTGGGGCGGTCGCTTCGCGAGCGGCCCGTCGCCCGAGCTGCTGAAGCTCAGCAAGTCCACCCAGTTTGACTGGGTGCTTGCGCAGTACGACATCCTCGGGTCGAAGGCGCACGCGAGCGCGCTCGCCGCCGCCGGCTACCTCACTGCCGACGAGCTCACCGAGATGCGTGCCTCGCTCGACGAGCTCTCGGCGCGCGTCGCCGACGGCCGCTTCGTCGCGGCGGAGGCTGACGAGGATGTGCACTCGGCGCTCGAGCGAGGCCTCATCGAGATCACCGGCGTGCAGCTCGGTGGCAAGCTCCGCGCTGGCCGCAGCCGCAACGACCAGATCGCCACGCTCGTGCGCATGTACCTGCTCGACCACGCTGCGATCATCGGCGAAATGCTCGTCGACCTGCTTGAGGCGCTGCACGCGCAGGCCGTCGCCCATGAGGGCGCGATCCTCCCCGGCCGCACGCACCTGCAGCACGCGCAGCCCGTGCTGCTCGCGCACCACCTCGGCGCGCACGCGTGGCCGATCGTGCGCGATCTCGAGCGCCTCCGCGATTGGAAGGCACGCGCGAGCGCCTCGCCCTACGGTGGTGGCGCACTCGCTGGGTCGTCGCTCGGCCTCGATCCCCGGCTCGTCGCCGCGGAGCTCGGCCTCGGTGAGCCCCTCGAAAACTCGATCGACGGCACCGCTGCGCGCGACGTCGTTGCCGAGTTCGCGTTCATCACCGCGCAGATCGGGATCGATCTCTCGCGCCTGAGCGAAGAGATCATCTTCTGGAACACCAAGGAGTTCGGCTTCGTGCGCCTGCACGACGGCTACTCCACCGGCTCCAGCATCATGCCGCAGAAGAAGAACCCGGACATCGCCGAGCTCGCGCGCGGCAAGTCGGGCCGCCTCATCGGCAACCTCACCGGTCTGCTCGCGACGCTGAAGGCCATGCCGCTCGCGTACAACCGCGACCTGCAGGAGGACAAGGAGCCGGTCTTCGACTCCGTCAACCAGCTTGAGGTGCTGCTGCCCGCATTCACTGGCATGGTTGCGACGATGCGCTTCGACACCGAGCGCATGGCCGAACTCGCGCCGCAGGGCTTCTCGCTCGCGACCGACGTCGCCGAGTGGCTCGTGAAGCAGGGAGTGATCTTCCGCGATGCGCACGAGATCTCGGGCGAGCTCGTGCGGTACTGCGAGGAGCGGGGTCTCGAACTCCATGAGCCGAGCGACGAAGAGCTTGCTGCTGTTTCGGAACACCTCACCCCCGCGGTGCGCGGTGTGCTCACCATCGAGGGGTCGGTGAACTCTCGCGTGGGTGCGGGCGGTACGGCCTCCGTGCGCGTCGCCGAGCAGCTCGACAAGCTCGCGGGCAAGATTGCGGAGTTCCGCGGCTAACTCGCAAGCGAACTGACGAAGGAGCCGACCTGCGGAGCATTCCCCACAGGTCGGCTTTTTTGTACCCAGGAGGCACTTCTCCACAAATTCGACCTGCAGGGCAGATTTACCCTCCACCACGCCGAGTCCGCGAGTATCGTAGGTGCACACAGGCAACAAGTGTCAACTGTGGAGGAGTAGTTGCATGACCGTCAGTGAAGTAGTCGGACTGGCCGCCGCGGTGATTACGATCTCCGCGGTTGTGATGCGAAGCAACAGTGGGCTCAAGCGCTCCTTCGTAGCGAAGTTCGAGGTGCAAGACCGCCAGTTCGCTGAACTCTACGGCCGGTTCGATGGGGTGGATCGTCGTCTGGATGCGATTGATGTGCGGTTTGATGGGGTGGATCGTCGTCTGGATGCGATTGATGTGCG
>NZ_LOHP01000070.1 GCF_001482305.1 Leucobacter sp. G161
ACCACAAACGTCATCGCACTGCCAGCCAGCACAGACTGATCAGCACCCAACGCAAACACCGTCTCACCCGGAACCGCAGAACGTAACTTCAGCGTACTCGCGGCAGGATCGATGATCTGTGTGTAGGCGAAAGGCTCCGGCTGTGACAGGAGGACCGTCAACTCGCGTTCCGGGTCCCCCGCCGGCACCTTGGCCGTCTGGACGACGACATGCTTTGGCGCGCTGTCGGCGTCCGCCCAGGTGACCGTCTCGTCGAGCGGCACGTAGTGCGTGTTAGCTTCCGCCGTCCCGTCCTGCGTCGACACGCGAACGCTCGCGACACCCGTCCACGGGTTTACCGACGCATTTTCCCGGCGAACCTCGAAGGTGAATCGATCGCCTGCAGCACCGGCCACATCACCGCTAATACCAAACCCTGTCGGATCAGGTTTCGGATACGTGAGTTCCACCCCGCTGAACGCCAGCCTGGAAGGCTTCGCGTATGGCCGCGGCTGAGCGTCGGTGAGCCGGAGCGCGAAGACTCGGTTCGGGTCACCTGCCTTGCCCTCGTGGGTCTGCACGCGGAAGGTCTTCCCTCCCGACTCATTGGCCCCCCAAGTGAGGGTCTCATCGACCTCGGTGAAGTGCGTGCCGGCTTTCGCAGTCCCGTCGTGCGAGACAACGCGGATGCTCGCCTCCCCGGTCCACGGGTTCTCGGCAGCGTCCTTCCGGGTGACCGTGAACTCGACGTCCGCGGTCCCCGCTTCGACGACCTGCGGTGCGCTCACCGAGAACTGGGTTGCCTCGGGGGTCGGGTAGGTGATCGTACCGTCGCTCATGAAGCCGCCGCCGAGCTCGGTCAGCCCTTCGGGAGTGGGGTCAGAAAGCTCAAGCGTGAGTGCCCGGTCTTCATCGCCTGCCGCACCCTCCAAGGTCTGAACGACGACCTGCTTGTCGTCCTGGTTCCCTGCCGGCCAGCTCAGTATCTGATCTACGCCCACGTAGTGGCTGCCGTCTACCGCAGTGCCGTCGTGCGTCTTGACACGCACGCTCGCCTCACCCGAAAATGCGTTCTCAGCGGCGTCGGTGCGCGACACCGTGAACGTGAGATCCGTTCCTGCCAGAGCCTGCTGGTCTTCGCCGATCTCAAAGACCGTGGCATCTGGCTGGGGAACGGTGAGATCCACACGCTGCTGCATCGTGTTACCAAGTTCGTCAGCGACTCGAAGTTCAAAGGTCCAGTCGCCTGCCCCATCCGGGGTGCCCACGAATGCGCCATCGACAACCTTCAACCAGGCGGGCGCCTCCGACGAGAGCTCAAAGCTCGCAGCGGGGAAACCGGCCGTGTAAGAGATCTCTTGACGCCACGGCTCGCCGAGCGGCAGCGTAGCACTATCGGGGCTGGTGATCATGCTCCACACAATGGGCATCGCGACCGTGCCCGTGAAGCGATCATTGGACTTTACTTCGTGTGCGAACGTGTACTCGAGCTCAGGCCACTCTGCTCGCACGTCAATCAGCATGATCGGCAGCTCGGGGTCGGGCTTGGGCTTGAGGTTGCCCCCGAGGTCGGGAAAGGATCCGTCACGGAGCTCAAGCTGCCCGGCAGCATCGTAGCGGTACTGCTTCGCGCCCTTCGGCACGAACACCTCGCTTCCCGAGATCTGCTGTGCGGTGACCGCAAACGCCCCGACGGAGCTTTGCTCGGGGGCCTCCGGGAGGCCAACCAGCGAACCGAAATGGTTGCCGAGCGCCTGCAGGTTCTTCAGCCCAGTGAGGCCTGACAGCGGCTCAACTGACGTCGCACCGATCGCGTTCATGTGCACCCGGTACAGCTCGGGCTTGTTGCGGATCGCCCCGATATCGTCACCAATGTCGGGGTTGTTGTTGATGTCGAGTGTCTGGAGCTCACTCATGTCTTCAATACCTGCGAGGCTCTGCAGCTGCGCGTGGTCAACGGTCAGGAAACGCATCTTGGTCAGCTTCGAGATCGGCTGCAAGGTTGACACCTGCGTGGATTGAGCGCTGATGCTCGTGAGGCCTGTGAGCCCGGAAAGCGGCTCGAGCGTTGCGACCGCAGTTTTGTAGACGCTGACCGAGGTGAGTGTGTTGAGGTTCCGGAGTGGCTCAAGATCCACCAGGTCTGGGATCTGGGAGGCGGTGAAGTCTTTCAGTTTTCCTGCGTCACTCAGTGGCGACAGGTCAGTGAGCTTGACGTTTTTCGAGAGGTCAAGCTTGCTGAGCTTGGGGAGCGTCCCAAGCGGAGAGATGTCAGAGAGCTCGGGACTACCGGTCAGGCTGAGCGTGGAGAGCGTCGCAGCGTCTGTCAGGCCGGTGAGCGCTGCGTTGGTCACCTGTGCGTCTGTGAGCGTCAAGCTGTTGAGTTTGGGCATCTTCGCTGCGGCTCCCAGCGAACCGGACCCTGAGAAGTCGTGTTTTCCGCCCGCAAAGAACAAGTTGGTGATCTTCTGCGCGTGCTCGATCCCGTCGAGCGAAGCTACCGCAAACGAGTTGCCGCAGGAAAGCCCGAAGATCGTGTTGAGCTCGTCGTGGGTGATGGGCTGGTCCGCGGCCCTGCCGCCGCCGAGTTTTTCGTTGATGCAGGCGACAAGCTGCGCGTCTGGGAAGGAGACCGTGTCAGCCCCTGCGCCGTCCTGCGCGAGCGCTGGCGACGCACCGGCTGCTCCGAGCCCGGTGAGGAGGGCGATGGCCGCAAATCCCGCTAAGAATTTCCGGGCCCGTCCCGGAACTCGTGAGTTTCGAACACGATGATGATGCATGCGCGACATTGCTCCCCTTTAGCTTTCCGCCAGCGTGGCGTCCGAAGGGCCCAGTTCTGCAGCCATCATCGCAGCACAGCAAGTGCCAAGCTTGGAGCAAGAAAAAGACCAGACTTGCCGGTCAGCCTAGCCTCAGATTGCCGACACAGTCCAGACTTTCTACGCAAAATACTTGCATTTGCAATTCATTAACCGATCTTTACCTATGCTTTTCGTGACGATGCCGGAGCCGCCTATTCAACCCACACGGGGTCATTCATAAGTGCCTGCACTTCGTTCACCAGCCTCGACACATGGAAGCCATCGGCCGCGGCATGATGCACCTGCACAGCAAGTGGGAGCTTCGTCTGCCCGACTCTTTCAACGAACTTCCCCAACGTGAAGATTGGGGCGAGATGGTCCCAGCTTTCGGCGATGTTCAAGTTGAAACCCGTAAACGAGGCCCAGGGAAGACTCGACACATCGAACACATTCGGCGGTGGCGGCCCCTGCGGAAACATGTCGGTCTCGTCTCGATGCTTCCGAATAAGCGCCGCGGCGCTGTCATGAAACGTGCCGAAATCCGCATCGAACGGGCACCACACGCTTGCGAACGTCTCCGTCTCGGCGCGGAAGATCGTGAACGAGGGGTGAATCACGTCCCACACCGCGGGCGCGCCTCCCGGCAGCAGCGACATCTTGAACTCGCTATGCCGGTTGACAACCGATGCCAATGCCCAGATCTGCGCAAGATAGGTCCTTCGTCCCGATTGCCCGAGCGCCTCAACGAAGTTGTCGACATCGAGTTCAACGGTCATCGAATACGTGCAGGGCACCACTGTCCTGTAGTGATCAAAGTGCTGACGCCTCGGCCAGGCGGCGAGGTCAATTGGCGTAGCTGCTGACATGGAATCATCATGCCGCAGTTCCCTCGCTTCAGACACGCGTTGGTGGATCTCCGAGCGCCGCTGCGACCTCGTCGATAGCACCGACAAACGCTTCACGCTTCTGGCCAGACCAACCGCCGAATACTTCGCTGAGCCTCATGGATACGGCCGCATAGAGCTTCTCGAAGCGCTCGACGCTGGTCTGGTGGATCTGGATGGTACGCCGGTTGCCAACGACCGGGCGTCTCTCGAGCCACCCACCCCGTTCGAGTCGCGTCAGCACTCCCGTCATCGTTGCTAGGTGCGTTCCAGTGAGTTCCGCCAGGGCGGTTGGCGATTGGGGACCCTCACGATGGAGCACCTCCAGCACGTTCAGATCCCCCTCCCGGACGTGAGCTGTCTCGGCAATAGCGCGGTCCCTCGACCGGATCACGGTGCGCAGATGCCGCAGGGCAAGCATGAGCTGCTGATTGTGGTCGTCTGACGCGCTCACGGCCCGAGCCGCCTCGCAAAGAGGGGGAAAGGTGACAAATTCGCCGCCCTGAGCTGCCGCCTGACAACACTGTGGAACGTGGGGCGCAGCACCTGGCCCGCAAGAAACGGCACTACCCGCCCCGGCAATACTGCGTAGTTCATCATCAAAAAGGGCGAGTCTGCGTCGAATTGCAGAAGTGTCGAGTTATCAACGCGGAGCGTTCGCTCGTACCAGGTTGAGACAGCCTTCCACGCCTCGACTGCCCTGTCAGGGGTGGTTGTGCCCGCAAAGTGGTTCAGCAGGATCGCTCCTGACTGCTCCTCGGTATCACCAAACCGGCCGCCGTTCCGGCCGGACAGCGTCAATTCGGGGGCGGGCAACCCGAGTGCCGCTGTCCTCGCCACAAGCGCATCGGCGCTTGGCGTCGGCGTGTGGACCAGCAGCGCCAGGTCGTATGCAGGCGCACCCATAATGGGCACGACCATCTCAACCGCGAGGGCATGAGCCGTGACGGCGCCCTCGCCACGAAGCTTCTCAGCGAGGTTGACGAGGCGAAACTCATAGTCGCGACGCCGCGCGCTCGGCCGAACACACGGTCCGCGCATGGTGAGATCAATAGCCCATGCAATGTGCGTGAACCAGCCCTCGGCAACAGACGCCACGGGCGCCACCCTCTCGCCGCAAGCCCCCACGTCGCACGCACCCCTTCGAGCCCTCCCCACAGCCACGTTTCAGCCACACCAATTTAGCTAACAAGGCATATAGTTAGCTTGGTAAGGTAAATTATTGACTCGGACTCAGCCACGGCGCCGTTTCAGCCACAGACGAATGGAGCACTCGCAGTGAGCACATACCCGCCAGCCGCCCCTAGCCCCCGGAGCGAAGTCGGCACGGAACCGCTCGTCGATACCTCAGGGATCCGCAACGTCACCGACCTTCTCGCCTCCCGTTGCGCGAAGGCCCCTGACCACATCGCATTCGAAACACGCATGCCAGGCGCGGACCTCGCGGAGCCGTGGCGGCAGATCAGCACGCGCGCATTCGCGTCAGAGGTCGAGGCGGCAGCCCGCGGCCTCATTGCGAGCGGAGTGACCGCCGGCGACACCGTCATGATCGTTGCGGGCACGCAGTATTTCTGGGCAGTCGCAGACCACGCGGCGCTGTACTCAGGGGCAGTCGTCGTGCCCGCCTACGACACCGCGCCAGAGTCACAGCTGGCGGCGATCCTCACTGACGCGCGACCAGTCGCAGCCTTCGTTGGCACCCCAGCACTCGCCCACCGCATCGCTGCCGCCGCCGCTGCAGCGGGCGTTCCCGCGCCCAGCCTCTGGGTCTTCGAACCGGGATCTACCGCGGGTGCCGCAGCGATCGGCCTCCCCATGAGCGAGCTTGCGGCTCGCGGCGCACACGTCAGTGCCGAACAGCTCGAGGAGCGACGGCTCTCAGCCAGCCTCGACGACGTCGCGACCGTCGTCTACACCTCGGGAACCACCGGGAGCCCGAAGGGCGCGCGCATCACCCACCGCAACCTCGTCGGGCAGGTACTCAACACCGCGGCGGCGTACCGCGAGGTGGTGCGCGAGACGGGCAATACGATCCTCTTCCTGCCGCTCACTCACGTGCTCGGGCGCGCCCTGCAGCTCATCTGCGTCGCAAACGGCATGCGCGTCGCGCACCTCGCGAACCCGCAGGAGGTCGTGCGGGCGCTCGCGGTGCTCAAACCCACGTTCTTGGTCGTCGTGCCGCGAGTGCTGGAGCGGATCCAGGGGGCTGCCGCCGCATCGGCACGGGAGAAGAAGCTCTCCCGCGTATGGAACGCCGCCGTGCGCACCGCCGAGCGCTGGGGATCCTTCCTGGAGGAGCGCGACGCCGCCGGCTCGGGCCCCGCCGCCGGCCCGGGCATCGCCCCACGAGCCCCGCTCGCCCTTCGCGCACGGCACGCCCTCTTCGACCGACTGTTCTATCGCCGGCTGCGCGCAGTAATGGGCGACCGCATCGAGTACCTGCTCTCGGGGGCGGCAACGCTACAGCCCGAGCTCGCCCGCTTCTTCCGCGGCATCGGGGTACCGATCATCGAGGGCTACGGTCTCACCGAGACCACCGCCCCGCTCACCGGCGGCCGCCCAGGCGCGCTCGCCGCGGGCAGCGTCGGCACCCCGCTGCCCGGTAACCGGGTGAGGATCACAGACACCGGCGAAGTGCTAGCGAGCGGCATCGGAGTGTTCGCCGGCTACACCGACCCGGAGCGCAACGCGGGGGCGTTCGTCGACGGGTTCTTCCGCACGGGGGATCTCGGTTCCCTGAGCCCCGACGGCGCGCTCACGCTGCACGGCCGCATGAACCACGTCATCGTCACCTCGACCGGCCGCACCGTCTCCCCGGAGCCGTGGGAGCAGGCGGTCGAGGCGCACCCGCTCGTCGCACACGCGGTGCTGCTCGGCACCGACCGTCCATTCCTCACGGCGGTGCTCGTGCTCGACACCGAGGCGGCCACCGAGTGGTTCCGGCGCCGCGGCGAGACGCCCCCTGCTGAGCTCTCGTCTTCCGGGGTGGCCGTGCTCGCAGACGCGCGCCTCACTGCCGAGCTGTCTACTGCGATCACGGCGGCCAACGCTACTGTGCCGCCCTCGGAGCGCGCGCAATACTCGCGGCTTGTGTCGATCGGTGCCGACCGCACTGACGACTTCGTCACGCCCACAATGAAGCTCAAGCGACAGGCGCTCATCGACGCGCTGCGCCCCACCATCGACGAGTTGTACGGCTGAGTCGCCAGGGGCGCGCCGTTCGCTCTAGGCCCGATCCACCGATCCACCGATCCCGATCCACCGACGACCAGGAAGCAACATGATCCAGAAACGCTCGACCTCGATCCTCATCATTGCGCTTGCCGCGGTGCTCGCCGCAGCCCTCGCGCTCGCGGGCAGCCAGCACGGCTGGAGCGTCGCCGGCATCCCCGCGTTCGCGCTTTCCGTGGTCATCGCCTTCGCGGTGCAGTGGATCGCCTACGTGCCGGCCGCCATCGCGCAGACCGACCGCTTCTTCGACGCCACCGGCAGCGTCACCTACATCAGCGTCACCGTGACGCTGATGGCGCTCTCCCCCGAGCGTGACCCGCGCAGCCTCATTCTCGGCGCGCTCGTCATCGTGTGGGCCGCCAGGCTCGGCAGCTTCCTGCTCGTGCGCAACCTCCGCACGGGCGGCGACGACCGCTTCGCGAAGATCCGGGTCGCCCCGCTGCGCTTCTTCTCCGTGTGGATGCTGCAGGGGCTCTGGATCAGCCTCACCGCCGCGGCCGCGTGGATCGCGATCTCCTCGGCGGGCACCGCGCCCCTCGACTGGAGCGCATGGCTCGGCGTGGCCATCTGGCTGCTCGGCTTCGGCATCGAGGTCACCGCCGACCTGCAGAAGAGCCGGTTCAAGAAGGACCCCGCGAACAGCGGCAAGTTCATCAGCACGGGGCTGTGGTCGGTCGTGCGACACCCGAACTACCTCGGCGAGATCCTCTTGTGGATCGGCGTGCTCGTCGTCGCCCTTCCCCTGCTCCAGGGCTGGCAGTGGGTGGCGCTGCTGTCGCCCGTGTTCGTGATCGTGCTGCTCACGCGGGTGTCCGGGATCCCGCTGCTCGAGGCGAAGGCCGAGCGCACGTGGGGCGACGACCCCGCTTACCGGGAGTATCGCGCGAAGACTCCGTCGCTCATCCCGGGGCTGCGGAACACGTAGCGGCGCGGGCGAGCCGGCAGCGCAATCGACTTGCGGACGCTGGCACGGCCTGCCCACGCCCACGGTTTGGCGCGCTGATCATGAGCGCCGCGGCACCTACTCCGCAGGCCCCTCTTGCGTCGCCCGCTTGCTGCGGCGAGCGCCGCCACGCGTCGACCAGATCGCAGCCCAGATGAGCACCGGCTGGAAGAACAGCCGCACGAAGCGCTTCGTGTCCGTGTCGAGGCCGAAGCCGTCGCGGCCGTTCGCCCACTGCGACAGGTTGCCGGGGAACACCGCGACGAAAAAGAGCGCGGCGATGATGCCGACGAGCCCGCGGTGTTTCCGGGCAACGAGCAGCGCCGCCCCAAGCCCGACCTCAGCCACCCCTGAGGCGACCACGGTCGTATCGGGGTCGAGCGGCACCCAGTCGGGCACCTGCGCCTGGAACTCCTCGCGGGCGATCGTGAGGTGGGCGATCCCCGCGAACGCGAGAAAACTCCCCAGGGCAATCCGAACAATGGAGCGTGCGGCCATGCCCAGAGCATACGCTGAGGAGAGCTGCTGCCGGTAGCCGCGGCGCACACCGGTTGAGTGCGCAGCGGCTTGACTGTGCCGCGGCGTCAGGGTTGACACTGGGGCTATGACCCAGGCGATCGGCAGACTCCGCACAGTGCACCGGATACTTGCACTGCTGACAGTCCTTGTCGTTGCCGTTGCACTCACGCTGAACCTACTCGGCGTGCTCAGTGGGCGGCAGGCGCTCCTGGTGTTCCTCGGCTTCGAGGTACCCGCACTCATCCTGTTCGTCGGTGCAACCGTAGTGCGCTTCGGGCTCATGCGCCGCCGGTCGCTGCCTCACATCAGCGCGCTCGACACCAATACGCTCGACACCAATGTGCTCGGGGGTGCGAGGCTCCTCGATGCCGTTGTCGCCGAGGAGCCGCTGCTGCGGCCCGTCGTCACAGAGCTCCGCGCGCTCTGGGGCTTGTGGCTCTTCATCACGAAGCAGCCCCAGGTACCGCTCGGCGCGGAAGCCTTCGGGTACACCCGGGGCACCCTGGGCATCCCCGTAGCCATGATCGTCGTCTCCGTTGTGGAGCTTGCGGTGGTGCATCTCCTGGTGCCGTGGCGCTGGCTACAGCTCCTGCTGCTCGTGCTCACGATCTGGGCCGTGCTGTTCATGCTCGGAATATTCGCCGCTCGGGCGGTCCACCCGCACGTGGTCACGGAAGAGGATCTCTACCTGCGGTGGGGAGACCGGCTCGTGCTCACCTCGCCGCTGAGCAACGTCCTCTCCGCGGAAGCAGTCGCCGATCACTCCCCCACTCAGCCGGCAGTCACGGGCGAAAAGCTGCTGCTCACGCAGTTTCACAGCACCAACGTGCGCATCAGGTTCGCGGAGCCCGTTGCCGCAGATCCACCGGTGTCGGCGAAAGCTACGCCGGCAGGGTTCCGCGCCAGGGAGGTCGCGCTCTACGTCGTCCGCCCCAATGACTTTGTTGCGGCCTGCACACGGGAGACCGCCGCCTAAGCGGACCGCCAAGCGAGCGATCACGCCCAGTTGCGCGCCGTATCATCATCGCAAGGCTCCCCGGGAGGCTTCCGGGACGCTTCCCGGGACCCTTCCGGGGAGGCTTCCGCAGGGCGGCCACGGACCGAGCGAGGAGCACCAGATGCGGATCGCAATCATAGGCGCAGGAATCGGCGGGCTCGTCGCAGCCGCAGGCCTCCAGGCGGACGGCCACGAGGTCATCATCTCTGAGCAGCGCGCGGGACCGACGGCAGAGGGTGCGGGCCTCACGCTGTTCGGGAACGCCCGCACGGCGCTCGCCGAGCTCAGCCTCGCGGCTGCAGTCGACGCGGTATCGAGCGGAGCGATCGCGGCGATGCGGGCGGGGCAACGTTCCCCCTCCGGTTCCTGGCTCCTCACCGCGCCTGCCGGCTTGGTCAGTGAGCTCCGCAGTGTGCACCGGGTCGACCTGCACCGCGCGCTCAGTGAGCTGCTCGAT
This sequence comes from Leucobacter sp. G161, assembly GCF_001482305.1. Taxonomy (GTDB): domain Bacteria; phylum Actinomycetota; class Actinomycetes; order Actinomycetales; family Microbacteriaceae; genus Leucobacter. The sequence goes on from NZ_LOHP01000070.1 coordinate 9,812, forward strand.
CCGCGCACAATCCGACACGGGCAGCGGGCGCTCGTATCCGGAGATGGGGCCCCGCACCTCACCGTTGGCAGCAGCACGGAGCGCTTCGATCTGGTCGTGGCCTGCGATGGGATCCGCAGCCCGAACCGCGCACGCCTGGGGCTCGACCCCGGCCTCCGGTACGCCGGCTACACGGCCTGGCTCGGGGTGACGAGCCGCCCGGTCGACGTTCACGCTGAGGCAGGCGAAACCTGGGGCCGCGGTCAGATCTTCGGGATCCTGCCCCTCCGCGACGGCCGCGTCTACTGGTTCGGCACCCTGAACACTCCGGCCGGCACAGTGTTTCCCGACGAGCACGCGGCCGCGCTGCGGCATTTCGGGGAGTGGCATGATCCGATCCGCGAGTGCATCGCCGCGACCCATCCCGCGGAGGTACTCAGGCACGATGTCTACGACCTCGCGCGGCCCCTCGACTCGTTCGTGCGCGGGCGCACGGTGCTCCTCGGCGACGCCGCCCACGCCATGATCCCGAATCTGGGGCAGGGCGCGGGCCAAGGCATCGAGGATGCGGCGACGCTTGCGCTGCTACTGCGCGGGGCGACCGGCAGTGGGATGGCCTCCGGCGCTATCACGGTGGCGTTGCGCGACGCGGCACTGCGGCTCGCGCCCGGGGCGCTCGTCGGCGGGTTGAGTAGCCGGATCGTCTTCTGGCCGCAGCCCCGGGAGTAGCGCGGCGCTGCTCTCACTGCGCGGCGGCTACCGCCCGGTGATGAGCATGTCGGCGAAGCCGTCGACCTTCAGCCGGAGGGTGTCGAGACGGCGTTCGCGGGCCGCCGCGACGTCATAGCCGTCATAGGCCGGCGGCGGATCGTTGCGGACATTCCGCGAGCACTGGAACTCCCGGCAGATGAGCGTGCCGACCGTGTTGCCGCGGCGCCCTGCGTCGCCGACGCGCTTCGCGCCCCAGAAGACAACCTCGTTGGGCCTGCGGACGTCCTGGCACCAGTTGCACATGGCGCGTGTACGCGGGGTGGCCTCCGCCTGGGTGAGGGCCACGCCGACGGGCTCCCCGTCAAGGCGCGGCAGCACGACGTACCCGCGGCGCGCGAACTTGGGATCGCGCCACCCGAGGAAGTCGAGCCCAGCCCAGTGCTCCTCGGTGAAGTCCTCGAAATCTGCGGGGAGGGAGAGCTCCTTCACCTCACGACGCGACGCGTTGATGAAGGAGGAGCGGATGAATGATTCGGTAATGGGTTGCATGAGTGCACCTTCCGGGAGCAGGCCGCGCTGTGGCGTGAGACGCTCCCCAAGCGTTGAGAATTGGGTTCACAAAACCAGCCGCACTTCGAGTCAGGCTCTGCGCGCGGCCGGGGCGGGGACGTCACTCACCGTCGGCAAGTGCTTCGCCGACGACCTCCTGCCGCTGTGAATACAGCTCTCGATAGCTCATGGGGCCCAGTGTATTTCCATTGTCTTGGCGGCGGCTGGGTGATGCTGCCGTGCGCGCCAGCTCAACGGCACCGTCCGCTGCAGATAGGTGATTGGTGGCTCTTCTCAGTTGAGGGTTCGAGCCTCAACGACCAATGACGACGAACAGACATGTCCTCAGCGAGGTCATGGATTTTCTGCTGCAAATGTGTCCCGACTTCGCTGAGGACATGTCTTCTGAGCGCGGTTCTGGGTGAGCACGCCACGGGCTTGAAGGTTCAGCGGCTTGGGTGAGAGGGAGGGCTTCGCTGCGGCCCCACTGGCGCGGGAGAGCATCAAGGGCGATGATCGAGTTACCATGTTGTGTCCCGCCTTCACCTGGCATCTATAGCTGTCAGTTACTCTGCGAGTTGCCAGTTATAGGCAACTGTACCTTCGCGCGCTCCCGCTCGAACGCGGCCACGGTGCGCGCCTCGCCGAGGCCCGCCGCGGTGCCGCCGAGGAACTCCCGTACCGCGCGGTCGCTCCTGGCGAGCAGCCGGTCGGGCGTGCGCGCGGCTTCGGGATCCGCCCGGAAGTCACCCGTGAAGCTGTGCCCGCCGGCCGGATTATCGCGCTCGTACAGGTGAAACAGCGTCACCGTCCACGGCACCCGCACGTTCCAGCGGTGCGTGAAGAGCTGCGGTGCGCGCACGCGCTCATCACCGACCATCACCTTGCTCACCTGCTCGAGCCGTTCGCACAGCTCCCCCGCCGAGAACTGGAAGCCGCCCGACACGAGCAGCCCGCGACTGCCGCCAGGAGCCACCGGCCCGAGGTCCTGCCGCGGCATCCCCGTCGCGCTCGCCGCAACCGACACGATGAGGTGCGGCTGCTCGCTGCCTGGGCACACTCGTGGAATCACGCCCATACCTCCTGGGACTCGCGCGTGAGATCGCCACCCTCCCAGAGCTGCGGTCCGTCACCTGGGTTTCGCTCGGAAGCCCCACGAAGCAGGGCCACCCGCGGCACCCGCTCCATGTCAAGGGTTCGACGCCGTTCGCGCCGTTCGATATCGGACGGTACGCGGGGGTGTAGCGGTCCAGTACGCCCACCGGCCCACAGATGTTTATGCAGGTCCTCCCGTAAACCCAGGCGCGAGCCCTGCTCTGTTGGGCCTCCGTGGAGTTCTCCGCAAGTTGTTGACAGTGGGTTATGCGGCGAACTGTACCTGGCCGCTGATCAGTCGACTGCTGCCCTCCTGATGTCCGGGTACGCTTAGACGCGCTGCCGCCTGGCACGAGCACCGAATTGGTCAAGCGCCTCGAGGACTTCTGGCGCATGCCAGATGCGATTGCGCCTAAAGCTGTTCGTCTGCACGAGCACCCCGCCATCGACCATGAGTCGAATTGCCGTCTGCGCTGCGACCTCTGAGACACCGAGTTCTCTCGCGACAAGCCGGGTGTTGACCACTGGATGCTGCAGCAGCAGTTCACGCATTCGAGCACCGGCGGAACCACGTCTCGCGGGAACCGAGGCTGCCCAACCTTCAACGATCTCGTGCAGGTCGTGAGTAAGCTGCCTGCCGTTAGTGATTGCCTGGAACACCGCGCTCGATACCGCATCGACTATGGCGTCAACGTCTCCCTCTCGATATGCAGTGAGGGCAGCGAAGTAGGCTCCAGTGTCCTGCAGGAGACCGGCTGATACCGGCACGGTGACATTCCTCGTGAGTCCGCCGTGTCGAAGCATGCTGTGAAGCAGCGCACGACCTGTACGGCCGTTACCATCAGGGAACGGGTGGATGGTCTCGAACTGAGCATGCGCGATCGCTGTGTGAGCAAGCACCGGGATGTCGATGCGCTGGCTGAACTCAACGAGATCAGCCATCAGCGCTGGCACCCGGTCATGGTGGGGAGGCACAAACGACGCCGTATGCGGAGAGATCCCCCCACCTCCAATCCACACCTGCTGGTCACGGAATTTCCCGGTGAAGTGTGGCGCGCTCTCACCGAGGAGGGCATGCTGCATTGCGATGATTGCTTCTTCATCTATTCCGTCTGCGAGTTCTAACGCAGCAGTCATGGCCCGTACGTTCGCAACGACAAGCTTCGCGTTTCCCGACGGGGACGCATCGAGTTCTGCAAGAGCAACCTGTTTCGCACTCGACGTGAGGGTCTCCACCTCGGAGCTCGAAGCGGATTCACTGCGCAACAGAATTGATGCGAAGGGAGCTGCAATACGGCCGGCTTCTGAATCGAACCGAGCGAGCTCCTGGCTCGCATCATCAGCTGCCGCAAGTGTCTCGGCTTTGAGGCGGACGGCAGCGTTTGCGATCATCGGCGGCACGGCGGCTTGATAGTCGCCACGAGCAAGAGGCAGCTGTCGCCTGGAAGCGAGAGCTACGCGTTCTCGGTCCGTATCCCACGGACGCGACTCAGTACTGAGGGCAGGCCAGCCGGCCGCCGAATCAGAGCCTGATGTCGCTACATCGTGAACCATGGACTCACCATACCAAAGCTTTCGCACATAACCTTTGGTAAGAAGGAATCTTTGCACCTGAAGTGGAGGCTATCGGGCTCTTCACAAGTGAAGGTGTTGACCTCAGCGATGAGGAACGCTCAGAAACCATGACCTCAGCGAGGTCAGGAGTTTTCTACCGCAAATCACTCCTGACTTCGCTGAGGGCATGTCTTGTGAGCGATCCAGGTTGGGCGTGCCGTCACTTTGAGAGGGCGCTGGCCGTCGCGAGTGGAGGCTTCCCTGCGCCCCAGTGGTGCGGAGGAATCCGCTCAGAGCAAGTGAGGCCGGCCAGCAGCACGCCGGGCCGCGGGCCCGGTGCGCCTTTGCCGCGCAAGGCAGAGGGGCCGGGTCGTGCATGTTTCGCAGCTCCCCTGCAGCTCGGCGCACGATGCCCTCAGCGAGACACCCTCCGCAAGCCGGCAGCATGGTAAGCCGGGAGCCGAAGCGACCCACTAGGAAAAAGGACCCCACGAGTAGAAGCCTCATCGGGGTTCAGCAGTGGCGTCATGACCGCTACGTGGCTCCGACCGGCATCGATCCGGTGATCCTTCAATGTTGGGGCAACCGTCTGACCAACCGCGGTGCTGGCTCAGACGATCCGTCGAACCCGATAGCCGACTCCAAGCGATCGCTGTGAAGATGAAGAAGCCCTTCCGAAGAAGGACTTCCCCAATCTGGCGACCCTGACGGGACTTGAACCCGCGACCTCCGCCGTGACAGGGCGGCGCGCTAACCAACTGCGCTACAGGGCCAGATGTGAAACTGTGGCGCCATCTGCGCGGCGAACCGGCAAACCGGCAAACCAGCAGAAATAAAGGAACCCCCGCAGGTAGAAGCCCTGCGAGGGTTCAGCAGCGGCGTAATGACCGCTACGTGGCTCCGACCGGCATCGATCCGGTGACCTTTCGATTTTCAGTCGAACGCTCTACCAACTGAGCTACAGAGCCAGACGATCAATCGAACTGGGTTTCCAACTCTAGGCGATCGCCGTGAAGATGAAGAAGCCCTTCCGAAGAAGGGCTTCCCCAATCTAGCGACCCTGACGGGACTTGAACCCGCGACCTCCGCCGTGACAGGGCGGCGCGCTAACCAACTGCGCTACAGGGCCATGCATATTTAGTTGTATTCGGTAAAGTGACCCCAACGGGATTCGAACCCGTGCTGCCGCCGTGAAAGGGCGGTGTCCTAGGCCGCTAAACGATGGGGCCGAGACAATTTCTTGCCTGCTACCGAGATATGAGCTTAGGGCAGAAACGGCACAGGGCGCAAATCGCGGCCCCCGTCCGGTATCCCTGGCGTGTCGCAATCAATCACGAACGCGCCCTGGAGCCCACTTTTCAGCCTCCGAGCGCACGCTGCACCCGGTTGAGTGAGATGTTTTCGAGCCGCTGCACACCGTCGCCGGTGCGCTGCTCGAAGTGGTACCCCATCTTGCCCTGGCTGAGCATGCCGATGAGATGTGGTTCGCTCGCGTTCCACATGATCCATGTCGGCTGTCCATGGATGTTCGGACCTAAGAAGGTGAACTCGATCGACTGCTGCCCGAATCGCTGAATATTGGGCATCAGCCGATCCGTGGGCAGCGCTAGGACCTTGTCACCCTGCCGTTGCACCTCATTCATGGCCTGATCCTATCGAACGCCTCAGAAAATTTCGATTGTGTTTCACCGTGCGCGACTCCCCTACGCCCCGGCATAGAACGCCCCAATGGCCCGTGCGAGGCCGTGCAGGTCGTCGACGTGCGCGAGCTCACGCGCGGAGTGCATCGACAGCAGCGGGACGCCGACGTCGACAGTGCGGATCCCGAGCCGGGTCGCCGTGATCGGCCCGATGGTGGATCCGCACGGCACCGTGTTGTTCGACACGAATTCCTGTGTGGGCACCCCGGCAGCTTCGCAAGCGCGCTGCCAGAGCGCTGCGCCGTGCGCGTCGCTCGCGTAGCGCTGGTTCGCGTTCACCTTGAGCATCGGGCCTTGGCCTGCGAGCGGACGCACGTTCGGGTCGTGCTTCTCCTGGTAGTTCGGGTGCACCGAGTGCCCGGCGTCTGCCGAGAGGCACCACGACGCTGCCATCGCGCGTGCGGCCTCGTCAGCGGTGGCACCGAGCCCAGCACGCAAACGGGTGAGAACGTCCTCCAGGAAGGGTCCTGCGGCTCCTGAGCGTGTGTCTGAGCCGAGCTCCTCGTGGTCAAACGACGCAAACACCGAAATCGTGCCGGGGGCCGGCTCGGTTTCGAGGAGCGCGACGAGACCCGCGAATGTGGAGCTGAGGTTGTCGAGGCGGGGCGACGCGAGGAACTCGTGAAGCGCACCGATCCTGCTCGCGCTCTGCGTATCGTACAGCCGCACGTCGGTGCCGGCGATGTCTGCGGCGGTGATCCGCCCGCCGTCGTCCGCGGCGAGCACGGCACGCGACGGAGCGTCCGCAAAGGGATCCTCCCCCGGCTGCGGCAGATTCGCGGCGGCCGCGAGCAGATCCAGCACCGAGGTCTCGGGCGACGACACTGCGAGGATGGGCTGCGTGTTGCGCTGCCTGTCGAGCGTGAGCCCCGAGTTCGCGTCGCGGTCGAGGTGGATCGCGAGCTGCGGGATCCGCGCCACCGCCTGCGTGCAGACGAGGCGCTCCTCACCCGAGCGGGTGACCACGCGCCCGGCAAAGCCGAGGTCGCGATCGAGCCAGGAGTTGATGAGCGGCCCACCGTACACCTCGACACCCGCCTGCGACCAGCCGGCCGCGGTGAAGTCGGGCTGCGGCTTCAGCACGAAACCCGGTGAGTCCGTGTGGGCGCCCAACACGCGCACGGGGCTCGTCGCGGTGACGGCCTCCCCCGCACGCCAGGCGATAAGTGCGCCGTCGCGCACGACGACGCCGCGGGAGCCGGCCGTAACCGGCCCCCACGCGTCTTCCTCGGCGTGCTCGGTGAAGCCCGAGCCCGCGAGAATCGCCGCTGAGAACCGCGCCGCGTGATACGAACTCGGCGATGATCCTACGTAATCGATGAACTCATTAATGTATGCGTCGCGGTTTCCCAGCAGCGTCTCAGTCATGGCGTTACTTGATCACGCTCGACTGCGGGCCCTCGGCTGCTGCCGGGGCCTCGAACTGTGCTGCGAGCTCGATGAGCAGGCGCGCGCCGAAGCCGGTCGAACCGGTCGAGCGCCACAGGTCGTCGCTCGCGACCTCCATCGTCGGGGCGATATCAATGTGGCCCCAGGGCACGTCACCAACGAACTCGTTGAGGAACAGCGCCGCGAGGATCGCACCGCCGTACGGACCGCCGATGTTCGACAGGTCTGCGACGTTCGACTTCATCTGGTCGGCGTAGCGGTGGTCGAGCGGCATCTGCCAGACGCGCTCATCGGTGAGGTCTGCTGCGGCAGCGAGCTGCGCCGCAACGTCGTCGTTGTTTGCGAAGGTTGCTGCGGTGCGCAGGCCGAGGGCTGCCATCGCGTTGCCGGTGAGCGTCGCGATGTCGACGATCGCGTCGGGGCGGTCTGCCTCTTCGGTTGCGAGCACCAGGCCGTCGGCCATCACGATGCGGCCCTCAGCGTCCGAGTTCTTCACCTCGATGGTCTTGCCGCCGCGGATCGTGAGCACGTCACCGATCTTCGTCGCGGTGCCCGAGAGCATGTTGTCGGTGCACATGAGCCAGCCGGTGACCTTGCTGGTCACACCGAGCTCACGCAGGCCGAGCATTGCAGAGAAGACTGCGCCGGCGCCCATCATGTCCATCTTCATGTCGCCCATTGAGGACGGCGGCTTCAGGCTGACCCCGCCCGAGTCGAACATGATGCCCTTGCCGATGAGGCCGAGGTGCGCGGTGTCTGCGGTGACCTCTGCCGGGGTGTAGCGCAGCTTGATCATGCGGGGCTCGTCGACGCTGCCGGCGTTCACGCCGAGCAGGCCGCCGGTGCCGAGCTCCATGAGTGCCTCGCGGTCGAAGATTTCGACCTCGAGGCCGAACTCGGGGCCGAGCTTCGCGGCGATGTCTGCGAATTTCTCCGCGGTGAGGTGCCGCGGCGGGGTATTGCCGAGGTCGCGTGACAGTGCGGCGGCGCGTGCGAGCACGAGCCCGCGGTCTGCGCCCTCGGTTGCTGCGGCACGGTCTGCTTCTGCGACGCCGAGCGTCAGGGTGGCAAGTGCGATGTTCTTCGCTTCGGCCTTCAGCGCCTCGAAACGGTAGCGTGCCAGCACAGCGCCCTCGGTTGCTGCCAGTGCTGCGTCGCGCGCGCTCAGCTCGTCCGAGACCACGCTCGTGAGGTCAACAGCAAGCGCCGCAGACTCGCTTGCGGCGCGGGTGAACGCGGCGACGGCGTCGCGTACCTTGGCTGCGGTCTTCAGGCCCTCGCCGGTGCCGACGAGCACGCAGAGCGTCTCACCGGGCAGGCGGAGGGTCTGGCCTGGCTTACCGGTGAAGCCCGCGGCGGCGAGCGCCTCGCGGGTGATGCCTACGAGGTGATCGCATGCTGGCAGATCCCCCTCGGCGGCGATAAAGCACGCACGGACGGGTGCGGCGGCGACATCGGCAGCGGAGCCGATGACGACGTCGGTCGTCTGTGCGAGCGAAGGGACAGGATCAAAGGATGGGTCAATCACTACACTCATGCCCCAACCCTATCCCTCACGCATCGCAGCGGACTCAGCCAGTTTTCGCCGTGCCCGGCCGCACGCTCAGTCGATCGCGAGCGCCGTCACCGGCGACACGCGCACCGCACGCCGCGCGGGCGCTGCTGCGGCGGCGAGCGCGAGCAGGATCCCGAACACCGCGACCCCGGCGACGACGAGCCACGGGATGCTCGGTGCCGTGAAACCGACCTCCGATCCGAGCAGCGACTGTGCGGCAATCCAGCCGTAGAACACGCCGAGCACGAGCCCGAAGCCGAGGGCGGCGAGCGTCATCTGTGCGCTCTCGGCGAGCACCATGCGCCGCACCTGCGAGCCGGTGAAGCCGAGCGCGCGCAACAGCCCGAGCTCGCGGGTGCGCTGCAGCACGCTGAGTGAGAGCGTGTTCACCATGCCGACGGCCGCGATCACCGCGGAGAAACCGACGAGGCCGGTGAAGATCGCGGTCGTAATGTTTAGGGTGTCGGTGAGGATCGCTTCCATCGCGGGATCGCTGTCGAAGGCCGCGAGCGTCATGGTGCGGTAGCTCTCCATTGCCACCGCGAACATGATCACGAGTGTCACGCCGATGACGAGGCCAATTGTCGAGCGCGCGCTGCGCTCGGGGAAGCGCACCGCGTTCGCGGCGGCGAGGGATCCTGTGGGCCCCCGGTCAATGAGCTTGCCGGTGAGGCGGAGCACGGGCGGCATGATGAGGTGCGCGCCGACCGCGATTCCCGTGAAGGAGAACAGCCCGCCAAAGAAGCAGACGAGCAGCGCCATCGGGCTAACGACGCTCATGAGGAGCCCGAGCGCAATGAGGGCAACGCCGATGCCGAGCAGGATCCACGCCCACACGGTGCGGGCGGTGCGGCCGCGAGCGTCTTCCGGGCGGAGCTCAACCGATGCGCCGGTCGCGGCGATCGGCGAGACTGCGGCGACGCGGCGCGAGCCGGCCCACGCGGCGGCCCAGGTGGTGAGCGCGACGATCACGACCGCGACGAGCGCGAGCGGGTCGAAGAGGGGATAGTCGCGGCCCGCGGGGAGCCAACCCCAGTCGG
>NZ_LOHP01000071.1 GCF_001482305.1 Leucobacter sp. G161
GAGGGACAGCGCGAGCCCGAGCATGCGCTCTACCCGCTGAGCGGATACGCCACACGCGAGCGCAGCCTCAGCGATGTATGATCGCTTCTCCATCTCCCCGGACGGGAGCGCCTGATAGCCGCGAGCAAGAAACCCGAGCCGCTTCGCCTCGGCAACCCGCATGTCGCGCGTCGCGACTTCGAGTCCAGTGATGGCCTCGTCTCGGATCTTCAGTGCTTGATTCATGAAAGAAGTCAAACACGGACCACTGACACTTACGGCGTCAACTGTCGCGCAAACCGCAATCTTTCGAAAAAATATTTGACCGACAGCCGAGGGGCCCGAAGAGCCCGGGCCGCCCGCCGAGCGAGACGGCTACGCGCTGGCGAAGGCTTCCGCGTCGGCACGATCCTGCTCGGTGGCGACGAGCTGCCCGCAGGCACCGTCGATCTCCTTGCCGCGGGTATCACGCAGCGTCGTCACAACCCCGGCAGCGTTGAGCCGATCCACGAACTCGCGGGTGACTTCCTTCGTCGAGGAGGTCCAGATGGAGCCCGGGGTCGGGTTCAGCGGGATCGGGTTCACGTGCACCCAGCCGCGACCGCGCTGGTTCAGGCGGTCGGCGAGCAGGTCGGCACGCCAACCGTGGTCATTCATGTCCTTGATGAGCGCGTACTCGATCGAGACGCGACGCCCGGTCTTCTCGTAGTAGGCGTACGCGGCGTCGAGCACCTCGTCGACCTTCCAACGGCTGTTCACCGGGATGAGTTCGTCGCGCAGCTGGTCGTCGGGCGCGTGCAGCGAGAGCGCGAAGGTGACGGGAATATCCTCGTCGGCAAGCTTGCGGATCGCCGGGGCGAGCCCCACCGTCGACACCGTGATGCCGCGCGCGCTCATACCAAGCCCCTCGGGCGAGGGAGCGACCATGCGGCGCACGGCGTTCATGACGCGCTTGTAGTTGGCGAGCGGCTCACCCATGCCCATGAACACGATGTTGTTCACGCGTTCGGGCTCGGCGCCGTTGCCAGCGCGGCGCTTGTGCCCGAGGCCGCCTTCGGCGATGAAGCGGTTCGCTTGGACAATCTGGTCGAGGATCTCGGCTGTCGACATGTTGCGGGTCAGACCCGCCTGACCCGTCGCACAGAAGGGGCAGTTCATGCCACAGCCGCACTGGCTCGACACGCAGAGCGTGATGCGGCCCGGGTAGCGCATGAGCACTGACTCGACGAGCGCACCGTCGAACAGGCGCCACAGGAACTTCACGGTGTTGCCGTCGTCCGTAACGAGTTTCTTGACCTCGCTCAGGAGCGGCGGGAAGAATGCTTCCGCGAGATCCGCGCGGCGATCCTTCGGGAGATCCGTCATCTCCTCGGGCGAGGTGGTGCGGTGCTCGAAGTAGTGCACCGACAGCTGCTTCGCGCGGAACTTCGGCAGCCCCATCTCAACGATCTTGGCCTCGCGCTCGGCGAGGGTGAGGTCAGCAAGGTGAGTTGCGGGCTGCTTCACGCGCGGTGACGCGAACTGCAGCGTCGGCCGCCCGTCGGGGTTGGTAATCTGCTGCCATCCCTCAGCCTTCGGGCGCACCTGCGGGCGCGCCGCGAGACCGCCCTTATTGGGGCGGGTCTTGATGAACTTTGGTTCATCGGTGGCCGGGGTGTGGTTGAGCTTGTTCGGATCCATCGTGCACCTATTGTCTCACTCATTCGCTGAGCGTGGTGCAGGCTGGCTGGCGCCCACTCTCGGCGGTGGGATAATCGGGCTATGAAGGCACACGAGGTCGTAACGGCGTGGGTGACCGAGCAGCTCCGCAGCGGGAAGTTGCGCGTCGGCGATCACCTGCCGAGTGAGCGAGCCCTCGCGGAGGATCTCGCGGTGTCACGCAGCTCGCTCCGCGAGGCGATGCGGATCCTCGAGGCACTGGGAACGATCCGCACCGCGACGGGTTCCGGCCCAACGTCTGGCACCATCATCACTGCGGAGCCAGCGCAGGCGCTGACGCTCGCGCTCAACATGCAGCTCGCAACGAGGCAGGTCTCGCATGAACACGTCTACGAGATGCGCCTGCTGCTTGAGTCGTGGTCCGCTGAGCACGCAGACCCCGGCCACGAAGGGTGGCGTGACGTCGAGCAGCTCCTTGACCTCATGGACGATGCGTCGATTTCGCTCGAGCAGTTCCTCGTGCTCGATGCACAGTTCCATGTGGCACTGTCGCACGCGGCGGGGAATCCACTCATCAGCACCATGATGGACGCGCTCCGCGTGGCGATCGCCGACCACACCCTCGAGCGCGCCCACGCGCTCCCCGACTGGGGAGCGACAGCCGCGCGGCTGCGGGCAGAGCATCGAGCGCTCTTTGCGAGCTTCCGATCCGGGGATCGCGCAGTGTCAATCACCCTGATCCGGGATCACATCCGCGGGTATTACGAGGAAACCGCACGGTAGCCCGCCGCTGCCCGAAGCTGTCGGCACAGAGTTGACGCAGCTGGCCGGGGCTGCATACACTACATGTGGTCGGGCCACACGGTCTGGCCACATAGACATTGCTCTGCGTAGCACCCGAGTCCACCATTCTCGAAGGAGAGAATTCATGCCAGCAACCGCATCCGCCGCGGCACCCCAATCGACAGAGCCGGAGCGACTGAACTACCGCGTGCTCCTTGGCAGCCTGAGCGGGAGTGTCATCGAGTGGTTCGACTTCCTTGTCTATGGAACCGTCGCCGCCCTCGTGTTCACCAAGATCTACTTCCCCACTGACAATGAGTTCGTGTCGACGATGCTCGCATTCGTCTCGTTCTCGCTGCCGTTCTTCTTCCGCCCGCTCGGCGGCATCATCTTCTCCCACATCGGTGACCGCATCGGCCGCAAAAAGACCCTCTTCATCACGCTGCTCCTCATGGGCGGCGGCACCGTCGCCATCGGACTCCTACCCACCTATGCAACGATCGGCATCGCCGCCCCGATCCTGCTTGTGTGCTTCCGCATCATGCAGGGACTCGGGATCGGCGGCGAATGGGGAGGCGCGCTGCTTCTCGCCTACGAGTACGCCCCGAAGCATCGCCGCGGACTCTACGGCGCAGTCCCCCAAATGGGGATCAGCCTCGGCATGCTGCTTGCAGCCGGAGTGATCGCGCTCCTCACCCAGCTCCCGGATGACCAGTTCCTCACTTGGGGATGGCGTGTGCCGTTCGTCGCGAGCATCGGACTCGTCTTCATCGGCTTGTGGATCCGCAACGGCCTCGACGAGACGCCCGAGTTCAAACGCGTGCAGGAGACCGGCGCGCGACTGAAGCTCCCCATTAAGGAAGTCGTCACCAAGCACTGGGGCGCGGTACTCGTGTCGATTGGCGCGAAGGCCGCGGAGACCGGACCGTTCTACATCTTCGGCACGTACGTGGTCGCATACGCCACCGATATCCTCGGAGCCCGCGACAACATGGTCCTGCTCGCCATCGCCGCCGCCGCCTTGGTCGCCACCTTCTGGATGCCAATCTTCGGTGCCATCTCCGACCGAATCTCGCGGGCAGTGCTCTACCGCTGGTCAGCCGCCGCGACGATCGTGTTTATCGTCCCCTACTACCTCATCCTCAACACGGGCAACACGTTGTCACTGTTCGCCGCGACGATCTTTGGCTTCGGTTTCCTCTGGGGTAGCGTGAACGCGATCCTCGGCACACTCATCGCCGAGAACTTCGCGCCAGAGGTGCGATACACCGGGGCCTCGCTCGGCTACCAGCTCGGCGCGGCCATCTTCGGCGGCACCGCGCCACTCATTGGAGCTTGGCTTCTCGAGATCAGCGGCGGACAATGGTGGCCCATCGCGGTATACGTCGCGCTGTGCTGCGTCATTTCGATCATCGCATCGTTCTTCATCTCGCGGGTTGCGCGCGTCGATACAGACACGCACGAACCCGACTCGGCGGCCGCCACCGCGATCGCCTGAGTATCCGCATCACACACTGAAAGGAGCGCGCTCATGAAGCGTCAGCTGCCGAAACCCTCAGAGCTCCTCGAGCTCATGCAGTTCAAGAAACCGGAGTTCAACGGGAAGCGTCGCAGGCTGAGCGGTGCGCTGACGACGTACGACCTGCAGCGGATCGCCAAACGGCGCACCCCCAAGGCAGCGTTCGACTACACGGACGGCGCGGCCGAGGGCGAACTCTCGCTCACACGCGCACGCCGTGCGTTCGAGGACATCGAGTTCCACCCCGATATCCTCCGCCCTGCCGAGCACGTCGACACCTCAGTTGAGGTGCTCGGCGGATCGAGCGCGCTCCCCTTCGGCATCGCGCCGACCGGGTTCACGCGGCTCATGCAGACCGAGGGTGAGATCGCGGGCGCCACCGCCGCCAGCACGGCTGGGATCCCGTTCACGCTGTCAACGCTCGGCACGACGTCGATTGAGGACGTGCGCGCGGCGAACCCTCACGGCCGCAACTGGTTCCAGCTCTATGTCATGCGGGATCGCGACATCTCGTACGGCCTCGTCGAACGCGCGGCGCAGGCAGGCTTCGACACGCTTATGTTTACCGTGGACACCCCGGTCGCCGGTGCGAGACTGCGCGACACTCGCAACGGCTTCGCGATCCCGCCCCAGCTCACGCTCGGCACAATTGCAAACGCGATCCCCCGCCCCTGGTGGTGGTACGACTTCCTCACCACCCCAAAGCTCGAGTTCGCGTCGCTCTCCACGACCGGCGGCACCGTCGGCGAGTTGCTCGATTCTGCGATGGACCCGACGATCAGCTACGACGACCTTGCGGTGATCCGCGAACTGTGGCCGGGCAAGATCGTCGTGAAGGGCGTGCAGAACGTCGCAGACTCCGTTGAGCTCATCGACCGCGGCGTGGACGGCATCGTGCTGTCGAACCACGGAGGCCGGCAGCTCGACCGCGCACCGGTACCCTTCCACCTGCTGCCCAAGGTGGTGCGCGAGGTTGGCCGCGACGCGACCGTGATGATCGACACCGGCATCATGAACGGCGCCGACATCGTTGCCGCTGTCGCACTCGGCGCCAAGTTCACCCTCGTCGGCCGCGCGTACCTCTACGGGCTCATGGCGGGCGGCCAGGAGGGTGTCGAACGGATGATCGAGATCCTCCGCTCCGAGATCGAGCGCACCATGAAGCTACTCGGCGTATCGAGCCTCGAGGAGCTCGAGCCGAGGCACGTCACGCAGCTCGCTCGCCTCGTGCCCGTAGGCAACGCGGGATAGCTGCCCAGACACACACAACCGCCCACATCTTCGTGACGAGGATGTGGGCGGTTGTGGTCGACAGCGCCGAGGCGCTACGCGACAGTGTTGCGGAGGATACCGATTCCCTCGACCTCTACCTCAACGACGTCGCCCGCGACGAGCGGTCCGACGCCCGCGGGCGTGCCCGTGAGAATCACATCGCCAGGCAGCAGCGTGAACGCCTGCGAGGCGTGCGCGACGATGCGTGCGAGCGAGAAGATGAGCTGCGACGTGCTGCCATCCTGCCGAGTCTCACCGTTCACCCGCGTGGTCACGCGCGCGTCGGCAAGGTCAGGGTCGGTCTCGATGACCGGCCCAAGCGGGCAGAACGTGTCGAAGCCCTTGCCCCGCGTCCACTGGCCGTCCTTGATCTGGATGTCGCGCGCAGAGACGTCGTTCGCGCAGGTGAACCCGAACACGTACTCGAGCGCCCGGTCCTCAGGCACGTTCTTCGCGATCGCGCCGATGACCATGGCGAGCTCGCCCTCGTGCTCGACGCGGTCGGAGATCTCGGGCCGCACGATCGTGCCGCCGGGCCCGATCACTGAGGTGTTGGGCTTGAGGAACAGCAGCGGCTCGGTCGGAGCGTCGCCCCCGGTGACATCCTTCATCTCTTCGATGTGGTCGGCATAGTTCTTGCCCACGCACACAATCTTCGAGCGCGGGATGACGGGCGCGAGCAGTCGCACGTCTTCGAAGCGGAAGCGCTTGCCCGTCGTGTCAAAGCCCGCAACGATGGATCGCCCATGAGCTCGACGATCTCGACGCCCTTGCCGTCTTCGGCCTGATCGAGAATGCCGAACGAGATCTCACCGTCAGCTTCAAAGCGTGCAATCTTCATATGTGCTCTTCCTTCTTACGCCGCAGCGCCCGCGACGGGCACCTGCGTCAACCAACCGTGGCGGTCCTCACGCGTTCCGTACTGCATGCCCGTGAGCTCCTCGCGCAGCGACAGGGTGAACTCCCCCGGCGAGCGGTCGCCGAAATCGATCGTGAAGTCGGGTGACTTCAGCTGGCCGATCGGCGTGATGACGGCTGCGGTGCCGCAGGCGAAGGCCTCGGTGATGGAGCCGTCAGCGACGCCTTCGCGCCACTCGGTCACGGTGACGGAGCGCTCTTCAACGGCGTAGCCGCGATCCTTCGCGAGCTGGATCAAGCTCTTCCGAGTGATGCCGGGGAGGATGTTCCCGTTGAGCGCCGGCGTGAGCAGCGTCTTGTCGTCGCGCACGAGGAAGAGGTTCATGCCGCCGAGCTCGTCGATCACGTCAGGCGAGTTCGCATCGGTGAAGAGCACCTGCTGGCAGCCGTTCTCGGCGGCAACGTTCTGCGGCAGCAGCGATGCGGCATAGTTGCCGCCGCACTTGGCGGCGCCAGTGCCACCGTTGCCCGCGCGGGCGTAGTCCTGCGACAGCCAGATCGAGACTGGCTTCACGCCACCAGTGAAGTAGGGGCCTGCGGGGCTTGCGATGACCATGAAGCGGGCACGCTGGGCGGCACGCACACCGAGGAAGCTCTCGTCGGCAATCATGAACGGGCGCAGGTACAGCGACTGGTCTGCGCCGGCAGGCACCCAGTCTGCGTCGATCGCTACGAGCCGGTTGACAGCCTCGACGAAGAGGTCGACGGGCAGCTGCGGGAGCGCGATCCGCTCGGCGGACTCGTTGAGTCGGCGCGCGTTCTCCTCGGGCCTGAACGTGACGATCGATCCGTCTGCGGCTCGGTACGCTTTGAGGCCCTCGAAGATCTCCTGACCGTAGTGCAGCACCGATGACGCGGGATCCATCTGGATCGGCCCGTACGGCAGCACCTGGGCGTCGTGCCAGCCGGCATCGCGGGTCCAGATGATCGAGACCATGTGGTCGGTGAAGTGGTCGCCGAAGCCCGGATCTTGCAGCAGGGCTTCGCGCTCGGCTGCGGGCAGGCGATCCGCCTCGGTGGTGGTGAAGGTGAGGTCAGACATGACGCGCCTTTCTGGGAAAGAGGAACTGGGTGTGCGCCGGTGCGCAGGGAAAACTGTTACGAGCGCGCGGGGATCTGCGCGATGATCGCGTCGCCGACCTCTGCGGTGGCGCGAGCTGCGGAGCCGTGTGTGGCCCGGTCGGCGCGCACTGCGGCGCGGAGGCGGTCTGCCTCAGCTGAGAGCCCGAGGTGATCGAGCATGAGTCCGGCGGAGAGGATCGCTGCCGTCGGGTCGGCCTTCTGCTGCCCCGCAATGTCGGGGGCCGAGCCGTGTACCGGCTCGAACATGCTGGGAAAGGATCCGTCGGGGTTGATGTTCCCGGATGCCGCGAGGCCGATGCCGCCGCCGATCGCGCCAGCGAGGTCGGTGAGGATGTCGCCGAAGAGGTTATCCGTGACGATCACGTCGAACTGTGCTGGGTTCTGCACCATGTGGATCGTTGCCGCATCGACGTGCATGTAGTCTACGGCGATGTCGGGGTACTCCGCGCGCACCGCCTCGACCACGCCCTGCCAGGTCTGGCCTGCGTGCACGAGCACGTTGGTCTTGTGCACCCAGGTGAGCTTCTTGCGGGGACGCGCCATCGCGGTCTCGAAGGCGTAGCGCACCACGCGCTCGACACCGAACGCGGTGTTCACGGATACCTCGGTCGCGACCTCGGCCGGAGTGCCGGGGCGGAGCCTACCGCCGTTACCCACGTAGGGGCCCTCGGTGCCCTCGCGCACGACGACGAAGTCGACGGTGCCCGGGTTCGCGAGCGTCGATTCGACGCCGGGGAACAGCACACAGGGGCGCACGTTCGCGTAGTGTTCGAAGTCGAAGCGGAGCTTGAGCAGCAACCCGCGCTCGATATTCGCGAAGCGGAGCCGCTCGTCGCCGGGCACTCCCCCGACCGCACCGAAGAGGATCGCGTCGTGGCTCGCAATGGCGGCCTGCTCGATCTCCGGAAGCGTGTCGCCCGTGGCGAGGAAGCGCTCAGCGCCGAGCTTGAACTCGGTGCGCTCAACCACAATGTCTCCACCTGCTACGACCGCGTCGACGACGCGATTCGCCTGCTCGATCACCTCCGGGCCGATGCCGTCGCCGGGAATCACTGCAAGCTTGATCGTGCGGGTCACTACGTGCTCCTCATTGTGCGTGGAAATGGTAGCTCCAGCATACTCCCGAGCGGCGTCGAGGCGGGGTGCGGCGGGCAAGGCTCCACCCCGAGAAACAAAGAAAGCCTCACCCGAAGGTGAGGCTTTCTATCCGGTGACCCTAGCGGGATTCGAACCCGCGTTACCGCCGTGAGAGGGCGGCGTACTAGGCCGCTATACGATAGGGCCGGACGCGTTGCCTTTGCTTTGAACCTTGGCTCTCCGCTGCAACTCATATATATTCCCACATCCACGGGGGGCGCACAAATCGAGGCCGTTTTTTCGGTGCGCCCGCGCGTGTTGCGGGTGCGCGCTACGGCTTCGCGCGCGCCAGGAGCCGCTCGCTCTCGCGCCTCTTCAGCCACCGGTTCACAAACAGCGCCATAAAGAGCCAGCCGCCGAGCGCGGTGATCACCCACACGATGAGCGGCGCGAGCAACCAGGACGTGAGGCCGTGGATCTCGATGCCGCCCTCAAAGAGCGATGCGATCCAGAGCGCCAGCAGCGTCGACACGAGGCCGACTCCCCCAGCGAGCGGCGCTGCGTACCGCTGCGCGACGCTCAGCACGAACGGGCCGAGCACCGCGTGGGCCATGGTGAATACCCCGAGCGCGATAAAGAAGCCGCCAATGTGCAGCGTGACGTCTGGCAGTGCGAAGTGGATCACGACGAGCGCGATCGCGGCGAGCACGAGCTGGGAGATGAGTTGAAAGAGGAGACGCATCGCGAGCTTTCGGTAGTTGAGGGCGACTGTGGGTGAGGCGGGAACGCGGTTAGGCGCGTTTCTCGCGCGGCCGGAACGGCTTGGCTGGGAGGTTCGGGCCGTCCCACACCTGGATGATGCCCCACGCGACCGCGGCGATCGGCACGGCGAGGATCGCGCCGAGCACACCGCTGAGCACGGTGCCGATGGTCAGGGCAAGCAAGATCACGAGGGAGTGCAGCTTGAGTGCGCGCCCCATGAGAACGGGCTGCAGGAAGTTACCTTCGAGCTGGTTGACGAGCACGACGACACCGACGACGAGGACTGCGCTCAGCGGGCCGTTCGCCACGAGGGCAACGAGCGCCGCGAGGATGCCGGCGACCGTCGCACCCACGATCGGGATGAACGCCAGGATGAACACGAGCGCGGCGAGCGGGAGCGCGAGCGGAACCCCGAGGAAGAAGAGACCGATACCGATGCCGATGGCGTCGACGGCGGCCACTGCTGCGGTGCCGCGGACGTAGGAGCCGAGGGTCGAGACCGTCTTGTCGCCAGCGCGCTCGGCACGGGCAAGCGCCTCGCCGCGGAAGGGGCGCAGCAGGAACTGCCAGATCTGCGGGCCGTCCTTCAGGAAGAAGAAGAGCACGACGATGAGCAGCACCAGGCCGGTCACGAATCCGGTGATCGCGCTCACCCCGGCAAGCGCGCCGGATCCGAACTGCGAGCTCGTCACGAAATCAATGATCGTGTCTTGCCACTCTGAAATCTGATCGGCGGTCGGCGCAAACGGCAGCGTCTGCACCCACGCGAGGACCTGTTCGAAGCCATCCTGCGCCTGCGTCGAGAGTTCGTCCCACTCGTCTCGCACCGCCCACACGATGAGCCAGCCCACGCCGGTGAGGATGAGCAGGATCCCGAGGAGTACCGCGATCGTGGCGAGTACCGAGGGCACCTTGTGCTGCCGCAGCCAGCGCATGACCGGCGAGAACGTGCTCGCGAGGATGAGCGCGAGGAGGATCGGGATAAAGACGGTACTCAGTGTGCGCAGCCCGAAGACCACCCCGGCGGTGAGCACGAGGACGATGATGATCTGCAGCGAGCGCGTCGCCACCATCCCAAAGCCGTCGCCCCAGGCGCCGCCTGCGCGGCTCCGGGCTACTTTCGACTCGGGCTTCGGTGAGGATCCCTCCGCGCCTTCGCCAACGGGCACGCGAATGCCGCTCTGTCGTTCCAACTCAACTATGCGTCGAGTAAGTACCTGCTCTGTGCGGCGTCCGAACACTGTTGACCCCTCCTAGCTGTGGACCATGTGTCCTGGAGTCTACGCCCGGAGCGCGCGAGCCGCGATGAATTCGCGGAGCGTCGCCTCATCGTCGGCCATCTCGGTCACATGCTGCGGCAGCTCCAAGAGACCCGCGAGGTGCTCTGGCAGCCCCAGGCGCTCCCCCGTTGCCTCGAATACGATCTCGGGGAACTTCTCGGGCTTCGCTGTCTCGAGCACGAGCATCGGCACGCCCGGCTCGACGTGCTCTCGCGCAACCTTCACCCCGTCGGCGGTATGCGGGTCGATGGTCACGCCGCTCTCTGCGTGCACCGAACGGATCGTCTCGACACGGTCGGCGTGGGTGCTCGTCCCACTGAGAATCCCGAACTCGCCGGTGAAGCGCGGTAGCTCGGCGCTGAGGTCGAGCCGCCCGGTCTCGTCAAGCTCGCGCCATGCAGCGTTCAAACGCTCGGAATCGCGCCCGAGAAGATCGAAGATAAAGCGCTCGAGGTTCGACGCCTTCGAAATATCCATCGACGGGCTCGAGGTCGCATGGGTGTCCGCCGAGGTCCGCGGCGCATAGATACCGGTGCGGAAGAAGTCGTCAAGCACGTTGTTCTCGTTCGCGGCAAGCACGAGGCGGCGGATCGGAGCCCCCATCTCGCGAGCGTAGTGCCCGGCGAGGATGTTGCCGAAGTTACCCGAGGGAACGGTGACCGAGATCTTGAAGTTCGTGCGCTCGTCGGCGGTGAGCGAGTCACTCGCACGCAGCCATGCCCAGAAGTAGTACACGACCTGGGCTGAGATGCGGCCGAGGTTAATCGAGTTCACCGCGCCGACGCTGTATTCGCGCTTGAAGTCAAGATCGCCGGCGATGCTCTTCACGAGGTTCTGGCAGTCGTCAAAGACTCCAGCGACGGCGATGTTGTGGATGTTCGCGTCGTCGAGCGAATACATCTGCGCGCGCTGGAAGTCACTCATCCGGCCCTGCGGGGAGAGCATGAACACGGAGACGCCCTCCTTGCCGCGGAGTGCGTACTCGGCGGCCGACCCGGTATCGCCGGAGGTCGCGCCAACAATGTTCAGGGTGCGCCCGGTCTTGCGCAGCACGTACTCGAGCGACTGCCCGAGGAACTGCATTGCCATGTCCTTGAAGGCGAGGGTGGGGCCCTCGGAGAGCCCGAGGAGCGCAATCGACTCGCTGATGGGAGTGACGGGAACGATCCCTGGAGAGAAGCTCTCCTCGCGGTACGCACGCTCGCACATCGCGGAGAGCTCGGGCCCGGGAATGTCGGTCGCGAAGAAGCTCAGGATCTCGGTGGCGAGTTCCGCGTAGCTCAGCGAGCGCCACGTCTCGATCCGCTCGAGCGTGATCTCGGGCATGGTCTCGGGAACTGCCAAGCCGCCGTCCGTTGCGAGCCCTTCGAGCAGGGTTGCGCTAAACGGGGCAGGGGTCATCCCACCACGAGTCGAGATGTATTCCACCGATACTCCTTCACTGCACGGCGCCTCTGTGACGGCGCTGAGTCTGGGTGCACTCAGTCTAGCCAGCGCTGCACCCCCGCGAGCGCATCGATTGAGTTCGGCCGCGCAGGAAACTCACTGGTTCGCCCCGCGACCGAGCGCACCGAGCGGTGCTCGGCTGGCTGCATCACCAGGAGACCGGCAGCGCCTTGCCCTCCTCGTATCCTGCGGCTGACTGGAGTCCAACCCGCGCGTTGCGGTGGAACTCCGTGAGCGTCGCGGCTCCGGCGTACGTGAACGACGAGCGCACCCCGGAGGTGATCATGTCGACGAGATCTTCGACGCTCGGTCGCTGCGGATCGAGGTAGATCTTCGATGACGAGATCCCCTCGGCGAACAGCTCCTTTCGGGCGCGCTCGTAGGCGTCGAGCGCAGAGAAACGCCCCTTGACGGCCTTCGTCGAAGCCATGCCCCACGATTCTTTGTACTGCCGCCCCTCAGGGTCGCTCTGCAGTTCGCCAGGAGACTCGGCCGTGCCTGCGAACCACGACCCGATCATCACCGATCCTGCGCCCGCCGCGAGCGCGAGGGCAACGTCGCGCGGGTAGCGCACTCCCCCGTCGGCCCAAACATGTGCGCCGAGCTGGCGTGCGGCCTGCGCGGTTTCGAGCACTGCGGAGAACTGCGGGCGACCGACCGCGGTCATCATGCGGGTCGTGCACATTGCGCCGGGACCGACCCCAACTTTCAGGATCGTGGCCCCTGCGTTCACGAGGTCGTGTACCCCGTCTGGCGTGACAATGTTGCCGGCGACGAGCGGCAGTCCGAGGTTCAGCGCAGCGATATCGCCGAGGGCGCGGATCATCGTCTCCTGGTGCCCATGTGCCGTGTCGACCACGAGCACATCGGCGCCCGCAGCCGCGAGCACCCTGGCCTTGCCCGCAGCGTCCCCGTTGATGCCGACCGCGACGGCCACAGCGAGTCGCCCCTCGGCGTCGAGTGCTGGCCGGTAGATCGACGTGCGCAGCGCCGAGCGTCGCGACAGCGTGCCACGGACAACGCCGGAATCGGCGATCACAGCGGCCTCGCCGCCCGCGGCTCCCAGCAGCGCATCGACCGCGTCGAACACCGCACGCGGGTTCCCAGCGTCGGCCCCGAGCTCAGCGAGATCGAGCACGGGAGGTGCGCCGAGGGTGAGGTCCCCCAGTTTGGCGTCGTGTGGCACGACCTGCAGCCGGGTCGCCGAGAGCACACCGTGCACGTCAGCGACCGCGAGCTCCGAGCCCCTGCCGCGGCTCGCGACGACGACGCTCTGCCCCTCGGCAGCCGGAACGAGCCGTAGCGCATCGGCAGCGGTCTGCTCGGGCGCAAGCACAATTGGGGAGTCGAAGGCGACGGGCTGCGCCTTCACCCAGGCGATCGCCTCGGCGAGAGAATCTGCGCTCATGTCCTGCGGCAGCACGCCGATCCCGCCCCGGCGCGCGAGCACTGCTGCGAGCCGCGGGCCGGTCACCGAGTTCATGTTCGCTGAGACGAGCGGGATCGTCGCGGGCGTCCCGTCGGTCGGCGCGAGGTCCACCGCGAGTCGGCTCGCAACTGCCGACCTGCGCGGCACGAGGAACACGTCTGAATAGGTGAGGTCCAGAGAGGGCTGGGCGCCAATAAATTCCATGGCCTCAGGCTACAGCTCGCTCCTCAGCATCAACAGAGGGTCGCGTATCCTATTGAGAGGCAATACATTGGTGACTCAGTATCACCAACGATTCACCCAGACCACACATGCAATACGCAAAGGGGAAGCACATGTTTAAAGGGTTCAAGGAGTTCCTGCTCCGCGGCAACGTCATCGACCTCGCGGTCGCCGTCGTCATCGGTGCTGCGTTCAACGCGGTCGTTGAGAAGGTCGTTGCGACACTCATCAACCCCCTCATCGGCCTGGCGTTCAAAGCCGACTCGCTCGACGACGCGCTGAAGGTCGGACTGCCTAACGGCGACACCCTCGCGATCGGCGCGCTCATCGGGGCGATCATCAACTTCCTCATCGTCGCTGCCGTCGTCTACTTCGTGTTCGTGCTCCCCATGAACGAGCTGCGCAAGCGCACCGCCAAGGAAGAGGAGCCCGCAGAGGCCACCGAGCAGGAGCTGCTCTCGGAGATCCGCGACCTCCTCAAGGCGCAGAACGGCGCCGCGCTCGCTGCCCCGGCTGCAACGCCCGCAGCATCCGCTGCACACGCGGAGAAGCCGCAGGCCTAACACCCCGTGAGTCGCGAACGGGCGGTGCTGGATCCATGATCCGGCACCGCCCGTTCGCGTTCTCAGCGGACCGAGGCTTAGAGCCCCTTGTTCATCCGCGCGAGGAAGATCGCCTCAGTCACGAGCACCTTTCGGTACGACTCAAGGTGCAGGGACTCGTTCGGCGAGTGCGGCCGGCTATCCGGGTCCTCAACGCCCGTCACCAGAATCTCAGCCTCGGGAAACTCCTCGACGAGGTCGGCGATGAACGGGATCGACCCGCCAATCCCCATGTCGATGGGTGCCCGACCGAAGCCCGCCTCCATCGCCGCGCGGATGTGCGCCACGGCTGGGCCCGTCGTGTCAACGCTGAAGGACTGGCCGAGGCCCGGATCCTCAAACGACAGCTTCGCCCCGAACGGCGCGTTCGCGGTCAGGTGACCGGTCAGCGCGTCATAGAACTCCTGCGGATCCTGACCTGGCGCGACACGCGCCGAGATCCGCACCGTCACGCTCGGGATGAGCGTGTTCGACGCGTTCGCAATATCCGGGGCATCAATGCCCGTCACCGTGATCGCGGGCTGTGCCCACATGCGTGAGAGGATCTCGCCCCGACCGATCGGCGAGACCCCATCCAGCAAGCCCGACTCGGCGCGCAGGCGGGCCTCGTCGTACTCAGGAGTGGAGAGATCCGCACTCGTGAGCCCCTCGACCGCAACCGAGCCGTCCTCGTTCCAGAGGGTACCCAGCAGCTTCACCGCGGCCAGCATCGCGTCGGGAATCGCGCCCCCAAACATGCCGGAGTGCGTCGCGTGCGCCATGGTGTCGATCTTCACGTTGAACGCGACCGCGCCCCGCAGGGCAACCGTGAGGGCGGGGGTGTCGATATCCCAGTTCCCCGAGTCAGCCACGATGATCGCGTCAGCCGCAAGCTCATCGCGGTTCTCGCGGAGGAAGTTGCCGAAGGACTGTGAGGCCCACTCCTCCTCGCCCTCAATGAACACCGCGATGCCGAGGTCGAAGTCGTCGCCCTCGGTTGCGGCGAGCGCGCGGATCGCTGACACGTGCGCCATGACGCCGGCCTTGTCGTCGGCGGCTCCACGGGCAAACAGCCGGTCACCGCGCTGGGTCGGCTCGAAGGGCGGGGTGTCCCATTCTTCGTCCTTCCCGGGGGGCTGGACGTCGTGGTGCGCGTAGAGCAGCACGGTGGGCGCGCCGTTCTTCGGAGCGCGGCGGGCAATCACTGCCGGATGCCCGAGCTCAGGGTCCGCCTCGTTCTCCTGCCCGTCAACGGGTGCGCGGCGAATGTCGACGAAGTCGAACACGCCGGTCGACCGCATGAGTTCGGCGACCTTCTCGGCGCTCGCCTGGACGTGCGCCGGGTCAAACGCTGGCCACGACACCGAGGGAATACGGACCAGGTCGCACAACTCCTCAATCGTCGTGTCGAACGCCGTGTCTACGTGCTGCTTCATGACAGTCTCGAGCGCTTCGCTCATCGCTTCTCCATTCGTGGCCTCGCGCGCCTCGCCGGAATGCGGCGCGCCTCGTTACGCCTTAAGCCTAGCGACGCGCGCTTCTGGTTTGATGGTCTCAGCGGATGATCATTCCACGCACCATTCGTGGCCGGCGACGACCGGTCACCTATTCAAAGGACACAACTATGTGCGCACGCGTAACCTGCGAAACCTGCTCGAAGCCGACCTGGGCCGGCTGCGGCGAGCATATTGAGGATGCGCTCGAGGGCGTGGCAGCGGCGGATCGCTGCGTCTGCGCCCGCTAAGCACGCTGGCGCCCGACCCCGGCCCGCTCCACCGTTTCGACGTGAGAGCGGGGCGGGGCTAGCCGCGGAGTGCCGACACCGCAAGGTCCGTGCGGTCGGTGATCACACCGTCGACGCCGAGCGCAACGAGCTCCCGCATGAGTTGCGGATCGTTGACCGTCCACACATGCACTTCGACGTCGCGTGCATGAGCTTCACCGAGCAGTCTCGGACTCAGCACGCGCACGGGTCCCTGCTTCACGGGGATCTGCAGGGCATCGAGCCCGGCGAACGCACGGTCGAGGAGTGGCTGCGACCGCATCGCTACCGCAGTGAGCACCTTCACGATGGCCCGCTGACCGGCGCCCGTCGCCGGTAGCTCGCCCGTCGGCGACGCAGCCTGCGCCGCCGAGAGTGCGCGGAGCCTGAGCCCATCGGAAAAGCTGCTGATGAGCACGCGGTCGGGGGCACGCTCGCCGATGATCGTGCCGGCCGGCTCCGCAACCTCCGCCGACTTCATGTCGAGGTTGTACCGCGCTTCTGGGAAATCGGTGATCGCTTCCTCGAGGGTGAGGAGCCCTCCGCGATCCGCCATGAGCTCGGTGAGCTCCGCCAGGGTAACGACCGCGATGCGGCGTGAATCCCCCAGCGTTCTCGAGAGGGTGCTGTCGTGGAAGAACACGACGTGCCCGTCGCTCGTGAGCTGGCAGTCGGCTTCCACAAACTCGGCACCCGCGGCGAGAGCGTGGGCAACCGCCTCCCGTGAGTTCTCGACGATCCCTGCGGCGGCACGCTCGGCAGGAACGAAACCTCGGTGCCCGAAGATGCGGGGCTTGGGCCCCTCTCCGAAGAATGGGTGCGTCATGCCTCCAGCATAGAACTCGTCAGGCCGTTGTGGGGCGGAGACCTGCGGCTGTGGTGTGGTACCGGCCGCTGGCGGCCGTGCACGATTGAGGGTGCAGACCTCAGCGATCAGAAGCGCCGTTGGGGTTACCGTGCCGTCTGCAGCGCGGGGATGGCTGCGCTCTCGGTGATACCGGGCTCACTCTGTGGTGTGGCCCCCGGTACCGGGGCAGCCTGCTCCGAAGCTCCCTCTCCTGTTGGCGTAGCATTCACCGTGGTGACGGTGAGCGCAGTGCGGGTAGCCCCGTCGATTGCGAGAAACCCGCCGATGGCTGCGAGGAGCGCCACGAGGCACGCGGTAACGAGCGCGGCGGCAACGAACGTTGGTGGCTGCTTCAGTACCTCTGGAAACTTCATGTTTCCATACTCCAGGGGACGGGGCCGTGGCGCGTCACCCCCGAGTATGAACGGCATGGTACCCAGGTGCCACAGCGCACTGCGGCACCTGGGCGTACCCGCACGAGCTCACCCCGGCCCCGGCATGCGGCGACCCCGGGTGTCACCGCACCGAGCGAGGCTCGCTGAGTTCAGTTTCGTCAACGACGATAAGGTCCTCCACTCGCGGCATCCGAGGGGACGTCACCTTGCCGAGTTCCGCGAAAAACACATCGGGGTCGAGCGCACGCTCAGGCGGGATGACCCCAGCGCGAACGATCTCCCCACGCAAGACGAAGAGTGCAGCGATGGCCGCGGGGTAGCCCGTGCTGCCACCCATCTTGTGCGGTGGGAGCGCCGCCAGGTGGACGGCGGTCGCGATGCGACGCCCGCCCTTCGTACCCTCCGCCATCGCCCACACGCTCGGCAGGCGCAGTCGCTGCTCGCTCGTCGCCGGCGGGGTGTTCTGCGTCATCCGTTCGACGCCACCGGCGATCGAGAGCTCCCCCGAGTTGACGAGCGCGGCAGTCTCCCGGAGCGCGTCGAAGACCCACTCGGGTCCCGTCATGACGTTCAGGGATTCTCGGACGTTGCCGAGCGCTGGCGGCAGCGAAATGGGCTCGGGGTGGCCGAGGCTGTGCACGGGAGCTTCCCCCAGCCCGGGGTATGTCACGAGGAGTTTCTCGAGCGGAGCGACGTCGGCCAACCCACCGTCACGCCACACCCGAATCAGGCCGGTTGCCTGCTCAATCCAGTGGAACATGGCTGCTGATCCGGGCGGCCGGTGCCCGTCGTAGGCCGTTTCGAGCTCAATCGACGCTCCCGACAGCGACCAGGAAGTGAGGAGGCGGTCGATCGAGTCGTAGCCACGCCCCGCGATCATTGCGAGCAGGTTGGTGATCCCCGGGCTGAGACCGGCGCCGATGATTGCGGTGACGCCTGCATCCTGCGCACGCGAGTCGAGCTCTAGGAACGCCTCCGTGGCTTCCCAGTCATCGCAGATGTCGACGTAGGGCGTACCGTTCTCGATCGCGGCGGTGAGGATCGGAAGTCCAAAGCGGTTGAACGGGCCAAGCGCATTGAGCACAAGATCGACGCCGGCCATCGCAGCGTCGAGCTGTGTGCGGCTCGTCGCGTCAAGCGGGAACACGGCCCCCTTCTGTCCGAGCTCAGCCGCAAGCAGCTCCGCGCGTTGCGCATCGACGTCACCGATGACGATCTGCGCTACCTCTGGGAACGTTGCGAGGAGTCGGACGGCGTGACGGCCGATCTGCCCGACTCCGCCGATAACGAGTACCCGGCCGCTCACGAGGTGGCCCCCTGCCAGGCCTCGGTTGCGAGCGCGACAAGCAGCTGCTTGTCAATTTTGCCGGTGGCTCCCTGCGGGAGTGCGTCCATGATGATGACCTCTCTGGGGTATTTGAACGCCGCGAGGCGCTCGCTACTGAATGCGATGAGTGCGTTGGTGTCGATCCCGTTGGGGCCGGCCACGACGAAGGCGACGAGTTCCTCGCCGTGATGCGGGTCTGGCCGACCCACCACCGCGGCATCGACGACCGCGTCGTGCGACCGAAGTACCTCTTCAACCTCACGCGGGTAGACGTTAAACCCGCCACGGATAACGAGTTCTTTCGCGCGCCCGACGATGAAGACGTAACCCTCGGCGTCGATCCAGGCAAGGTCGCCAGTGTGGAGCCAGCCGTTTCGCACGGTTGCTTTCGTCGCCTCGGGGTCACCAAGGTAGCCCTTCATGATGTTGTGGCCGCGCATCACGAGCTCGCCAACATGTGTTGGCCCCGGCGGGAGCGGTTCAGCCGCCGCGTCGACGACCGCCATCTCGATTCCCCAGAGCGCCCTTCCGATCGAGTCTTTCCGAAACGGATACGGGCCACCGTTGACAGTTCCTGAGCTGCAGGTCTCAGTCATGCCGTACCCCTCAAGGTAGGTCAGTTGCGGCAAGAGTTCCGCCATCGCACGGAGTGTCTCAGCGGGCATGGGGGCACCGCCACTGATAGCGATCCGCGCACCGCTGAGGTCTCGTCCTTGGTGTTCTCCCGTCACCATCGCGTGGAACATTGTCGGGACCCCAGGGAGGACTGTGACGCCGTGATGCTCAATCGCGTCGTAAACGGCAGCAGTAGAGTACCCGTTCATGAGAAAGACGGACTGGCCTCGGAGGGTCGCCGAATGCAGAATTCCTGAGAGGCCGTAAATATGGAAGAGAGGAAGTACGCCAAGCGTCACGTCGTCTGCCGTGATCCCAAATTCGTCGCCCTCGAGGAGTGCGGTGAGAAACGACTGCTGATGGCCGAGTTCGGCGCCCTTCGGCCGCCCAGTCGTGCCACTCGTGAAGATCACGAGGGCGGTGTCATCGCCGTCCACAGCGACCGCCTCGGTGCCTGTCGTGCACACCGCTTCGTCAGCCAGGAGGGACCTCATATCGAGCCGGACAACCCCAGGTTCGAGTCTCACGTCGTCGGTTTCTTCAAGTACGACGAATCTGGAGCCGGTGTCTTGCGTTGCTACCGCGATCTCCCGCGCACTCAGCGCCGGGTTCACTGGCACGACGACCGCTCCGAGACGGAGCAACCCAAAATAGTACGGTACGAAGTCGACACGGTTAGGGAGCCTGAGAAGCACTGCATCGCCACGACGCACACCCCGTTCCGCGAGCACAGTGGCGGCCTGCGCCGCCCTGGCATCGATCTCCGCGTAACTGTAGCGAGCATCGGCGGTGATGAGATAAGGCTGGCTCGGGGTGCGTCGAGCCGAGTTGCTCAATAGTGAAGCGAGATTGAACTGCATAGAAGTCTCCTGGAGTAACGGGTTAGCTGCCCGCACCGACAACGGTGAGCAGGCGTCGGCGAAGCACTGCTGCGGCGACAACGCCGCCGAGTACCGTCGCGACGATCAACAGAGTTGAGATCGCAGTGATCGTGGGATCAATCTGGTTGCGAAGTGTGGTGAACATCTTTACGGGAACCGTGGTATTCGCACCAGCAATAAATGACGAGATCACGACTTCGTCGAAGCTCACGATGAAGGCGAACAGCCACGACACCGCCAGGTGCGGAGCAAGTGTGGGCAGGAGGACTCTGGTGAGCACCGTCGCTCGCCTCGCACCGAGGCTTGCTGCCGCTTGCTCAATGCGTGGATCGACCGACGCTACCGCGTTCACCATGATCATGAGGACGAACGGCAGAGCTACTGTTGCGTGTGCGAGGATCAGGCCCGGCAGCGTGCCAATCAGATCGAGCTTTGCCCAGAAAAGGTAGATGGCAACGGACAACACTATGGTGGGCACCACCATAGGTCCCATCGAGATCCCACGCAGCATTCGGGAAAATCGGCCAGGTCGTCTGGCGACAGAGTGCGCGAGCAACGACCCCGAAACGACTGCGAGCAAGCTTGCGAACAAGGCCACAACTGCGGACGTCTGCAACGCCTGCATCCACGACTCGTCGGTGAAGAGCCGTTCGTACCACTGCAAGGAGAAGCCTTCCGGCGGGAAGGACACCCCACGGCCACCCGAGAACGACATCGGTACAACAATCGCCACAGGGGCGATGAGCCAGATAAGAACGATCACTGACCAAACGGCAAGCGCAATACGCCCAATCATGTGGTTCTCCTAGTGACGAGTTTTCCGACCAGGCCTATGAGCCCCGCTCCGCTCAACAACACGACGGAGATCGCTGATGCCAGCGCCCAGTCAGGCGTCGTATTGATGAGATTTGCGAGCACCGTTGGCAGCATCTGCACTCTGCCTCCGCCAAGGATCGCCGGGGTGATGTAGAAGCCGAACCCAAGTACAAATACAAGGAACATGGTTGACACAACCGTCGGCACTGTCTGCGGAAAATACACCCGCCAAAACGCTTGGAATGGAGACGCTCCGAGGCTCTGCGCGGCTTGTCCAATGCGCGAATCGATGCCGCTCATCGTCGCAAGCAACGGCAAGATAAGGAAGGGAGCAAGTAGGTTGACTGTGCCGATGAGCACTCCCAAGTCGGTGTACAGCAGCGAGAGCGGCTCAGAGATCACGCCGAGTCGCAGCAAAGCCACGTTCACGATGCCTTCCTTGCCGAGTAGCACGGTCCAGCTATACGTTCGAACGAGGATACTCACCCAGAACGGCAGCACGACCGCAACGATTGCGACGATCTTCCATCTTGCACCGAGTCTGCTGATCCACAGCGCAAGCGGGTAGCCAGCGAGCAGCGAGAACATAGCCGTCAGCCCTGCAATGCGCGCAGTGTTCCCGATCACGTCAGCGTATACAGGCTGACTGAACAGGCGGTCGTAGGCCCCTACTGAGAACCCTGACCCGTCCGTGAGGCTCTGCGGGAGCAGCAACGCGAGTGGAGCGAGGAACGCAAGCCCGAGCAGCACCGTTGCCGGCGTGAGAAAGGCAATGCGCTCCCCGGCCCCCGCCCTCCGCGCGCGCCGGCCTCGGGCCGGCGCGCGGGTAGCTATAAGCGTCGTTGTCATCCGAGCTTCTCGAGCTTGAATTGTGTCCAGCGCTCAGTCACGTCTGCGGCATTCGCTGCCCACCACTCGTAATCGTAGGTCGCCTGCGTGTCTGCGAATGCTGGGTTCGCGGGCATCTCTGCGACGACTTCGGGAGTCAGGCTGCCCATAAGATCCGGGCTCGGACCCGCGACAGGAATCAGTTCCGCCGCGACTGTTTGGTTCTCAAGTTTGCTCATCTCGTGCAGGAGTTGGTTTGCCTGGTCAACATGCTTCGCCCCCTTGGGAATCACGAAGAATGACAGCTCGCGTACAGCATTCTCGAAGCTCACTTGAAACCCGTCGGAAGCACGCACGTTATCCCAGGTCGCTGCGTAGACGGCCTCGTTCGATTCGAGCATCTGCGGGGTTTGCGACGCTGCCTCCCACAGCAGCAGGTCATCGCTCACCGACTCAAGGAAAGCGAGGGCGCGATCGACATCGAGCGGGTAAAGGTCTTCGGGCTTCACACCGTCAGCGAGAAGCGCGATCGGCAAAGCGTAGCTCGAGTATGTCGGGATCGCACGCTTCCCCGGTTGGCGTTCGGTGTCGAAGAACTCCGCCCAAGTGGTGATCGGCTTCGCATCCGCCCTGCCACCCATGTACAGCGCGAAGGTCTGGTATCCAAAGCCATACTCGGTTTTGGCTTCAGCGGTCATGGGTTCGGGATCGATTGCGTCCCAGTCGAGCGGCTGGATCAGGTCTCGCTCGAGGGCCATTTGCACGTTTGCACCGCCGAGCTCGACGAGCTCTGCGGTCACGTTTCCGGACTTCACCATAGCCTCGAGCTTGCCGAGATCGGTGGGGGTCTCTTGCACAAGCTTGACACCGGTCGTCGCTGTGAATGGCTTGCCGTACGCCTCAGCGATTGATTCCCCGCTCGACCCTCCGGACTCAAGAATGGAGATTGAGGATGGTGCTGTACTTGCTCCGTCGTTCTGCGAGCCACAGCCAACGGCTGCGAAAGCGAGAGATGCTGCAAGGCCGAGGCCCACAATGCGTGAGATGTTCATTCGATTGCTCCTGGTGTACTGGGGTCGAGAAGCCACACTGCTTCTGGCGACCAGGTGAGTGCCACGTCTGCGCCGCGGCGAATGATGGGGTGATCGGGTCTGGAGAGAGCCACCCATTGGTGGCCAGATTCGAGCTGGAGGTGGTATCGAGTGTTGCCACCGAGGTAGATCGCATCCCGGACTCGCGCGTGCACGATGCCTGGCTGCGTGGTGCTGTGGGCTGGCTCCACCAGAATGGACTCCGGTCGAATGGTCGCGATCGCTTCATTCCCCGGAAAACGGGGAACCTCGCACGCAAAGCTCAGGTCGCCGTCGGTGAACCGGGCTCCATATCCTTCTCGACTGACCCGACCGCGCACTTCGTTCGAAGTTCCGAGGAAATTGGCAACGAAAGAGGAGACCGGCTTCGCGTAGAGCTCGTCTGGTGTGCCCACCTGCTCGATCCGACCATTGTTTACGATTGCAATGCGATCGGAGAGCGTTAGCGCTTCTTCCTGATCATGGGTAACCATGACAGTGGTAATTGCGAGCGAGCGTTGGAGTTCGCGCAACTCGACCTGTACTTCCTGGCGCAGCTTGCGGTCCAGCGCACCGAGGGGCTCGTCGAGAAGAAGAACCGTGGGGTTGATCACAATTGCGCGCGCAAGTGCCACGCGCTGTTGCTGGCCACCGGAGAGCGCCTGGACGCGACGCGTACCGTACCCGTCGAGACGAACGAGGGCGAGTGCTCGTTCGACTTCTCGCTGGATTGTCGCCCGGTCTTCCCGTCGAACCTTCAACCCAAAGGCAACGTTTTGAGCGACGGTCATGGTTGGGAACAGGGCATAGTTCTGAAACACGAGGCCCATCTGCCGGTGATGAGTCGGAAGCGCTGTAATATCGCGTCCGCCCACCTCTATCGCTCCGGAGCTGGGCTCCATGAGGCCCGAAATTACACCGAGCAGCGTTGATTTTCCCGAGCCGCTCGGTCCGAGCACGGTGAGAAACTCACCCGCTCGCACCTGCAGACTTACGTCATGCAAGGCTTGGACGGACCCATAGCTCACGCAGACGTTGTGCACATCAATTGCGGTCATTGGCGCTTGTTCCTTCGTCGTTGAGGGATAGTTGCCCCGTCCTTACTTAACGTTCATTCAGGGACGTGAGATATACTCTCCCACACACGGGCTCGGTGTCAAGCACCCCGCCCCAAGTTGATTGGAACGCCATGCCCAGCCTCAAGACTGGCGCGAGCTCAGCGAACGCGACCGAGCCCCCGCACGCACACCCGAACACGAACGCGTCCGACGAGACACGCGAACGGATCATCCGGGCAGCCGCTCGACTTTTCTCGGAGCAGGGCTACGCGGCAACCTCGGTAAAGCAGATCGCCGCCGCAGTAAAAGTCTCAGCGCCAGCCCTCTACTGGCACTTTTCGTCGAAGAGCGACCTGCTCCACGCCGTCATCCAGAGCACCCTCACTCGCTTTCTCGCGTCCGCGCGCGCAGCAGTCGCCGAGGCGGGAACCGAACCGCACGAACAGCTCGCAGCGATAGTAAGGATGTACGTGCGCATCCAGCTCACGGAAGTGGATGACGTGGCGGCCTACTCGTCGCTCTACGCACCTGGACACCTCTTCACCCACCTCCCCAAAGAGGCACACGACGAGCTGCGCACTCTCGAGGCAGAGGTATTCAACATCATCAGGCTCCCAATCACCTCCGGAATTGAACGCGGCGTATTCACCGCGCCGAGCGCAACGGTCGCAGCGCACGCGATCGTTGGTGTCATCGAAAACCTGCCAGTCTGGACACGTCAAATTGACTCCCCCGACGAGGATCGCCTAGTGCGGGCACACCTCGAGATCGCGGAACGTATTGTCGGCATCGCCGACGGCAGCACGATCACCGGCCCGCCTACCCGCGGGGCTTTGCCGACACGGTGACGGTTGACACAGGATGGATCCGCTCGTAACCTGCCTGAATGAACGTTAAGTCAGGCAGTGGCGCGACGATGCCCCACCCGCACGAACCAGTACCCACCTCACCGAGCACCGAGACGAGCCCGCGTGCGCTCACCCCGCGGCGGGTCGTCGTCTTCGGCGGCGCCGGCGCAATGGGCGCCAAGGCCGTCGAAACCCTCGCGGCAATGCCCGAGTTCTCAGAGATCGTCGCGATCGACCTCGACGCATCCGCACTCGAGCGGCTCACGGCAGTTGCGGCACACGTGCGCGTTCTCGCAATGGACGTCCTCACGGACGACATCGCAGCTGCGCTTGACGGCGTGTGGGGGGTCGTGAGCGCGCTCGGGCCCTTTACGCGCTTCGGCGAGGTGACGCTCGGCGCAGCGATCGCGGCAGGCTGCCACTACGTTGACATCAACGACGATTGGGAACCAACCCTCACCGCGCTCGAACACGGCGAGGCTGCAGCACAGGCCGGCGTCACCGCCCTCATCGGCATGGGCGCGAGCCCCGGAGTGTCGAACCTCCTCGCAAAGCTCGCAGCTGAGCAGCTCGACGAAACCCACGAGCTTCTCACGGGCTGGCCGATGGGCACGCTTGCGCCTCCCGAGCCGAGCGGCCGTCCCAACGCAGCCACCCTGCACTTCGTCCACCAGACGACGGGCACCGTGCGCGTCCACCGCGACGGCGAGGCACAGCTCGTCGCGCCGCTCGAGAAGCGCACGATCCCCTACCCAGGCTACGGCGACCTCAAGGCCTGGATCATCGGCCACCCCGAGGCCGTGACGCTCCCCCGCACGTTCACGTCGCTGCGAGTGTGCGAGAACCTCGGCACGGGACCCGAGTGGGTCTTCGACCGAATTCGGGAAATCGCGGCCCGTGTGGATCGCGGAGAGCTCACGCAAGCTGACGCTGCACGCGAGATCGAAGCCGGCTTTGAGCGACCTGCGGCACTGCAGCACAGCGCACGGCCCGAGCGATCGCGCCCAGCCCCAGGACTCTGGGCGTGGGCCGGCGGCATCGTTGCAGGCGCTCCAGCGCACGTCGCAGCCGAACTCACACGTTTTCCAGCTGACGGCATGGCAGGAGCTACCGCGATTCCCGCCGCCATCGGGCTACAGCTCATTGCTCGTGGACTGATTTCACAGCGTGGGGTCGTCACCCCCGAGGAAGCTGTTCCGCCCGCGGAATTCTTCGCTGAGTACGAACCGTTCTGCACCAATGCCCGTTTCGAAGACGAGTCGACGCCGCTCGTCACGATAGGCAGAAGCCAAAATTAGAGCGCACGTGTGGGCCTGGCCCACCAACAGGCTGGCCCGCACGAGCTCCGGCACTATCCCCGCCCGGTGAACTTGTCCATCGACGAGTACACGTGGAAGACCTTGTCGGCGACGACGTCCCAGGCGCGTGTCGGGAGGATGCCGCGCGCGATCATCGCGAGCTTCACCGTCCACGGCCGCAGCACGAGCGGCGTACCCTTGCGCATCCCGGTCCAGGCCGCGCGCACCGCATACTCGGGCTTCATGATGGGCGTGAGCAGGGGCCCGCGGGCGCCGGCGAACATGCCTGTCGAGATGAAGCTCGGGCAGAAGGTGGTCACGGCCATATGCTCGTGACCCTCACGGGCAAGCTCGAGGCGGAGCGACTCGGCCCAGCCGATCATCGCCCACTTCGAGGAGGCGTACACGCTCATCCGCGGGTTCGCGAGGGTGCCCGCGGCTGAGGCGATGTTCAGGATCCGCTTCGGGCGCGAGCGATCCGCGATCATCGCGGGGAGGAACTCGCGCGAGATCCACATCGGCGCGAGCGCGTTGATCCGCATCGTGAGCTCGATGTCGTGCTCTTGGTCGTGCTCCCAGAAGAGCGCGCCGCGCACGATGCCGGCGTTGTTGACGACGATGTCGGGTTCGCCGAGCTCCGTGCGGGTGCGCTCTGCGGCGTCGCGCACGGCCTCGCGGTCGGAGACGTCGACGATGAAGGCGCGCACGTCGGGGCCTGGCCCGCCGCGCTTCCCCGCGCCCCGACTGAGTTCTGCCGCGAGCGCCTCTGCGCGCTCCGCGTCCATGTCCCAGAGCGCAATCGCGCGTGCGCCCTCACGGGCTGCGCGGCGCGCGTAGAGCTCGCCCATGCCGCGGGCGGCTCCGGTGATGAGCACGGTGGATCCTGGGATGACCGGCTGGGGGTTTGACTTCGTTGCCATTTCCACACACTATCTCTCGCGCAGGTCGCGAGCTAGACGAGTTTGCCCGGGTTCATGATGCCCGCCGGGTCGAGTTCCTGCTTCACCGCGCGGAGCACGCGCACGCCGAGTTCGCCGATCTCTGCCGGGAGCATGGCGGCGTGTTCGGTGCCGACCGCGTGGTGGTGGGTGATTGTCGCACCCTGGGCGAGGATCGCCGCGTTTGCGGCGGCCTTCACCCGCTCGTACTGCGCGACCATGTCGTCCTCGGCGGCGGCGATGAACGTGTAGTAGAGGGACGCTCCGTCGCGGTAGACGTGCGAGATGTGCCCCTGTACCGCTGCGGGCTTCGCCTCGCTGCCGCCCGGCCCGCCGGCGAGCGCGCCGCGGATGGCCTCGGCGACGGCCGTGTGCGTCTCAGCGAGCTTGCTCCAGGTCGCCGCGGTCTCGAGGGTATCGACCATCACCCCGATGGTGAGGAGTTCGTCGCGGAGCCGGGGCGAGCTGAAGCGGCCGCGATCCCACGCCTGCGCGGGCGAGGTCGTCGCAGAGACGGCGCCGTGCGCCTTGAGGATCTTCGCGGCCCGCTTGTGCCGCCGCTTCGTGTCTGCGTCGGTGCCCTCCCAGACGCCGAGCAGCAGCGCGGGGGTGTCGATGCCCCGCGAGGAGAGCCAGCGGCGCAGCAGGCGCACCGGGGTGCCGTCGCTCTGGGCGAGGGTGAGCTCGGTCTCTTCCTCGTCGCTGAGTCGGCAGACGTCGGGCAGGTCGCCCTTCGCGCCGTCCTGCGCGAGCGCGCGGATCGCGGCGGCGCCGGCCTCGAACGAGGAGAACGCCCAGGCGCCGTAGGTCTTTTCGGTGACGCGTCGGCTGATCGCGACAGTCACCTCGGTGATAACCCCGATGGTGCCCTCGCTGCCGATGACCAGGTGTTTGAGGTCGGGGCCTGCCGCGGATGCTGGCGCGCGCCCGCCGAGCACGAGGGGGCCGCTCGGGGTCTCGAGGGTGATGCCGGTGATGAGTTCGGCGATGGCGCCGTAGCCGGTCGAGGCCTGGCCGGCCGAGCGGGTCGCTGCGTAGCCGCCGAGGGTAGCCTGCTGGTGCGACTGCGGGATGTGGCCGAGCGTGAAGCCGCGTGCCGCGAGCGCGTGCTCGATCTCGGGGCCGCGGATGCCTGGCTCGAAGGTCGCGGTTCGGTCGGTCTCGTTGAGCTCGATGAGCGCGTTGAGCCGGGTGAGGTCGAGGGCGATGACCGAGGCGTGGCCGCCACGGAGCGGGGTGACGCCGCCGACCACACTCGATCCGCCGCCGAACGGCACGACCGCGATGTCGTGTGCGAGGCAGGCCGCGAGGATGTCACGGACCTCGGAGGTGGCGCCGACGCTCACGACCGCGTCCGGCACGGCAAGCGGGCGCGCCTCGCGCTGGCGGATGAGGTCGGGCGTGTGCTTGCCTGCCGCGTGCTGCATCCGGTCCGCGGGATCCTGCGAGACCGTTCCCGTCGCTGCGGCGCCGGCAAGCGCGCCAAGCGCGTCGTCGGTGAGCGTTGAGTCGGGAAGGTCGGCGGCGGTGACCTCGGGAGGCGGCCCCGCGACCTGCGCGTTGGGGTCGATGCCGAGGCGCTCGCCGAGCACCTTGCGCGCACCCTCGGGCAGCACGCCGCCCGCAGTTGCGGGCGCCCAGCCCCACCACGGTGATACGGGAACGCTCTCGGTAATATCAGCAGCCATACGTTACAGTGTGACACATGGATGCACATCGTCACAGGGGCAATTCGATCGCGGCGCGCGACGAGGCCATCCTTGACGCCGTTTCCGAGGGTCTCAGACGGTACGGACCGCGCAAGCTCACCGCGCAGGACGTCGCCGACACGGCCGGCATCTCCCGCATGACGCTGTACCGGGCGATGGGCAGCATGGACAACGCGATCCTGCTCGCGCTCACCCGCGAGTTCTCGCGGGCCGTCGCCGAGCTGCGCGCGGGCCTTCCCGACACTGACGGCGCCGCGAGGCTCGCCGTGTTCCTCGGCGCAGGCGCGCGGGTATTCGTCGAGTCAGAGCTCATCGCGTCGGTGCTCGCGCACCAGCCCGAGCTCGTCGAGCCCTACCTCAGCGGGCGGCTCGGTCGCAGCCAGGAGATCGTGCTCGCGGCAATCGAACAGCTCATCGCCGAGGGCCGCGCGGACGGATCAGTGCCGGATCACGCGCCCTCCGCGCTGACGCTACTGCTCCTCGTGCGCGGGGTCGCGCTCGGCGCACCACTCATGCACTCGACCACGGACTTCATGCGGGCCTGCGCAGAGCTCACCGACACGATCGCCGCTGCGCTCGGAGCGCGGCCACTCGGTTCCATGCTCCTCGACGAGTCACTGCCCGATGCGGCGCTGACCCCGAGCGAGGCGACTCACACCTAAACGACAGGGCTGGCACCGCGCCAGCCCAGAACGGGAGCGGCATGCTCGACGCACGACCAGGAGACCTGAACGCTGCGAGCCGCGCCCGTGCGCTCGCCCACATCACCGAACACGAGGTCGACGTGCTCGTCATCGGCGGCGGCATCACCGGCGCCGGCGTCGCGCTCGACGCCGTCACCCGCGGCCTGTCGGTCGCACTCGTCGAGGCGCGCGATCTCGCGAGCGGCACGAGCGGCTACAGCTCGAAGCTCGTCCACGGCGGGCTGCACTACCTCGCGAAGGGCGACGTCGCCCTCGCGTGGGAGTCCGCGGTCGAACGCGAAGCACTGCTGCGCCGGATCGCGCCGCACCTCGTGCAGTCGCGCGCATTCCTCGTCCCAAAGTTCCGCGACGGCGGCATCCGCGGCAGGATCGAGGACGCGCTCACGGAGATCGGGATCCGCCTCGCCGACGTGCTGCGCGCCCTGAGCCGGCTCCCCGCGAGCGTGCTCCCCCGCCCGCGCCGGGTCGACGCCCGGGCCGCAAGGCTGCTGGCGC
>NZ_LOHP01000072.1 GCF_001482305.1 Leucobacter sp. G161
TGCTTCGTCGTGCGGCGGCGTATCTTTCCCAGGCACACCTGCCGGGAAAAGGCTCTACCCGCTCGTGAAAGAGCTCGCCAATGACGGGGTCCCTGTCGTAGTGTCGTGCCGGGTATTGAAGCTCTCACGCCAGCCCTACTACCGCTGGCTCCGCAACCCAGTCACCGAACGAGACCTTACGCAGGCGTATCGCGCGAACGCGCTCCACGACGCCCACCTTGAAGACCCCGAATTCGGGTAC
>NZ_LOHP01000073.1 GCF_001482305.1 Leucobacter sp. G161
GTTGCTCTTCGGAGGGTCCCTTGGTTGGGGCCGGTACGGTGGGTGTCTGGATCTTGAGAACTCAATAGTGTGCACTTAAATTGTCAAATGCCAATTTATTATCCCCGGCATTCAATCGTTTGGTTGGGTGTTGGAGATTCCTTTTTTGGATAACAAACGAAATTTCGTCAGTATTGATGAGTTTCTGTTGTCAGGTTAAACTCGCTCGCTTACACGGCTTATTCCGCGGTGTTTGTGGGCATGTAATTTTTTACGGAGAGTTTGATCCTGGCTCAGGACGAACGCTGGCGGCGTGCTTAACACATGCAAGTCGAACGATGAAGCCCAGCTTGCTGGGTGGAAGAGTGGCGAACGGGTGAGTAACACGTGAGTAACCTGCCCTGAACTCTGGGATAAGCACTGGAAACGGTGTCTAATACTGGATATGACCTATCACCGCATGGTGTGTAGGTGGAAAGATTTATCGGTTCTGGATGGACTCGCGGCCTATCAGCTAGATGGTGAGGTAATGGCTCACCATGGCGACGACGGGTAGCCGGCCTGAGAGGGTGACCGGCCACACTGGGACTGAGACACGGCCCAGACTCCTACGGGAGGCAGCAGTGGGGAATATTGCACAATGGGCGCAAGCCTGATGCAGCAACGCCGCGTGAGGGATGACGGCCTTCGGGTTGTAAACCTCTTTTAGTAGGGAAGAAGCGCAAGTGACGGTACCTGCAGAAAAAGCACCGGCTAACTACGTGCCAGCAGCCGCGGTAATACGTAGGCTGCAAGCGTTGTCCGGAATTATTGGGCGTAAAGAGCTCGTAGGCGGCTTGTCGCGTCTGCTGTGAAATCCCGGGGCTCAACCCCGGGCCTGCAGTGGGTACGGGCAAGCTAGAGTGCGGTAGGGGAGATTGGAATTCCTGGTGTAGCGGTGGAATGCGCAGATATCAGGAGGAACACCGATGGCGAAGGCAGATCTCTGGGCCGCTACTGACGCTGAGGAGCGAAAGGATGGGGAGCGAAAACAGGATTAGATACCCTGGTAGTCCATGCCGTAAACGTTGGGAACTAGATGTAGGGCCTGTTCCACGGGTTCTGTGTCGTAGCTAACGCATTAAGTTCCCCGCCTGGGGAGTACGGCCGCAAGGCTAAAACTCAAAGGAATTGACGGGGGCCCGCACAAGCGGCGGAGGATGCGGATTAATTCGATGCAACGCGAAGAACCTTACCAAGGCGTGACTTATACGAGAACGGGCGAGAGATCGTCAACTCTTTGGACACTCGTATACAGGTGGTGCAGGGTTGTCGTCAGCTCGTGTCGTGAGATGTTCGGTTAAGTCCGGCAACGAGCGCAACCCTCGTCCTATGTTGCCAGCACGTAATGGTGGGAACTCATGGGATACTGCCGTGGTCAACACGGAGGAAGGTGGGGATGACGTCAAATCATCATGCCCCTTATGTCTTGGGCTTCACGCATGCTACAATGGCCGAGACAAAGGGCTGCGATACCGCGAGGTGGAGCGAATCCCAAAAAGTCGGTCTCAGTTCGGATTGGGGTCTGCAACTCGACCCCATGAAGTCGGAGTCGCTAGTAATCGCAGATCAGCAACGCTGCGGTGAATACGTTCCCGGGCCTTGTACACACCGCCCGTCAAGTCATGAAAGTCGGTAACACCCGAAGCCGGTGGCCTAACCCTTGTGGAGGGAGCCGTCGAAGGTGGGACTGGTGATTAGGACTAAGTCGTAACAAGGTAGCCGTACCGGAAGGTGCGGCTGGATCACCTCCTTTCTAAGGAGCATCTGGCACCCCGTGAGGGAGTGTCCAGGCGCCAGATCGAAACCGAATGTGTTTCGCTGGTTAGCTCATGGGTGGAACATTAGACAAAGCAAGCTTTGATTAGCTCGCCTGTGTGAGTACATCATGTCCGTTTCGGCGGGTGTGGGAGGAAAACTTGGGGGAGTTGGTGATTGCTTCATTAAGTGCATACTGTTGGGTCCTGGAGACCCAGACCACCGGGTCGCGGTTTCGCGGTCTGTGTGTGCTTGGTTTCTTCAGCCCGCGTGTCTGGAACGTGTTGTCTAGATGGGTGGGATTGACCGTACGTTGAGAACTACACAGTGGACGCGAGCATCTTCGATACACGCACTTGATCAGCCTTCGGGTTGGTGGGTGTGTGTCTCATTGGTTCGTGTCATTGACCTTTCGGGGTTGGTGATGCGTTTCTAAATAATTTACTTATGTAATTTCAAGTTTCGAAGAGCAAACGGTGGATGCCTTGGCATCTGGAGCCGAAGAAGGACGTAGTAATCTGCGATAAGCCTCGGGGAGCCGATAAACGGGCCTTGATTCGAGGATTTCCGAATGGGGAAACCCCGCCAGCGCGCGTGCGTAGCTGGTGACTCCCGCCTGAATATATAGGGCGGGTAGAGGGAACGTGGGGAAGTGAAACATCTCAGTACCCACAGGAAGAGAAAACAACATGTGATTCCGGTAGTAGTGGCGAGCGAACCCGGAAGAGGCTAAACCGGTGGTGTGTGATACCTGGCAGGGGTTGCATCATCGGGGTTGTGGGACGTTGCTGGAGACGCTGCTGAGTCTCCGACGTGAATGATCAGGTTATAGGGGAACCGCTTGGAACGGCGGACCGGAGTGGGTGAGAGTCCCGTACCCGAAATGACCTGGCTGCGTGTGGCGTATCCCAAGTAGCACGGGGCCCGAGAAATCCCGTGTGAATCTGTCAGGACCACCTGATAAGCCTAAATACTCCCAGATGACCGATAGCGGACTAGTACCGTGAGGGAAAGGTGAAAAGTACCCCGGGAGGGGAGTGAAATAGTACCTGAAACCGTTTGCTTACAATCCGTTGGAGCAGCCTTGTAGCTGTGACAGCGTGCCTTTTGAAGAATGAGCCTGCGAGTTAGCGATATGTGGCGAGGTTAACCCGTGTGGGGAAGCCGTAGCGAAAGCGAGTCTGAATAGGGCGATTGAGTCGCATGTCCTAGACCCGAAGCGAAGTGATCTATCCATGGCCAGGCTGAAGCGCGTGTAAGAGCGCGTGGAGGGCCGAACCCACTTAGGTTGAAAACTGAGGGGATGAGCTGTGGATAGGGGTGAAAGGCCAATCAAACTTCGTGATAGCTGGTTCTCTCCGAAATGCATTTAGGTGCAGCGTTGCGTGTTTCTTGCCGGAGGTAGAGCTACTGGATGGCCGATGGGCCCTACAAGGTTACTGACGTCAGCTAAACTCCGAATGCCGGTAAGTGAGAGCGCAGCAGTGAGACTGTGGGGGATAAGCTTCATAGTCGAGAGGGAAACAACCCAGATCACCATCTAAGGTCCCAAAGCGCGTGCTAAGTGGAAAAGGATGTGGAGTTGCTGTGACAACCAGGAGGTTGGCTTAGAAGCAGCCACCCTTGAAAGAGTGCGTAATAGCTCACGGGTCAAGTGATTCCGCGCCGACAATGTAACGGGGCTCAAGCACGCCACCGAAGTTGTGGCATTCATATTACAGGTAGGCCTTCGTGGTCCAGCCGTATGGATGGGTAGGAGAGCGTCGTGTGGCGAGTGAAGCGGCGGTGTGAACCAGCCGTGGATGCCACACGAGTGAGAATGCAGGCATGAGTAGCGAAAGACGGGTGAGAAACCCGTCCTCCGGAAGACCAAGGGTTCCAGGGTCAAGCTAATCTTCCCTGGGTAAGTCGGGACCTAAGGCGAGGCCGACAGGCGTAGTCGATGGACAACGGGTTGATATTCCCGTACCGATTAGTAACCGTTCAAGACCTAACCAGTAGTGCTAAGCAAACCAAAGCTGTACGGATCCTTCGGGTGATGTGTGGTGGCGGCTGCGAACCCGAACTGGGGTGGGTGAGCGTGAGGTGTGACGCAGGAAGGTAGATGATCCCGGGCGA
The DNA here is from genome assembly GCF_001482305.1 of Leucobacter sp. G161. GTDB lineage: Bacteria > Actinomycetota > Actinomycetes > Actinomycetales > Microbacteriaceae > Leucobacter. The sequence goes on from NZ_LOHP01000073.1 coordinate 3,895, forward strand.
TGGTGTCCCGGGCTAAGCATGTAGCCCGAGTCGTTGGCAAATCCGCGACTCATGAGGGTGAGATGCGATGGGGACCCGTATGGGGAAGTCATTGATCCTATGCTGCCAAGAAAAGCATCGACGTGAGGTTGCTAGTTGCCCGTACCCCAAACCGACACAGGTGGTCAGGTAGAGAATACTAAGGAGCTCGAGATAATTATGGTGAAGGAACTCGGCAAAATGCCCCCGTAACTTCGGGAGAAGGGGGGCCATCCGCCTATTAGGATTTACTCCGAAAGGGTGTGGTGGCCGCAGAGACCAGTGGGGAACGACTGTTTACTAAAAACACAGGTCCGTGCTAACACGCAAGTGGACGTATACGGACTGACGCCTGCCCGGTGCTGGAAGGTTAAGAGGAGCGGTTAGTGTCTTCGGACGCGAAGCTGTGAATTTAAGCCCCAGTAAACGGCGGTGGTAACTATAACCATCCTAAGGTAGCGAAATTCCTTGTCGGGTAAGTTCCGACCTGCACGAATGGCGTAACGATTCCCCAGCTGTCTCCACCATAAACTCGGCGAAATTGCAGTACGAGTAAAGATGCTCGTTACGCGCAGAAGGACGGAAAGACCCCGTGACCTTTACTACAGCTTGGTATTGGTGTTCGGTGTGGCTTGTGTAGGATAGGTGGGAGACTGTGAAGCTGGCACGCTAGTGTTGGTGGAGTCATTGTTGAAATACCACTCTGGTCATATTGGATATCTAACGACGAACCCTGATCGGGTTTTCGGACAGTGCCTGGTGGGTAGTTTAACTGGGGCGGTTGCCTCCTAAAAAGTAACGGAGGCGCCCAAAGGTTCCCTCAACCTGGTTGGCAATCAGGTGGCGAGTGTAAGTGCACAAGGGAGCTTGACTGTGAGACTGACAGGTCGAGCAGGGACGAAAGTCGGGACTAGTGATCCGGCAGTGGCTTGTGGAAGCGCTGTCGCTCAACGGATAAAAGGTACCTCGGGGATAACAGGCTGATCTTGCCCAAGAGTCCATATCGACGGCATGGTTTGGCACCTCGATGTCGGCTCGTCGCATCCTGGGGCTGGAGTCGGTCCCAAGGGTTGGGCTGTTCGCCCATTAAAGCGGTACGCGAGCTGGGTTTAGAACGTCGTGAGACAGTTCGGTCCCTATCCTCTGCGCGCGTTGGAAATTTGAGAGGATCTGACCCTAGTACGAGAGGACCGGGTTGGACGAACCTCTGGTGTGCCAGTTGTTCTGCCAAGGGCATGGCTGGTTGGCTACGTTCGGGATGGATAACCGCTGAAAGCATCTAAGCGGGAAGCCGGCCTCAAGATGAGATTTCCATAGGAGTTTACTCCTGTGAGGCTCCCAGTAGATTACTGGGTTGATAGGCCAGATGTGGAAGCGCGGTAACGTGTGGAGCTGACTGGTACTAATAAGCCGATGACTTGATTTTTTCCCTCCCTTGTTTGGGTGGGGCATGAGTGAAGTGTTGTAACGATGTTCGCGTCTACTTTGTGGTTCTTGACGTACGGCCACAACCCCTGCACTGTGTGTGCTTGAGGTGGGTTGGGTTATGTCAATAGAGTTTCGGTGGTTATAGCGTCAGGGAAACGCCCGGTCACATTCCGAACCCGGAAGCTAAGGCTGACAGCGCCGATGGTACTGCGAGGGGGACCTCGTGGGAGAGTAGGACACCGCCGAACA
>NZ_LOHP01000074.1 GCF_001482305.1 Leucobacter sp. G161
GCCAGCAGGTCGAGCGGCCAGCTGGTGCCGAGCGCGGCGCGACCCGGATCCGGCCGGTCGATAGCGAGAAACCGCAGAAGTTCACTGCCAAGCTGTGGACCGCGGATGACGCTGCCGGAAAGACCTTCAAGGAACTCGGCCTCGGTGGCAACATCGTGCGGACGCTGGGGGAGCTTGGGGCTGAGGCGCCGTTCCCCGTCCAGGTTGCAACGATCCCGGACGCGATCGCGGGACGCGATGTGCTCGGGCGCGCGGAAACCGGATCCGGAAAGACAATCGCGTTCGGTGCGGCGCTCGTCGAACGACTGCTCGTACTCAAAGCACAGGGCAAGCTCGGCGAGAGTACCTCGAAGAAATTTACACAGCCCAAGCGCGGGGAGCGCTCGGCGCGCGGTGAGCGTACGCCAACGCGCAATCCGAAGGCGCTCATCCTTGCACCGACCCGCGAGCTCGCACTGCAGCTCGACCGCACCGTGCAGCCGCTCGCCCGCTCGGTGGGCTTCTACACGGCACAGATCGTTGGCGGGGTGCCGAGCGAGCCGCAGGTGCACGCGCTCGAACGCGGCGTAGACATCGTGATTGGCACGCCGGGCCGGATCCGTGACCTCGTCGAACGACGCAAGCTCGACCTGCGCGAGGTGCAGGTCTCGATCATCGACGAGGCTGACCACCTGTGTGAGCTCGGTTTCCTCGAAGAGACGCAGTGGACGCTCAGGCAGACGGAGCGTGGTGGGCAGCGGATGCTGTTCTCGGCAACCCTCGACCGCGACGTTGAAGAGCTTGTCGCCGAATTCCTCGTTGATCCTGCCGCGCACGAGATCGAACACGCGAAATCGACGGTGCCGCACCGGGTGTACATGGTCATGCGTGAGGATCGCGACCAGGCGATCCTCGAGTTTGCCAAGATCCCGGGCCGCGTGATGCTGTTCAGCCGCACCCGCGCCGCCGCGGAGAGCATTACCGAGATGCTCGAAGCTGCCGGGATCTCAGCGACGTCCTTGCACGGCAACCTGAGTCAGGCCCGCCGCGAGATCAACCTCAAGCAGTTCTCATCGGGGAAGGCTCGGGTGCTCGTTGCGACGGATGTCGCGGCGCGCGGGATCCACATCGACGATGTTGACGCGGTCGTGCAGCTCGATCCGCCGCAGGAGGCGAAGACCTTCGTGCATCGCTCCGGTCGCACCGGTCGCGCTGGCCGCGGTGGGCAGGTCGTGACGTTGATTCCCCGTACCTGGCAGCAGCGGACGCGCGACATGCTCGACGAGGCGGGCATCGAGCCGCTCGTGTTCGAGGCGTTCGAACCGAAGCAGCGCGCGCGCAGCACCCGCAAGAAGTAGAGATAAGCGCCAGAGAACCCGTGGCGAATTTGTAAGGTTCGTACAAGCTCTCGGTGTCTGGGCTCGGGGCAGGTTGTCGACTGCCCCGCGCTCGGTTGAGTGATCTCCAAGGCCGACATACGCTGGCAGCATTACCAGGGCACGGGTGTGAGCGGGTGATCTGCGTGGTCGACGTTCTCCTCTGCCTCTGCCGTCAGGATCGAATTGGAGATATCGATGGCCAACACTGCCCCCCGTATCAATGTTCAGCAGGTGAGCGACGCGCTCCTCGGCAAATGGAAGGCCGAGCGCCTCGAATCCCGGGAGCTGGTGAGGAGCAATCCGAGCCTGCACACCATCCACGGCCAGCCGATGGACGAGCATCGCATTCGCGTGCTCAACCAGCTGCACGAGCTTGTCGACGCTGGCGCTATCCAGCGTGCCTTCCCGGCCTCGCTCGGCGGTCAGGACAATCACGGAGGCAACGTCGCCGCGTTCCAGGAGCTCGTGCTCGCTGACCCGTCGATGCAGATCAAGGGCGGCGTGCAGTGGGGGCTGTTTGGCTCGGCGATCCTCCACCTCGGCAACCAGTCGCACCATGAAAAGTGGCTGCCGGACGTGATGAATCTGAAGCTCCCCGGGGCGTTTGCGATGACCGAGATCGGTCACGGCTCAGATGTGGCCTCGATCGGTACGACCGCGACCTACGATGTCGACGCCGAAGAGTTCGAGATCCACACCCCCTTCAAGGGTGCGTGGAAGGAATTCCTCGGCAATGCGGCGCTGCACGGGCAGGCAGCCGTCGTCTTCGCGCAGCTCATCACGCGCGGCGTGAACCACGGCGTGCACGCGTTCTTCGTGCCGATCCGCACCCCGGAGGGCAAGCTGCTGCCGGGTGTTGGCAGCGAGGACGATGGGGTCAAGGGCGGGCTGAACGGCATCGACAATGGCCGGTTGCACTTCACGAACGTGCGCATCCCGCGCGAGAACCTGCTCAATCGCTACGGCAACGTCGCGGCTGACGGGACCTACACGTCGGACATCGAGAGCCCTGGCCGCCGCTTCTTCACCATGATCGGCACGCTCGTGCAAGGGCGCGTCTCGCTCGACGGCGCCGCCGTGCGTGCGATGCAGGCTGCGCTCACCATCGCGATCCGATACGGCACTGAGCGGCGACAGTTCCCCGGAGCTTCGGGGCGTGAGACCGTGCTCATGGATTACGGCCAGCACCAGCGTCGTCTGCTGCCGCGCCTCGCAGAAACCTATGCCATGGCGTTCGCCCACGAGCGCCTCCTCACGGTCTTCGACGAGGTCTTCTCGGGCGCGAAGGACACCGACGAGAACCGCGAGGATCTCGAGACGCTCGCAGCAGGCCTGAAGTCACTCTCGACGTGGGCCGCGCTCGACACGCTCCAGGAGGCGCGCGAGGCCTGCGGTGGCGCGGGCTTCATCGCGAAGAACCGGCTTACCGGTCTCCGTGCAGACCTCGATATCTATGTGACCTTCGAGGGCGACAACACGGTGTTGCTGCAGCTCGTCGGCAAGCGGTTGCTCACCGACTATGCTGCGCGGTTCAAGGACGGCGACAAGGCAGCGCTTGCCCGTGCAGCGGCGAGCCAGATCGGCGACAGGGTCGACCGTTTTGGGCTCCGCCAGCTCGGCCAGAGCATCGCTGACCTCGGACAAACGTCCCGCTCGGTCGAGAGCTTCCGCTCGCCCCAAGCGCAGCGCGATCTACTCACCGACCGCGTCGAGACCATGGTTGCCGAGGTCGCCTCGGTGCTCCGCGATGCCGGGAAGGATGCGCCGAAGGACGAGCGTGCTGCCCGCAACGAGGACGCGTTCAACTCGCAGCAGCACAAGCTCATCGAGGCTGCGCGTGCGCACGCCGAGCTGCTGCAGTGGGAGGCCTTCACGGAAGAGCTCGAGAAGCTCAGCGATCCGGGCACGAAGCAGGTCATGACCTGGCTGCGTGACCTCTTCGGCCTCACGCTCATCGAGCGCAACATGACCTGGTACCTCGTGCACGGCCGCATGTCCGGTAAGCGTGCAGAGGCCGTCACCGCGTACATTGATCGGCTTCTCGGGCGTCTGCGCGAGCACGCGCTCGACCTTGTCGACGCCTTCGGTCTGGACGACGGCCTGCTGCGTGCCGAGATCGCCACCGGCATTGAAGAGGAGCGTCAGCAGGAGGCGCAGAACTACGTTGACGCGCACCGCGCCGCTGGTACCTGGCCCGTTCACGAGAAGGAACTCCGCGCCAAGGCGAAGGCTGCTGAAAAGGCCGCCGCGAAGGCTGCTGCTCGAGTGTAGGCCTGGCGCCTGCGGCGGCGGGGCGTGATCCTTGTGGATCGCGCCCCGCCGCACTTGCATCGTGAAGCCCCCGTTTAATCTATTCAGACCCGTTTTCGGTCCTCGCAGGAGTCGGTCTAAATTAAAAGGGTCGGTGAGGATGCTGGGGGTGAGGATGCTGGGGGTGAGGCCGCGCGCGGGGCCGCCCAAGCCCTAGGCTTGAGCTATGACCGAGCTGCGCACCCTGTACCCCGAGATTGAGCCCTACGACCACGGCATGCTGGCTGTGGGGGACGGCCACGAGATCTACTGGGAGGTGTGCGGCAACCCGAACGGGAAGCCCGCAGTGTTCCTCCACGGCGGCCCCGGCGGCGGCCTCGCCCCGGACTACCGGCGCTACTTCGACCCCGAGATCTACCGCGTGGTGCTGTTCGAGCAGCGCGGCTGTGGCCGCTCGACGCCGCACGCGAGCGATCCCGCGGCTGACCTGTCAACAAACACGACCTGGCACCTCGTCGCCGACATCGAGCGGCTGCGCGAGCACCTCGGCATCGACACCTGGCTCGTGTTCGGCGGATCGTGGGGATCGACGCTCTCGCTCGCCTACGCGCAGACCCACACGGATCGGGTCACCGGGCTCGTGCTCCGCGGCATCTTCACGCTGCGCAAGAGCGAGATCGACTGGTTCTACCAAGACGGTGCATCCCACATCTTCCCCGACGTCTGGGAGGAGTACCTCTCGGTGATCCCCGAGGCGGAGCGCGGCGATCTCGTGGCGGCGTACAATCGCCGGCTCAGCGATCCCGATCCCGCGGTACACGTGCCGGCTGGCGTGGCATGGACGGTGTGGGAAAACTCGACGGTGCGGCTCATCCCGAACGAGGACGTCATCGCTGAGGCGCGCGCAGACGTCGCCTCGGCGGTCGCGTTCGCGCGCATCGAGAACCACTTCTTCTCGCACGGCGGCTGGTTCGAAGACGGCCAGCTCATCGCCGATGCGGGTAAGCTCGCTGAGATTCCGGGCGTCATTGTGCAGGGCCGTTACGACGTCTGCACCCCGGCGCGTTCAGCGTGGGATCTGCATCGCACCTGGCCAGAAGCAACGCTCGAGATGATCGGCGATGCGGGCCACGCCTCGAGCGAGCCAGGCATCGTCGACGCGCTCGTGCGCGCGACTGACCGCTTCGCGGGTAAATAGCTCAACGCTGCAAGCCTGAGTCACAGAGACGGGATAGCATTCCAGCATGACCTTCAACGAGAACGTTCGCATTGACACGAGTCAGGTGCAGAAGCGCAGCGGCGGTGGCCGGCGCACCGGCATGGCCGTTGGCGGCGGCGGTATCGGGCTCATGCTCGTGCTGTTTCTCGGCTCCCAGTTGCTCGGTGTGGACCTCACCGGACTTGCGCCAGCCCTGAGCTCGGGTGGCGGAGCAGCCTCGTCGAGCGAACAGGTCGTTGAAGTCGACAACTGCAAGACCGGCGCCGACGCGAACGCGAACGTTGAGTGCCGCATGACGGCGACGAGCGACTCGCTCAACCGTTACTGGAACACCCAGGTCGGCAACTACCGCGGGCCGCAGCCCGTCGCGCTGTTCAGCGGCCAGACCCAGTCGCAGTGCGGCACCGCGTCGGCGGCGACCGGCCCGTTCTACTGCCCACCCGAAGAGCGCATCTACGTCGACACCGCGTTCTTCAACACGCTGCGCTCCGACTACGGCGCCTCGGGCGGTCCGCTCGCTGAGATGTACGTGCTCGCACACGAGTGGGGCCACCACATCTCGAACATCACCGGCTCGCTGAACCAGGCCGGCCGCGAATCGGGGGCGACCTCGGGGTCCGTGCGCCTCGAGTTGCAGGCGGACTGCTTCGCCGGCGCCTGGGTCGGTGCCGCACAGACAGTCACCGACGACAGCGGGGTGCCGTTCCTGAAGCCCGTCACGCAGTCCGAGATCAATGACGCGCTCAGCGCCGCCGCGGCGGTCGGCGATGATCACATCATGGAGTCCTCGGGTGTGCGGGTCGATCCCGATCGTTTCACCCACGGCACCTCAGAGCAGCGCCAGCGCTGGTTCATGACCGGGTACGAGCAGGGGCCGACGTCGTGCGGCACCTTCGAGGTGCCGGCGAACCAACTGTAATTCGAGCTCATCGAGCTGGGTTACTTGCGCGCCTCGCCGGCTTGCACGAGTCGCGCCATCGCGGTGCGCAGGGCCTGCACAGTTGTCTGCACCGAGCGCCTGTGCAGTGTTTCGGGTCGGGTGAGGAGATCGATCGTTCGCGTCGCATTCACCCCCGAGAGCGGGCGTAGCACGAGACCCTGCAGCGCCGAGCCGACCGTGTAGCGCGGCACCATGCCGATCGCGTCGCCCGTCGCCACGATCGAGGCGACCGAGCCGTAATCGTTGATGCGGTGCACGACGTTCACCGGGCGGTCAGCGACGGCGGCGATCGCGCCGAGCAGGTCGTCGGGGGAGTAGCCGGCGCGGCTCGTCACCCAGGGCTCGCCAGCGACGTCAGCCGGCGTGAGGGAGCTGCGCTCGGCGAGCGGATGTTCCGCCGGGAGGGCGATGTCGAGCGGTTCCTGCGCGAGCCGAATCACGCGCAGGCCGGACGCGGGCCACGGCGGGCTGTGTTCGAGCCGGTGCGCGAGTACGAGGTCATAGTTCGCGGTGAGGAGTGGGAAATCGTCTTGTGACACATCTTCGTCTGCGAGCCGAAGGGCGGGCGGGGAAGCGGCACCGCGGAGTTCAGCGAGCAGCGCCCCGAAGATCGCCTGCGAGGCGCTGTGAAAGCCGCAGACCCGCACGATGCCGGCCGGCTCCTGCTCGAAGGCTTCGACCGCGCCGGCTGCGGCTGCGAGGGCCTCAATGACTCCCGTTCCCGCGCGTGCGAGCGCGTGGCCCGCCTCGGTGAGTACGAGTGTGCGGCCTTCGCGCCGGGTGAGCGGTGCACGAAACTCCCGCTGCAGCGCGGTGATCTGCTGCGATACCGCGGAGGGCGTGACGCGCAGGCTCTCAGCGACCGCGGTCACGCTGCCGAGCGTGCCGAGTTCGCGGAGGATCTCGAGCTGATAGATTTCCACGCCACCCCATTCTTTAGCTGTAGCTTAATGGAAACTAAAGAAAGTGGCCCTTGTTCTGAACTGTGCGTCGCCGAGACGATAGCTGTATGCGAGCACTCTTCAAGCCGGAACCCGGCCCCGGGTTCACCCTCTCCGAGGTCCCCGATCCACACTGCGCGGCCGACGAGGTCATTATTCGCGTCATGCGCACCGGCATCTGCGGCACCGACCTCCACATCCTCGACTGGGATGCCTGGGCGGCCTCCAACGTCGACGCGCCGCTTATCGCCGGCCACGAGTTCTACGGCGAGGTCGTCGAGATCGGCGAGCAGGTGCGCGACGTGCGCGTGGGGGATCGCGTCTCCGGCGAGGGGCACATCGTCTGCGGCACCTGTCGCAACTGCCGCGCGGGGCGCCGGCAGATGTGCATCCGCACGAAGGGCCTCGGCCTGCACCGCAACGGTGCGTTCGCCGAGTACCTCTCGCTGCCCGCGAGCAACGTGTGGGTGCACTCCGACACCATTTCGCCTGAGCTCGGAGCAATCTTCGATCCACTGGGCAACGCCGTGCACACGGCGCTCGCCTTCCCGCTCGTCGGCGAAGACGTGCTCGTGAGTGGCTGCGGCCCGATCGGCCTGATGTCGGTCGCTGTCGCCCGCCACGTCGGTGCACGCTACGTCGTCGCCACCGACGTCAGCGAGGCTCGCCTCGAACTCGCCCGCGGCCTCGGCGCGCACGAGACCGTCAACGTCGCCCACGAATCGATCCGGGACACCCAGAAGACGCTCGGGATGCGCGAGGGCTTCGACATCGGCTTCGAGATGAGCGGCGCGGGCACGGCGCTCCCGGGCATGCTCGAAAACATGAACCACGGCGGCAGGATCGCGATGCTCGGCCTCCCCACCGAACAGTTCGCGATCGACTGGGCGAAGGTCGTCACCCACATGATCACGCTCAAGGGCATCTACGGGCGTGAGATGTTCGAGACCTGGAATGCGATGGCCGCGATGCTCGAGACGAGCGAGCAGCTGCGTGAGCGCATCACCTCGGTCATCGCCGACGTGCTTCCCGCACGCGACTGGGAACAGGGCTTTCGGGCGGCGAAGTCCGCCACTACCGGAAAAATCATCCTCGACTGGACGGAACTGTAATGTACGGCGCATTTAAGCAACACCTCAGCTCAGAACTCACCGCGATCGAAGACGCAGGGCTCTTCAAGCGCGAGCGCGGCATCGCCGGCCCCCAGGGCCCCGAGATCACCGTGAACGATGCGCCCGTCTTGAACTTCTGCGCGAACAACTACCTCGGCCTCGCCGACCACCCGAGCATCGTCAAGGCCGCGCATACCGCACTCGACGAGTGGGGCTACGGGCTCGCGAGCGTGCGTTTCATCTGTGGCACGCAGGATCAGCACCTCGAGCTCGAGTCCAGGCTGTCATCGTTCCTCGGCACCGAGGAGACGATCCTCTTCGCCTCGTGCTTCGACGCGAACGGTGGCGTGTTCGAGACGCTGTTCGGCGCAGAAGACGCGATCATCTCTGACGCGCTGAACCACGCCTCGCTCATCGACGGCATCAGGCTCTCGAAAGCCCGCCGCTACCGCTACGCGAACTGCGACATGGAAGAGCTCGAGGCCCGCCTGCAGGAGGCATCGGACGCGCGCTTCCGCGTCATCGTCACCGACGGCGTCTTCTCGATGGACGGTTTCGTCGCCCCGCTTGAAGCGATTTGCGACCTTGCGGACAAGTACGACGCGCTCGTGCTCGTTGACGACTCGCACGCCGTCGGCTTTATGGGCGAGAGCGGAGCCGGTACGCCGGAGCTCTGTGGCGTTGCTGACCGCGTCGACATCCTCACCGGCACCCTCGGGAAGGCACTCGGCGGCGCCTCGGGCGGCTACGTCTCGGGTCACAGCGAGATCATCCAGCTGCTGCGGCAGCGTGCGCGGCCGTACCTGTTCTCGAACACGCTCGCGCCGACAATCGTCGCGGGCTCCCTCGCGGCGCTCGACCTCGTCGAGCAGGCGGGCGGTGAGCGCGTGCAGCTCCAGCAGAACGCTGAGCTCTTCCGCGCCCTGATGACTGAGGCAGGCTTCGACCTGCTGCCGGGCAACCACCCGATCGTGCCCGTCATGTTTGGGGACGCTGCCCGCACCGCCGAGGTCGCGGCCGAGCTGCAGCGCCGGGGCGTCTTCGTGACGGCGTTCAGCTTCCCGGTCGTGCCGAAGGGCGAGGCGCGCATCCGCGTGCAGCTGTCCGCTGCGCACACGGAGGAGCAGATTCGCACGTGCGTGGCGGCGTTCGTCGCCGCAACCGAGGCGGTCGTCTCGGCCTAACCGGCGGGCCCCGGAGTCAGTGCGGGAGCGCCGCGAGGATCGCTTCGGCGAGCGATCTCGCGGTCTGCACCCACGCGTCGGAACCTTCGAGCCCGGACTTCGCCATCGAGCCCTCGAGCAGAAGGGAGAGATGCGCTGCGACCGGTGCGGGCTCCGTGGTGAGTCCCGCGAGATGTGTGCGGAGGATCTCCTCGACCTCATCCTTGTGTGCCCGCACCGCTAAGCGACCGGGGTGGCCGACCGGGAGTTCCGCAGCAGCGTTGAGGAGTCCGCAGCCGCGCCAACCCTCGCGATAACCGGAATTGGCGTGGTCGGCGTACGCGTCGAACACCGCGAGGACGCGCTCAGCAGGGCTCTCCGTCTGCGTGAGCCGCGTCTCATACATGCCGAGCCACTCCTCGTGTCGGTCGGCGAGGTAGCTCGCAACGAGCGCGTCTTTCGAAGCAAAGTTGTTGTACAGACTGCCCTTGGCGACACCCGCGCTCGCGATGATCGTGTCGATCCCCGTCGCCGCGACTCCGGATGCGTAAAACTCCTCCGCGGCCGCGCGGAGCAGGCGGTCACGTGCGGGTGTGCGCTGGGTGTGGGTCACGGTTCCTCCCGGGCTGGGGTGTCGCTCCAGTGTACCCAGTTAGACCGATCTGTCTACTATGCTGAGCGGATGACCTCCTCCACATCGCTGCGCCCCGGTCTCGGCGTCCTGCTGGTACTCCTTGCTTCGTTGCTCTGGGGCACGACCGGCACCGCGGCAACGTTTGCGCCGGAGGTGAGCCCGCTCGCGATCGGGGCGGCCGCTCTCGGCGTCGGTGGCCTACTGCAGGCCGTCGTCGCGGGGCGTGGCCTGTTGCGCGCCGGCCCGCTGCTGCGCCCGCACTGGCGAGTCGTGGTCTTCGGGGGCCTGGGTGTCTTCGCCTACCCGCTCGCGTTCTACAGCAGCATGCACGCCGCTGGTGTGACGATCGGAACGGTCGTCTCCCTCGGATCCGCGCCCGTGTTTTCCGCACTGCTTGACTGGGCGATTGACCGCCGCCGACCTACGCGGCGCTGGATCATCGCCGCGGCATTCGGACTCTCGGGCATGGCCGTGCTGAGCCTGTTCGGCGGGCACGCCGCCGGCGGCGGCACCGGAAATGTTGGCGGAGGCGTCGCGCTCGGGCTCCTCGCCGGGGCGAGCTACGCCGGGTACGCCTGGGCCGCCCATCGGCTCATCGGGCCGGGCGTGGACTCCCGCGTCGCCATGGGGGCGGTCTTCGGTCTCGGCGGGATCCTGCTCATGCCCGTGCTCATCGCGACGGGCGCGACACTGCTCTCGTCGTGGCGAGCGTTCGGGGTAGGCGCATACATGGCGCTCGTGCCCATGTTCCTCGGCTACGTCCTGTTCGGGCTCGCGCTTCGGCACGTCGATGCGACGACCGCGACCGTGCTCACGCTCTCAGAGCCGGTGATCGCTGCCGGGTTTGCCGCCCTCATCGTCGGCGAGCGACTCGCGGGCGGCGGTATCGTCGGCGTGGTGCTCATCGGGGTGAGCCTCGCGCTGTTCGCGCTTCCCGCACACCGCCGACGGTCACCGGGGGGACCGACGTCGGGTTAGCGGCGTTTTGCCTTGCGGCGCTCCGCCTTTTCCCGCTCCCGCTTCTCCGTGGCCGCCTGTAACTGCGCACCGCGTGAGTTGGCTTTGAGTTTCGGCTTTTTCTTCTGCGCGGGCTGCTGGCGCTGAGCCGCAGGAGTGTCACTCGGCGATGTCGCGGCCTCGGCAGTCCGCGAGGAGCGTGCGGTGCGGCCACGCATCACGCCGGCGAGGTGCTGCATATCGGGCGCATCTCGCTCGACGGGCCAGCTTGCCCAGACGGTGCCGGCGACGATCTGATCGGAGATCCGGATCGTCACGTGCTGGTGCTTATCGGTGATGTGCCGCGCGAGTGGGGCGGGCATGAGGATGCCGCCCAACCCGGTCGCCACCAGGTCGAGAGCCGCGTTGATATCGGCTGGCATCCATGCTGGGTCAGCCCACGGCTCGGGATTCGGCCACTCGGCTGCGTGATTGGGGTGGTCGAGCAAACGGATGTCCGCGAGCTCGGCGAGTGACACAGTGTCGCGCCCGGTGAGGTCGTGACCTTTCGGGAGCACGACCGCGAGCGCCTCGTCGTACAACCGGAGGGCGTGGTGGGTGCGCTCGCTGGGGCCGTCCGCGCCCTCGGGCACGTGGCCTGGGGCCGTACGCTCGAGGATCATGTCGAACTCGGCCGCGTTGCCCGGCCGCCCGTACGGGCGAGGGAACGGCACGATCGTCAGGGGGCGCTCCGGAGAGACAACCTGCCAGCGCTTCACCCACTTACTCGGCGCGACACCGCGAGTGAAGCCAAGGAGGATCTTGGAGGTGGCTGGGGTATCTTCGTTCATCATTGCCTCGTTCACAGCATCACGTCTGCATAAATTTCGTGGGTGTAGGGGAGCCGTGCTGCGGACAGCGCAATGCGGTACTCCTCCGGAGACTCGACCCGCCTGAGCGGAGTGCTCTCCTCCCGGTACCGGGGGAGGGCGTCGCGCTCATGGCCCTGCGGCGGGAGCCCGCTCGCCGGCACCACTCGCCACCACGGGACCGCGTGCCCGTACAGGGCCATGACTCGGCCGACCGCGCGCGGGGCCTCCGAGCCGATTGCGATGCCGACGTCGCCATAGGTCATGACGCGGCCGGCGGGGATACGCTCGACGACCGCGAGGACGGCTTCGGTGAAATCGGGATCTGGCACGGCATCAAGCCTACGCCCGCGCGCGCCATCGCATCACCGAAAACGCAGACAGCGAAGCCCCGCCATCCAGGACGTATCCGGATGCGCGGGGCTCAAGCGTGTGCGGCGTGGCTAGATTCCGGAGACCCCGAGGAGCATGCCGATGGTGTACGTGGCTGCTACGGCGATGCCTCCGAAGAGTAGCTGCCTGCCGGCGCCCGCGAGCCAGCTGCGCTTCGTGGTCCGCGCCGCCAGCCCACCGGCGAGCAGCAGGCCGACGCCGCCGAACGCGAGGCCGAGCCAGAGGTTTCCGAATCCGAAGACGAAGGGAATGATCGGGATGAAGGCGCCAACGCCGAATGACAGCAGCGAGGAGATCGCGGCTACCCACGGGGACGGGCGGTCGTCGAGGCTCAGCCCAAGCTCGTGAGCAAGGTGAACCCGCACAGCGCTTTCGGTGTTCGCGTGCACCTGGGCAGCTGCGATGTCTGCGGTCTCTTCGTGCATGCCGAGGCGCGCAAAGAGTGCTGAGAGTTCGGCCTCTTCACCGATCGGGTTCCGAGTGTGCGCTTCCCGTTCGATGCGTACCTCGGCGTCGAGCTGCTCGTTCGCGGTTCGGACGGAGGTGTATTCGCCGAGCGCCATCGAGATCGCGCCTGCGATGAGCCCCGAGATGCCGGTGATGGCGACGATGGTGTTGGATGCGCCCGCTGCTGCGATACCGGCGATGAGACCGATGTTCGAGACAAGACCATCCATGGCACCGAAGACGGTCGCGCGGAGCCAGCCGGAGGAGACGTCTGCGTGGCGGTGGTCGTAATCGTGTGGGCGAGAAATGTCGCTCGGCGTCGGGGCGTTCACACGGGCCTTTCTGTTGCGTCGTGAGGCACGTTGCGCGGCATGGATTACTGCGCAAAGGGCAACGCTAACAGGGATTTTGCGTGAGGGAATAGCCCCTCCTGAAGCTCGAATCATCGAGCTTTCTGAGTTCGCTATAGCGAACTCCTATGCGCGGTGCGGCGTCGGCTACAGCACGGTAATCGAAGTCGCTTGCCACCGTTCCCGAATGATCTCGAATCTCAGAGCCACCGCCCGTGCACGAGCGGGCGTCGTGAGCACGACCGAGGCCTCGATGACGCCCGTGACGGGGCGTGTGGCGCGCACCCGCCGCACACTCGGAACGATGCGCCGGTGGTCGCGGTACAGCGAGCGGCGCTCAACGTTGAGCGCCCGCAGCTCCCCGAGCGTTTCGGCGACGCCGGCGGTGATCCACTTGCCGAGCTGTCCGACCTGGCGTGTGCCTTCAACTGCCTCGAACGCGAACACCGCGACCGCACCGATAGTCTGCGCTGAGAGACGGGGAATCGGGGGAGGATCGGGGACCTCGTGCGGCTGCTGGCTTGCTGACTCTGGTGCTGCCTCGACGGCGTGCAGCCGCCGGTACCGATGCGGAGACGTCGGCGAGCGTGGGGTTGGAGATGAGAGCGGCGCACCCATAATGTGGACTTTCTGTGTTTTGGGACGGAACTGTCCGCAGCCCCCACTCCGCGGCTGGATATGTGAAAGCCCACGTTACGTGCGCCGCATTATCGCGGGTCAAGGGTCGCATTCGCTCCGGTGTTCTGCTGCCTGGTACCGAACCGTCAGGTCGTCAGGGGATATCGGCGACGTGCCCTAGGCTTAGAGCGTGGCAACCCTTCGAAACCTTGCAACGAAGTACTCGGATCTCACCGGAGAGGAGCTCGAGTGGCTAGAGCTGCTCGCGCTCGACCTTCCGCTGCTCGCGGACGTCGCGCTCAGCGATGTGGTGCTCTGGGTGCCCTCGGATAATGGCGACTACCTCGCCGTCGCCCACAGCCGGCCTGCCGGCTACATCACGCTGTTCTATCGCGACGTGATTGGTGACTTCCTCCGCCCGGAGTGGCGCGAGGTCGTTGAGCAGGCTCTCGAAACGGGCCAGCCTGCTGCTTCGACGTCACCGGCCTGGTACGAAGAGAACCCGATGAAGCTCACCGCGTACTCGATCAGCAGGCGCGACAGCCAGGGCAACGTCATCGGCCCGTTCGCGGTCGCGACGGTGCACACGACGGCGCACGACACCCAGCATGCGTCGCGCATCGCAGCCTCGTTCCGCGAGGTCGCAGGCGATCTGCTCGGCATGATCCAGACCGGCGCATTCCCGAACCCGGGCGGCATGGGCGGCCAGCAGGGCGCCCCGCGCGCGACCGACGGCCTCGTGCGCGTGAACCTCGAGGGCATCGCGACGTTTGTGAGCCCGAACACGCAGACCACCTTCACGATGCTCGGCTACCGCGACGAGATCGAAGATCAGAACTTCTCCGAGGTGCTCTCCGAAGTGCTCAAGGGGCAGTTCGACACGAACGAGTCTCTCCCGCTCATCAGCCAGGGTAAGGTCGCCAAGCGCACCGAGATCTTCGCGCGCGGGCTCTCGGTCGCGATGCGTTCGATCCCCGTCTACCGTGACGGTGAGCGAATCGGCGGCGTGATCCTCACCCGGGACGTGAGCGAGCTGCGACAGCAGGCTCAGGAGCTCATCACCAAGGACGCGACGATTCGTGAGATCCACCACCGCGTGAAGAACAACCTGCAGACTGTGGCCTCGTTGCTGCGCGTGCAGGCACGCCGTGCTCGCAGCGAGGAAGCGAAGCAGGTGCTCGGTCAGGCGATGCGCCGTGTTGCGGCAATCGCCGTCGTGCACGACACGCTCTCGACGGGCCTCGCGCAGATCGTCGACTTCGACGTCGTCTTCGAACGCGTGCTCGGGCTGGCCGCGGAGGTCGCGAGCCTGCACGGCACCACCGTGCATCCGCGCAAGGAGGGCTCCTTCGGGGAGCTACCCTCCGAGTATGCGACGCCGCTCGCACTCGCGCTCACCGAGATCGTGACGAACGCGGTGGAGCACGGGCTCGCGGGCCGCGAGGGTGAGGTCTTCATTCGTGCGGATCGTACCCCGGAGCGGCTCACTGTCGAGGTCATCGATACCGGCACGGGCCTCCCCGGCGGCACCGTCGGAGACGGGCTCGGCACGCAGATTGTGCGCACGCTCATCGAAGGCGAGCTGGGCGGATCGATCCACTGGGGCGCCGACGTTGCCGGCGGCACCCGAGTGGCGATCGATATTCCGTTGCACTGGCTCGCAGCGCAGACGCGGCCGATCCCGAAGGTCGAACGCTAGGGTTTCGGCTATTGGCGGTCGCGTGATCCTCGGACGAGGACCGCGACGCCGACGCCGAGGAGCAGGATTCCGAGGCCCAGAATCGTGGTGATGAGCCACGCGGTTGGGTCCACGGATCCGCCAACGGCGCGCACCGCCACGTAGGCGCAGAACACGAGAATGAGTGCACCCCACACGATTGGGCTGGTGCGCGGGCTCGCCTTCTGGGGACGCTGCGGTGCCGTGGGCTGGGCGACCGTGGGCTGGGCGACCGTGGGCTGTTGCGTCGTGAACTGCGGCTCCGACGGCATGGGTTCGGCCGGCATGGGTTCGGCCGGCATGGGCTCCGCCGCTATGGGCCCCGCAGGCATCGGCACGGCGGGCTGCTGCGCCGCGGGCTTCTGCGCCGGGGGCTGCGGCTCTGAGGTCTGATCGGTGCTCATCGTGCGAGCTCCTTCTCTAGCTTTGCGATCTCGTCGAGGGTGAAGTCAAGCGTATTCTGCAGACGTTCCTCTCGCACTTCGCTGATCCCGGGCTCTTTGAGTTCGCCGCGGAGCTCACCGGCCTGCTCGCGTAGTTCGCCGAGCTCCTCGCCGAGTTCCGCGTACGACACGTCATTCGTGCCGCGTGCACCCGCCGCGCGCTCACGCGGTGCGGCGTTGGGCGCATCCCGTACGTGCACGCTGCCCGCGAGCATATAGACGGTGACGCGAGTGGCTTCCTCGGAATCGCTCACGCGAGTGTCGAAGGTGCGTGACACGAACGGGCCAGCGAGGGTAGCCGTGTCGTGGGTGACTTCCAACGCGTCGACGGTGCCGGCAAGCAGCCGCACCGTGAGCACGACCGGCTCCGACGCAGGCAGCGTGATCACAGACTTGCCCGCGACCTGCCACACATCAAGGTTGTGGGTTCCGCCGCTCGCGTCAAGGGCGGTGAGGTCGACCTCGCTCTTCCCAGCGAGCAGCACAGTAGCGGGCGCGGTCGTGCTGACGCCAATGGTGCCAAACGGCTGGAACTTACTTCCTGGCGGGAGCACCGAAGTGAAGAGCAACGCGACTACGCCGCAGGCCGCGAGGAACCCGACCCAGCCGGTCCGCCGGCCACGGATGCCAGCGACGATCAGTGAAACCGCCAGCACCGCAGTTGCGCCGAGCAATGCCGCGGTGAGGACGAGGCCAGCGTTCAACTGCATATCGAAGGCGATGAAGGCTGCCCCGCCCGCCGCGAGCAGGGCAAGGGCGAGCGTGATGACGACGTGGGCCGCCCCCAGCTTCGTGAGTTCGTGCTGCTCGGCGTACCTGGCACTCCAGTCGTCCGCCTGCTTGCCGACGTCTTCACTCCACCGCGTGGCCTGTTCGCCGGCGCGCTCGGCGCCCGCAGTGAGCCGCTGAGTCCAATCCTGCGCGGGCGCGGTTGGAGCGGTTTGCGCGGTGTGGTCGGCAGTCGGCGTGGCGCCTGCTTGCGCTCCCTCAGACGGGGACGCGGGCGCCGAGAACGTTGTGGGCGGCGCGGTCTCCTCGCGGACCTTGCGTCCGTGCTGCAGCACGAGTCGGCTCACGAGGAATCCCGCCGCGGCAATGACCCCGATCCAGACGATCACGGCGACCGTTGTCGACATCCAGTCGGGCACGCCGACTGCGTTCCAGAGGCTCCAACCTCCGAACGCGGTGATTCCGAGCACGCGGAAGAAGACTGGCAGCACTACGAAGACTCCGACCGCGACAGTAGCTACTACCGCCGCGGTCCCCGCTCGCCCCCGGAATACCTCCTCAAGGTGGATGCGCCCGCCCTGGTCCGGCAGCAGCAGCCAGCCGGCGAGGTAGAGCACGATGCCGGGGCCACCGAGTACGGCGAGCACGACGAAGATGCCGCGCACAATGATCGGGTCGATGCCGGCGCGCATGGCGATACCGCCGGCGACACCAGCGAACCAGCGGTCGCCGCCGCGGCCGATGCCGAGCCCGCGAATCCAAGTGAAGAAGCCGGCACCGAACGGCGCGTTCTGTGGAGCGCCGGTCGGGGCGGCCCCTGAGGGAGGAGGTGTCTCGTTCATACTTCGAGTCTGCCCTGGCCGAACGAAGTGGGCTATGGGGGTTCACCCTGATCGAACCCTGGTTCCTCCCCCTGAGGGCCCTGCGAACGAGCTGAGGGTGCTTGGATGGAGACATGATCAGCACACAACCGCCGTCGCGCACCCTCACGCGCTCGACCTCGGAACGCCTCCTCGCCGGGGTCTGCGGGGGGCTCGCTGAGCACCTGCGCGTGCCGGTGATGTCCGTGCGGATCGTGATGCTCGCTCTGGTGCTCGCCGGTGGGGCCGGGGTACTGCTGTACCTCTGGCTCTGGGGAACGGTTCCGCTCGACACGGCTGCGGGGGGCGTCGCGCCGCTGCGCAGCGCGCTCACCAAACCTGCTCAACCCGTCTCCGTCCCCACGCAGCCTCCGGCGACATCGAATGCCCGCGAGAACGCAGCCGCGGTTGCCCGCGTGCTGCCGCAGCAGCCGGCGCGACCCGTGAGCCCTGCGCCCGTACCTCCACCTGCTTCCGCGCTCGCCGCAGGGCAGCAGGCCCCGCACACGGAGGTTCCTGCCGTCGACGCGCGAGCCGCGAGGATCAGCCGGTGGCCCGTTGCCGAGCTGCTGTTCGGGGCGTGCCTCCTGCTTGTCGGGGTGCTGTTTGTGGTGCAGCGGTTCGGGGTTGAGCTTCGGCTCTCGATTATTCTGCCCGGCCTGGCGGTGCTCGTTGGCGTTGGACTGACCTGGTGGCAGATTGCCGACCGGAACCGGCCGGACGCGAACCAGGTGCCGCGCGTACTGGGTGCCCTCGCGCTCGTCGCGGTCGGGGTGCTCATGTTTTTTGTCACCGCGGAGAACCCGAGCGTGTGGACGGTGATCGCAGCTGCCCTCGCTGCGCTCGCTGGTGTCGCGCTCGCGATTGCGCCGTGGCTGCTCAGGCTCAATCGCGAGCTCGTGGCCGAGCGTGCCGGCCGGGCGCGAGAAGCGGAACGCTCGGAGATCGCCGCC
This sequence comes from Leucobacter sp. G161, assembly GCF_001482305.1. Taxonomy (GTDB): domain Bacteria; phylum Actinomycetota; class Actinomycetes; order Actinomycetales; family Microbacteriaceae; genus Leucobacter. The sequence continues at coordinate 17,933 of NZ_LOHP01000074.1, forward strand.
CACCTGCACGACTCGGTGCTGCAGACGCTCGCGCTCATTCAGCAGCGGTCTGAACCGGGCAGCGAGGTGGCCCGCATCGCGCGCGGTCAGGAACGTGAGCTGCGTGAGTGGCTGTTCCGGGCTGCGGACGGCGGAAGCGCCGCGCCGCGCGAGACCGCGCTGGAGGAACTGCGGGCACACGCCGCCGCTCTCGAGGACACTCACGCTGTGCGATTCGAGACGGTCGGTGTGGGCGCCGAGGTTGCCGTCCCCGAGCCGATCGTCGCCGCGGCGAAGGAAGCCATGTTGAACGCCGCGCAGCACGCCGGGGGAGAGGTGACGGTGTTCGCGGAGGTGACACCCGTTCGGGTGTCCATTGATATCACCGATCGCGGCCCAGGTCTCGACCCGGGAAACCTCCCCGAGGGGCGCATGGGCGTGCGAGATTCGATCCTTGGGCGCATGTCACACGCAGGCGGAACTGCGAAGATTGTGCCCGGGCCTGGCGGCAGCGGGACCTCGGTGCGGCTCGAGATGCCGCGTGAACTGAAAATGAATCCTGCGGGCGACGCAGAGACAGGGGCGACATCGTGAGCGATTCGAACGGCGGGCGGATCCGCGTGGTCATCGTTGACGATCACCAGATTTTCCGCACCGGGCTCCGCGCCGAGCTCGGCCCCGAGGTTGAGGTGGTCGGCGAGGCCGCGACGGTCGACGAGGCGGTGGAGCTCATTCCCGGTCTCGCGCCAGACGTCGTGCTGCTCGATGTGCATCTGCCAGGCGGCTCGGGCGGGGGCGGTGCGGAGGTGTTGCAGCGGCTGGTTGGAACCTCAGCAACGACGAGGTTTCTCGCGCTCAGCGTCTCTGATGCTGCCGACGATGTGGTGAGCGTGATCCGCGCGGGCGCGCGTGGGTACCTGACGAAGACTGCTTCCGGTGCCGAGGTGACGGCGGCGGCGCTGCGCGTGCGGGGAGGCGACGCAGTCTTTTCGCCGCGCCTCGCTGGGTTCGTGCTCGACGCGTTCGGGACGGGTCTCGGCGAGACCGCTGCGGCGGATGACGAGCTCGATCGTTTGACCGCACGCGAACAGGAGGTCATGCGTATGATCGCGCGCGGATATGCGTACAAGGAGGTCGCGGCGGAGCTGTTCCTCTCGGTGAAGACGGTGGAGACGCACGTTTCCAGTGTGCTGCGAAAGCTGCAGCTGTCTAACCGCCACGAGCTCACAGCTTGGGCGCTCTCGAAGCGCCTGCTGTAGGGGCGGTAGCCGCCACGCAATCGTGGGGCGGCGACTTGGAAACTTGTGTGGAGAAAGCTCCTCGGACTACAGTGAGTACCGAGCGAGTGATCGGTCGGCCCGAGAGGGTGGGTCACCGTTCTTTCAATGACGATGGAGTTTGAGATGACACACAGCAGTACGCTCCCGCTCGCGGGCAAGGTGGCGATTGTCACCGGGGCAAGCCGAGGAATTGGCCTCGCAATCGCGGCTCGGCTCGCCGCCGACGGCGCGAAGGTCTGCATCACCGCGCGCACCGAAGATGCACTGCGCGATGCAGCGCAGACCCTCCCGGAAGGGCAGGTGATGGTCGTACCTGGCAAAGCCGATGACCCAGACCACCGGGCCGAGGTGATGGATCGCGTCGCCTCCCAGTGGGGACGGCTCGACGTGCTCGTGAATAACGCCGGCATCAACCCGATCTATGGCAAGCTCATCGACGTCGATCTCGGCGCCGCCCGAAAGATCATCGAGGTGAACGTCGTGTCGATGCTCGCCTGGGCGCAGGCGGCGTACCACCACCCGACACTCGGCTTCGCCGGGCACGGCGGTTCCATCGTGAACCTCTCCTCGGTGACAGGGAAGACACCCTCGCCCGGGATCGGCATGTATGGCGTGACCAAGGCTGCGGTGATGCACCTGACGACGACCCTGGCCGCCGAGCTCGGCCCGGACGTGCGCGTCAACGCCGTCGCGCCGGCCGTGGTGAAAACCGACTTCGCGAAGGCGCTGTATGAGGGGCGCGAGGCCGACGTTGCCGCCGGCTACCCCATGCAGCGACTGGGTACCCCGGAAGACATCGCGGGCGCTGTCGCCTATCTCGTCTCACCCGATGCCTCGTGGGTTTCGGGGCAAACACTCGTTCTCGACGGCGGCTTGCTCGCCACAGGAGGTGCAGCGTGACCACCATGCTTCCCGAACCATTTGAAGCGCTCCGGCTGCGGACACGCGAGTTCATTCGCACGGTCGTGATCCCGGCCGAACCGAAGCCGGGCACCACCCTCGACCATGACACCCGTCTCGACCTTATGGCGCAGGCGAAGCGCGCCGGTGTGTTCGCGCCGCACCTCGCTGTCGAATACGGTGGGCAGGGCGTGCCACTTGAGCACTGGCCCGCGATCTTCATCGAGGCCGGGTACTCGCCGATCGGGCCTGCCGTGCTCAACTGCATGGCGCCGGATGAGGGCAACATGCATATGCTCGAGCTCATCGCGACCGAGGATCAGAAGGAACGATACCTCCGGCCGCTCGGCGCGGGGGATGTTCGTTCCTGCTTCGGCATGACCGAGCCGCACCCGGGCGCCGGGTCTGACCCGCTCGCCCTCCAATCGTCGGCCGAACGCGTCGCCGGCGGCTGGAAGATCAACGCGCACAAGCGCTTCATCAGTGGTGCGGAGGGAGCGGCATACTGCATCTTGATGGCGCGCACCGAAGCTGTCGAGACCGAGGGCTTCCCGGCCGGGGCGACAATGTTCCTCATCGACATGGACCATCCGGGCGTGCGCATCGGAAACCCGATCAACGCGATCGACACCGCTATCGCGGGCGGACACCCGCACGTCTACTTCGAGGAGTGCGTTGTCCCCGACGACGCGGTGCTTGGCGCACCGGGCGAAGGCTTCGCATACGCGCAGGTGCGCCTGGGGCCGGCGAGGCTCACGCACTGCATGCGCTGGCTCGGCCTCGCCAAGCGCGCGCAGGACATCGCGCTGGATCGGGCCGGGCACCGTGAGCTGTTTGGGTCGCAGCTGCGCGAACTCGGCATTGCGCAGGACATGCTCGCGCAGTCCGAGATCGACATCGCGACGTCCGAAGCGATCATCGACCGCACTGCCGTGATGCTCGAACGTGATCCGAAGGCCGGAGCAGCGCTCTCAGGCATCGCAAAAGTGCACTGCTCCGATGCGATCGGCCGGATCATCGACCGAGCGATCCAGCTCTGCGGTGGTGACGGGGTCACCGACGCGCTGCCCCTCGCCTCGTATGCGAACGAGGTGCGGCCCTTCCGCATTTACGACGGCTCAAACGAGACCCACAAATGGGCGATCTCCCGCCGAGCCTCCTCGCGACGCCGACGTGAGGTCGAAGCGGGGGAGCCCCGCCGCGACGTCGTTGACGAGCACGGCGAGGACCTCTGGGGTCAGCAGTGATCGCGCTCGCCGACGGGATCGAGGTCGTCGCAACGATCGAAGACGCCGCTGACCTCCCGATGCCGCCACTGCTCGTGCTTGACCGGGTCGCCGCCTTCCTCGATGCCCACGGGATCGGGGAGGGGGCGCTCTCCTGGCAGCGGATCGGTGACGGCCAGTCGAACATTACCTACCTCATCGAGCGCTCAGGCGAGCGTGTGGTGCTGCGTCGCGGCCCCAGGCCGCCCCTGCCCAAGTCCACGCACGACATGATTCGCGAGGCGACGGTGCAGCAGGGCTTGCACCGCGTGGGTGCTCCGGTGCCCCGGATTCTCGCGGTGTGTGAGGACCCCGATGTGCTTGGGGTCCCGTTCTATCTCATGGAGTACCTCGACGGTGCGATCGTGCTCGATACAACGCCCGCGGCCTTCGACACCGTCGAGGGGCGCAGGCGGGCCTCTCAGGCGCTCGTGGACACGCTCGTCGAGCTGCACGGTGTCAATCTGGAGCGGGCAGGGCTCGGATCATTCGGCCGCCCCGAGGGGTATCTGGAGCGTCAAGTGAAGACCTTCACGAGCCTCGCCGGGCAGGTGTCGCGGCGAGAGCTACCGCTCCAGGCCGAGCTCTCGCAGTGGCTCGAGCGACATCTCCCCGCCCCACAGCGCGTGGCACTCGTCCACGGCGACTACCGCTTCGGAAACGTGATGTTTCGGCACGAGGGGCCGCCCCGTGTGCTCGCGGTTCTCGACTGGGAGATGGCTGCCCTCGGTGACCCGCTCGCCGATCTGGGGTATCTCGTCGCGACCTATAGTGACCGGACATCGCAGGGCACGGTGATGGAACTCACGAGCGCGACCAGACAGGACGGCTATCTCACCCGGGACGAGCTCGTGGAGCGGTATGCGCTCGGAACCGGCCTCGACGTCAGTGACCTGCGGTGGTACCAGACGCTCGCTCTCTGGAAATCCTCGGTATTTCTCGAAGCGATCTATACTCGGTGGCGCGCTGGAGAGCGACCAGGCGACAGCTTTGCGCACACGCTGGAAGACGCGGTGCCGCAGATCCTCGAGACCGCGAGGGCCCTCACGCGGTAACGCGGTGTGCCACGATCCGGGCCTCGGCCGCGAACGCGAGAGCGGGCGCAGCCGAGGCTATCGGACGTATCGGGCGGTGTCTCGACTGATCTCGGTGTAGATGCCGACGATCTCGTCCACGCTGAGCGGCCCACCGTGCCGAAACCACTGAGCAACGCCCAAGCAGATGTGCGTGATGGCGCGTGCGACATGGCGCGGTTCCGGCGTCGCAAAGATGCCCTCGGCAGCTCCGTCCGTGACGGCGTCAATCAAGTATTGCTCGACGCCGCGGCGAGACGCGATGTGCTGTTCGCGGGGCTCGGGCTGGAGCGAACGGATCTCGCTGTAGGTAACGAAGGCCACTTCGCCGAACTCCGCGTGGAACTCAAGCAAGCACGCGACGAGGGCATCGAAGCGTCCGAGCGTCGTTGTCGCCGACTCCCGCGCCAGGATGAGTGCGGTGTGCAGCTCGTGCATCGAGACCTCACAGAGCTTCTCGAGCAGCGCCGCCTTCGACGGGTAGTGATGATACAGGCCGGGGACCGAGAGGCCAGCCTCGCTCGCGATCTCGCGAATCGAGGTTCCGTGAAAGCCGTTCCGCACGAAGCAAGCGAGGGCAGCGCTGCAGCAGGTGTCAAACACGATGGGCTGCGGGAAGTGGGACTCGGTCATGAGTGTCAGAATTGCATGCCGCGGGCTCGGGCGCAACTGGGCGCGGCCGGGGGTTGCTTCCGCGGCTGAGTGGTGATTACAATAAACGTATCGACCGAGCGAGTGATCGGTCGGTGCGTGTGGCGGGGCATCATCCCGCACGAGACGTATTGGATTGCAGGTAAGGATCAACGATGATCGACGCGCTGGAACGATGGCATCAGTGGTACCCCGACCACGTCACCCCCGGGTTGGACCTCGCCCACCACACGCTCACCGAGGCGTGGCAGAGCAGACTCGCCAACGACCCCAACGGGGTAGCCATGCGGTACTTCGGTTCGACCTACTCCGCGAGCACCGTGGATGCGGCTGCCAACGCGCTCGCCGCAGGGCTCCAAGGGAAGGGCGTGCGGCCGGGCGACATCGTCGGCATCCAACTGCAGAACATCCCCCAGTTCCCGCTCGTGCAGCTCGCACTCTGGCGGCTTGGTGCAGTCGCGTTGGTGCTGAACCCGATGTACAAGCTCCGGGAACTCACCACGATTCTCGCTGACGCGCGTCCGGTCGGGATCGTGGGGACTACGGGCGTCGTCGAGGAAACCATGCGCGAACTGGGCGACCTCGCCCCGGCCTGGGTGCTCACCACCCGCGACTACGAGGTGACAGACCGAGACAACCGCGTCCCAGGGGAGCTCGGCAGGCCGATGCCCGGAGCGCTGGCATCGAACGACCTGTTCGGGCTCATCAACGCCCACCGAGGGCAGATGCCCCGCCCCGTCCAGGTATCGGCAGAGAGCCCAGCGCTGCTCACCTACACTTCGGGCACCACCGGTGACCCGAAGGGCGCCATCGCGACGCACCGGAACCTGCTCGCGACCGCCGAGGCGACGCGGCAGTGGTTCGACGTCGCACCCGGGGAGCGGGTGCTCGCGGTCGCACCCCTCTTTCACATCACCGGCGCGGTGGCGACCGCAACGATGGCGCTGGTGTCTGGAGCCGAGCTTGTGTTCATCGGCCGACTCACTCCCGAACACTTCATCGAGGCCGTCACTGACTACGAGGTTCACCACATCTGCGGATCCATCACCGCGTACAACGCGCTCCTCGACTTGCCGCACGGCGGTGTGGCCGAGATGCGCTCGCTACGCACAGTGTTCTCCGGGGGCGCCCCGGTGCCGCCGAAAACTGTCGAGCGATTCGCGCAACGCTTCGGCCACTACATTCGCAACGTCTACGGCATGACCGAGACGGCCTCGGCCTGCATCGCGGTGCCCGTGACGCGTGAGGCGCCGGTCGACGACGCCACCGGCACGCTCGCAATCGGGCTGCCGATGTCGGGCGTCCGTGTGCGGATCCGCGACGCGGAGGGCAGACTCGCTACGGCGGGTACGCTCGGCGAGCTTGAAATCAGTGGGCCGAGTATCACCTCCGAGTACCTCAACAAGCCGGAGGCGACCGCGGCAACGCTTGTCGAAGGCTGGCTAAAAACCGGGGACATCGCCTTCGTTGATGGTGACGGCTGGGTGTACCTTGTCGACCGCAAAAAGGACCAGATCAATGTGTCCGGCTACAAAGTCTGGCCGCGCGAGGTCGAAGACGTGCTCTACGAGTTCCCCGGAGTACGTGAGGCCGCGGTGATTGGCAGGGCGAATTCATACAGCGGCGAAGAAGTCATCGCCTTCGTCTCGTTGCAGGCCGGCAGCGACGCGACACCCGAGCAGATTCGCGTATCGGTGAAGCAGAAACTCGCAAGCTACAAGGCGCCACGCGAAGTCGTGATCCTCGACGACCTCCCCAAGACCGCAACAGGCAAAATACAGCGTCTCGCACTGCGCGAGTAACCCAGCGAAGCTCGGCCGCAGGCCAGCCCGCGCACCCCAACGATCCCGCCAGCTGGCGCGGATCACAGTCAACAGATGCAAAGGAGCAGTGTGATGACTACGCAGACAGCAGAGGGCCGGACAGGTACCTCGAAGCACCAGGTGAGTGCCGCTCATCGGAAATCAATGGTCGCGAGCAGCGTCGGCCAGGTCCTTGAATGGTACGAATGGAGCGCATACGCCGTATTCGCGCCGTTCATCGCGGGCATGATGTTCAACCCCGACAACCCCGTCTCTGCGCTGCTGGCGACCTTTGCGGTGTTCGCGGTCGGCTTCCTCATGCGTCCGCTCGGAGGGCTGCTGTTCGGCATCATCGCCGACCGAAAGGGGCGCAAATTTGTGCTCGTGACCACCATGCTGTCCATGGCGATCGCCTCGGTCGCCATCGGGCTCATGCCCTCATACTCGCAGGTGGGCATCTGGGCTTCCGTCGGCCTCCTGCTCGCACGCATGATCCAAGGCTTCGCGCACGGCGGAGAATCGGCGACCGCGAACTCCTACATCGCCGAGATCGCACCCCGGCATAAGCGCGGCCAGTGGGGCAGCGTCGTCTTTATCGCGATCTTTGGTGGCACGATCATCGCCTACACGCTCGGCGGCGCGATCACCAACGTGCTCGCGGAGTCCGAGGTTGCCGCGTGGGGCTGGCGGATTCCCTTCCTCCTCGGGGCGGTACTCGCGCTCGTCGCCCTGTGGCTGCGCCGCAACATGATCGAGTCTGAGGTGTTCGCTGAAGAGGCGGTGCAGGAACTGCTCGTCGACGACGGGGAGCCGGCAACGAAGATGACCGCCGCCGCCATTGCGGGGCGGCCGAAGAGCCAGCTCACCGCAGTACTGTTGCTTGTCGCGATGGTGACCGGAATCACCGCCGCGCACTACACCTGGAGCTCGTACGTCTCGACGTATGCGATTGTCGAGCGTGGAATGCCGACGCAGTCCGCCTACTGGGCAATCGTGCTCGCCCAGGTCATCGCCTGCGTGGCACTGCCGTTCTGGGGCAAGCTCTCGGACCGAATCGGGCGCAAGCCACTGCTGTACGGCTTTGCGATCGCGATGGCGGTCGCCCAGTTCCCGCTCATGAGCCTCATCAGTGACCAGGCGTGGACACTGTTCGTGGCCGCCGCAATCGCGCTGCTCATCGTCGGCGCCGCCGGGGCTCTCCTGTCGAGCTACATGTCAGAGCTGTTCCCAACGGCAACACGCACGCGGAACATCGGTATTGCCTACGGCTTCTCGGTTGCGGTCTTCGGTGGGTCGGCTCCCTACCTGAACCAGCTGTTCAACAGCCTCGACCTGGGGTGGATGTCCAACGTCTACGTCATTGTTCTGTGCTGCGTCACGTTCATCGCGGTGACCCGGATGCCGGAAACACGGGGCATCGACCTCAGCAAGGTGTAACGACTGCGCAGGTAGAGAACCGGAGGGCTGGGGCGATCGAAGATCGTCCCAGCCCTTGCGCGTGGTGCGCACAGGCAGCCGGGCCAAGTGTGCATATTTGCGCATGAGCCGTGCGGTAAGAGGCGTTGCGGGGTGCATCGGTGTCCACCACGATGGGACTGAACTCACGTTCGGTGAAGACGTGGACGTTGGTCTGAGCTACAAGGAGGTAGCAATGTCGGTAGATACGCAGCGCACAGAACCCACTGGAAAGATGGGGGCACTCAGGAGGGTCGTCGTCGCTTCGATGGCGGGCACTGTCGTCGAGTGGTACGAGTTCTTTCTGTACACGTCGGCGGCAACGCTCGTCTTCAACCTCATCTTCTTCCCGCAGACCGACGAGCCCCTCGACGGGGTCATCGCAGCCTTCGTGACCTACGCGGTCGGATTCATCGCGCGCCCGCTTGGCGGCGTCGTCTTCGGCTACTTCGGGGACAAATACGGCCGGAAGAATCTCCTCCAGGTCGCCATCATTATGGTGGGCGTGAGTACGTTCTTGATGGGCTGCCTGCCGACCTTCCAGACCATTGGCTACTGGGCGCCGGCGCTCCTCGTCACGCTGCGGTTCTTCCAGGGCTTCGCGGTCGGCGGCGAGTGGGGCGGCGCCGTGCTGCTCGTTGCCGAGCACGCACCGAAGGAGAGTCGCGGCTTCTGGGCAAGCTGGCCGCAGGCTGCGCTCCCGCTCGGCAACCTCCTTGCGACGATCGTGCTGTGGGTGCTCTCGGGTGTGCTCACCGACGAGCAGTTCCTGTCGTGGGGCTGGCGGATCGGCTTCTGGCTGTCGGTCGTTATTGTCGCTGTCGGCTACTACGTTCGCACCAAGGTGACTGACGCCCCGATCTTCACCGAGTCGCAGGCGATCGAGGTCGTCACCGAGAAGCGCACGAACGGTCTCGTCGAGGTCTTCCGCTATTACCCCCGACAGGTGTTCACGGCAATGGGGCTCCGGTTCGCGGAGAACATCATGTACTACCTCGTCGTGACGTTTTCGATCACGTATCTCTCGATCCACGTGGGCATGGAAACGACGCCGATTCTCGGCTTCCTGCTCATCGCTCACGCGGTGCAGTTCATCGTGATCCCGCTCATTGGACGCCTCGCAGACATTATTGGCCGACGGGTGGTCTACGGGCTTGGCGCGGCGCTCTCGGCCGGCTGGGGCTTCATCGCCTTCCCGATGTTCGAGACGGAGAACACGGTCGTGATCGTGAGCGCAATCGTGATCGGCCTGGTCTGCCACGGCATGATGTACGCCGGACAGCCGGCGATTATGGCCGAGATGTTCCCGACGCGGATGCGCTACTCCGGGGTGTCGCTCGGGTACCAGGTCACCTCGATCGTCGCGGGCTCCGTCGCACCGATCATCGCCGCTGAGCTGCTCAAGCGGACGGGGTCCAGCGTGCCGATCGCGATCTATCTCGCGATCGCCTGCTGCATCACGCTCATCGCGGTCGTGTCACTGCGCGAGACGAAGGGCATCGACCTCAAGGAGCTCGACCGGATCGACCGCGCGCGCTTCGAGTAACGGAACGCCCGCGAGACAGGGCGGAAGGGCTCCACCGGCAGGCCTCGTTCGAGGCAGTGGTGGGGCCCTACGCGCTGTTCGCCGCGGCACGTATGTCGAGATGATGCTGTTGCGCGTGGTCGATGAGCGCCTGGAGCGTGAGCGCTACAGCAGGCTTGCGCAGCGCCTCCTCGCGGGCGACCGCCCAGTAGTCGATGTCGTGGCCGTATTCGTCGGCGAGCACGCGAACGAGGTGTGGGTGGGCGTGGGTGAGGTAGTCGGGGAGGATCCCGATGCCCGCGGACTCCAGCGTGGCGGACACGTGCGCGAACACGCTCGTTGAACTGATGCTCGGTTTCCCGATCGGCAGTCCGCGATGCGCCGCATCGAGGTCGTCAACCTGGAGGGCCGATTCGACATAGAAAATGAGGCGATGCTCTTCCAGCTCGGCTACAGACCGTGGGGTCCCGTGCTCTGCGAGGTACTCCGGTGTAGCGAAGAGCGCGAGCCGGTAGCTGGAGAGTCGCAGCGCCGAAGCGTTGTTCACGCTCGGTTTGCCCACGACGATCTCGATGTCCACGCCGGAGCGGTGCTGACGCACTCGCTGAGTCGCCGCGATCACCTCGAATGCGACATCTGGGTGACGGCGCTGGACCTCAACAAATGCCGGGATCGCGCAGGTTGAGCCGAATGCGTCTGGCGTCGCGACACGGACGAGGCCGGAGATCGTGCTGGGACGATCGTGGGCGGCGAGGCGGCCGATGGCAGCCTCCATCTCCTCGGCAGCGATCATCGCCCGCTGGCCCAGCTCAGTGAGTTCCCAGCCGCTCGGGGTGCGCACCAGCACGCGATCGCCGAGGCTGGCCTCCAGCGACGCAAGTCGGCGGGAGACGGTCGAGTGGTTGACGCCGAGGGCATCGGCAGCTGCCGTGTACCTGCCGAGTCGTGCGACCGCGAGGAACGTCATGAGAGCCTCAGGCTGGAGGTCAGGTCGCAAATGTCGCATGTCGCCATTGTGCATCAATGCACGGATGGATTGCAATATTGGGGTGCTTCTGTGTATTGATTCTCATTCGGAAGGTGGCGATGATGAAGATACACAACCGACGTCAAGGAGGACATCGTGGCTACGATCGCTTGGATTGGCTTAGGGAACATGGGTTCCCGCATGACTAGACACCTCATCGATGCAGGACACAGCGTGTTCGGCGTTGACCCCAACGAGGCCGCGATGGCCCAGGCCGTCGCCGTCGGCGTGACCCCGGCGGCATCGGTCGCCGCCGCGGTCGCTAATGCCGACGCCGTCATCACGATGCTGCCCAAGGGCGAGCACGTGCGTGCCGTGTACGACGGGCCAGACGGCATTTGGGCGAACGCCAAGCAGGGCGCCGTGCTTTTCGACTCCTCAACCGTTGACCTCGACACCTCTGGCTGGTGCCACACCGGCTCCCAGGAACGCGGGATTGCCTTTGTTGACGCCCCGGTTTCCGGCGGCACCGCCGGCGCAGCCGACGGCACGCTGGCGTTCATGCTGGGCGGTGATGCCGCAGCCGTCGAGCGCGTCCGTGAGCTCATCGCGCCGATGGCAGGCAATATCTTCGCGACGGGTGGGCCGACCACCGGCATCGCAGCGAAGATCGCGAATAACATGATGCTCTTCATCGCGCAGCAGGCCTGTGCGGAAGGGTCGCAGCTTGCCGAGCAGCTCGGCCTCGACGCGCAGGTGTTCTGGGACGTGGTCACCGCGTCGTCAGGCAACTCCTGGCCGCAGCAGACCTGGTACCCGGTACCCGGCATCGTTGAGCGTGCCGCGGCGAACCAGAACTTCGACGCGACCTTCAGCGCGGACCTCGCACGCAAAGACATCGGTCTTGCGGTGCAGGCAGGCGCCGACCGCGGTGTCGCGCTTCCCGGTGCCCAGGCAGCGATGGCTCAGCTCGATCGGCTGATCGCTGAGGGGCTCGGACACAAAGATTGCAGCCTCGTGGTGAAGTACTCTTCGCCGGACGGGAAGGTTGCTGGCTACGATCCAGAATTCGACACTCAGACAGAGGGCGTATCACGATGACGTACACGATTGGTCACTATGTTGGCGGCGCCCGCCTCGCCGGCGGCGACCGCAGCGCCGGCATCTTCCAGCCGGCGACCGGGGCAGAGCAGGGGCGCGTGCAGCTCGCGTCGACCGAGTTCGTCGACTCCGCGGTGCAGGTCGCGAGCGAGGCGCAGCGCTCGTGGAGTCAGCTTGGCTCGGCGAAGCGCGCGAGAGTGATGTTTAAGCTGCGCGAGATCATCGAGGCCCGCACTGACGAACTGTCTGCCATCATTACGAGCGAACACGGCAAGGTGCTGTCTGACGCTGCGGGGGAGGTAGCCCGCGGCCTCGAGAACGTCGAGTTCTGCGCGGGGCTCGTCCACCATATGAAGGGTGAGGCGGCGGAGCAGGTGGCGTCTGGCATTGACGTGCTGCAGCGCCGCCAAGCCCTGGGCGTCGTCGCCTGCATCACCCCGTTCAACTTCCCTGCGATGGTGCCGCTCTGGATGGTCACCACGGCGATCGCGGCTGGGAACGCTGTCATCCTGAAGCCCAGCGAACGCGACCCCTCGGCCGCGATCTGGATCGCTGAGGCGTTCACCGAGGCCGGGCTCCCGCCAGGCGTGCTCAACGTCGTGAACGGCGACAAAGAAGCTGTCGACGCGCTGCTCGAGCACCCCGAGGTGCGGGCGATTTCGTTCGTTGGCTCGACCCCGATTGCCAGGTACATCTACGAGACCGCGGCGACCCGCGGCAAGCGAGTGCAGGCGCTCGGTGGCGCGAAGAATCACATGGTCGTTATGCCCGACGCCGATCTCGACGCGGCGGCAGATGCTGCGGTGTCGGCCGCATACGGCTCAGCTGGGGAGCGCTGCATGGCGGTCTCCGTCGTGGTCGCCGTTGGTGACATCGCCGACGCGCTCGTCGAGAAACTCGCGCAGCGTGCTCGCACGCTGCGCGTGGGGGACGGCCGTGACGCGACGAGCGACATGGGGCCACTCATCACGCAGGCAGCGAAGGATCGCGTACTCGAGTTCGTGGACGGCGCCGAGGGCGAGGGCGCGACGATCGTCGTCGACGGTCGCACGCAGGATCTCCCGGAAGCCGGCTTCTTCGTCGGGGTGTCCCTCCTCGACAATGTGCGGCCCGGCATGCGGGTGTACGACGAGGAGATCTTTGGCCCCGTGCTCGCCGTCGTGCGAGTGGAGACGTTTGACGAAGCGGTACGGCTCATCAACTCGAGCAAGTTCGCCAACGGTACGGCGATCTTTACTCGTGACGGCCGGAGCGCACGCCAGTTTGAGGTCGCCATCGAAGTCGGCATGGTAGGGATCAACGTGCCGATCCCGGTGCCGATCGGAGCGTTCTCGTTCGGAGGCTGGAAGGACTCGCTGTTCGGTGACACCCACATGTATGGGCCGGAGAGCTTCAACTTCTACACCCGCCGCAAGGTCGTGACGTCGCGCTGGCTCGAAGCGAGCGAATCGCAGTTGGACCTCGGGTTCCCCACGAACGGCTGACGGTCAGGCTCTGCCCGGTGCGCCACACGCACCGGGCCGAGCCTGTTGCCCTCGCTACGCCCAGCCCGGCAGCCACAGGTGCCACCGCCAGAACCAGTCGGGTACGGGCATTCCTGACCAGACGGGGAAGAACAGCAGCGAGACGACGACCGCCACAGCCACAAACACTCCGACCGCTATCCTGCGCCCGGCTACCGTTTCGACGTCGCCGCGACGCCGACAGATCACTCCGATCACCAGCGCGAGCGCGAGCGCGGCAAACGGAGTGAGGACGACCGCGTAAAACTGGAAGACCGCAGACCGCGAGAACGTGAGTACCCACGGCAACCAGCCCGACAGATAGCCGGTGATCACGAACGCGGCGGCGTATGCACCCGCACCGAGCCTGCCATCGCCGCGGACGAGTCGCCGAGGCACACGGAGTGCACGGATGATCCACCACGCGAGCACAAGAAGCGCGAGTACGCCGCCCCAAGTGACGATGAGGTTGGGCAGTGGCGAGATTGCCGCCGTTGCTCCGTTCGCGAACGACTCCTGATACATCGCGGTCGGCCGGAGGCCGAGCGGCCACGTGAGCGGGTGCGCCTGGTACGGGTGCGGCGCCGACAGGGTTGAATGCCACGCAAACATGTCGACGTGGTACTGCCAGAGCGCCACGGGCCAGGGGGCGCTGTCGCGGCCCCACCCGCCAGAGGTCACGATCCACCCCGCCCAGCTCGCGACGTACACGGCGGCTGCGGTCGGCAAGGCGATGAGTCCGGTTGCGAGTGCCTGACGCGCGGCGCGGCCCCAGGCTCTTGCCGGGCTCGCCTGCCGGTGCAGGCCGAGGTCTGCCGTGAGCCCGAGACGGCGACGGGCCTCCCGCGCGGCAACCACCCGAACGAAGGCGTCACGAGCCGCAGTGAGTAGGAGAAAGGCGGCGAGCGGATACAGGCCCGACCACTTCACCGATGCCGCGCACCCGAACGCGGCGGCTGCTGCAAACAGCCACGGTCTGGCCCACATCACCGTGAGCCCACGCTTCGTGAACCGGCTCCGCCGCATCACCCAGACATGGTCACACCACATGAGCAAGGCCCCGAGCACCACGAAGAGGGTGAGCGCGCCATCGAGTAGGCCGACCCGCGTGAGCACCACATGCACGCCGTCGATCGCGAGGAACAGGCCGGCGAGGATCGCCACGACACTGCTGCGGCTGATCCGCCACCCGAGCAGCATCGTGAGCCCGACCGTCGCGACGCCCGTGAGTGCGACCGCAGCCCGCCAGCCCCACCCCGAGCCCTCACCAAACACCGCAAGGCCGAGCGCAATGACCCACTTTCCGAGCGGCGGGTGCACCGAGAACGAGGGGTCCGCGAGGTAGCCCGCGCCCATGAGTGGATCGTCGTCGGGCCAGCTTGTCGTAAAGCCGTGCGCGAGCTGCGTGATCGCGTCCCGCACGTAGTAGATCTCGTCAAACACGAGCGTGCCCGGCCTGCCGAGCGCCCAAAAACGCAGGATCGCAGCGAGCGCGAGCACGGCGAAGACACCGACGGCGGCGAATACACGGGAACGCCTGTGCAATCTGACGGGCATATGCTCAGCCTACGGCTAGCATGGGAGAGTGATCACACGGCTCAGCTCATACTTTCTCAAGACTCTGCGCGAAGACCCCTCTGACGAGGAGGCGCGGAGCCACAAACTGCTCCTGCGCGCCGGCTACATCAGGCGCCAGTCACCGGGCGTGTTCGCGTGGCTGCCACTTGGCCTGCGGGTGAAGGCGAAGATCGAGCAGATCGTGCGCGAGGAAATGGCAGCGGCGGGCGCCCACGAGGTGCACTTCCCCGCAATGCTGCCACGCGAGCCGTATGAGGCGACCGGTCGTTGGGAAGAGTACGGCGACGACATGTTCCGCCTGCAGGATCGGCACGGCGCCGACCACCTCCTCGCTCCCACGCACGAGGAAGCGTTCACGGTCCTCGTGAAAGACATCGTCACGTCCTATAAGGACCTGCCGCTGCAGCTCTTCCAGATCCAAGACAAGTACCGTGACGAGGTGCGCCCCCGCGCTGGCCTGTTGCGTGGGCGCGAGTTCACGATGAAGGACGCGTACTCCTTCGACACCACCGATGAGGGGCTCGACGCGAGCTACCAGAAGCAGCGTGACGCCTACGAGCGCATCTTCACGCGCCTCGGGCTCGACTACGTCATCGTGTCGGCTGACGCCGGCGCGATGGGCGGGTCACGATCGGAAGAGTTCCTGCTGCCGATCGCGATCGGCGAGGACACCTTCGTGCGCTCGGCAGGCGGCTACGCGGCCAACGTCGAGGCGTACTCGACGCCGGTGCCCGAGGCGCTCCCCACCGAGGGGCTGCCGGAGGCCCAGGTCTTCGACTCACCCGATACCCCGACGATCGAAACGCTCGTCGCACACACGAACGCGGTCATGCCGCGCGAGGATGGCCGCCCCTGGGCCGCCGCAGACACGCTGAAGAACGTCGTGCTCGCGGTCACCGATCTCGAAGGTGAGCGCTCGCTCGTCGTCATCGGGATTCCCGGCGATCGCGACGCCGACATGAAGCGCGTTGAGGTGGCGTTCCCCAACTGTGAGGTGGAGCCGGCAACCGCCGCCGACTTCGCGAAGCACCCGGGGCTCGTGAAGGGCTACATCGGGCCCGGCGTTGCCGGCGCCCCCGTGCTCGGGCTTGAGAGCTCGAGCGGCGTCAAGTACCTCCTCGATCCTCGTGTGGTGCCCGGCACTCAGTGGGTGACCGGTGCGAACGAACACGAGAAGCACGTCGCGTTCCTCGTCGCAGGCCGCGATTTCACCGCCGATGGCGTTGCAGACATTGCTACGGTGCGAGAAGGTGACCCCGCTCCCGACGGCTCGGGCCCCATCGAGACCGCCCGCGGCATGGAGATCGGCCACGTCTTCCAGCTCGGCCGCAAGTACGCTGAGGCGCTCGGGCTCAAAGTGCTCGACGAGAACGGCAAGCTCGTCACCGTCACCATGGGCTCCTACGGCATCGGCGTCACCCGTATTCTCGCGGCGCTCGCTGAGATCAACAACGACGACCGCGGTCTCGTTTGGCCGCGGAACATCGCGCCGTTTGACGTGCACGTTGTCGCAACGGGCAAGGATCCCGCGATTCTCGAGATTGCCGAGTCGCTCGTGAGTACGCTCGCAGCTGGCGGCGTCGAGGTCATGTTCGATGACCGCCCGAAGGTGTCACCCGGCGTGAAGTTCGGTGATGCTGAGCTCATCGGGGTGCCCCGCGTTGTTGTCGTCGGCCGCGATGCCGCGGAGGGCTTCGCCGAGGTGTGGGACCGTGCGGCTGGCACGAAGGACAAGGTTGCGCTGTCGGAGGTGCCCGCGCTCTTCGCGTAGGCCCCCATGCGCGGGGCTCCGGTAGCCCTCTTTCGCGGGCTCCGGTAGCCGCCCCTTCGCTCGGGGGTCCGGTAGCCCCCCCCCTGCGCGGGGCTCCGGTAGCCGCCTTTCGCGCGACGTTCGATCTGGGATCGACGGTAGATATGCCGCTTCGGTGGAGGTAAGGCATAGCAACCGACGATCCCAGATCTATGTGCCTGCGCCGTGCTGGGGTTGTGCTGGGGTTGTGCTGGGGTTGTGCTGGCGCTGTGCCTGCGCCGTGCTGGCGGGGCGGCTTCTCTGCGCACTCGGAGGGCACTCGACTAGCATGGCCCCACACTGTTGGAGGTGCCGTGACTCAGAGCCGAGGGAACGCCGAACGCCGACCAAACACCGCGATCGACCAGCGGCCCGGGACAGACGTCGCGATCGAATGCGCCGACGGATACCGACTCGCAGCGCGGTCATTCGCGCCGAGCCAGGCGACGGACCTCGGCATGACGGCGGTTATCACGACCGCAACCGGAGCGAAGGCCTCTTACTACTGGCGCTACGCCGAGTATCTCGCCTCGCGGGGTTTCCGGGCAGTCGTCGCTGACTACCGCGGTATCGGCCGCTCCGCACCCGCGGGTGGTGCAGCCGGGCTGCGTGGCATGGCGACGCGGTGGCACGAGTGGGGCACGCTCGACATCGATGCCGTCATTGCATGGGCATTAGAAGACGGGCCAGGGCGCCAGCTCGTCGGGGTCGGCCACAGCTTCGGCGGCCTGGGAGTGTGTCTGGCTCCTCGCGCGCCCGCAATCCAGCGGCTCCTCATGGTGGGCGCCCAGCACGCGCACTGGCCTGACTACGCTGCCCGAAGCCCGCGTGCATTCTGGCAATGGCACGTCACGATGCCGACGATTGCCGCAGTCACCGGGTACTTCCCGGGGCGGCGCCTCGGGTGGCTGGAAGATATGCCGCGCGGTGTGGCCTTCGACTGGGCTCGGGGGAGGGCCAACTTTGCCGACACGATTGGGCGTGACGGCCAAATCGTGATGGAGCGCGTCGCGGAGCTCGAGTTCGACGTCCTCGCGGTCGCCGCAACAGACGACCCTTTCGCGACCGAGGCTGCAATTGAGCGGTTGCTCGAATACCTACCAGCAGCCTCTGTCGAGCGCTGCGCGCTCGAACCCGCAGAGCTCGGTGTCTCCGAGATCGGACACCTCGGAGTGTTCCACGAGCGCTTCAAGGACGCGCTCTGGGGGCGTTCGGCGGAGTGGCTCACCACCGGGCACCGCACCAAGGAGTGAGGCGCCGCGATACGCGCCCCAAGCACCGAGTCGAAGCATGAGAGACAGGAGAATCACGTGACACCGCACGACGATCAGACACGCGAAGTGCGACGCGATGACGGCGAGCTCATCGGAGTCGTTAGACGGACGGCGACCGGGCTGTGGACACCGTGCGCGGTGTTCGGCCTGCCACTCGCGGAGGCACGTGCGGAGGAGGCTGCTACCCAATACATCTTGGACCACGGCCTCGGATATCTCGCAGAACGGTGGGAGGTTCGCGAAGGGGATACATGGGTGACTGCTCAGATCATCGAGGCGCGGCCTCGCGAGGTCACTGTGAGCTTTGCAGACTACGGCCATCCTCGCCTGTTCAACTCGCGACGGACGTTGCAGGATCCACTGCCAGAGCAACTGCGGTTGGCTTGACGAACCCGAACGGCGGCCGGGCGGCCGCCTGGGGAGGCCATTCTGGAAATAGTTGAGGGCCCCGAACGTGGATGCACGTTCGGGGCCCTCAGCTTGCGACGCAGCGCAACATTCTTGGGATGCGACGGTTACGAGGCGAGAACCTCGTCGAGGATCATGCCGGCCTTCTCCTCGTCAGTCTTCTCCGCGAGCGCGAGCTCGGACACGAGAATCTGACGGGCCTTGGCGAGCATGCGCTTCTCTCCAGCGGAAAGCGAACGCACCTCCTGGTCGCGGCGCCACAGGTCACGAACGACCTCCGACACCTTGATGACATCTCCGGAAGCAAGCTTCTCGGTGTTCGCCTTGAAACGGCGTGACCAGTTGGTGGGCTCTTCGGTGAACGGGGTGCGAAGCACCTCGAACACCTCCTTGAGGCCCTCCTGATCAATCACGTCGCGAACGCCGACGAGATCGCAGTTCTCTGCGGGCACCTCAATCGTCAGGTCTCCCTGATCGACCTGAAGCTTCAGGAAGAGCTTTTCCTCGCCACCGAGTTTGCGCTTCTTCACCTCGATGATCTTGGCTGCGCCGTGGTGGGGGTAGACGACGGTCTCTCCGACCTCAAATTGCATCGAGTTGCTCCTTGTGTTAAACCAACCACTAGAATACCACAGCTCGCTGTCGGGAGCCCGGTGTATCTTGCGACTCGGCCAGGCTCGAGTCGCGACGGCCCCGCACTGGGGATAGTATTGACGTAGGTCTGCGTGCTTCGGGCGCGCACGTTTCAGTTCATCCACGGCTCGGAGGCCCTCTTGAAGAATCGGATCGCCGCTTCACTCGCACTTGCAGCAGCGCTCACGCTCGGCATGAGCGGGTGCAGCCTCATCGCGCATAACGCTACCGGCGTCGAGTACGCGCCGAGTGACGGCGTACAGGTCACCTCGGAAGGCGTCGCACTTCGCAACATCATGCTTGTCGCCGACGAGGCTGGCGAGAATTTCAACCTCGTGTTCACCTCGGTGAACAACACGGGTGCCCCCGCTCAGGTTTCGCTCAACATGAAGAGTGAGTCCGCTGACGCGACGCTCGACTTCGAGGCTCCCGCAGGCACGACGTCGTTCGGCAACCCCGAGACCGACGACGAGCTCCTCGTCACCGCTCTCGATGGCTTGCAGGCGGGCCAGACCGTGAAGACGTACTTTACGATCAACGGCACAGGCGACCTGGTCGAGTTCATCCCGCTGCTTGACGGAACGCTCAAGGAGTACCAGGGCTACGTTCTTGCTGCCGGCGCTGGCCAGCTTGCTGAGATGAACGCCGAGGATCTCGCGGACATGACCGAAGCACAGATCGCTGAGGCCGCAGAGGCCGCTGGCGAGTCGGTCGAGGACTTCACCAAGCGCGTTTCGCAGATCGCAGCAGACGCCACAAAGGTCGGCTAACAACGGACTTGATCTAGCCCTCGCGCTAGACAGAACGGGCGCCCAGCGAATGTTCGCTGGGCGCCCGTTTGCGTTGCTGGGTGTGCGTTACCCGAAGCGGTAGCCGACACCACGCACCGTAGAGATGAGCTTCGGCTGCGCCGGCTCCTCCTCGATGCGCGAGCGCACACGCTTCACGTGCACGTCAAGTGTCTTCGTGTCGCCGTAATAGTCGCTGCCCCAGACCCGATCGATGAGCTGGCCCCGGGTGAGCACGCGTCCGCTGTGCCGCATGAGGAGTTCGAGGAGCTCAAACTCACGCAGGGGCATCGCGATCTCTGTGCCTCGAACGGTGACGGTGTGCCGATCGGTGTCGAGGCGGATGCCGTGCGAGTCGAGCGCGCCACCGTCGTCGTCGGTCTCGGGCTCGTCTGCCGGGACCGCACGGCGCAGCGCAGCACGCACGCGCGCGAGCAGCTCGCGGGTCGAGTATGGCTTGGTCACGTAGTCGTCGGCGCCAAGTTCGAGCCCCACGACGATGTCAATTTCGCTGTCCTTGGCGGTGAGCATGATGATCGGCACCTGCGAGCGCAGCCGGATCTCGCGGCAGACCTCGGTGCCGGGGAGCCCGGGCAGCATGAGATCGAGGAGCACCAGGTCGGCGCCGTCCGCGTTGAACGCTCGCACAGCGTCGTTTCCGTCATCGACGACTGTGACGCTGTATCCCTCGCGTTCCAAGAGGAACGCGAGCGGCTTGGAGATGGACTCTTCGTCTTCGACGAGGAGGATGTTTGGGGACACTACGCGCGTCCTTTCGTGTCTGTGAGCTGCTGCAGGGCCTTGCGCGTGCGCTTCACGCGTTTTGCGCGCTTCTTCTTCGGAATGTCGTTGAGTGGGAAAGAGAGTGTGAATCGTGAGCCTTCGCCGGGGGTCGAACGCACCGTGACATCGCCACCGTGTGCCCGGAGGGAGTGTCTCGCGATGCTGAGCCCGAGACCGGTCCCGCCGTCCTCGCGGCTGCGGGCGCCGTCGACACGGTAGAACCGCTCGAAGATGCGCTCGAGGTGCTCTGGCGCGATTCCCGGGCCGGTGTCGGTGATGGTGATGGTGAAGTGTCGTTTCTTGTGCGCGATGCGGATCCGCACCGACGCGCCCTCGGGGGAGTGCCTGATGGCGTTGCTGAGGATGTTCGCGACCGCGCTCGAGATTGCGCTCGCGCGCCCCTGAATCGCGGCAGTCCGCTTCGGATTCGAACTGTCGACGAAGAACAGGTCGACGCCGCGGCGCTCGGCAAAGCTCTCGTGCGCATCGATCTCCTCGTCGACGACGGCGCGGAGGTCAACCTCGTCGAGGTGCTCGGGGCGCAGCGTCGATTGCGCTTCGGAGAGCTGAATAATGTCGCGGGACAGATCGGCAAGTCGCTTGGATTCTTTCACGAGACTCGACGCGAACTCCCGCACGAGTTCGGGATCGTCTGCCGCCTCCCGCACAGCTTCTGAGAGTAGCCCGACTGCGGCAATCGGCGTCTTCAGCTCGTGCGAGACGTTTGCGATGAAGTCGCGGCGCATAGCGGTGAGTCGCTGTTCCTCGCCGAGATCCTCCGCGATGACAACCACGAAGTTCGCTTCGACCCGGATGACGTGCGTGCGCACCGGAGCTCCGGGATCATCGGGATGTGGATCACGGTGGGAGGGCGTGCCGGTCGCGAGGACGTGCTGCGCGCGCTGCTGAAACTCTCGTGTGCGGAGCAGTCCGAGCTCGGTTGGGGTCTCGCTGCGGCGCGCGACGGCATTCGCATAGACGGCAGTGAGGTTGCGGTCGAGGATGACAGCGAACACGTCGAGCCCGTCGAGAATCGCGGTCGCGGTCTCGGGGAGGCCATGGAGCTTCGGGAGCTCGGCAAGCGGGAGCATGTCTTCATCGTAAACGGGAGCGATCCATCCGCGCACGAGGTAGTGAAGAGTTCGTCCACTGTTTACCTTGTAGTGACGGGTAGTTCACCGGGGGAAGCGAAAGTAAGTACGTAAGAGGTTGGCCACGAAAGGACACCATGCGCGCAGTATTCCAGCAGTCGCTGAGTGAGTTGCAGGAGCGGCTCGCTCTGATGGCAGAGCTCGTCGAAGCATCGATCTCCGAGGCGACCACCGCCTTCGGAAGCTCGGATGCCGAACTTGCCGAAAACGTCATCGAGCGTTCCGACGAGGTAGACGCGCTCGCGCTCGCCCTCGATGAACTCGCATTCGACATCCTGCTTCGGCAGTCACCGGTCGCATCGGATCTTCGCCTCGTCGTTGCGTCGCTGCGCATGAGTTCGGAGCTCGAGCGGATGAGCGACCTCGCCGAGCACATCGCCGAGCTCGCGCGCTACCGCTACCCGGACAGCGCGATCCCGAAGGGGCTGCGGAAGACCTTCACGAAGATGGGCGCGCTCGACGTGGAGATGGCCGAGGCCGTTGTGCGGTTGTTGCGCGAGCAGGATCCGGCGATCATCCTGGAGATCCGCGACCTCGAGGACGACCTCGACAAGCTGCACGCGAAGGTCTTTACGAAGATGCTCAGCGACAAGGTGAACGCTGACGCTCTCGGGCTCGTCGACGCCACGCTCGCCAGCCGCTACCACGAGCGTTTCGGCGATCATGCGGTGGGCGTCTCGAGGCAGATGCAGTTCTTCTTCTCTGGAGAGATTGCATAGCTCGCGCTCAATCGCAACATTCACGGGACCCCGAGAACGCAAACGGTAAGCTTGGGGCGTGACTCAACGCATCTACGACACGCACGAGCAGGCAATCGTCGACTTCGTCCCGCAGCACGCGGGCACGGTCGGGATCTACGTCTGTGGACCCACCGTGCAGTCGTCGCCGCACATTGGCCACCTCCGGAGCACCCTCGTGTACGACCAGATGCGCCGGTGGTTCCGTGCAACCGGTCACGATGTGACGTTGATCCGCAATGTCACGGACATCGACGACAAGATTCTCGACAACGCTCGGATTGCGGCGGAGGCCGGTGGAACCGAGCAGTGGTGGGCGCTCGCGTACCGCGTTGAGCGGGAGTTCACGGACGCCTACGATGCGCTCGGTGTGCTCGCACCCACGTACGAGCCGCGAGCAACCGCGAACATTGGCGAGATGATCCGGCTCATCGAGGAGCTCATCGAGCGCGGTCACGCCTACCAGGCGAATGACGGCTCAGCGAGCGTCTACTTCGATACCGGCTCCTGGCCCGACTACGGCTCGCTCACGAGGCAGCAGCGAGACCAGATGGAAGACGCCGCTGACTCCGAGCCCGTCGGGAAGCGCGACCCGCGCGACTTCGCGCTCTGGAAGGCACACCGCGACACCGAACCCGAGTCGGCCTCGTGGCCGTCGCCCTGGGGGCAGGGACGCCCGGGCTGGCACATCGAGTGCTCGGCGATGGCCGCGCGTTACCTCGGTGACTCGTTCGACATTCACGGCGGTGGGCTCGACCTTCGTTTCCCGCACCACGAGAATGAGCTTGCGCAGTCGCGCGCCGCGGGTCAGGGGTTCGCGCGCCACTGGATCCACAACGGGCTCGTGAACACGGGCGGCCAGAAGATGTCGAAGTCGCTCGGCAACTCGCTGTTCGCTGCCGATCTCCTTGCCGAAGCTCGGCCGATTGTGCTCAGGTATTTCCTGGGCTCCGCGCACTACCGCTCGACGCTCGAGTACTCGGATGGTTCGCTCGCCGAGGCCGCGGCAGCATTTGAGCGGATCGAGGGCTTCCTTGAGCGCGCCGAGGAGTTCATGGTCGCCTCCGGTGAGGACCGCGCTGCCGGTGAAGGCGTCGCGCAGCTCTACCTCGCGCCACTCGCAGGCACCGCAACGACCGATTCGCTGCCCGCAGCGTTCACGGCCGCGATGCTCGACGACTTTGCGATCCCGCAAGCGCTCGCGGTGCTGCACGAGGCAGTCCGCGCCGGAAATACAGCCATCGATTCGGGCAACGGCGACGAGCTCGTACGGCTCGCGATCGAGGTCGTCGCGATGCTCGATGTGCTTGGACTCGATCCACGCGATAGTGTATGGGGCGCGGCTTCTGGGAACGCCGCTGCCGACACCGCGCTCGATGCGCTCATCGTCGGCCTCATCGAGCAGCGTGCCGATGCACGCGCAAACAAAGACTTCGCCACGAGTGACGCGATCCGCGATCGCCTAGCTGGTGCTGGAATCATCCTTGAAGACAATCCGAACGGAACCCGCTGGAGTCTCATATGAGCAATAAGAAGGGGCGCACAGGCGCCGTACGCAAGAAGGGGCTCGGTAAGGGCGTCGGTTCTGGAGGTCAGGGTCGCCAGGCGCTCGAGGGCCGTGGCCCGACGCCTCGTGCCGAGGACCGCGAGTATCACCCCGCCGCAAAGGCGAAGGCTGCGCGCGAGCGCTACGAAGCCGCGAAGGCACGCCATCAGGGCGGCGCCGGTGGCGGTGGCGGGCGAGGCTCGAACACACGCAAGACCGACGAGTCAGAGCTCGTAACTGGCCGCAACGCCGTGCTTGAGGCGCTCCGCACGAAGATTCCAGCGACCACGCTGTATATTGCTGCGCGCATCGAGATGGATGACCGCATGCGCGAGATTATGCGCATCGCGACCAACCGCGGCGTTGCCGTGCTCGAGGTCATGCGCCAAGAGCTCGACCGTATGACCGATCGCGACACCGTGCACCAGGGCGTCGTACTCAAAGTACCGCCGATGGAATATGCGCACCCGATGGATCTGCTCGAGGACACCCTCGACCGTGGAGAGACCCCGCTGTTCGTCGCGCTCGACGGCGTCACCGACCCGCGCAACCTCGGCGCGATCATCCGCTCGGTCGGCGCGTTCGGTGGCCAGGGTGTCATCGTGCCGCAGCGACGCACGGCGAGCCTGAACTCCGCCTCGTGGAAGACCTCGGCTGGCGCCGCGGCCCGTATTCCCGTGGCACGGGCGTCGAACCTCACGCAGACGCTGAAGGAGCTGAAGAAGCAGGGTCTCTTCGTCGTCGGACTCGACGGCGACGGTGACGTCAGCCTGCCCGGTCTCGACCTCGCAGGCCGCCCGCTCGTGATCGTCGTCGGCAGCGAGGGTAAGGGCCTGTCCCGCCTCGTCACCGAGACCTGCGACGCGATCGTGTCGATCCCGATCTCGGCAGTGACCGAGTCGCTCAACGCCGGCATCGCAGCGTCGGTTGCGCTCTACGAGGTGTCGAAGCTCCGCGCGGCTGAGGCTGCGGAGTCCGCAGCGGCCGAGTAGTTTCGGGTCGCCGACTCAGCCCAGACAACACGAGAGAGGGCCTCCTGCGTCAAGCAGGAGGCCCTCTCTCGTTCGTTGGTGCAGTCGGCTACAGCCGCTCGAGGATGTAGTCGATCGCGCCGGTGAGCGTGCGCACATCATCGGGATCGATCGAGGTGAAGGTCGCGATGCGCAGCTGGTTGCGGCCCAGCTTGCGGTACGGCTCGGTGTCAACGATGCCGTTGGCGCGGAGCGCCTTCGAGATCGCTGAGGCATCGATCGAGTCGTCGAAGTCGATCGTCGCGACGACCTGCGAGCGGTGCGCGGGATCGGTCACGAACGGCGTCGCCACCTCAGACTGCTCGGCCCAGTCGTAGAGCACGCCGGAGGATTCCGCGGTGCGAGCCGAGGCCCAGGAGAGGCCGCCGTTCTCATTGATCCAACGCACCTGCTCCTCCATGAGCGCGAGCGTTGCGAGTGCGGGGGTGTTCAGCGTCTGGTTCAGGCGCGAGTTCGAGAGGGCGCCAGCGAGGTTCAGCGACTCCGGAATGTACCGGTCGCCGTTCGTCTGCCGCTCGATCCGCTCGATCGCAGCGGGCGACACCAGTGCGAACCAGAGGCCGCCGTCCGACGCGAAGTTCTTCTGCGGTGAGAAGTAGTAGACGTCGGTCTCAGCAGCATCGAATTCGATGCCGCCGGCGGCGCTCGTCGCGTCGACCACAGTGAGGGCTCCCGGATCCACATCGGGGCCGGCGGCGCGACGCACCTCGGCCATTACGCCCGTCGACGTCTCGTTGTGCGGGTACGCGTAGAGGTCAATGCCCGCCTGCGGGAGGATCTCGGAGCGCGAGCCTGGCTCGGCCTGTCGGATCACCGGCTCTTCGAGGAACGGTGCAGCGGCAGCGGCGATGCCGAACTTTGCGCCGAACTCACCAAACGTGAGGTGCTGGCTGCGGCGCGAGATCAGCGAGTGAACAGCCGAATCCCAGAACGAGGTCGCTCCGCCATTGGCGAGGAGGATCTCGTAGCCCTCGGGCGCGCGGAAGAGATCGGCAAGTCCCGAGCGCAGACTTCCCACGAGATCCTTCACGGGAGCCTGGCGGTGCGAGGTGCCGAGCACGGTCGGCTGCAGGCTCGACAGGAACGCGAGCTGCTCGTCGCGGATCTTCGACGGGCCGCAACCAAAACGTCCGTCGGCGGGAATGAGTGATGATGGAAGTTCTATGGCGGCCATACGCCCAATTGTAGGGAGTAACTGGTGCTCGTGCCGCCATGCACCGACCGCGATTCTGGTGGCCATGGCCGAATACTGCGGCCGAGTGGCTGAACTCTTGCGTGAGTGCGCGCTCGAGATGTCGTAAGCTGGGGCTACGCAGACGGCTTGTAGGGGTATACATTGACGGACCTGATTGACACCACCGAGATGTACCTTCGAACGATCCTCGAGCTCGAGGAAGAAGGCATCGTGCCGTTGCGCGCGCGCATCTCGGAGCGACTAAGCCACTCGGGCCCGACGGTTTCGCAGACCATTGCCCGGATGGAGCGGCTGGGACTCGTGATCGTGACGGGCGACCGGCAACTCGAGTTCACCGAGGAGGGACATGCCCGCGCGATCCGCGTGATGCGCAAGCATCGCCTCGCTGAGCGGCTCCTCGCAGACGTCATTGGCCTCGAGTGGGAGTTTGTTCACGAAGAGGCATGCCGCTGGGAGCACGTGATGAGCGAGCAGGTTGAGTTGAAGCTGCTGAGCATCCTTGACCGTCCGACCGTCTCCCCGTACGGCAACCGCATTCCGGGGCTCGAAGAGCTCGGTGCCCGCCCGGCCCCGCCGCTCGACAGGAATGAAGTTGGGATCACCGACTGGCTTGCCCAGCCGCATAACCCGACGCGCGTCACCATTCGGCGCCTGGCCGAGCCAGCGCAGAACGAACCCGAGTTGCTTGCCCAGCTCTCAGCTGCCGGGGTGGTTCCCGGCAGTACAGCTTCTCTCACCCGCACAGGCGATGTTGTTCGTGTGGCAGTGGAAGGAAACAGTGAAGCCATCGACATTCCTGTGGAGGTGGCGGCACACATTTTCGTCTCATAGATGAGGCGGCGTCTACTTATGAGAAATTCGTAGACGTTCGAAATCGCCATTATTGGCGAGCCCATTTCCAATGGAGCTGAGACCCCGAGGAGACAGCATTGTCACTTCCCACGTCGGAGGCGCACCTGAGCGCCGTTCTCGAAGCTGTCGAGTGTCGTAACCAGGGGGAGCCCGAGTTTCTCCAGGCGGTCCGCGAGGTACTCGAAACCCTCGCTCCTGTGCTCGATGAGCACCCCGAGTACATTGAGCACGGCATCCTCGAGCGGCTCGTGGAGCCTGAGCGGCAGCTCCTCTTCCGAGTGCCATGGGTTGATGACGCTGGCAAGGTTCGGGTGAACCGTGGTTACCGCGTCCAGTTCAACGCCGCACTCGGACCGTATAAGGGCGGTCTGCGTTTCCACCCGAGCGTGAATCTCTCGGTCGTCAAGTTCCTCGGCTTCGAGCAGGTCTTCAAGAACGCGCTCACCTCGCAGCGCATCGGCGGTGGCAAGGGAGGGTCTGACTTCGACCCTGCCGGCAAGAGCGATGCCGAGGTCATGCGTTTCTGCCAGGCCTACATGACCGAGCTCGTCCACTACATTGGCGAGCACACCGACGTGCCGGCCGGCGATATTGGCGTCGGCGCGCGCGAGATCGGATACCTCTTTGGGCAGTACCGTCGGCTGACGCACAAGTACGAGTCGGGCGTCCTCACCGGCAAGGGGAAAGGGTGGGGAGGCGCAGAGGTGCGCACCGAAGCCACCGGCTACGGGGCAGTGTTCTTCGCGGAGGAGATGCTCGCGCGCGCTGGCGACGGAGTTGCAGGGCGGCGTGCAATCGTGTCAGGTTCGGGCAACGTCGCCATCTATGTCATTGAAAAGGTGCAGCAGCTGGGGGGCCGGGCTATTACCGCGTCCGATTCAAGCGGCTACATTGTTGACGAGGCCGGCATCGACGTCGATCTGCTCAAGCAGGTCAAAGAAACCGAGCGGGCCCGAATCTCCGAATACGCTGAGCGCCGGCCGAGCGCCCACTACGTGGAGGGCGGCAGTATTTGGGACGTTCGTGCTGAACTGGCGTTCCCGTGTGCGACCCAGAACGAGCTCCGTGAGGACGCCGCACGCGCGCTGTTGAAGAACGGTGTGCGCGCTGTCGCCGAGGGTGCGAACATGCCCACATCGCCAGAGGCCATCGACTTGCTGCAGGAAGCAGGCGTGTTGTTTGCCCCCGGCAAAGCAGCGAACGCCGGCGGTGTTGCCACATCAGCACTTGAAATGAGCCAGAACGCGGCACGCTCGCGTTGGGACTTCGACAAGAGTGAAAACAGGCTGCACGAGATCATGCGAGACGTGCACGAACTCTGCTATTCGGCATCCGAACGGTATGGAAAACCGGGAGACTACGTCTTGGGCGCGAACTCTGCAGGGTTCGTTACCGTGGCTCAGGCGATGCTTGAGCAGGGCGTCATTTAACAGCAGGAATCCAAGCGTGACAATTTCGTGATGTTCGGTTAGGCTTGGTCAAGTCTTAGCTTCGCGACCGGTTCAGGGTCGCAATAAAAGCACCAACGTAAGGTAGATATTTCGTGAATTCACAGCCCAGTACCGAGGTCGTAGCTGCGACTCACCCCGCAGCATCGTCCAAGGCGAAGGTCAAGAAGATCGCACGAGTGAGCGGCGCCGCCGTCTTCACTTTCGCAATGTTCGGCACGCTCGCGCTGCCGGCATACGCGTTCAACGACACGGAAGCACCGGTCGCGGCAGTCGCCGAATCGCAGTCGATTAAGGTCACCGCCGGTCCCGCGCTTACGCAGATTGATGACATCCCGCTTGAGGTCGACACGTCGGTCGCTGAGCAGGAGCGTCGCGAGAAGCTTGTCGCTGAGGCCGAGAAGCGCTCCAAGGAGCTCGAAGCAGCGAAGCAGGACGGCGACAAGCCGGCTGGCGCCGCGGCAGCAGCAGCCCCTACCGCAGCTGAGATCCCCGCCGGTTCGGGAGCAAGTGGCCTCGTGGCGGCAGCGCTCGCGCAGGTTGGCGTGAACCAGGACTGCACCGACCTTGTCCAGAACGCACTTGCTGCGATCGGTCAGAGCGAGCGTCGCGACGCTGGCGGTTACGATCACGGCGTGAACGACTTCTTCCGCTACGGCGCTTCGGTCGACTACGTGCACGGCACCACGGCGCTCGCCCCCGGCGATCTCCTCATGTGGCCCGGCGCACCTCACGTTGCCATCTACATCGGTGGCGGCCAGGCCGTGCACGGTGGATGGACCGGCGGCACGACCGTCGTCGCGGGCCTCAGCACGTACGCTGGGTTGCCCACGCAGGTTGTTCGCATGAGCTAAAAGCTTAATCACAAGAGGGGCGCAGCTTACGAGCTGCGCCCCTCTTGCGTTTGGGGCTGCGCGCGTGGCGCGCTGGCGTGCCGCTGCGCGTGATTCAGGTCTGGCCGTCTGTCGGAGCGCGCGCTCGGTGCGCTAGACTCGTTGCTTGGCGCATGCGTGCGCTACCCGCCTTGGTAGCTCAGTGGATAGAGCACTTCTCTCCTAAAGAAGGTGTCGGAGGTTCGATTCCTCTCCAGGGCACATTGGATAATGGCCGGAATTTCAGCACTGTGATGCTGGAATTCCGGCCATATTTACTTTTCTGTGGGCTGTCGCTCGGCGTCGGCGTCGATGACGTTGCCGGGGTCGATAGCGGCACGAGGATCCAGGCTTGTCGACCGATGCGAACATGACGTACAGTTGTGGCATTGTTGTGTGGCTCACGGACACGTTGGGGTGTTCACTCATGGAGCGGGCCTGCTGGTGGGATTCCAGAGCTGAGAGGTGCCGAGATGGAGATTGTGCAGACCTTGACGGTGCTTGACGAGGCGGCAGACGCGCTCGATCGGACGGTCAGCGAGTTGCCGCCCCGCAGGTGGTTGCGGCCGACGCCCGCGCGTGGCTGGAACATTGCGAACCAGATAGGGCACCTCGCATGGAGCGACGAGCTGTCGCTGCAAGCGTTGCAGCGCGATCCCGGGTTTGCGCAGTTCGTCGCCCGGGTTGCATCCAGCGATGTGAGCGGCTTCATCGATAGGGGCGCGCGTGAGCGCGCGACCCTGCCGGTCCCACAGTTGCTACGCGAGTGGCGTGCGGGCCGCGAGTCGCTTCGGCAGGCCTTTGCGGAGGCCGACCCGTCAGACCGAATCGCGTGGCTGGGGTCGCCGATGCTGCCGCGCACGATGGCCGACATGCGCATTGTGGAGACGTGGGCCCACGCCGTCGATGTCTTCGATGCACTCGGGCAAGAGATGCCGCCGGTGGCCGGCGTCGCGACCGTGGTGAAGATGGGCATTCGAACGCGCGAATCCTCGTTCCGGGTTCGCCAGATCGAGATTCCGGAGGCCCCGGTGCGGGTGGAGTTAGCGCTGCCAGACGGAGCGCGTGTTGATTACGGCCCCGCAGATGCCCCCGAACGGATTCTCGGGAGCGCCTGGGGGTTCGCGGCGGTCGTGACCCAGCGCAGGAACGTCGCCGACGTTGAACTCGAAGTGGTGGGCGGTGGTGCTGCGCGGTGGATGCGCATCGCGCAGGCGTTTGGTGGCGCCCCAACGAACGGACCCTCTCCCGGGGTGCGGTTGGAGTGGCATCGCTGAACCACGTGCCGCTACGTCGATGAGGCAGTGGGCGTGAGGTCTTTGACCCACTCCCGCAACTCCACCTTCCGCACTTTTCCGGTTGCGGTGAGCGGGAGGGACTCGACGAAGAAATACTGGCGGGGGATCTTGAACCCGGCGAGCGTGTCGCGCGCGTGCTGATCCAAGCGTTTGGCGAGCGCCGCTGTGTCGTCCGTGTTGCTGCCATGGGGAACCACGATCGCGGTGACCGCTTCGCCCCAGTAGTCGTGCGGTGTGCCGATCACTGACACGTCAGCAACGCCCTCGTGGGTGTACAGCGCCTGTTCGACCTCGATGGGGTAGACGTTCTCCCCGCCCGTGATGACCATGTCTTTCTTGCGGTCTACGAGGTAGTAAAAACCTTCGCCATCGACGCGCGCGAGGTCGCCAGAGTAGAACCATCCGTCCCGGAAGGATTCGGTATTCGCGTCGGTGCGGTTCCAATACCCGCTGAACACGGATGGGCCGCGGATGATGAGCTCGCCAACCGTCTCGGCAGGGACGTCTGCGCCGGCCTCGTCGACGACGCGGAAGTCGACGTGGTTCGACGGCTTCCCGATTGACCCTGCCTTCGTCGTGATGAACTCGCTTGAGAGGATCGCGGCTGCCGCGGCGGTCTCGGTCATGCCGAACCCCTCGATGAAGGCCATTCCCTTCGCCTGGAGCGCTTCAATCACGGGAATTGGGCACGGTGCTCCGCCGCTAATAGCCACCTGGAGTGAACTCGTGTCGTGTATGTCGAGCTCTCCGGAGCGGAGGATCGCCGTCCACATCGTGGGAACCGCGAATGCGGTGGTGCACGCATACTTCTCGACTGCGGTTGCCCATGTGGCGGGGGCGAACGCTTCCAGGATGTAATTACTGCCGCCCCAGTAGACGGTCGGCAGGGTGTATACCGCGAGCCCTCCGATGTGGAACAGCGGTGCCGCAACGAGGTTGCGGTTGTGGTGGTTGATCCCTGCCTCTGCATTGTTGTGGTACAGCGAGACCCAGAACAGGTTGGTGTGGGTAATCATCGCGCCCTTCGGCCGGCCTGTGGTGCCCGAGGTGTACATGAGGAGGGTGGGGCTCTCCGGATCCATATTGGGCAGCGCCTCAAGCGGATCACCATCGCTGATGAGGTCTTCGAATGCGCTGTGGGTCTGTGTTCGGCGTTCGGCCGCGGTGAGGAGCGGGATAACTTCCTCGATGATGGTGCCCTCCTTCGCCGCTGACACGACCTCAAGTAGGGGAGTCGAAGCAAACACGAGCTTCGCCCCGGCGTCATCGAGAATGTAGTGCATCTCTGGGGCTGTGAGGCGGTGGTTGATCATCACGGTGATCGCCCCTAGCTTGGCGAGCGCGAACATGAGCTCGAGCATCGCGGGGCTATTCAGGCTGCACAGTGCAACCCGGTCGCCGGCCTCGACCCCACGGGAGCGCAGCGAGGACGCCAGGCGCGTGGTGCGTTCGTCGAGTTCTCGAAACGTGTAGGAGACTTCGGTGTCTACGTCCACGAGCGCGGGCCGGCCGCCGATGCGCTGTGAGTGGATGCTCAGCCATTGTCCGAGTGGAACGCTCATGATTATTCTCCCTTGAATGATCAAGCCGATGACCACTCCGGGCATGGGTAGTGAAATCGGCGTTCCTTCGCTACTGTATGTGAAGGGACAATAACAATCAAGGATGATTGTTTTGCTCGCAAGAGCCGAAGCTATCTTCCTGCCGACCGATGGGCTGTGATGGGCATGGATATCGTGGACGCCGTACAGATTCTCAATGAGTCGTCTGACCTGCTGGACAGCACGGTCGCGCGGCTCGAAGGCGCGGACTGGCTACGGTCGACGCCGGCTGAGGGGTGGACCGTCGCCGACCAGATTGGGCACCTGACCTGGACCGACGAGATCTCGCTGCAGGCACTCACGGACCCCGTCGCGTTTCAGCGGCTCGCGGAGGAGGTTGCGAGCGCCGCCGACGCGGGATTTGTGGATCGTGGTGCGCACGAGCTCGCGGCGCTCCCCGCAGCTGACCTGCTGGCCCGGTGGCGTCGTGCGCGCCGCGAGCTGAGCGAGGGACTGCTCGCAGCGGATCCCGGCGGCAAGATACCGTGGTTTGGCCCGCCGATGCGCCCGATTACCATGGCGACAGCCCGCACGATGGAGACCTGGGCGCATTCACTCGACGTGTTCGACACGTTCGGAATCGAGTTCCCCGAGACCTCCGCACTCTGGGCCGTGGCACGTATCGGCGTGCGCACCCGCGACTTCGCGTTCCGCCTGCGCAGCCTCGCCGCCCCGGGGGACGTCAGGGTCGAGCTCGACATGCCTGGGGGTGAGCGCTTTGAGGACGGCCCGGAGGATGCTCCGGACCGGGTGGTCGGCTCTGGCTGGGGCTTCGCAGCCGTGGTGACCCAGCGGCGAAACCTGGCGGACGTCGACCTTGCGGCTGTGGGCGACGGCGCGAGTACCTGGATGGGAGTGGCTCAGGCCTTCGCCGGCGCACCGACCGCTGGACCCGCGCCAGGAGAGCGGCTCGCCTAGCGACGTCGCTCCGCGAGCGCGGTGCACAAGCGGCTTGGCCGCACACAGAGAACACCAGGAAGACGAACGGCGGGATTGGCATGTTGAATCAGTATGAGGCTGAGGTTATTGGCCGGGACGAGCTCGCGGAGCTCAAACAGGTGACGAAGCAGTTCGTCGCGGCCGAGGTGCTCCCAGAGCAGACCGAATGGGAGCGTGATGGTGCGATCCCGCGGGCTCTGCATCGCGCGGCCGGTGACCTGGGGCTCATCGGTGCTGGATTTCCTGAGGCTGTTGGCGGCGGGGGAGGCGGGCTGCTCGCCACCGTCGCGATCACTGAGGCCGGGGACGAGGCAGGGATGTCGGGCGGGGTGTATGCGTCGCTGTTTACTGCCGGTATCGCGGTGCCGCACATGGTGCTCGCCGGGAGCGCAGAGCAGATCGATCGTTTCGTGCGGCCGACGCTCGCCGGAGAGCTCATCGGGTCGCTGGCAATTACTGAACCAAGTGGGGGCAGTGACGTGGGGCACCTGCGTGCACGTGCCGAGCGGGAAGACGATCACTACGTCATCAGCGGGTCGAAGACGTTCATCACCTCGGCGACCCGTGCGGACTTCGTGACCACTGCGGTTCGCACGGGCGGCCCCGGCGCCCGGGGAGTCTCCCTCGTCGTGGTGCCCACTGACACTCCAGGCTTCGGCGTCGCGAAGAAGTTGGAAAAAATGGGATGGCGCGCGTCCGACACCGCAGAACTCTTCTACGACCGTGTCCGAGTTCCCGCGTCGATGCTCATTGGCGAAGAGGGAGCGGGGTTTGCGTACATCTCGCACGGGTTCGTGAGTGAGCGGGTGAGCCTTGCTGTCCAGGCGTACGCGAGTGCGCAGCGAGCGCTGGATCTCACCGTTCAGTGGTGCCGCGACCGCGAAACCTTTGGGAAGCCGCTCATTGCTCGCGATACGGTGCAGGCGAAACTCGCGGAGATGGCGAGGCGCGTTGATGTTGCGCGTGTGTATACGCGGCGTGTGGCTGAGCGGTGGGATGAGTTCACGGCTGCGGGTGCCGCGGCGGCGCCCGAGGGAGACGCCGAGGGCCTGAATATCGTGTCTGCGGCGGCGTTCGCGAAGAATACTGCGACGATCAACGGTGAATGGGTCAACCGTGAAGCGGTGCAGTTGTTTGGCGGTATGGGATTTATGGCCGAGAGCGAGGTCGAGCGGATCTATCGCGATAGCCCCGTTCTGGCTATTGGCGGCGGCACAGTTGAGATCCTCACGACGCTGGCGGGGAAACATCTCGGGTACCAGCCCTAAGTGACTGTGGCTGCCTCTGGCGGGCGCCGGCATCGCGGCGGAGTCGTCGCCGCGATGCCTCACAAGTGATTACTTGCGCAAGTGATTGAATGTCACTATGCTGATGAGTGCGCTTCGTTCGGTGAGGCTCTTGCGTGAACACAGGCCACTGATCTGACGACATCGAGAGATGCCCAAGGTTAGGACAGGCACCCTCGGCTTAAGGGGGCTGCCCAAGGTGGCTGCACTACGACTACGTCACGCAATGCCGAAGCTCTGACATGGAAGCGCGTTGTCCCCGAGCCAACGGGCTCATTTGGCGTGCCCTGAGAGGAACAAGCGGTATGCGCACAGCACTCTACGAACAGCCCCTGCAGGCGGGGGGATCCGCCCCCGTCGCCGCAGAACGGCCGACAACCGCGGTCCTGCCGCAGGGAGGACCGACCCGGTGGCGGAGCCAGTTCTTCACGGACACACGTACGCCCGGAGGGAAGAAGCAGCGAGCTACGCGGTACGAGCGATTCACCACTCGGATGGTGCTCGTCAGCAGCGTCATCATGCTCGGCGTAACCGCGACTCTGCACGTCATCAACTATGACCTTGAGACGAAGACCTCGTCGACGTCCGGCACACACGGCGGCTTCTATAAGGAAGGCGAGTAGGCGTCCAGCCTCCCAGCCACATCGTGAGCGCGGAATGCCGCGTCCAATCAGGAAGTGAAAGTTAATGAACAATGAGTACGGAACGACGGCGCTGGCGGGCGACGTCCAATCCCTCAACGGCGGCCGGTGGCAGCGCGTGCGTGGGGAAAGCTCTCGCGTGCATGCTGACCTGCGTGCGGAGTTTGGGGTCGACTTTGAAGATGCTGCCTCCTCCTCGTTCAGCACCGAGAATGGGCTGAGTTACCTGCCCATCACCTACGTGGCCAGTTCCGCCGAGGGTTACAGCACCACGCGGATTATGCTCGCCATCAGCGATTCGATCGTCGTGACGATAGAGCCGAGCGCATCAGCTGCCGCGCTCGACCTCGCGGTCGCACGGATGGCGCGCGACGGACGCGAAGACGACAGCGCCGTGGAGATCGTCGCGAGCATCCTGCAAGCCGTTGCCGATACGACCGACGAGCTCGTGAGCTCAATGAGTCAGGGCACCGAGCGGATGATGATCGAGACGGGGGCGATTCTGCAGAGCCTCGAGGCGAAGAAGTCACGCGAGTTTGGGGTGAGTGATGTCACCTACACCCAGCAGGAGCTCGCAGACATGGAGTCGCTGCTCTCGCACTGCATGGAGAGCCAGCTCGCGCTCGCAGAGGCCGCGCGGCACCTGCGGGCGAAGCTCTGGGGCCTCGGACTTGAGACCCGGTCGGATTTGAGCAGGCTCATCGAAGATATCGTCGCCATCGAGCCCCACATCGAATTTGTGCACGACCGAGTGCGCCTGCTGCAGCAGACGAACAACCTCGCGCTCAACGTGAAGCAGAACCAGATTATCAAGGTCTTCTCCGTGGTCACCGCCGTATTCCTGCCGGTGATGCTGCTCTCGACGTACTACAGCATGAACTTCGAAAACATGCCGATCCTGTCGTGGCAGTACGCCGAGCCGATGGTCATCGTGCTCAGCTTCCTCTTCGCGCTTGCCCCGCTCTTCTACGTGCGGTGGCGCGGCTGGCTGCGCTAGGCCACAGACTTTCCCAACTACTCAGCAAAGGAACCACTCATGTCGAACAAGAACCTCAACGGTACGCTCCCAAACGCAAGCTCGAAGCCGGTTGCCTGGAGCTCGCGCATCGATGTCCACCACCTCGGCGGTGATGCCTCGGCAGGCCAGTCGCAGGATGGAAGCGACTCGGCGCGGCAGGGCAGCTCGAAGATCGAGAAGGAAATCATTTGGGCTGTGGTCGTGCTCTATGCGGGCCTCATCGCCTGCTTCGCCGGACTCCACCTCTTCGGGCTCTCGCTCGGGTAATCCGCCCCCAGTTCACATGATCGGCCGCCGAAGCGGGGCCGATCCCCATGTCTTGAAAGTGTGACCATGCAAGAAAACACAGCAACGGGTGCGCAGCTCGACGCTCAGCAGCTGCCACGGCAGGGCTGGCTGCGGGTGCGTGCCTCGGACCAGATCATGCTCGCGAATATCCATAGGCAGTACGGAATTCGACTCGAGCGGCCGGTGCGGCACGCGGTTGAAGAGCAGGGCTTCGTGCTGCTGCCGCTCGACCTGCCGCTGCCCGACCGTGAGCCGGACTCGAGCGAGGGCGCGTCGTTCTCGTCGACGCAGATCCTCATCGCGTTCACTCCCGAGCTCCTCATCACCGTCGAGCCTGACCACCCGATCGACGCGCTGCGGCGCGCGCAGGATCTGCTCGCGCGGAGTGACGACAGCTCGGCAAGCCGGGACGCGCTCATCATCATTCTTGAAGAGCTCAACGACGCGATGCAGGAGACTGTCGCGCAGATTTCGCAGGTGCTCACGCGCCTCGCGGATCAGGCGGTTGATAGCAGTGGGGGCTTCAAAATGGAGGGGCGCCAGGTCGGTGTCGCCGACATTGCGCAGACCGCAGTCATGCTCGGAGGCGCGGAGGAGCTCATCGCCCGGACGGTGCAGGGGCAGCTCATGCTTGAGCGCGCGGCGCG
Source organism: Leucobacter sp. G161 (assembly GCF_001482305.1). Classification (GTDB taxonomy): domain Bacteria; phylum Actinomycetota; class Actinomycetes; order Actinomycetales; family Microbacteriaceae; genus Leucobacter. Next base: position 55,236 of record NZ_LOHP01000074.1, read on the forward strand.
GTGGGTGCGACGCGGCGGTGGCGACGTGGAATTTGACTATTCGACGACGCTGTCTGACATTCAGGGCGGCCGCCGGCACGCACGGTTCCAGCACGCCAAGGTGCGGAATATTCAGCAGTCGCTCATGACGACGCTCGATCTCAAGCAGAACCAGATCATCAAGGTGTTCACGGTGGTCACCGCGGTGTTTACGCCGCCGACCCTCATCGCCGCATATTACGGCCAGAACTTCGCAAACATGCCTGAGCTCGCGCTCGGCTGGGGTGAATGGTTCGTGATGGGCACGACCGCGCTGTTTGCGCTCGTGCCGCTCGCGTACATCAAGCGGAAGGGGTGGTTGCGATGAGCGTTCGGAGCATTACGCGCGACACCTGGACCAGGGTCTTCCTGGATGCTCCTGAGGATTTCGCGACCGCCGAGCGGGTGCTCTCGAATCGGCTCCATCGCGGTGGGGAGGATCACGAGCGGCGGCTGCCGGTCACGATTGTGTCGGCGGGCGGTGGCGCAGCACACGTGTACAACCTCACGGTGATTGTGCGCGCCGAGCAGATCATCACGGTCGAGCCTGGCGCCGGTATTCCGCTGTTGCAGGACGTCGAGGCGCGCCTCCAGTGGGCTGACGCTGCAACCGACACCCCGCACCACGCGTGGTACGCGATCGCCCAGGCCGGGTTTCAAGCGAGCGCCGGCGCGCTGGAGTTCGTCGAATCGGATATCAACCTGGTTCGTGCGCCGATGGTGGAAGCGAGTCGCGAATCATCGCGTAGCCTCGGCGTCAGTGATTTGCCGCGGGTGAGCGAGATGCTCGTCGACATCGACCACGCGCTCTCGCACGTGGCATCCTCGATTGCGACACTGACGCAGCTCGCGCGGCTGCTGCGCCGTGAGACCGCGGTGCCGGGATCCGGTATCGAGCGGCCCCAGGTGGATGCGCTCATCCAGCAGGGTGAGGCGCTCACCCGCAGGGTCGAGTTCATGGTGGACCGTCACAGGTTCCTCTCGCAGGGCGCCTCGCAGCAGATCTCCACGAGCGACCTCAACATCGTCAAGATCTTCACGGTGCTCTGGGCGATCCTCATCCCCGGCACCACACTCATCAACTGGTACGGGCAGAACTTCGAGTTCATGCCAGAGCTCAGCTGGGAGTACTCGAGCTGGATCCAAATCCTCGGGGTGTTCTTCCTCGCGGTGATCCCGATCTATACGGTGAAGCGCGCAGGGCAACTGCGGTAACGTGGACAGACACCAAGCGGGCGGATCGAGTCATCGATCCGCCCGCTTCTGCGTTCGCTGCGTGCTAGCTCCGCCGGTCTCGCGTGACGGCGAGCGTGCACACGATGGCGACCGCGATGCACAGGCCGGCGACGCCAACCGGAACCGAAGCCTCGCCCTCGGCGATCATTACGGCGACGAGTTCGATGAGGGATGCGAGGAAGAGGAGCATTGCGATGAACGCGAGCATCGAACGGACCCAGAGCCGTGTTGAGGCGCGTACGGGTGCGTGGCTGGCGGGCGGATCGTGTGGCTGATGGACGATGCCGTCAGTGTTGGCCGGCCGGCCGATACCGGAGTGGGTCAACCAGATTGAGTGGCGCATGTGAGTCTCCGCTGTCTGTCGTGGGCGGGCTGCATGGCAGCGTGCATGGGACGAGGCTCGGGCCTCGGCCACTCATATACTACTTCAATTGCGCAAGTACGCAAGTGTGGCGAGTGTTCGAGGACTCGAGTGCCACAGGCACGCGCCATCGGAGCGCGCCGATTAGCGTGGCGGGTTGCCCGCGTCCGGGTCGAGCAACGCGCTGAGGCCAGTCGCAACCTCGGACAGCATGAGTTCGTCGCTGTCCGCATCAAAGTCGAAGAGTTCTCCGTACCGGCCCCAGTCGATCGCGAGCGTGAGCTGGCGTTCCGCATCCTGTTCGTTGAACCCGCGTCGCAGCAGGTCTCGGAAGAAGTCTGCCCGGAGGGATCCGGTGTCGCTGTGTTCGAGTGCCTTCACGATCGTCCGCACGAGGGGAGCGCGCGCGACCGCCAGCTCGGCGAAGCTGATCTTGCTCTCGTGAATGCCCGCCCAGTGCCAGGCGTAGCCCGCATCGGTGATGAAGCTCTGTGCGCCATCAACGGTGAGGAGTCCGAGCATGCTTGCCGCGTCGACGAGCGGCAGCAGGTCATCGATGTCGAATGACAGTTCATCGGCGAGATCTGGAAGATCGGTTTGGCCGCCGTGCGCGACCACGATCTCGATGAGGCCAGCCAGTCCGCCGCTCGTCGCCTCCGGCAGCGGATGGGTGAGCGGCCCAGGGGGAGCCTCGCTTGCGTGCCCGGCGCCAGGGGTTTTCCCGGTGAGGAGCGCATACAGGTGGTCAACAGCGGATTCGAAGGTCGGGCTGCGCTTGTCGCGGGGACGCGGAATATGGATCGGGATCTCGGCCTGGATCGCCCCGGGTGTGCCGCCAAGCACGAGCACGCGATCGGCGAGCTGCACGGCCTCCTCGATGCTGTGGGTAACGATGCAGATGCTCTGGCCTGACAGCTCGCGGTCGCCCCACACTTTCATCAGCTCACTGCGGAGGTTCTCGCCGGTGAGCACGTCCAGCGCCGAGAACGGCTCGTCCATAAGCAGCAGGTCGGGGCGCTGCACGAAGGCCCGCGCAAACCCAACGCGCTGCGCCATGCCGCCCGACAGCTCTCGCGGGTACGCGGTTTCGAAACCATCGAGCCCGATCGCGTCGATCGCGTCGATCGCGCGCTGGGTGCGTTCGGCCCGCGGTACCCCCGCGGCTCGGAGGCCGAGCTCGACATTTTCGAGCACCGTCAGCCACGGCATCAGCGCGAACGACTGGAACACCATTGCGACGGCCGGGTCAGTCTCGTCCACCGGAACGCCCCGGTAGCGCACCTCCCCGGCTGACGGCGGGATCAGGCCCGCGAGGACTCGGAGTAGCGTCGACTTCCCCGATCCAGACCTGCCGAGCAGCGCCACGATTTCGCCCTCGCGGATCGTGAGATTCACGCCCTCGAGCACGCGCAGGCTGCCGCCGTCCGCCGACGGAAACGACTTCGCGATCGCTTCTGCGCTCACGAGCACGCGGCCTGGAGGCTGAGTGCTGTATACGTTCGTCATAGGGGAGGATCCTTCAGCGTCATCATGTCAGGGAGTACCGGGTTTCGGCTAGCCGGTAGAGTCTTCGCCAGAGCAGCCGGTTCGTCGCGACGACGAGCACGCTCATGACGGCAACCCCGACGAGCACGCGGCCGGTATCACCAGCAGCCGTCGCCTCCGAGATATACGCGCCGAGCCCGGTCGCCGTGAGCGTCGTGTCGCCGTAGCTCACGACCTCCGCAACGATCGAGGCGTTCCATGCTCCGCCAGCCGCCGTCAGCGCACCGGTGACCCAGCTGCCAAAGATCGCAGGGCCGTAGAGCGTGCGCCAGGTGAGCGCGCGCCCAAGGTTCAGGCTCCGCGCGGACTCGCGCAGATCGATCGGGATCGCCGCTGCTCCCGCAATCACGTTGAACAGGATGTACCACTGCGAGCCGAGCGCCATGAGGAGGATGCCTCCCACGTCAAGGCTCACTCCGGTCGCGATGAGCGCGAGCGCGAACAGCGGGAACAGGAAGTTCGCGGGGAAGCTCGCGAGTACCTGCACGATCGGCTGCGCGAAGCGCGTCACGCGAGGACTCAGCCCGATCCACACCCCGATCGGCACCCATACGAGGGTCCCGATCACCAGCACTACGAGGACGCGACCGAGGGTGATGAACCCGAGACCCGCGGTCACCGCGAACTGTTCGAGACCAACATCGTTGGCGACGAAAGCGAGGGCCGCGGCGAGCCCCCAGACCAGCAACGCAGTGCTCGCGACTGCCGCGGCGACCCCTCCCCAGCGTGGCATAGTGCGGAGCGCCCCGCGGGGACGTCTGCCCGTGCGGCCCAGGACACGCATTGCGCGCTCGAGGCCCTCGCGCAGTGGCCGCGTGAGTGCGGCGAGCGCCCCTGGGATCGACGACCGCCGCAGCACGTCGTACACGACGCTCGTCTGCGGGTCTGCGGTGTCCGTGTCACCGAGTCGGAAACGCTCAGCCCATGCAGTGAGCGGGCGCCAGAACACGAAGTTGACGCCTACGACGAGCACGACCATCACTGCGGCTGCGAGCAGAAGTAGGTCGATCCGTGCGTCCTGAGACGCGGCGGCGGCGAACGACCCAATCCCTGGCAGCGCGTAGTCTCGCTGGCCCACAGTGAGCACCTCGGAAGCGATGAGGAAGAACCAGCCGCCGCCGAAACTCATCATTCCGTTCCAGACCAGGGGGAACGCTCCAGAAGGGGCGTCGAGCTTCCAGAACCGCTGCCACCTCGTCAGGCCCATCACGCGGGCTGCTTCGTCGAGCTCTTTCGGTTGGGAGATCAGCGACTGATAGAACGCGAACGTCATGTTCCAGACCTGGCTCGTGAAAATCGCGAAGATCGCCGCGCTCTCGAGCCCGAGTGCAGAGCCGGGGAAGAGGGCGAGCCAGAGTGGCAGCGTGACCGCGAGGAACCCGAGCACCGGCACCGACTGCAGCACGTCAAGGACGGGGATCATGATCCGTTCGGCGTGCCGCACCCGTGCGGCGATGGTTGCGTAGACGAACGAGAACACGACCGAGAACGCGAGCGCAACGAACATGCGCAGCAGTGAGCGGGCCGCGTAGTAGGGCAGGTGTGCTGGGTCGGTGGACACTGCGGCCGGGGCCGACGCCTGGTCGAAAGGCGCTGCGAGATCTGGGGACACCTGCGAGACGGCCCAGAACGCAATGAACAGGCCCGCGAAAACGACGACGTCGGCAAGGCGACTGCGGCTGCCGCGCGGGGGAGCGACGGGCCTGCGTAGCGGCGCTGCAGGGTGCGGTTCGATGTCCAGCTCCTGTCTCTCAGCGTGCGATGGCGCTCTCGGGCGCTCCCAGCCTATGACATGCAATAACTTGCGCAAATTGCAGAATGAGGGATCATTAGTAGATGGACGACCACCACTTATCCGACGCACCCGCCCTGCCAGCCATTACCGACGCGCAATTACAGGCGGCCGCCGCAACGTTTGACATGCTGTCCACGCCGACCAGGCTTCACCTCGTCTGGCTCCTCGCCTCGGGGGAGTACGACGTGTCGACCCTTGCCGAGCTGGCGAATGCCAACGTTCCCGCCATCAGCCAGCACCTTGCAAAGCTGCGGGCGGCAGGCATCGTCGCCGCGCGACGGGACGGTCGGAGGCAGTTGTACCGGGTTGAAGATCCACACATTCTCGCGGTGGTCGCGCAAATGTTCAGCCACATCGCGCCCGATGGCACGCTGGCAGCCGAGTCCGATGAGCGGCGCGCCCCCAGAGCCCCACGCTTCGCGGTCGCCGAGCCCGCACGCTAGGCCGATCCGCCCACTGCGCTCGTAGCGTACGCTCCCAGCCGCCTCGCGCCTCGCGCCTCCGGGCTCTACCCTCTCGGCCGCTACCCTCTCGGCCGCCGGGCTCCGGGCTCCGGGCTCCGGCCGCCGCGCGCTTCGCTCTGGGATCTGCCCCAGTTATGCCCCAGCAACTGAAAATGGGCATATCTTCGGCAGATCACATGTCTTGCGTCGGCGGATGCGCGAGGAGTTCGACCCGCTCAGCAAGATAGGCAGCTAGCGTTTGCGCCCCGTCGAGCGGTGCGCCGGCACGCCAGCGGACCCGGAGTTCCCCGCCAACCACGCCCAGCGGGAGATCCGGGGCGAGACCGGTGAAGGATGGCTCGTCCAGGGGGACAGGCAGCGCGTCAAAGTTCACGGCGGTTCCCTCGGGGTAGCCGCCATGCAGCGAAGCGGCTGCGATATCGCGGCGCTCCTCCCGGGACACGGACTGGTTGCCAGGGTACGGGCGGACAGCCGAGCGTGTTGCGCGGCCGGCCACGAACAGCGCGGGGGCAGAAGGGTCTGTGCCGACGAGGAGCGTTCCCAGCCGCCACACTTCGCCAAGAGGCTGCATGGTGGCCTTACGGCGAATGAGCAGCTTGCGCCGCTCCGGGATGAACAGGGCGAGAGCCTCGGGCGGCACCCCGGCATCACGCAGTTTCACGGCCGCCTCGCGTACGGCCTCCGTCACACCAGTCACAAGCTCACTCACGAAGCTAAGTGTAGGCACCCCTCGGGGTTTAGGCTGGGGAAGATGCAGACTCAGCCCACCAGATCCGCGACGGTTCGCGCCATGTTCCTCGTGCTCGCGGGTTCGATCGGCATGCAGGCAGGGGCCGCCATCTCGATCTCGCTCTTCGCCGACCTGGGCGCGGCGGGAACCAGCGGGCTGCGAATGCTCATTGCGGCAGTCATCATGCTCGTGCTGTTTCGTCCGCGGCTGCGGGGGAGAACCCGCGACGAGTGGCTCGGAATCGTGCTGTACGGCGCGGCAATGGCCGCGATGAATCAGCTGCTCTATCAGGCGATCGACCGGCTGCCGCTCGGCGTCGCAACGACGCTTGATTTCCTGGGGCCGTGCATGGTCGCGTTCTTCGCCTCGCGCAGACTCCGCGAGGGGCTGCTCGCGATCGCCGCGTTCGCTGGCGTAGTACTCATGGCCGGGTTCGGCGGGCCATTCGATCCGATTGGGATCATCTGGGGGCTGCTCGCGGGCGCAAGCTTTGCCGGATACACCGTGCTCGCGCCGCGCATCGGGCACTCAGACGGCGGGCTGCAGAGCGTTGCCCTGTCGCTCGCTGTAGCCGGCGTGCTGACACTCCCGTTCTCGCTGCCGGTCATCACTGTGGCGACGCTGCCGCAGTGGGGGTTGCTCGCGCTGTCTGCACTCATCGGGACGGCGCTCGCGGTATCGGTCGACACGGTCGCAGGCCGGCTCACGTCTGCCCGAATTCTTGGAGTGTTCTTCGCTTTTGATCCGGTGGTCGGTACGATCGTCGGCGTGCTCTTCCTCGACCAGATCCTCACCCCGACCGCACTCGTTGGCATCCTCCTGGTCGTTGTGGCTGGCGCCGCGATCGTCTGGCTTGCCGGGCGCAATCAGGCCGCGGTTGGTCCCGATCGGCCCACTGCAGCGCCCGCGACAGAGTCGCTTGAGGTCGAACGGAAGTACGAGGTTGCGGCGGACAGCGAGATCCCGTCGGCTGCCGCGTTTACCGCTGTCGACCTCGGTGTCGGCGCTCCGGAGACGCACGTGATGCACGCACGCTACTACGACACCCCAGACGGCGCGCTCGCCAGGCAAGCAGTCGCGATGCGCGTTCGCGAGGGCGGCTCAGACGAAGGCTGGCACGTGAAAGCGAAGGGCGCTGGCGGAACGCGCGAACTCCACTGGCCGCTCGCAGACGAGATGCCGCAGGGACTCGTCGATGCGCTCCGCACGTGGATCGGTGACGCTGCCGAGCACGTGCAGCCCATCGCCGAACTCCACACGGAGCGGCGCATTGTGCGTCTGGTTGACCCCGCCGGTATCGAAGTGGTCGAACTCGCCGACGACCGGGTACGCGCGAGCGACCTCCGAGCGGGATCCGGTGCTGGCCGGGTGGACCGGGCATGGCGTGAGTGGGAGGCCGAGCTCATGCCCGGCGCAGACGAGACGTGGTTGGATCGCGTCGGAACCGTCCTCGAACAGGCTGGCGCGTACGCGTCGCCGAGCTCGGCAAAGATTGCGCGGGCCACCGGCACCCTGGTCTCGCTCGCCGCTGCGAAGGGCGCCCCAGCAGAGGTGATCGCACAGCTGCAGGAGATGGACAGGGTTGATCAAGCTGCCGCGCGTAGGCTGAGCACATGAGCAAGTCATCGAAGCCGAAGAAGAACCCGCAGGGCAAGGGCGATGAGCCGACCCCGGAAGCCCGCAGGAAGCAGGTGCTGCTCGGGCTCGCGATGGGCGCGGTCATGGGGCTCGTGCTCTGGTACTTCACCCAGTTCTGGATGTGGTTCCCCGCGGGACTCACCGTTGGCCTCGCGACCGGCGTGATCATGAAGCCACCGGCCAAGTAACTATCGAGTCGCCATACGTGCGCCAGAGCCCGCAGTTCCGGGCGCATGTACACTCAGAAATACCCCCAATGACGAGGACTGAAAGCGATCATGGAACAGACCGTATTTGAAACACACCGGCCCGCGGCACGAATCATTGACGATTCGCTTGCCGGCACGAAGCACGGGGTGTTTTGGCTCGAGGACGTCGCAGACTCAGCGGTAACGTATCCGAAGCTCGACGGGAGCGTGACTGTCGACGATGCCGTGGTCGGCGGCGGCTACGCGGGGCTCTGGACAGCGATCAAGCTGAAGCAGGAGCATCCCGAGCGCCGAGTCATACTGCTCGAAGCGGTCAAAGTCGGGTGGGCGGCGTCTGGGCGCAACGGCGGGTTCTGTGAGGCAAGTATCTCCCACGGCGAGCCAAACGCCGAGGCGCGCTGGCCAGACGAGACGGGCACGCTTCGCCGCATTGGCTACGAAAACCTCGACGCAATGGAACAGTTCATCACCGAGCATGAGCTCGATGTTGATTGGGAGCGCACCGGCCAGTTGTCGGTTGCAAACCACGAATATCAGGTGGACTGGGTCGGTGAGAGCCCCGATCCACACGTGGTGACCCTGTCTGAGACCGAGGTGCGCGCCCGCGTGAACTCCCCGACGTTCCTCGCAGGCGAGTTCTCCCCGCGGGAAAACGCGAACCTGCACCCGGCGAAGCTCGCGGTCGAACTGGCGAAGTTCGCCGCGAAGATCGGCGTGGAGATTCACGAGGGAACCCCGGTCGACCGCCTCGAGGGCCGGGACGATGAGCCGATCCTGCTCGAGACGAAGCAGGGCACCGTCACCGCAGAGCGCGTGGCGCTCTGCACGAATGTTTTCCCCTCGCTGCTGAAGCGCTACCGGTTCCACACCGTTCCGGTCTACGACTACGTTCTCATGACCGAGCCGTTGAGCGATGCGCAGTTGGCATCGATCGGCTGGGACGGACGCGAGGGCCTCGCCGACATGGCGAACCAGTTCCACTACTCTCGGCTGACCGCCGACAACCGGATCCTCTGGGGCGGCTACGATGCCGTTTACCACGTCGGCGGCAGGATCAAGCGTGAGTACGAGGACCGCATGGAGAGCCATCGCAGGCTCGCGAGTCACTTCTTCACGACGTTCCCGCAGCTTGCCGGCTTGAAGTTCACCCACCGCTGGGCTGGCGTGATCGACACCTCGACGCGTTTCTGCGCGTTTTTCGGGCAGGCGCACGGCGGCCGAGTGCAGTATGTTGCCGGGTTTACCGGTCTTGGCGTTGGCGCGACGCACTTTGCCGCCGACGTGATCGTTGACAGGCTCGAAGGCCGCGTGACCGAGCGCACCGAGCTCGAGATGGTGCGGAGCATTCCGCTGCCCTTCCCGCCCGAACCCGCGGCATCGATCGGAATTAACCTCACCCGCTGGTCGCTGGACCGCGCGGATCACAACAGGGGCAAGCGTAACGTCATCTTGAAGACGCTCGACGCGGTCGGTCTGGGGTTTGACTCATGAGTGAGTTGCTCCCCGCGGGAAGGAACGCCGCCGTCTCGGGGCTGACCGCTGCGGTCGAGCTTGCGGCCGTCTCCGAGTCGGAAACGGTGGCCGGTACACCGGTGCAGGGCATCGTTGAGCTTGGAGAGATCGCGGGGGCCGGCGTCGGTATCTGGGAGCTCCGCGCTGGAACTGTCACCGACACGGAGGTCGATGAGTTGTTCGTCGTGCTCTCCGGCGGCGCGACCATCGAGTTCCTCTCCGCATCGGGGGCCGTGGAGCGCACGGTCGAGGTGGCCGCAGGTGACGTGATGCGCTTGACCGCGGGGAGCCGGACGCGGTGGGTCGTTGCCGATCACATCCGCAAGGTCTACATCGCCGAGGCCTAATCGCTGAGACGCGACGCACTGCGCAGGATGGCCGGGGCCGCCCTGGCGATCCTGAGTGTTCGCTGTAAGATGGACGCTTGGTTGCGTGCTTGCAGGGGTGGACGCGCGGCTCGCACTGACCGCCCACCCCGAAGGAGCCCCACATGGCGCTGCCCTGGAAGCTGCACGGTGACGGAAAATCCGTTGCGCAAGACGCGATCGTTCTCCCCGAGGAGCGCCTGAGCTGGGGCCGCACCATCGGATTCGGCGCGCAGCACGTCGTTGCAATGTTTGGTGCGACGTTCCTGGTGCCGCTCATTACCGGCTTCCCGCCAACCGCGACACTCTTCTTCTCGGGCCTCGGCACGCTGCTGTTCCTGCTCATCACGGGCAATCGACTTCCGAGCTACCTCGGCTCGTCGTTCGCGTTCCTCGCGCCGATCGCGGTCGCCACGGCAGGGTTTGACTACGGGGATGTCGCCGGCCTCGCCCGCGCCTCGTTCGCGTTCATCGCGATGGGTGTGTTGGTCGCGCTCGTCGGCATCGCGGTGCAGCGCTTCGGCACTGGCTGGGTGAACGCGCTCATGCCGCCGGTGGTGATGGGCGCCGTTGTCGCACTCATCGGCTTCAACCTCGCCCCGGCGGTGAAGAACAACTGGTTCGGCAACCCCGCCGCCAACCCCGACGTGAACCAGGGGCTGCATTCGACGGCCGCACTCATCACCATCGCGTCGATCCTGCTCATCACGGTGCTCTTCCGCGGCCTCATTGGTCGCCTCTCGATCGTGCTCGGCATGGTTGTCGGGTACACCGCAGCCGCGCTCATGGGCATCGTTGATTTCGACTCAGTGAAGACCGCCGCATGGATCGGCTTCCCCGAATTCCACCTTCCCGCGAACCCGTTTGCTGACCCGTCGCTGTGGGGTCTGCTGCCAGCGTTCCTCCCGGTCGTGCTCGTGCTCATCGCCGAGAATGTCGGCCACGTGAAGAGCGTCGGCCTGATGATTGAGCGCGACCTGGATCCCGTGACCGGCAAAGCACTCCTCGCTGACGGCGTCGCGACCGTGCTCGCCGGCTTCGGCGGCGGCGTTGCGACCACGACCTACGGCGAGAACATCGGCGTCATGGCGGCGACGCGTGTGTACTCGACTGCCGCGTACTGGGTGGCCGGCATCATCGCGATGCTGCTGAGCTTCTCGCCCAAGGTCGGTGCCCTCATCTTCTCGGTCCCGGCCGGCGTGCTCGGCGGGGTGACCGTCGCGCTCTACGGCCTCATTGGCCTCATCGGTGTGAAGATCTGGATCGACAACAAGGTCGATTTCTCGAAGCCGATCAACCAGTTCACGGCGGCAATCGCTCTCATCGTCGGCATCGCAGATTTCAGCCTGCAGCTTGGCAACGTCATGTTCAACGGGATCGCGCTCGGCACGCTTGCCGCGGTTGGCGTGTACCACCTCATGCGCCTGGTCGCGCGTGCGCGGGGGACCGCGACGGATACCGCGATCATCCGCTAACAGCACACGTGCCTGCTGTGACTTCGCTGCCCGGACGCCTGCGCAGCGAAGTCACAGCAACGTCGCGAGAAGAAACACCGCGATAATGCCGCGATTTCCTATACACACGCCTTAGGGTGGCGGTGTGTGGAGTGTGGACCGACGAAGGCGACCCGAACCCAAGGGCAACGCCGCAGAAGCACCGGATGTCACCGAGGTGACGGAGCCGGTGGTTCGTGGCGCGCTCGCAAGCGAAACCGGGGTTGATTATCATCATGAACCAGAACTCGGCGGGCCAGTGGCGGTAGTGAACCCGTTCTCTGACGAGCATGAAGCCTGGCTCCGAGAGCTCGCAGCGATCGGCGGCCGCAACCCGCTGCTGCACTTTGATGACCACCCCGCAAACCGCATTGAGCTCTCCTCGACGCACCCCGGCGGGCTGCCGCAGTTCATCTCCGGCAACAAGATCCTGCTCTCAGCGCTGGTGCGCGATGACCTCGCGCTGCGGCATGCGCGTGCCGCAGCCGCACGCGTGACCGACAAAGCGGTTGAAATGCGCACGATGCGCGGCCTCGAGACAGTGAACCTCGCTGTCGGGCTCGCAAAGTGGACCTTCGAGGGCGACGAGTTTACGGCGCCCGTGCTGCTGCGCCCCCTCGCGATCCGCCGTTATGGCCGAGACTTCGAGCTGAAGCTCAAGAACTTCCCGGTCGTCAACTCCGAACTTATTCGCGCGCTTCGTGACCAGTTCGGCATCACGATCGACGCTCGCTCGCTCATCGAACTCTCACAGTCTGAGGGTGTCTTCAAACCGCAGCCCGTCATTGACAGGCTGCGGCAGATGGTCGCGGGCGTGCCTGAGTTCGTCGTGCAGCCGCGTCTCGTTGTCTCCTCGTTCCACAACATTTCGCAGGGCATGGTCGCTGACGCCGTGCGGTTGGATACTCCCATTCTGCAGGCGATCTGCGGCAGCGAGCCCGCGAAGCGGGCACTCGCCGAGAGCTACCATCCGGTGAACCCGGTCTCCCCGGATGCTGCGGCGCCTGAGACCGACCGCTGCCTCTACGACTCCGACCCCGAGCAGGACGACGTGCTTGCCCAGATCGATGCCGGCCAGTCGATCGTGGTGCATCAGCTTCCCGGCACGGGCGGCACCCAGACTGTCGTGAACGCCATCGGCAACCTCGTGCGCGATGGAAAGCACGTGCTCGTCGTCACCCCCCGCCGATCCACCATCGACGGCATTACTCACCGGCTCACCCGGGCCGGGCTGCCCGGGCTCGCCGTGACGCCGCGCAGGCTCCGTCGCAACCTTGTGGAGTCAATTAGCCGCAACGAGAACGCATCCGCAGAGCAGATGCGAGACGTCGACGAGGCGCTCGTGCGATTGCGCGGTGTGCTGCTCGACTACCGCGACGCACTGTCGAAGCCAGATGAACGGTTCTCCGTGACGCCGCTGCAGGCGCTGCGCAAGCTCAGCAATCTGTCGCTCGGAGAGAACCCGCCAACGACGACGGTTCGACTCGACGACCAGGCCCTCGGCCAGCTCACGATCGACCGCTCCTCACTCGCGGACGACCTCACCGAGGTCGCCCGGCTCGGACAGTTCGAGTACGGGCCCGAGGATTCACCCTGGTACGGGGGCGACTTCTCGACCACCGAGGAAGCCCGCACCGCATACGGCATCGCCGTCGATCTCGCGGAGTCACAGCTGCCGCGCCTGATCTCGATGGCGAATGAGGTAGTCGAGCAGACTTCGATGCGCCCCTTCGAGTCGATGTCTGAGCTCGGGGTCTACCTTCGGCTGCTCATGGGGGTGCGCGACACGCTCGATCGCTTCACGCCCGAGGTCTACGACCGCTCGCTTGCCGAGGTCATCTCGGCGCATGCCCCGCGCGGCAGCGACGACGACATGTCGGCGTCGAACAAGCGTCGCCTGAAGAAGCTCGCCCAGGAGTACGTGCGACCCGGTGTGAGCATCACCGACATGTACTCGAGGCTCATCCAGATTCAGCAGCAGCGCGTGCTCTGGCAGCGGTACACCACCGTGGTCGGCACGCGCCCGGAGGTGCCGCTCGGCATCGCCGACGTGGTCGTTGCTTTCCAGTCCGCCTATCAGGATCTCGACAAGCTCGACGCGGTGCTGGGCACGACGGTTGAGCCCGACCGGTTGAAGAACCTCGAGCTGCACGATCTCGCAGCGCGCGTGTCCGAACTCGCGAAGGAATCCGAGGCACTGAAGAACATTCAGGAGCGCACGACGATCGTCGAGCGTCTCCGCAGCGCGCGCCTTGGGCCACTCCTTGACGACCTCTCCGCCAGGCACGTACCCGCCGAGGAGGTCGCGGCCGAGCTCGAGCTTGCGTGGTGGCAGTCCGCGCTCGAACGCATGCTGCAGACGAACCCCGCGCTGCTGAGCGCGAACACTGGCGTGATCGAGCGGCTCGAAGCGGACTTCCGGCTCGTCGACGATGCGCATGCCGGCGCGAACGGCACCCTGCTCGCCTCGAAGCTCGCAGACACCTGGCGTGTGGCCGTGCTTGACAACAAGCAGGAGGCGCTCGCACTGCGCGGTCTGCTGCGCAGCGGGTACGCCACGATTGCGGCCCTCGCGCAGGACTCGCCCGTGCTGTTTTCGACGCTTGCTCCCGTGCTCGCGATGTCCCCGTACGAGGTGTCGCAGCTTCCTGAGACCGCACGCTTTGACACGGTCCTCCTCGTGGACGCAGGCGCGACGACGCTCGCCGAGAACCTCGGCGCCATCCGCAGGGCCGAGCAGGTGGTGGTGTTCGGCGACGACACCACGCAGATCCCGAGTACCTTCGAGATCGCGGTGCACAGCCCCGAGGCTGACGAGGCAGCCACGCCGGCAGAGACGCGTTCCGCGCTGGCTGAGCTCTCGGAGGTGCTGCCGACGCTCAAGCTCACCCGCAGCTACCGTGCCGGCGGCGAGGATCTCACGAACCTCGTGAACTCCCGGTTCTATGGCGGCGAGATCAAGTCGCTTCCGTGGGCTGGGAGCTTCCTCGGTCATTCGAGCCTCACCTACGATTTTGTTCCTGCAGGCCAGGGGCTTCCCGACCAGCAGACGGGTGCGGTCGAGAGTACCGAGGCCGAAGTCGATCGCGTCGTGCAGATGGTGTTGCAGCACGCCGACGAGCGGCCGAACGAGTCGCTGATGGTGATTACCGCGAGCGAAAAGCACGCGGTGCGGGTGTACCGAGAGGTGCTGCAGGCGTTCTCGAAGTTCCCGCAGTACCGCGACTTTCTCCTCGGAGAGCGCGCTGAACCGTTTGCCGTGCTCACGCTCGAGCAGGCAACCGCGCAGAGCCGCGACCGGGTGATCTTCTCGATCGGGTACGGCCGCACGCCGCACGGCCGCGTGCTGTCGAACTTCGGCGCACTCGGGCGGCCGGGCGGCGAGCACCTGCTGGCTGTAGCGATGACCCGCGCCCGCCGCGCAATGACTATCGTGAGCTGCTTTAAGCCAGAAGACCTCGATTCGTCCCGCCTCAAGCACGGCGTTGTGGAGCTCGCCGAGCTGCTCGCGCTCGAACACCCTGAGCCCGAGCCGCTGTCGCTCCCCTCGGAGACGGACCCGCTGATCGGTGAGTTCGCGGAGCGTCTGCAGGCGTACGGGATCACGGTAGTGCTCGACTACCGCGGCGAGATCCCGATCGCCGCTTCCTACGGCGACAGGGCGATGGCGATCGACATCGACTTGGGGACGGCAAACTCCAGCGAGGGTGCGAGCCTCCGTGAGGCGCTGCGTCTCCGCCCTGCGGTACTTCGGCGTCTCGGCTGGCACTACCACCGTGTGCAGAGCTTCGACCTTTTCGCGGATCCCGAGGGCGCTGCGGCCCGCATTGCTCGCGTGCTCGGCGTCACTGACGGCGCGTCCGACGCTGCCGCACGCTAGCCAGGGAATCGAGCACCGTATGAGCGACGATACGCCAGCGAGGCCGCGTGTTCGCGGCTCCCGCAGAGCGCAGCGGCCGGCGCCCGCGGGGGTCGACCTCACGCCGGCAGCGCATCCGCTCACCACGCGCGCAACCGACGACACGCCCGAGGGGTGGGGTGAGACGCCGCCGCGCAACGCAGGCGGCGCAGGCGAGAACGACGAGCGGCTGCAGAGTGACAAGCCACCGCACTGGGGCTAGCGCGCCGGAGCGTCACAGCACCGGTGCGTGGTGGAGCGTCTTAGGAGTCGCCGCCCGAGCTCGATGACCCCGAAGCGCCGCCGGAGCGCGAATCGGTGCGGTAGAACCCGGAACCGTTGAAGGTCACCTCGAGCGATCCGAAGACCTTACGCAGATCCCCAGCGCACTCAGGGCACTCGGTCAGCGTGGCATCAGAGAAGGTCTGGTAAATGTCAAAGCTGTGCCCACAGTCGGCACAACGGTAAGCATAGGTAGGCACAATCCACGAGCCTACCCGAAGCGATGAATAGTTTCCTCGGTGACGGCGCCGTGCACGGGAACATCGTGATGCTCGGCCGGAAGCCGATCCAGCACTTCGTCCTCCCAAACGACGGCGAACACTGGGGGAGTGAGCGCTCCGGGGCCTGTAGGGAGCAGCGCAAGCTCACGGTCGAAGAAACCACGACCCCAACCCAGTCGGGTGCCGGATCGGTCGACGGCAGCGGCGGGGATCAGGAGGAGATCTGCGCTGCCCGCAGCTCCTCCCGGAGCCGAAGCTCCGGTGGGTTCGGGGATCCCGAAGGCCCCGGGTGCGAACGCGCCCGTCTGGTGCACAGCCCAGTCCAGGGTGCCGTCGGCAAGCGAACGGGGGAGGAGCACCTCGATGCCGTGCTCCACAGCCCATGCGAGATATCCGGTGGTGTCAGGCTCGCCACGCACGCTCACAAAGCAGGCGACACGGCGCGCGTGAAGCTGAGCGGTCAGCGTTGCAAGCTGGGCGGTCACAGCGTTGACGGGAATCTCAGCTGCCGCCACCCGCTCGGCACGGCGAGCCCGAACCGTCTCACGGAGGCGCCGCTTCTCTTCCATGTCCCCACCCTAACGGGCGAAAACGATACTCCGCGCCCCGAAAAGGTGAATCGGGTGCGTGCGTCCAGATAAGCTTGGCCTATGACTGAAACACGACCCAACGTCGTCAAAGCGGTGATCCCGGCAGCCGGCCTCGGTACCCGTTTTCTTCCCGCGACGAAGGCGATGCCGAAGGAAATGCTGCCGATCGTGGACAAGCCCGCGATCCAGTACGTTGTCGAGGAAGCGGCAGACGCCGGTCTGAACGATGTGCTCATCATCACCGGGCGCAACAAAGACAATCTCGTCAACCATTTCGACGGCGTCCCAGAACTCGAATACACGCTGCAGAACAAGGGCGACGACAACAAGCTCGGCAAGGTGCACCAGGCGAGCGAACTCGCTGAGGTGCACTTCCTGCGTCAGGGACAGCCGCTCGGGCTCGGCCACGCGGTCGGCAGAGCACGCATGCACGTCGGCAATGAGTCCTTCGCGGTGCTCCTCGGCGACGACCTTATCGACGCTCGCGACACCCTGCTTGAGCGTATGGTCGAGGTGCACAACTCCCGCGAGGTGACCGTCGTCGCCCTCATGGAGGTTCCGCCGGAGTCGATTCACCTGTACGGTTGCGCCGCGGTTGAGGCAACCGACGAGGAAGACGTCGTCCGGGTGACTGCACTGGTCGAGAAGCCGTCGCGTGAGGAGGCGCCGTCGAACCTGGCGGTGATCGGCCGCTACGTGCTCCGCCCCGAAATCTTCGACATCGTCGACAACCTCGAGCCTGGTCGGGGTAACGAGATCCAGCTCACAGACGCACTCAACCTGCTTGCCGCTGGCGAGGGCGACGCACCCGTCTACGGCGTCGTCTTCAAGGGCCGCCGCTACGACACGGGTGACCGTGCAGACTGGATCAAGGCGAACGTGCTGCTCGGCGTCGATCATGCCGAGGTAGGCGACGAGATCCGCGAGTGGGTCTTGAACTTCGCTGACAAGCTTCGCGGAGAATAGTCACGCGCGGGAGCGGACACACGGATGTTCACTGATGCCGCGGGGGAACTCCCGAGCACGTTGAGCGCGGGGCGGATCGGCATTCGGCTGATCCGCCGCCGCGACGCACGCGTGCTCGAACGGCTGCTTCGCGAGAACCGGGAGTGGCTGAGCCCCTGGGAGGCCACGTATCCCGGGGTGCCTGGCCCGAACCCGGGTGACGTCTCGCTCAAGCCCGCGATCAAGCGGATGCGGCAGCAGCACGCGGAGGGGCGAGGCGTTCCGTTTGTCATCACCTATGACGAAGAGGTCGTCGGCCAGCTCAGCGCCTCGGATCTCTCCCGCGGCGCGCTCTGGTCGGCGAGTATCGGGTACTGGATCGCTGGCGGCCACGCCGGACGAGGGATCACCCCGACCGCGGTGGCGCTCGCCATTGATTATTTGTTCGTAAGCATCGGGCTTCACCGCGTGGAGATCTGCATCCGCCCGGAGAACGCCGCGTCGCTGCGCATCGTTGAAAAGCTCGGCATGCGCTACGAGGGACGCAGGCTGCGCTACATCCACATTGATGGCGCCTGGCGCGATCACGACAGTTTTGCGGTGACGCGCGAAGAGGTACAGGGATCGATGCTCGGTCGGCTGGAGCGGCTCGCAGGCTGAAAACCCCACCATTTGCGGCGCGCCGACGCGCGAGCATAGCGTATCGCTGGCTACAGTTGCCACATGGGTACCGGAGGGCTTGGCGGCGGGGTGATGTTCATCGTCATCGCGCTCCTCTGGGGTGCGGTCCTCGTGCCGGCCTGGTTTCGCCGCCGTGAGTTCAACGCGGCCGAGCGCAACGCCCTTCGCCTGCAGCGCACGCTCCGCGTGCTCGCCGAGACCGCTGAGGTCCCGCAGGAAGTGCGGGTCGGGGCGACCGCGCGCGAGGCGCTCGCACACGAGCGACTGCTCCGCACCGCGCAGAAGCGGCAGGAAGCAGAGCGTGAGGCAGAGCTCGCGAGCGCACGCGCTGAGCAGGTGCGAGCAGAGATCCGCGCACAGCAGATGCAGAGAAAGCAGGTAGCGATGAACCGGGCGGCGAAGCTGCGGAAGCCGATTGTTCGACGGGTGCGCTCGTTTGCCGCGCTGGTCGGGCTCCTGGGGATCGTTGGATCGCTCGTCGGGCTCGGCATGCTCATCGCTGGCATCGGTCCGGCGGTGCTGCTCGGGTCGCTACTCGCATTCACCGTCGGCCTCGGGACGCTCGTGCTGCTTGCGCCCGGGCGCGCGAAGCTCGCTCCCATCCCCGCGGAGCAGGCAATTGTGAACACGGTTTCCGACGCTGAGGCATTCGACCAGGTCGTGGCAACCGGCGAGACCCGCGACTCAGTAGCTGCCCACGCGGCTGCTCAGCAGGCGGCTGCCGAACGCATTGAGCGCGCACGCACGATGGCGCGAGTCCGCGAAGCCCGGGCGTACGCGCCGCGCGAGAACCAGCCCGACTCGATGCTGCTGCGCGAGGTGCGCGAACAGGTCGCACGGGAGCGCAGGAACGCCTCTGCAGAGCGTGGATCCGTCAGTGAGCCCGCAGTCGCGGACACGGCCGCGGAGCGCGCGCAGGCGACCGCTGCGGCAGCTGAGCGTGCTCGCGCGGCCCGACCGGGGTCGCGACTGAGCGAGCTCGGCGTCGTTGGCGACACCAGCGAGGGCATGCCCAACCTGGATCAGGTACTCAGCCGCCGTCGCAACGCGGGCTAAGCCTCAGCGTCCCGACCGTTCTCAGCAGACACGTCCGCATCGGTTGCGCTCTCCGGCGGGGCAGCCGGGAGGTCCACGCGGAACGTCGCTCCGCCACCAGCCGTATCGTGCACGGTGACCTTGCCGTTGTGCGCTTCCACGATTGACTTCACGATCGCCAGGCCGAGGCCCGAGCCACCGGTCTCACGGTTGCGCGAGCTGTCGGCACGCCAGAAGCGACCGAAGATCTTCTCCCGCATCTGCTCGGGGATGCCCTCGCCGTGGTCAACGATCTCGAAGCGTGTCATCGCCTGCGGCACGGTGCGGATCACGCCGGTCTGGCCGGTAGCGGGCCCACTGCCGCCGTTACGCTTGCCCGCGGTGAGCACGGGCTGCGTCGCGGGCGCCGGAAGTTCAGCCGCTGCGGGAGCCGCGAGGCTCGTGACGACAATATCGATCGGACTGCCCTCTGGCGTGTGCTGCTTAGCGTTACCGATGAGGTTCGTGATGAGCTGGCGGATCTTGTTCTCATCGCCCAGGGCGTGCGGGTTCGCCGAATCCTCCACGACGGTGATCTCCCGATCCGGCGCACCGGCGCGAGCATCGAGGGCAGCATCACGCGCAAGCTGGTTCAGCGGGAGCCTGGCAAGCTGCAGCGGGCGACGCTCGTCGAGGCGAGCAAGCGCGAGCAGATCCTCGACGAGTGAGGTCATGCGGATCGCTTCCTTCTCGATGCGCTCCATCGCCTGACCGACCTGCTCCGGGGTTTGGAGCGCGCCCATGCGGTACAGCTCGGCGTAGCCGCGCACGGAAACGAGCGGCGTGCGCAACTCGTGGCTCGCGTCACCGACGAAGCGGCGCATGCGTTCGATGGTGCGCTCGCGGTCCTCGAGCGAGCCGTCGAGGCGGTCGAGCATGACGTTGAGCGAGTCGCCGAGGTGACCGACCTCGGTGTGCGGGCTCGCGACGAGGATGCGCTTGGAGAAATCGCCGCGCGAAATCTCGAGCGCAGTCTGCTCGACCTCGGCGAGTGGGAGCAGAGTCGTCGTGATGAGGATGCGCGTGAGCGCTGCTCCGAGCAGAATCACGGCGATGCCGAAGCCCGTAAACACGATCACGTATTGCGCGACGAGCTGGTTGATGACTGTGGTCGAGTCCGCGATGAACAGCACGCCGCTCATTTGGCCAGTATTCGCGACGCTCAGCGTCGTGACGACATAGCGCCAGTGCGTCCCATCTGGGCTGGCGCTGTCGAGCGGGGGCACGTTGTCGAGGTCGTTCGCGACCACGGTCTTCAGCGTCAAGCCCAGTCGTTCAACCTCGGGAAGCGAGGCTGAACGCCGATCGCGCGAATTATCGACCCGGACGTTCCCGCCGGGGTCGAGGATCGCGACGTAGTAGCGGCCGTCGGCGGCGATCACATCGTCCTCGGTGAGCTGACGGGTGTCAGCCATGGGGGCGAGCACCTCGGTCGGGTCCGCCCGGATCCGCGCGAGATCGGCGCTCTGCTGGTTGATGAGGATGGGGCGGAGCACCGAGAAGGTGCCCACCCCTGCGACGATCAGACCCAGGAAGAGGATGAAGACAGTGACGATCGTGATTTTGGTGCGGAGCGAGACATCCGCCCAGCCCTTCCCGAAGTCGCGAAGCTGCGTCACTAGATGGAGTCTGCCTTCAGCATGTAGCCGAAGCCGCGCTTGGTCTGGATGAGCGACTCATCGGTGAGCGGATCGAGCTTGCGACGGAGGTACGAGATGTACGACTCGACGATGCCGGCATCGCCGTTGAAGTCGTACTCCCACACGTGGTCGAGGATCTGCGCCTTCGACAGCACGCGGTTCGCGTTCTGCATGAGGTAGCGCAGCAGCTTGAATTCGGTCGGCGAGAGCTCGACCGAGGTGCCGGCGACGGTGACCTCGTGCGTGTCCTGATCGAGGCTGATGGGCCCGACCTCGAGCATCGTCTCCTCGTCCTCCTGGATGGTGCGACGGAGCACCGCGTTGATGCGGGCGATGATCTCGTCGAGGCTGAACGGCTTCGTGACGTAGTCGTCGCCGCCGACGTTCAGGCCCTCAACCTTGTCTTCGGTGTCGTCTTTCGCGGTGAGGAAGATGATGGGTGCGGTGTATCCGGCGGAGCGGAGCCGCTTGGTCACGCTGAACCCGTTCATGTCGGGGAGCATGACGTCGAGGATGATGAGGTCTGGCTCTTCCTCGAGTACCGCCGAGATTGTCTGCGCGCCGTTACCGACGGAGCGGACGCCGAAACCGGCAAAGCGCAGGCTCGTGCTCAGCAGCTCGCGAATGTTCGGCTCGTCATCGACGATGAGGATCCTGGGGCCTTTTCGTTCAATGTTCATGTTCTAGTCTCTGATGATTTGCTATGAACTTGCTGGATGGGCGGGTGTCGGAGTGTCGCGGATGCCCCTCGGGAGGGTCAGTGAGTGACGCTCGCGAGGTCCTCCGCATCGAGGATCGTGTACGCGTAGCCCTGCTCCGCGAGGAACCGCTGCCGGTTCTGCGCGAAGTCCTGATCCACTGTGTCGCGCGCAATGAGCGTGTAGAACGAGGCCTTCACATCGCTGCCCTTGGGCCGCAGTAGCCGCCCGAGGCGCTGCGCCTCTTCCTGGCGGGAGCCGAAGGAACCGGAGATCTGGATCGCGACCGAGGCATCGGGGAGATCCACCGAGAAGTTCGCAACCTTCGACACGACGAGGATCTTCTCTTCGCCGCTGCGGAACGCATTGAACAACTGCTCGCGCTCGTCGACGGGCGTCTGTCCGGTAATCAGCGGGCAGCCGAGCGCCTCAGCCATGGACTCGAGCTGGTCGATGTACTGGCCGATCACGAGGATGCTCTCGCCGGGGTGCCGATTGATGATCTCGCGCGCGATGCGCTCCTTCTGCGCGGTTGAAGCCGCGATGCGGTAGCGATCCTGATCCTCCGCGATCGCGTACTCGAGGCGTTCGCTCTCGGGGAGATCGATGCGAATCTCGAAGCACTCCGCTGGGGCGATGAAACCCTGTGCCTCGATGTCCTTCCACGCCGCGTCGTAGCGCTTCGGCCCGATGAGGCTGAACACGTCGCCCTCTCGGCCGTCCTCCCGCACGAGCGTCGCCGTGAGGCCGAGACGACGGCGCGCCTGCAGGTCTGCGGTGAGCTTGAAGACGGGGGCGGGGAGCAGGTGCACCTCGTCGTAGACGATGACGCCCCAGTCCTGCGCGTCAAGCAGCGACAGGTGGGCGTATTCGCCCTTCCGGCGGCTCGTGAGGATCTGGTAGGTCGCGATCGTGACCGGCTTCACCTCTTTCACCTGCCCGGAGTACTCGCCGATCTCATCCTCGGTGAGGTTCGTGCGGCGCAGGAGCTCGTCGCGCCACTGCCTGGCCGACACCGCGTTCGTCACCAGGATGAGTGTCTTCGCGCCAACGGCGGCCATCGCCGCGGCACCCACGAGGGTCTTGCCCGCGCCACAGGGCAGCACGACGACTCCCGAGCCGCCGCGCTGGAACGCCTCGACGGCTCTTGCCTGGTAGTCGCGCAGCTCCCAGCCGCTCTCGTCGAGCGAGATCTCGTACGGCTCGCCGGGACGGTATCCCGCGAGATCCTCGGCCGGCCAGCCGCGCGCCACAAGCTGCTGCTTGAGCTCGCCGCGCGCCCATGGCTCGACCATGATCGTGACGTCGTCGATCTTCGTGCCGAGCAGCGGCGCAACCTTTTTCGCTGACGAGACTTCGCGGAGCGTCGGCGCGTCGTCCGAGCGGAGCAGCAGCTGCCCCTCGGCATCGCGCTCGATGGTGAGCCTGCCATAGCGGCGCATCGTGTCCGCGATCTCGGAGGCCACGCCGCTCGGCACAGGGAACTTCGCGTACCGGTTGAGCGTGTCGAGGATCTCCTCGGCAGTGTGTCCAGCGGCTCGCGCATTCCAGAGCCCGAGCCGCGTGACGCGGTACGTGTGGATGTGCTCGGGTGCGCGCTCGAGCTCGGCGAACACCGCGAGTTCGTGGCGTGCATCTTCAGCGTCAGGGTGCGCAACTTCGAGAAGCACCGTGTGATCGCTTTGAACGATGAGAGGGCCGAGAGTCATAACAGGCCATTCTACTCCGTGTTGCTGCGCGCGGGAGGAGAGCCCGCGGCGAACGCGCCGTCATCGACGGTCGCGCGGCACCCATCACCGGCGCGCGTGTCGCCTACGGGAGCTGGACGACCTCGGTGATCGCATCGAGCGGGAGGGTTCGCTCAACTCCGGCAGCTTCGTCGAGCGCGCGCATGCGGCCTGCGGCGAGTGACACCGGCACGACCGTGAACGTGCGGACCTGGCCGCGCATCTCCACGGTTACCTGGAGGCGGCTGCGGTCGCGGATCGCGAGGGTCACCTGGCGGCTAATGTCGGTTGGCCCGTCGCTTGCGCTGTCGAGCACGCGTTCAATGAGCGCCTCGGCCGCGGTCGCTGCGCGGGACGCGGGGGTTGCCGGCGACGGATCGACGGATTCGGAAGACGTGGGGTGCTTGCGTTCCGCGGCGGGCGCAAGGAGTCCGCCGCCGCCGCGCGCCGGGTACCGGGCATCGAGCAGGGCGGCGAGCACGTGGTCGGCGCGCAGGCGCGACAGCAGAGGACGTGACTCGCGCTCCAGCGCGTCCTCGGCCGTTGGCTCCTGGAACTGGAGATGGGCGAGGCGGCGATCTACGAGGACGGTAGAGCGAAGCTCAGGGCGAGCAAACTCAATCCGGGTGCGGCCGTTGCTGCCGAAATAGGGGGAGACGACAATGCTTCCCGCCCGTTCGCTGAGCGTCGTGATGAGGTAGTCCACGGGTTGCGGGATACCGGTGAGTGCGAGCCCCTCAATCATGCCGCGGATCTCGTCCCCGCTCAGGCCGCGATGAAACGCCTCGGAGAGTGTCGCCTCCGAAATGCGCAGCGTTGACGCTACGCCCAACTGTTCGGGAAGGGCGAGTGCGGCGAGTGCGGCCTCGTCGCTGGCGGTGAGCGGCCCAGGGACGATCACGGACAGATCAGGCTGGATGTAGATGCCGGGGGCCGTCTCGGGGAGACCGAGTACCGGTGCCGGGGCGCTCGCCACATCGAGGTCGCCACGAAGTGCCGCGACGCCCGGCTCGCTGAAGTGTCCATCGACGGTGATTCCGATCCGCTCCCACAGTTCGGCCGCGCGCTCGATGCGCGCGAAGGTCGGGGCGGTGGCGAGCGGGTAGTGCCGTGGGAAGTCCGCGACCACCGGAGCGATCGACGAGCCGGCTCGTGCGGCGCCCAGGAGTCCGAGAAACTGTGGCGGCATGATTCTGATCGCCGCGAGCGCCAGCACGATCCATCGGGCTTCGTGAGCGGCGTTAAGCCAGTCGCCGCTCGCGGCGACGCACCAGGTGTCGGCCGAGTGAGCGAGACCCGACTCGCGGAGGAGTTCGACGAGTTGATCAGGGCGGGGGATCGCGAGCCGTTCTTCGACGGTGCGCAGCCACGCTGAGGCGACATCGCCGTTGCGGTTGAGCTTCGCAGGTGACCGCTCGAGGTCGCGGAGGATCCAGCCGACCTGTCCGGTTGCGGTGAGCGCCGACGCGAACCACGACGAGGTGTCTGCGGGGCCTGCGTCGGGCTCCTCGACCAGCGCGGGTAGCGCTCGGAGCTCCTCCGTGGCGATGCCACGCGAGGCGAAGAGCGTATGAAGTGCCTCGGAGACCTCCGAGAATTCGCTGTTGTTGCTGCCGATCAATCCGACAGCTCGCAGCCGAGCCGTGCTCTCGTCGTGTGCCTGCGGAGCCAGGCCGGCTGCCGCGCCTGCCGCAAGCAGCAGGAGGTCCTCACGCGCCAGCAGCGTCAGTGCCTGCGTGACTGAGTCAGGTTTGAGGAGTTCAGCTGCAAGGTCGAGCGGATCCTTGACCGACGCCGGGGCCGCGATACGTCGCGAACGGACGAGGTGCTCAAGCTGCGCTCGGTCGAGCGAGGCAATCAGTGAGGAGAGCGCGAGTGTGCCACTCATTGCGCGGCCCGCGCTACTTGTTTCCGATGCGGGCGTCTCGACTACGACGACGCTGCGCCATGATCAACAGGAGAATGAGGAGAACGAATCCGGCCGGGAGCGCAAGCAGGGAGATGCCGTAGACGACGGGCCACAGCCCCTCGGCCACAGCCTGGCGATCATTCATGCCTACGATTAGCGTCGCAAAGAACGAACCGAGGGCGACAACAATGATGGTGACCGTTGCGTAAGCGAGAATCCGCTCAAACAGCGACGGGTTGCTGGTTTCTTCGGTGCTCATTCCACCGAGTTTAGCCCCTCCGCATGTGGACGCCCTCCGGGTTGTGATTCCGCACAGTCTGCTAAGCCCGAACGGCTAGACTGCTAGACAACGCGTGGCGAAACGGCCACGCTCGAATACTTTCGGCCGGAAGGTCGCAGCGGCGAACGCCGTGAAGGGAAAGGGCGAGACATGCCGAACGGCAAGGTCAGGTTCTACGACGAGGACAAGGGCTTCGGATTCATCCAGGGAGAGGATGGCGAGCAGGTGTACCTGCACGCTTCCGTGATCCCCGAGGGCGTTGAGGTGCGAGCCGGAAGCCGGCTCGAGTACAGCGTTGGCGAGGGCCGTCGCGGCCCGCAGGCGCTCTCGGTGCGACTGCTGGATACTCCGTTGCTCGCGAAGCGCAGCCGCAAGTCTGCCGATGAGATGGCCGTGATCATTGAGGATCTCGTGAAGCTACTCGACGGCGTCGGTGGTCGGCTGAAGGCTGGCCAGTACCCGGAGCGGCAGGCGTCGCGTCAGGTCGCGACGATGCTGCGAGCCGTAGCGGATGACTTCGATGTCTGAGCCGCAGGACGAGGCTGCTGCAGCAGCCGCACCGACCGCACCCCCAGAAGCGGATCCCGTGCTCCTCGCCGCGCCAGCGCGCGACCAAGCACGAGAAGCGCTCGGGGAGATTACTGACCCCACGTCAATCGGCGGCGCAGCCGGGCACGAGGTGCACGACGAGCGCACGGTGACGCTGTACTTTGAGTGCACCCTTGCCGGCTACCCGGGGTGGCGGTGGGCGGCGGCGCTCGCGCGTGTCGACGCTGAATCGCCGGTGACCGTACTCGAGGTCGAGCTTCTCCCGGGCGAGGGATCCATGCTCGCTCCCGAGTGGGTGCCCTGGTCTGAGCGGCTCGCCCAGTACCGGGACGCGCAGTCGCGGCACAAGCAGGAGGCCTCCGCTGAGCGCAGCGAAGCCGAGGAAGCAGCTGAAGAGCTGGCCGAACTCGACGACGCTGACGACGACGTGCTCGAGAACGACTACTCCGATTTTGACGACGACCTCGATGGTGTCGACCTTGATGAGGAACTCGATCACGACGACGACGCTGATCACGACGACGACGATGACGACGACAGCGAGGACGACTGACGTCGCACTGCTCGGTCTGCGCCGGAGCCTAGGAGTTGTCCCCGGCAATTCCCGGGTTCGCGGCGAGGATAGCGTCGACGGCTGACTCCTCGTAGTTGAGCGCTGAATTCTCGATGAGGACGATCCACACCTCGCCGATGAACAGATGCGTCACCCCGACGGTGCCACGCATGTCGCCCGTGGCATACGCGTATGCGAAGACCGTTGCCGGGCCACGCGTCGACTCGGTGTAGTCGGAGCCGCGGAGACCCTCGATAAGCTGCATCATTGCGGTGCTGGGGAGCTCCGCGGTAAACTGGTAGAGGTACACGGTGTCGAGGTAAATAACCCAGTTGCAGTTGCGCTCCTGCACCGCTGCCTCCGCGGCGGCTTCGGCGGTTGGACCCGCGAATTCCGCGAACATCGCCCGATCGGTTTCGCCATAGCGGGCCGTGATGTTTTCGGCTCCGTACGTCTCGAGAAACGCGCGTTGTTCTGCCTCAGCAGCGGGGTTGATGCGGTCGCACTCGGGCAACGTTATGGGCGCCGGATCGGGGGCACGTTCTGGAACGGGCGGTGGAGCCGTCGGCACGCTGCTCGGCGGTGGTAGTGGTGGCTCCGGCGTAGTGCACCCGCAGAGGAGTGCCAGTACAGTGAACCCCAGCGCGAGCGCGGCTCGTCGGCCGCTCGTGATGCGAGAGATCGCCATCGGTGTCACCCCAACCGGCCCGCTCCGTGCCGGGCACCTTGTGACAACCGTAGGCTCCTTTCACGTGAATTGGGCGTGAGTGAGGCGAATTGTGATGTGCGGGGAGCATGAGGTGAGGGCGCTACGGGCGCAGGATTCGATCGAGCCAGTCTCGCATGAGTTCGCCAACGGCCTGCGGACGTTCGAGTTGCAGATTGTGTCCGGCACCGTCGAGCACCACGAAACTCCCGCGTGCGTAGTCGCCCACATGCGCGAGGCCGTCCTCGAACCCGACCACGTGATCCTGCCGGCCGAACACATGGAGCGACGGTGCGGAGAAGCCGGCGTGGTGCTCCCGTTCTGGCGTGTAAGCATCTGAGTATGACGCGCTCAACCGTGCGAGCACGCGTAGGTCGGCACCGCGGAGGCCGGGCAACGCATACTCTTCAAACGCAGCGAGGGTCTCCATGGTGTGAATGACCGCCATCTCGGAGAAGCTGTCCCGCCATTCGCCGGCGCGCTCAAGGATGACCTCGTCGTAGACGAGGACCTCGCGAGGCGGCAGTCTGCGCCTGTCTCGATCCAACTCGAACGCCCCAGCCAGGGTCGCCAGCCCGACACACTGGCCGGGAAGCTCGTGCGCGATATGGCGAGCCACCATTGCCCCAAAAGAGCTGCCCACGATCGCAAACTGGCCGCCGTCGGCGATGTCAGCGACTTCCGTGAGCACGGCATCGGCGATCTCTCGAGGCGTTGCAGCGCCGGTATCAACGGCGCCCTCGGCCCACGGGAGATCGATGTAAATGCGTCGCCAGGGCGCTGTTGCCAGCATGTCTTCCAACGGCAGCATGATGCGGTGATCGACGCCGAAGCCGTGCACCGCGATGAGCGGAAGACCGTCCCCGTGTTCTGCTGCAATCACCGTTCGAGTGTACTTGTGAGCACACGCGGTCTGGAACGGCCTGCCTGGCGTTCAGAGAACCTTCGCTGAACATTCCGGGCACGGTTGCTCAGAGCGCCACTCTTTGGGATCCTGACACAGAAGGACAACCTGTGTGGGTAAGGGAGGGGCGTGCGATGGAGTCCCAGCGGTTCTCCGAAGCTCCTGAGCGGACAGTGACTGTCCGGGATGGGGTGAGTCTCGCGTTGATGCTTTTGCCGCTCTGCGCCGTCGGCGCGTTCGTGCTGATCCGCCCGGCAGTGTGGTCGATCGACCTCGCCGTGTTCTTCTCGCGAGAAGATGCACTCCTTCGCAGCGACGCAGGCTGGATGCTGGCGATAGCTACGCTCGCAGCTGCGGTGTTGTGCGCGGTAAATGGGGCTCTCGGCACCCGCGATCATTGGAAGGTGAACCGTCGCTGGCAGCGCGGATTTCTCGGCTCAATCGCAGCGACACTCGTCACTGTACTGCTGAATTCCTGGACGATGACGCAAGCCATTCGGGGCGGAGACGCGCCAAACGTCGGCTTGGCCGCGTTCCTGACGATCTGCGCCATGCTCTATGGCGTCGTCTGTGCCCTGGTGACGCCGCGAGATGTCACCCAGCCCTGGCCGTAGCCCTCTCCGACCCAGACATATGCGACTGGCTGGTTCCGAGGACGGACCTACAGCGGCGAGGGGCATCCAGCTCTAATCACAGCCCGTGCTGTCACTCGCTGCCGAATGCGCGGGTCATGACGATGCTGGCATACGTCTTCCCGGGCCACTGGATCGACTCGGCCTCAACGAAATCCCAGGCTGCGTACAGTGCAACGAGGTGGGCGGCGGGTCTTGCGGCGTCGAGCCCGATCGACGTAGCGCCCTGCGCGACACACCAGTCGACACCGACGTCTCGCAGTTGCCGCGCATAGCCCTTCCCGCGATGGTCGGGGTCGACAGCCAACTGGTTGAGCCACGCGCGGTTAGGCTCCCGAGCAGCGGACGAGAGCTCCTGCAGCGCATCTTCGGCAGGCCACGAGACCGTGAGCGCGGCAACGAGCGCACCCTCCTCTTCGATCACCCACGTCTGGCCGCCAGATGCGCGACGGAGGGTGGTTCCCTCATCTTGATCGACCGCGGTGAAGTTCAGCCCAGCCTCGCCGAGCTCAGCGTATGCGCGGTGCAGCAGCGTTGTCAGAGCCGGAGCGTCGTCGTGGGTGAAACTTCTGAGAATCATGGTGGCGAGGTTAGCAGCTGGCGAGTCCTGAATTCTCCCGACGACACCCAACCTCAGAGAGATGCCGTGCAGCGCCCTCGGCGGTTGAGTTGCGCATCGGCGGAGGTGTCTTCCCTCACTGCACCTTGCCGAAGGGCTTCGGCTGAACGTATCCCAGAGCCGAGCGGATCTAGAGGCTGAGCTCGCAGGGTTAGTCCGTGAGCCCCGAGATTGTGTAGTCGCGTGCGATTCCGGCGGTCTGGTGCCCCCATTCGCTTGCGGAGGCGCGCGCCTGGTGCCGCCGGAACGCAGCCGAGTCTGTGAAGTGCTCCGTGACCGTCCAGATCAGCGGGTCATCCGTGCGCGTGACCTCGAACGAGATGCAGCCGGGCTCAGCTCGCGTCAGCGCGATATGTTCGGGCAGGTGTTCCGCCACCCGGTGTGACTGCTCGATAGCCTCACACCGTAGAACCCCGGTCAAGTGCACGTCACCCATGGTTGTAGTCTAGCCCGAGCGTGGTGTGGTGGCGGGGACTCGTACCGGGTCGAAGTCTGTCGCACCGTGGGTCTCGGGGCCACCGAGGACCGTCCACGAAGGAGCCGTTGTGTCCGACCGAAACACCCTCAGCGTCGACAATGACGTGCTCGTGGTCATCCCGCGCGGCTTGGATAAGTTTTGGGGGTTCCGGCGACGAATCACCGTGCCGCTGTCTGCCATTTCTGGAGTCGCGATTGAGCACCGTCCGCACGACGTGCCGATCGGGTGGCGTGGCCCTGGGCTCGACGGTTTCGGGAAGCTTGTGGGGACGTTTCACCCCTCGGGCGAACGGCACTACTGGAACTTCTCGGGCAAAGGGTCGGTGCTCAGGGTTGATATCGAAGACGGGAAGCCGTTCGACCGGCTCTACCTCTCGGTCGCTGACGTTGCAGACGCCTATCGCATGGTCCGGGAGGCGGCGCACCGCGTGTAGCTAACTCGCCCTCGCCGCTCTGCGCGAGCATGAGTGCTTCGAGCGGTGAGGGGCGCCCGCGCCAGTCTCGCGTCCGAATTTGGGACGGTGCTTGCCAAGCCGTGTGGGCCGAATGGTTGATCGAGGTCCTGTGAAGACGTAGCGTTGGCTGTATGAAGATCAGCTGGTCCATCCTCGCCACAGCAGCGCTCCTTCTGCTGGGGTACTTCCTGGTGCGCAGCTCTCAAGAGTTCCTGCACGGCTTGGGTCTTGCCTTCGTTATTAGTGCCTGCCTCATCCAGCTTGGCGTCATCGCGAAATCAATCAGCGCTTACCGTCAGCGTCCACGCAGCCGAATCTAGTCGCCTGGGCTTTCTGAAACGAGGCGCTTTGCGGTTCGCACACGAGACGAGGAAATCCAGATAGCTTGCTGAGCTGCTCTCGCCGCTTGCGCGCGGCCGTCACACCCGTGCGTGTTCTGGTCCAGTCAAGACGCAAGGGCGCGATGAACCCGTGGGTCGAGTCTGCCGAGCTGATCGTCAGATCGCTGGGAGGGAGAGAAGCTGCCACTGCACAGGTGCTTCGCTTCAACCTCATCGGCGGTCAGCGTGTGGGGCTCGCATCCAATTCAAGCTTCGCGTTGTCCCAAGTGGCGCGGTCTAGCTCGTCTTCCACGCGTGAGTGTGCTGTGGCGCGCACAAACTCAGAAGTGCTTGCTTTTCGGACTCCACGAGACGCAACGTAATGGTGGTCGTAGCCACGAAAGTCCCCTCAGCTACACTGTGACGCTTTCTCCTTCGCCGGTGGCGAGTGTATTCGCCTTGCCAGCCGAGCAACGCTTCCAGCCCCAAGCTCACGTAACAGGCTGCGTGGAGATCAGGCTCTTTCGTGCTTGAGCTCAGTATTGAGCTCCAGTAGTCACGAACCCGGGGCATTGAACTCGTACCTGCCGCAGCTACGCAGGGTTGGGATCCCGGTCGTAGCGATGGACGCCGTCCGCGCCCAGTCACAACGGCGGGTAGACCAGTTCACCCGCGAGGAACTGGGATCTCTCCTCGCGGGTGAACTTGCTCTCAGCCTCAGACCGCGTCGCCCTCCGCAGGCCCCTCCGTGTTCGGCTTCCAGCCGAGCGCCGGCGCGACGTGCTTCGCGAACGACTCGAGGATGTGCAGGTTGTACTCGGGGCCCAACTGATTCGGAATGGTCAACATGAGTGTGTCAGCCGCCATTACCGCCTCGTCAGCAAGGAGTTGCTCGATGAGCCGGTCGGGGGTGTCAGCGTAGGTCTTGCCGAACGTGGAGCGGATACCGTCGATGACGCCGATCTGATCCTGTGCCTCCGAGCGTGGCCCGCCGCCGCGCAGCCCGAAGTAGAGTTCGTCTTGTTCGGTGACGATTGGGAACACGCTGCGGCTCACGGAGACGCGCGGCTTGCCGGTGTGGCCGGCCTCGCGGTATGCGTTGCGGAACGTGTCAATCTGTTTGCGCTGCAGCACGTCGAGTGGTTCGCCCGTCGCCTCGGTGAGCAGGGTCGAGCTCATGAGGTTAAGGCCCATGCGGCCGGTCTGCTCGGCCGAGTCCATCCCGCCGGCGCCCCACCAGATGCGGTCGCGCAGCCCGGGGGACTGCGGTTCGATCGCGAGGCGGCCGGGAGGGGACATCTTCGGATCGGCCTCGACGAGAGTTTCGCCTTCGACCGCGCGCATGAACAGTTCGAACTTGTCGCGGGCGATGTCGGCTCCGCGGGGGTCCTGCGAACCGGTGTAGCCGAAGGCCTCGTAGCCGCGGAGCGCGGTCTCGGGGGATCCCCGGCTCACGCCGAGCGCGACTCTGCCGTCTGCGATGTAGTCAAGCGCCGCCGCTTCCTCGGCGAGATAGAGCGGGTTTTCGTAACGCATGTCGATAACGCCGGTCCCGACCTCGATCCGCTTGGTGCGGGCGGCCATTGCGGTGAGCAGTGGGATCGGTGAGGCGGCCTGGCGCGCGAAGTGGTGCACGCGCACGTAGGCGCCGTTCACGCCGATTTCGTCTGCGCCCTCGGCGAGCTCGATCGTCTGCTTGAGCATGTCGCCGGCGGTGCGCACGCGCGAGCCGGGCACTGGGCCGTAGTGGCCGAACGATAGGAATCCGAATGATCTCATGTTGTCTGTAACAAGCTTCCGCAAATTACATTCCCGCGCATGTACTTAGGTCGGTGCTGCGCATGCTCCGCCTTCCGCTACAGCGTTCGTAAAAGCATCGTGGCGAGCATGACGGCAAGGAGGGCGACGTAGCCCCACGCGTGCAGGCTGTCGGGGACCCGCGGTGGTCGGCGCCGCCACAGTACGATGATTGGGATCGCGCCGGCGAGGAGTAGCCCAGCGGCACCGAGATCGACGGCTCCGAGCATCCACAGGCCGGAGGTGCTGGTTATGGGTCTACCGAATGCCAGAAACGCGATGAGCGCGGGAGTCGCGATGCACAGTGTCAGTGGGTTGGCGAGCGACGCGGCGGTGCGCATCGGGAACCCTGCACGCCGCAGGAGCGGTACGGTCATGACCGATCCTCCCACCCCGAGAAGCGCTGCAAGTGCTCCAATGGGAAGTCCGAGTCCGGCGCTGATTGCAAAACTCCCGCGTCCCCCGGCTGTGCCAACGTGTGCCGTCGTGGTCGCGATGCGAGCCCGTCGCACGAAACCGGGCCGAGCGATTACATCGACGATAGTTGCGGCAAGGTAGAACGTGAAACCCCAGGTCACGAACGCCTCAGGGGCGAAGGAGGCCGTGCACGCGCCGACAAGGCCTCCGGCCGCGAGCAGCCAGAGCAGCGGGGCGCTGTGCCGGAGTTGCCCGAGAATCGCACGCGGCGTCGCGAGCGTTGCGATCGCCGCGTTCACCACCATGACAAGCGCGGACGTCGCGACTGCCACGACCGCGGCCGACGGTCCGGCTGAAGCGTCGATCCACAGGAGGACGGGAACGGTGATGAAGCCACCGCCGAAACCGAAGAGGACGGTCGTGGCTCCGGTGAGGAGGCCGATGAACAGGAGAAATGCGATAGTCACTGCACCTATTTCAGTGCAGCACGGCCCTCCCGACAATCGAATGTCGCCCGTATTTGTTCGAGTTTCGGCCTAAGGTTGGGGTGTGCGCAATGTTTTGCTCGAAGCGGTCGATGGCCAGGGGCGTGACGTCCTTCCGATCGCAACCGATTATTCGCCCGGCACGGTTCTCGACTGGCACGACCATCGGAGGGCGCAGCTGCTCTATGCGGCGACAGGCACGATGCAGGTTGAGACCGGTGATGGTGCGCGGACGGTTCCGGGTGAGCGCGCGGTGCTCATTCCACCGCGCACCCCGCACAGGGTGCGCATGCTCGACGTGCAAACAAACAGTCTGTATATCGAGCCCGGTGTAGTGCCGTGGTGGCCGATGCGGTGCAGGGTGATCGAGGTGGGCCCCTTACTGCGAGAGTTGTTGCTCGCCGCCCCTGAACTGGAGTACGTGGGGGAGCGGAGGTCAGACGCGCTCCTCGCGCTGCTGCTCCTCGAACTCGAGGCCGCGCGCGAGTCGCCTTTGCATCTCCCGCTTCCCGGGAGCGCGCCGCTCGCCGAATTGTGCCGCGGCTATCTCGCTGAGCCCAATGTGCGGGTGAGTAACGCGCAATGGGCGCGGGCCGCGGCGATGGGTGAACGGGCATTTGCGCGCGAGTTTCGTGCCGCGACAGGGATGAGCCCTGCAGCGTGGCGGTCGCGGGCGCGGCTATTGGCGGCCGTACCGATTCTGCGGCACCAAAACGTCACCGAGGTTTCTGCGTTGCTCGGCTATGCTTCGCCCGCCGCGTTCTCGTACGCTTTCTCGCGTGCCCTCGGTACTCCGCCGACCGCATTTCGGCCGCTGCGGGGTGCGCACTGAGTAGTTCACCACGCAGGAAGTGAGTTGACTACCCTGCTGTCGATCCGCCCAGATCGGGGCGTGCGGGGCGGATTGCGCTGAGCGTGTTGTGAACGAGCCTTCGTCGTTCTGCCGGAGTGCGGTCTTCCGCGAACGACATCACCTCGTTAACGGCGCCGAGCGCGCTGCTGACGAGTGTGCGGATGAGGATCTTCGCATCGGGGTCAGTCGGATCCTCAGCAGCGGCCCATCGTTCCCAGAGCGTGTCGCTGATTGCGGTGAGTGCGTCGGAGAGGCGCGTGAACTGGTGCGCGAGGAGGTCTGCGGAATGGGCGAGAACAGTGCGGTACGTGCGTGAACGGTCGCTGTTTTCGGCGCGGTCGAGTTCGAGTAAGGTGCTGTCGACCGCTGCTTGGAGTGCGACCCAGGGGGCCTCATCGGCGGGTCGGGCAGTCACATGATCGATGAGGGTTTGGGTGTCAGCGGCGGCCCGTGAGAAGAACACCTCGTCCTTCGTGGGGAAATACCGGAAGAATGTGCGTTCTGAGATTCCCGCGGCCGTTGCGATCTCCTCGACGGTGGTGGCGTCGTATCCGCGTTCGATGAAGAGCTCGATGGCAACGTCACTAATGCGCTCGCGCGCGGCCTGCCGGGTGACCTCTCGAAGCGTTGGCGCTGACATGTTCACAGGTTAGCAGCGCCGTCTTGGCATAGGCTGGCATTCGTGGCAGTGACTGTCACCATGTTGTGAAATGAGCCACGGAGGCATTGTGAACCCAAGTACCCCAGACGCCGAGCGCAGCCCGGCTGCCCCAGCCCAGGCCAGGGGGCGCGGCACCGCCCTCATTTGGATCCTGCTCGCGGGAGCGTTCGTGATGGTGCTCAACGAAACCGTGATGGGGGTCGCGCTCCCGCCGCTCATGGCCGAGTTCGAGATCACCGCCTCGGCTGGCCAGTGGCTCACGACGGTCTACATGCTCGTCATGGCGGTACTCATCCCGATGTCAGGATTCCTGCTTGAACGCTTCACACCGCGCGCGATCTTCGTCACCGCCCTGAGCGTATTCGCGGTCGGCACGGCCGCCGCGGCGCTCGCACCGACCCTCGCCGTGCTCGTGGCGGCGCGCGTCGCGCAGGCCGCCGGAACCGCGGTGATTATGCCGCTGCTCACGACGACGATCCTCACCCGGATACCCGAGGGCAGGCGCGGCCGCATGATGGGACTCATCGCGATCGTCATGTCGGCGGCCCCGGCACTCGGCCCCACCGTGTCCGGTCTGCTCATTACCGCGCTCGGCTGGCGCTCCGTGTTCCTCGTCGTGCTGCCGATCGCGATCCTCGTGCTCATCGTCGGGACGCTGCTCATCGGGCCCGGCACACGCGGTCGCGACGTGAAGTTCGACGTGCTCTCCGCGCTGCTCTCGGTCGTCGCCTTCGGCGGCCTCATTTACGGTCTTGGCAGCATCGGTGAGGCCGCGGCCGCTGACGCTGTGATCTCGCCGCTCGTGCCGATTCTCGTGGGAGTCGCCGGCCTCGGGCTCTTCATCTGGCGGCAGCTCGTGCTGCAGCGTCGCGGCAACGCGTTCCTCGACCTGCGGCCGTTCCGTGAGCGCCCGTTCTGGGTCGGCGTCGCCCTGATCGTGGTCGCGATGCTGTCGATGTTTGGATCCCTCATCCTGTTGCCCATCTACATGCAGAACGTGCTCGGCCTGTCGCCGCTCACCACCGGGCTCGCGGTGCTGCCGGGTGGCCTCGTCATCTGCGTGACGGCTCCGGTCATCGGCATCCTGTTCGACCGGGTGGGGGCCCGCCCGCTCGTGATCCCCGGCGCATTCATCGTCGCCGGTGGCCTCGTCATCCTCACGCAGCTCGGGCTCACAACCCCGGTGTGGGCCATTGTCGTCGCGATGATCGTGTTGTACCTCGGGCTCGCCCTGCTCATGACGCCGCTCATGACTGGTTCGCTGAGCTCGCTCGAGCCGCACCTGTACAGTCACGGATCCGCGATCTTCTCGACAGTGCAGCAGCTCGCCGGGGCCGCTGGGACGGCCGTGTTTGTCACGATCATGTCGATCGGGACTGCGGCTGGCGCGAGGGCCGGGCTCGGTGAGGTCGCGGCGACCGCGCAGGGCATTCACGGGGCGTTTGTGCTCGCGGCGATCAGCTCGGTCATCGTGATTGTGCTCGCCTTCCTGGTGCCGAAGGGGCGGCCGGTGGCGCCTGCGCCTGCTGCGACGGCTGCCGAGTAGGTCGCGGGCGGTGCCGGTCGCGGGCCGGATCTCCTCCTCCTCCTCACACTCCTCACACCCCCGATTAATCCTTCCCGAGCTTTGTTTGGGCTTTGTAAGAGTCGGACACGATAAATCGGGGGTGTTGGGACGGGTTAGTCGGCGCGCGAGAGCGTGACAGGCTGGGCTGGGCCGCACAACGAGGCGGTACCCGGGTACTACCGGGGCGGCACCGCGGGCCGATCCGTGCTGCCCGCCCAGCTCGTAACTTCGAAGTATGAACACGCAAGCAGCATCAACAGGACAGGCAGAGGCCGTCGCGGGCGTCGCGAACCTCGGGAAGTACTACGGCAGCGGGGCACACCGCGTCGTCGCGCTCCACGACATTTCGATCGGGGTCGGGCGCGGCCAGTTCACCGCGATCATGGGCCCGTCAGGCTCGGGCAAGTCGACGCTCATGCACGTCATGGCGGGCCTCGATACCCCGAGCGAGGGGCGGGTGTGGCTCGGCGGCGACGAGATCACGAACCTCGGCGACACCGAACTCACCAAGCTGCGCAGGCGCCGCATCGGCTTCATCTTTCAGTCGTTCAACCTCGTGCCGACGCTCGACGTGCGCGGCAACATCATGCTGCCGTTCCAGCTCGACGGCAAGAAGCCAAGCCTGCAGGAGATGGCGTGGATCGACACGCTGCTCGGTCAGCTCGGCCTCGCGGAGCGCCTCAACCACCGCCCCCACGAACTCTCGGGCGGGCAGCAGCAGCGTGTCGCTATCGCGCGCGCCCTCGCAACGAACCCCGACGTCATCTTCGCCGATGAGCCAACGGGGGCGCTCGACTCGCGCACGGGCCGCGAGGTGCTCAAACTGCTGCGCTCGGCCGTGACAAACTCGGGCCAGAGCATCGTGAT
>NZ_LOHP01000075.1 GCF_001482305.1 Leucobacter sp. G161
AACGAGGAGGCATAGGTTCATCCTTCCAGGCCAGCAGAAACTAGCCATGTTGAATGTCACCTAAACGTGCATCAGACCCATGTGCACCGCTTCACGCACGCCTGGGAGAAGGCCACTTCGCTCGACCTGCGCCACGGCCGCACCGAAGCTATCGATGCCTATGACTCGCACGCGCGCATCATCGATGGTGAGACCGAAGTCATGGTCGATGCCGCATACAAAGCCTGGCGAGCCGATCGGGCGGCGGGGCGATCCTCAATCTTGATCTCTGACTCCAACGAATCAGCGGCCGCACTCAACAGTCGGGCTCGTACCGACCTGATCCTCGATGGCACTGTGCGCGGGCCGCGCGAAGCGACGCTGCACGATGACAGCCGAGCGGCGATAGGTGACACGGTGATCACCCGCAGGAATGACCGCAGGCTGGTTGCGGGGCGCGGTTGGGTGCGGAACGGTGACCGGTGGACGGTGCTTGACGTGCGTACCGATGGTGCCGTCGTCGCTCGTCGGCTCGGGGCCGCTCGGGGATGTTCTGTTGTGCTGCCCGCGGCTTACATTGCCGAGCATCTGGAGCTGGGGTACGCGATCACTTCATACCGTGCGCAGGGTGTCACCACCGACACCGCGCATGTGCTCGTTGATTCGTCGATGACGCGCGAGAATCTCTATGTGGCCATGACCCGAGGGCGCGAACTTAACCGGGCGTATGTGGCGGTGGATCGACCCGACTCTCTGCACAGCGGACCACACCCTGCGGACGACGACGGAGCAACGGGACGGAGCGTTCTTTATGGGGTGCTGCAAAACGTTGGAGCAGAACTCTCGGCTCACGAATCTCTCGTTGCCGAGCAAGAAACGTGGGGGACGATTGCGCAGCTTGCCGCAGAGTACGAGACCATCGCGGCCGCCGCGCAACGCGACCGGTGGGCGACGCTGCTCCGCGCATCGGGCCTCTCGGAGTCGGATGCCGCCGCCGCGATCGAGTCAGACGCCTTCGGCCCAATAGCCGCCGAGCTGCGCCGAGCTGAAGCCAACCATCATGATGTGGATGCGCTGCTTCCACGTCTCGTGCGTGCACGAGGTTTCGACGACGCTGATGACATCGCAGCGGTGCTGCGACACCGGGTTGCGGCGGCGACTGCACGTGCAGTTGGCTCGGGACGCTCACGTATGGCACCTCGGCTGATCGCAGGACTAATCCCGGAGGCAGCCAGTGATATGAGCGGCGAAATGCATGCCGCGCTTGAGGAACGCCGCTCACTGATAGAAGAACGTGCCGACGCCGTACTCGACCGTGACATTTCTGCTGGCGCCACCTGGGTGCAGGACATTGGGGCGATGCCTGAAGAACCTCGCCATGCAGCAACTTGGAGGCGCTCGGCCCGCGTCGCCGCCGCATACCGAGACCGCTACACAATCACCACCGAGACTGCACTTGGCGCTCCACCAGAAACGACCACCCAAAAGATCGACCGAGCCCGCGCCGAAGCCGCACTCCGCGCGATCTCCAAGCTCAGCCGCCCGCGTCGCAACGAGGCCCAAATGCGAAGGCCGGATGCCCGCGGGATACGCTTGTGAAAGCGACCGGGTGACTTTCCACCTGCGACTTCCGGTCGCTACTCAACGGCATATGGAAGGCAGATAAGCGTGATCGCAGCATTGTCGATTGATCATCTCCCGTGCTTCGGGACTGGCACGCCACCCTTACAGCCGTTGAAGCAGGTTACATTCTTGTACGGTCCCAACGGT
Source organism: Leucobacter sp. G161 (assembly GCF_001482305.1). Lineage (GTDB taxonomy): Bacteria > Actinomycetota > Actinomycetes > Actinomycetales > Microbacteriaceae > Leucobacter. Next base: position 1,750 of record NZ_LOHP01000075.1, read on the forward strand.
TCAGGAAAGTCTTCGATCGCCAAGGGTTTGCGCGCAGTCCAAGAGCAAGGGCTCACTCAAGAGCTGTTCGATAAGAACTTCGTTGACCTCCTTCTACTTCCCGATCAGCGAATGCCCGGGGTTTTTGTCATCCGCGATGGAGATCCAGATGTACAGCAACGAATCGACGAGCTTGCTGGGAAACAACCCGAGGGCGGACGACGTCAAATTGGAGAAATTGAAGAAGCAGCGAATGTGGTCAATGGGCTGGAAAAATCGATCAAGAAGCAGGAGAAGCTAGTCAGCGAGGCGGCTTCAAGACTCACCGATGCTTGTTGGGAAAAGCGAAAGACGCTACCTCAACCGATGCAGCAAGCGTTCAAAGGCTTTCTTGGCGACAGTGGCAAGAACGTAGCTGAGGTTCATCGGGTTCGAGCGTTCACTACTCCTGAAGGGCTCAAAACCAGTAAGGAGCTACTGGCGACATACGCAACATTGGAGTCAGAAGACGCCAAGGAGCTTCCACGAATTCAGGAGCTTCCGAAACTGAATGAACTGAGCGCCGAACAAATCAATCTGTTGACACAACCCATCAAGTCGAAGGATGAAACAAGCTTTGGAGACTTCGCCAGACAGGTCGGAAACTCGGATTGGGTGCGACAGGGTCTGCACTATTTGGAGGCATCAAGAAACAAGTGCCCGTTTTGTCAGCAATCTATAGACGCCGGTATCGAGGCTTCACTGGTTTCGCTATTCGACCACTTCTATGAGGATCAAGTCAGCGCAGTGAGAGAGATCTTGACGAGTGAGGAGGACGTCTCCGCTGAAATTGATGAGTTCCTGACTACCATTCGCGCAACCGCTGCTGAGGAAGGACCAGGGATCTTGAAGGCCGCTGAGTCGCTTATGCGGCAGATCGCACTGAGGATCGAACAGGTCAAGAGCAAGATTGAGGCTCCTTCGTCAAGGGTTGACCTACAAGGGTTCGGCACCCTGCAAGCAGAGGTCAACAAACTGATCTCTGTCGCAAATGAACGGATTGATGCGTCCAATCAATTGCTCCGAAACAAAAAGCGCGCCCTCCAGTCCCTCAAGGCAGAAGTCTGGCAATACTACGTACATTCCGTTGTGGACAATGATCTCGCTGAACACGATGGGGCAATCAATGCTCCAAACAAGGCTCTAGCCAGTCTCGGAACGAAACTGAGCGATGCGAGGAACAAGCTCACTCAGAAACGCAACGAACTCTCCGGGCTGCAGCTACGCCTCACCTCTGCAGTTCCCACAGTTGAGGCCATCAACCGTACGCTACAGAACCTTGGGTTTCTCAGTTTCTCTATTCAGCACATAGATAATGACGACACCTATCAGTTGGTTCGTCCCGACGGGACGCCCGCCAGTCAAACACTTAGCGAGGGTGAACGGACTCTCATCTCGTTCCTGTACTACTTCCATAAGCTCATGCGAATCCACGAGGACCAGAGCGCTCCAGGCCGAGTCGTGGCTGTCATTGACGATCCGGTTTCAAGCCTTGATGGTGAAATGCTCTTTGTGATCAACCTTCTTCTTCGAAAAATCTTTGAGTCGTGCGTTGAGGGCACGGGGAGGCTAGAGCAAGTCGTCCTCCTCACCCATAACGCATACTTCTTCAAGGAGTCAGAGTTCACGCCAAAGGGCGTAAGCCCTGGTGATCGCTCATTCTTTGTCCTAACGAAAGGCGCTGACGGGCGAACCACATACAAGCATTATGAAAAGTCACCCATCAAGTCGAATTACACCCAGCTCTGGGACCAAGTTCGAGCGGCATCCAAGTCTGAGAACCCAGAGATGTCAGCTTGGCTTCCCAACGCCATGCGAAGGATCATTGAGAACTACTTCCAAATCGCGGGCGGGTTCGATACAGACAAAGTAATCGCGAAAATTCCTGAAAGTGATCGATGGGCGTGTCAGGCGCTACTTTCTTGGTACAACGATGGTTCTCACACTGCACCCTGGGACATTGACTACTCAAGTATCTCTTCCGACGCGACGACACATATTCGTGCATTCCAGCAAGTCTTTGAAGCATCGGGCCACGCCGCGCACTACGAAATGATGATGGAGGAGTAGCATTTCCGGCACCAGCGGCACGTTGTCGTGGGAAATGACAGCGTCACAGCGCAGGTGCGCTCCTGGGTTTCCACGCTGCCGAACGGCTAAAGGAGTTGTTGAGGGGTTCGGCCCGAGCAGTGTCGATACTCGACTCCATGAGGTTCACTACGTCCTTTGCGCTAGTGACAACCCGAGCGGTGCCCTCTTGCAGTAGAACGTTGGTGCCGAAGCTCGCAGCGCTGGTGACCGGGCCGGGCACTGCACCGACTATGCGGCCAAGATCTTTGGCTTCGAACGCGGTACGCATCGTACCCGAGCGTGCCCCTGCCTCGACGATGACGGTGGCACCTGAGATAGCGGCGATTATGCGAGATCGGTCGATGAACCGCTGCCGAGTTGGTGAGATTCCGGGTGGTACCTCGGACATGATGAGACCGCTCTGCGCAATGCGTTCGAAGAGCTGATTGTGGCCTGCCGGATACGCACGATCGACGCCCGATGCCATCACTGCGATCGTGTTTCCGCCTCCGGTAAGTGCGGCTCGGTGTGCGGAGCCTTCGATGCCGTATGCGCCACCTGCGATCACTGTGCGGTCGCCTCCGGCGAGATCACTTGCGATCTCCTCGGCAACGAAAGTTCCGTATCCTGTGGCTGCGCGCGATCCGGTAATCGTGACTCGTTCAGCGGCATCACCACGGAGCAAGTTAGTCTTGCCGCTCACCCAAAGACCGTAAGGCGCACGATCACCAAGGTCGCGCAACGATGCTGGCCATTCGTCATCGGTAGGAATGAGGAACTGAAACTGCTCGCTTTCGGCTAAGAGCGAGGCGACCCGATCCACCCCGGAACGCGCATGAATGCGATCGCGCCACACCGCGGCCTCAGCCCGATCCATGCCGGGAACCGCGGTGTCGCGATCCGCAAGCGCGATCAGGTCCTGCGCACCGACTTGGGCGAGGAGCCGACCGGTCGCTTCGTCGTTCGGCGTGCCAACGAGGGAGAGCACCAGGCGTGCTGAACGTTCGTCTCGCGCAAGATCAGTCAGGGTAGGCATCTGCGGGTTCCTTTGCAACTGGAGTTCACCAGTACAGGTGCACAGATCTGCCCGTCAGCACTCACGTTCGCTGTCGTACGGCTAGCGACTCTGCCGTTGACAAGTTCCCTCAAGCCCTCTAGACGCCAACGATTTGCTCAGTTGGCTGCACCGTAAGTTCGTCGATCGACCGGCGGAGTCGGCGCTCGTGTAGACGAACTCGCACGAGGAGTCCAGTGCACATGATGCCATTTGCGATGAACTTCAGCGCGTTCCAGATGCATGCGAGGGAAACGACATAGAACAACTTGGATGCTCCATCGTTGATGAGCACAGTGACGAAGCTGGCTGCGTAGAGGTAGGGCACAGCCAGAAGCATCGCGGGTGCTGCCCACTTGAGGCCGCCACGAGTACGGAGCGCGGTGATCGCAATGTTGCTGGGCATGAAGCGCCGCATGAAACTGCGAACGTAGATGCTGATGATCCAGATCAGGCGGAACATGATGACAGTCCTCTCCAAGTCGAAGGCGACAGGAAGAAGAAAAACTGTTCAGCCAAGGCCGTTAAGTTGTGCCACCACTTGAGGTGATGACGAAGCAGGTAGAGGCCGCCTACGTCCAGGGTACGCGCCCAGTGAGCAGAGGGGAAGAGGAGGTGGAGTCCAAGCGGCAAACTGATCCGCAATGGCACTGGGTTGTGCCGCGGCGTTAGGGCATATTCTTGATCCATGAATTACCGCAACGACTCAACCGGTGAAGAATTCGAAGACGAAGACGATTACCTGCGCTCGTTGAAGCAGGATGACTCGTATTTTTTCTCTTATGACTATGAGTACATTGCGGATCGATTCGGTGATAAAGATGACGATGTCACCTTGGAAACTGCAACCCTGAATCTCACTGTGACATGGGACGATTCGCCTGCGCCTGGGTACACGGTGTCATACTCCGTTGATTCACCAACTCCCATTCCGAACGATTGGACGGGTGATGCGGACCAGATATTCGACGATCTATGGCCGCGAGTCACCTCAGATCTTGACTCGGAGGGCATCGGCTCAGAGCTGTACAAAGACTGGCCGGTATAGCGTCAACCCCAACTCGCTCTCTCTGGTGAGTGAGAGTTCACCGCAGAGCAGCGGATAAATCATATTGCTCCAGCAGCGACGAGCGATGTGCGCACGTGCTTGCGGTTGACGCCGAGCGTCCTTGCGATGGCGCGCATGGAAATGCCGCCGCCGTGAAGCTTCACTGCCTCAGCGGCTTCGTCGATTGTGAGTCCATACTGGCGGCGCACGACGTTGTTTCGGGTGAGGTGCTTCGAGACTGTCGCGCGGTGCACACCATATTTGTGAGCCAGGTATCCGACGCTGAGTCCGGCGAGGTAATCATCGACCAGACGATCCACTTCAGAGGGTGTGAGAAAGGTTTGAGGTTTCCCAATCCTCCTGACGACAGGGCCTCGAACGTCATGAATCGGTGCGTCATCGACCCTCTGCGACACCCGGTACACCCCGCGTTTCCAGCGAGAAATCAACGACGTTAGTCTCGGAGTGGGGTTTGAGAACTCTCTACGCAGGGACCCCAAGTAGTTGAGGCCCACACTCTCACGGAGAGTGTGGGCCTCAACTGTTTTCTGCACGGCCACTGCGACGTTCCGTAGGGAATCGACGTTCCCTATCGCCGCTCGGCACCAATCCGTCATACCAACCGGAAATTCCAGATCATGCGTCAAGCGCGCGGGGAGATGCGGGAGCGCAAGGCGAGAACCACCAGGCAGGCGTTCCGAGGCCGACGAGGCTAGGCTCAAGACATGACCACTCTCGAACGTTTCGATCCGACCGGCATTCAGCGCGTCCTGTGCATCGTGGCGCACCCCGACGACATGGAGTACGGCGCCTCTGCGGCCGTCGCCGAGTGGACCTCGCAGGGCGTCGAGGTCTCCTACCTGCTGCTCACCGCGGGCGAGGCAGGCATGCGTGACCGCGCGCCCGAGGAGGTCGGGCCGCTGCGTTCGGAGGAGCAGCGCAAGGCCTGCGACATCGTCGGAGTTTCCAAGCTCACCATCCTCGACATGCCTGACGGCCTCATCGAGCACTCGATCGAGACGCGCCGCCGCATCGCGCAGGCGATCCGCGAGACCCGCCCCGACGCGATCTTCACGATGACCTGGGATCTCGAGGCCGGTTGGGGGCTCAACCATGCGGATCACCGCTCGACCGGGCTCGCAGTGGTCGACGCGATTCGCGACGCGGATAACCCGTGGCTGTTCCGCGAGCAGCTCACTGGCGGCGTCGAGGCGTGGAAGACGACCTGGCTGCTCGCAACCGCGCACCGCCCCGACCACGCGATCGAAGTGTCGGCGGAGTCGCTCCAGCGTGGGATCGCGTCGCTCGCTGCGCACAGCGAATACCTCGCTGCGCTCACCGATCACCCGACGCCCGAGGATCTCGTCACCGGGGTGTTGACGTCGGGCGGCGAACTGGCAGGCCTGCCGTATGCCCTGCCAGTGCATGCCTACAGGATGGGATAGGCATCCTCCGCACACGAAGCTCAGAGATTCTTACGGCGGGGTTCGCCGCAAGCCGCTAGGGTGAAAGCATGCTCGATGTGTCACGCGATGAGTTTGAGGCCATGGTCTCCGACGGCCTTGACACGCTTCCCGACGAAATGCTGGAACAGCTCGACAACGTCATCTTCCTCGTCGAAGACAAGCCCGAAGATGGGGCCGACACGCTCGGGCTGTACGAGGGCTTCTCACTCGCAGAACGCGAGGCATACGGCTTCGGCGAAGAGCCCGACCGCATCACGCTGTTCAGGCTCAACCTGTTGGCGCACTGCGATGACCACGATCACCTCGTCAGCGAGATACGCGTGACGCTCGTGCACGAGGTCGCCCACTTCCTTGGGCTGAGCGAGGAACGAATTCACGAGCTGGGGTGGGGATAGTGGTCGACCGCGTTCCTGATGTCGAGCGGAACCCGTCCGGCGAGGGATCAGTCGCGGTCGCTCCGACCAAGCCCTGGCGCACCGTTGTCTGGGACGACCCGGTGAACCTCATGTCGTACGTGAGCTACGTGTTCCGGTCTCACTTCGGATTCTCACAGGAGCGTGCGGAGGAGCTCATGATGCGCGTCCACAACTTCGGCCGTGCGGTCGTCGCTGAGGGCTCGCGAGAGGCGATGGAACTCCATGTCGAGGCCATGCACGAGTTCGGGCTCTGGGCAACGGCCGAAGAGGGAGCAGGCTCATGAAGCTCCAGCCCGGTGACGGCGGCGTTGAGATCCTGTTCGCGTCCGAGGAAGCCGGGGTCTTGAAGCAGCTGGTGCACCAGCTCATCATGCTGCTTGAGAGCCACAGCCGGACGGCGCTTGACCCCGATCCGCTCTTCGCGAGCCTCGAGATCGGCGGGAGCGACACCACGCCTGCGGATCCGGCGCTCGCCAGGCTACTGCCCGACGCGTTTGCCGACGCGGAAGATGCTGCGGGCTATCGCCGAGTTACCGAGCAAGGGCTCATTAATCGTAAGCTCCAGGACGCGCTGCAAGTGATTGCTGACCTGACCGTGACCCCGCTCAATGCGGAAGAGTTCTCTGTGGACGCAGGCGGTGACCCCGAGCTCGGCGACGGCTCCCCCGTCCCGGTGAACATTACGCCCGATTCGTTCCCGGCCTGGGCGCGGACCGTGACCGCGCTGCGGCTCGCGATGGCGGCCCGGATCGGACTCGAACGCGAGGAAGACTACGACAGGTTGATCGACGCCGATGCGACCCGCGGCACGGTGCTCGTCTACGATTGGCTCGCCGCGCTGCTTGAGGCCGTCGTCGCGCTCGGCCACGCCAGCGATTCGGTCGACGAGGCCTGAGCCGCTCCCAGGCTCCGGTTAGCCGGGATCCTGCAGCGAGCGCGGATCCACAACCTCATCGCGACCGCCGAGCAGTCGCGCGGATGTCAGCCCGAGCGCCCCGAAGCGCTCACGCACCTCGTCGACCGCGGAGTCAACCGCTCGCCACTGCTCGTCGTCGTCCCAGAGGGCCTGCCCCTCGCTGCCAGCGGGCACGAGCTGTTCGGCCCGCACTCCTATGAGCCTCACGGGGCGCACGGGCCGCCCGCCGGGCGACAGCGCGTCGAAGAGCTCGCGGGCGGTGCGATAGACGCGCTGGGTGGCGTTCGTTGGCTCGGGAAGCGTTCGGGAACGGGTGACCGTTTCGAACGTGTCCCAGCGCACCTTGATGGCGACGGTGCGGGCTTCGAGGTCGGCGTCGCGGAGCCGCTCAGAGGTGCGGGTTGCGAGCCGCAGCAGCTCGCGTTCGAGCTTCTCGGGGTCGGCGACGTCGGTCGCGAACGTTTCCTCGTGCCCGATGCTCTTCTCGACCCTGGTCGTCTCGACTCCGCGCGCGTCGCGGCCGTTCGCCAGCTCGTGCAGCCGCTCGGCGCTCGCATTGCCAACGATGCCGCGCAGCGAGGGCAGCGGTTCGCGTGCGAGGTCTCCGACCGTATGGATCGCGCGCGTCTTCAATGCCCGCTCGGTCGCAGCACCGACGCCCCACATGGCCCCGATGGGGAGCGGATGCAGAAACTCGAGCGTTCTCTCGGGCGGGATCTCGAGGATCCCGTCGGGCTTGGCGCGCTGTGAGGCGAGCTTCGCGACGAACTTCGTGCCTGCCAGCCCCACCGAAACCGGGAGCCCCGTGCGTTCGAGCACCCGTTCGCGGATGAGTCTGGCGATCTCGATCGGCGGGCCAAAGATTCCGACGGAGCCGGCGACGTCAAGAAACGCCTCGTCGATACTCAACGGTTCGACGAGCGGTGTGAATTCACGGAAGATCTCCATGACCTTGCGTGAGGCTACGCGGTACTTTTCAAACACCGGCGTGACGAGCACGAGTTGGGGGCAGAGCTGCTTGGCACGCCCCACCGGCATGGCCGAGCGCACACCGAATCGCCTGGCCTCGTAGCTCGCGCTTGAGACGACCGAGCGGGCGGTGTCATGGGCGGCTGCGACCGGGAGCCCCTTGAGCTCTGGCCTGTCTAAGAGTTCGACGGACACGAAGAACGCGTCCATGTCGACGTGCAGCATCGACGGCGTCGTTCTCGGTCCTGTTCCCACCCTGTAATCACATCACACACCGCTGACATCCCGCTGCCGTGCTGTTGCCCGCGCGGGGCGGCTACTCCCCCGCAGCCAGCACGAGTCTGGCCAGCGCTTCGTCAACGACAACATCGGTGATGATGCCGGCCGCGAGCGCGCCGCGCAAGCTGTCTCGTTTGGTCGCGCCGGACACCACGCAAATGCGCTGCGGCGCGCGCCGGACGATCTCGAACGGCGGGCCACTGGAGCGGTCGTTGATCGGGATTCCCGTGGTGCTTCCGTCGAGCCTGTAGAAGCGGCTGGCGCAGTCTCCGACGACGCTGTGCCCTGCGAGCTCAGTCAGGTCGTCGGCGCCCAGGTCGCCGCCCGAGGAGATGTGTGATCGTGGGTCGCCGATGCGTGAGCCCAGTCCGAAGACGAACATGTTCGCGGCGGCCTGCATGTCGAGCACTCGTGCGACGGAGCGTTCGCGCCACAACGCCTCCCGGGTCGTCGGGTCGTCGAAGATCGCGGGAACGGGGAGCTGAAAAACCTCTGCGGAGAGTTTCTCGGCGAAGCCTCCGAGCAGTTCAGTCGAGTACTGCACCCCTGTCGAGTAGCCGTTCGCTGCGCCGTTCATTTGTACGAGCTGCACGCCGTGCTTTTCGGAGCTGCTCAGGCGCTGCGCGACGGCGCTCATGGTCGAGCCCCAGGCGACGCCGATGATGGATCGGGGTTTCACGCTCGCTGCGATGAGGTGGGCCGCGGCTTGGGCCGTCCGGTCGAGTTGTTCGGCCTCCGAGAGCCGGCTTGATCCTGGGACGATGTGTGCGGTCACGCCGAAGCGGTCGGTGAAGCGCTGTTCGACACGCGACCGCGCCTCCTGCGGTGAGTGGATGCGGATTTCGACGAGTCCGGACTCTCTCGCGTATCGGAGCAGTCGAGACACGGAGGAGCGGGAGACCCCGAGTTCCGTGGCAATGGCCTCCATCGTGAAGTCCTGCCGGTAGTACAGGTGCGCAGCGGCGAGTGCCTCGCGCATTTTCACACGTTTCTGCTCTGGCGCCATGTGGATGCCTCCGTTCTCGGCCCAGTCTTGCACATATGTGCACGGCCTTTGCAATTCAGTGCACTGTACGAGCATGCTGAAAGAACGTCCATAGAGAGGCCAAAAGTCATGCATGTGAGTCCCGGTTCGCTTCGGCCGAATGTTGCACGCCTCCGGGAGCGCCCGAACGCTGAAGTGCTCGTCATCGGCGGCGGCATCAACGGCATTGCGACGTTCCGCGATCTTGCGCTGCAGGGTGTCGACGTGGCGCTCGTCGAACGCGGTGATTTCGTCTCCGGAGCTTCCTCTGCGTCAAGCCACATGATCCACGGCGGCATCCGCTACCTCGAGAACGGCGAGTTCCGACTCGTGCAGGAGTCCGTTGCGGAACGCAACCGGCTCCTCCGCACCGCGCCGCACTACGTTCGCCCCCTTGAGACCACGATCCCGATCTTCTCGACGTTCTCCGGCCTTCTCTCCGCCCCATTCCGGCTCCTCGTGACCCACGGCCGCGGCAAGCCCCGCGAGCGCGGCGCGGCGCTCATCAAGATGGGCCTGGTGATGTACGACACGTTCTCCCGTGACGGCGGTCAGGTCCCCCGCCACCGCTTCCTCGGCAAAAAGAAGTCGCTGAGCGAGCTACCCGCCATGAACGACGGAATCAAGTACACGGCGACCTACTACGACGCGTCAATGCACGATCCCGAGCGACTCGCGCTCGACGTGCTGCACGACGGTGAGCTTGCCGGCGGCGACCGCGCGCGCGCCGCGAACTACGTGAGCGGTGCGGGAATGCAGGGCGGCAAGGTGACGCTGCGCGATGAGACCACCGGCGAGGACTTTGACTTCACGGCAAAGGTCGTCCTCAACACGAGCGGCCCATGGACCGACATCACGAACTCGGCACTCGGTGAACAGACGCGGTACATGGGCGGCACGAAGGGCTCGCACGTCGTACTCGACCACCCCGAGCTGCTCGCCGCAACGGCCGGGCGTGAGATCTTCTTCGAGCACTCCGACGGCCGCATCGTGCTCATCTACCCCCTCAAGGGACGCGTGCTCGTCGGGACCACCGACATCGATGCCGACCCGTCACAGCCCGTCGTCTGCACCGACGACGAGGTCGACTACTTCTTTGACCTCGTTGGGCACGTCTTCCCCGAGATCACCGTCGACCGCTCACACATCGTGTATTCCTTCTCCGGGATCCGCCCGCTTCCACACCACGACGACACCGCCCCCGGCTTCGTCTCCCGCGACTACCGCATCGTGCAGTCAGACACGCTCGGGGTGCCGGTGCTGAGCCTCGTCGGCGGCAAGTGGACAACGTTCCGCGCGCTCGCCGAGCACCTCGCGAACGACACGCTCGCGCTGCTCGGCAAGCAGCGCAGCGTGAGCACTGAGACCCGGCAGATCGGCGGCGGCGTCGGCTTCCCGGCCAGCCCGAACGCACGTAAGCGGTGGATCACCGAGCACGCCGACGGCCGCGATGCCGGCCGGGTCGAAAGCCTGCTGGACCGCTACGGCACCCGAGCTGTCGAGATCCTCGAGGCATTGCCCGAACACGACCCTGAGCTCACCGATCTGCCCGGATATTCGGCAGCGGAGCTCTCCTATCTCGCGCACAGCGAGCAGATCGTGCACCTTGATGATCTGCTGCTGCGCCGTACCTCGATCGCGTTTGTGGGCGGTCTGACCGTGCAACGCATCAGTGCGGCGGCAGGCGCCATTGCTGACGCCCTCGGCTGGGACGAGGCCACACAGACTTCGGAAATTGAGCGGACCATCGCGCTGCTACGTAACGCGCACCGCATCGACACAACTAAGGGGGGAACCTTCATCACCGGCTGATGTGGGACAGCCGGTTACACGGAGCGCCTTCCGACGCTGCGTGTCCGTACTCATCAGCGGTGCTCGCACACGCGAGTGCCGCTCCGCTGATATGCGCCCCGAGCGCACCAGCGATCATTGAAAGGTCAATGAAGACACATGAATGACATCAACCTCGGACTGTATTTCCTCTCCGAATTCGTGGGCACGGGGCTGCTCGTGCTGCTGGGCTGTGGCGTCGTCGCCAACGTCGTGCTTGCGAAGACCAAGGGCAACGGCGGCGGCTTCCTCATGGTGAACTGGGGCTGGGGCCTCGCGGTGTTCATGGGCGTGCTCGTCTCCGCATACTCGGGAGCGATCCTCAACCCCGCCGTCGGCATCGGCCTCCTCGTCGCAGGCACCATCACCGCAGAGATGTTCTTCGTCGCGTTTGCGGCAGAAATGCTCGGCGCGATCGTCGGCGCAATCCTCTGCTGGGTGAGCTACAAGCAGCATTTCGACGACGAGCCCGAGGCAGCGACCAAGCTCGCCGTGTTCTCGACCGGACCAGAGATCCGCTCGTACGGCTGGAACTTCATCACGGAGGTCATCGCGACGTTCGTACTCGTGTTCGCGATCTTCGCCTTCGCTGATTACGGTGACATCCAGGTCGGTGTTCCTGGCGGGCTCGGAGCGTTGTCCGCGCTCCCCGTCGCACTCGTTGTCGTCGGTATCGGCGCCTCGCTCGGCGGCGCCACCGGCTACGCCATCAACCCTGCACGTGACCTCGGCCCGCGCATTGCACACGCGATCCTCCCGATCAAGGGTAAGGGCGACAGCGACTGGGGCTACGCTTGGGTACCCGTTGTCGGCCCGCTCGTCGGTGGCGTGATCGCCGCGCTCGCCGCTCCCGCTCTACTCTCACTCGCTGTCTAACGGCACCCGCGAAAGGAACACGCAATGTCTGACTATGTAGTCGCCATCGACCAGGGCACGACCTCGAGTCGCGCAATCATCTTCGACCGTTCGGGATCCATCATCTCGACCGGCCAGAAAGAGCATGAACAGATCATGCCGCAGGCCGGTTGGGTCGAACACGACGCCACCGAAATCTGGCAAAACGTGCAGGAGGTGATCGGCATTGCCCTCGGCCGCGCCGATCTCACCCGCCATGACATCGCTTCCATCGGCATCACCAACCAGCGCGAGACCACAGTGGTGTGGAACCGCAAGACCGGTAAGCCCGTGTATAACGCGATCGTCTGGCAAGACACCCGCACGCAGGCCATCGTCGACCGCCTCGCGGCAGACGGCGGCACTGAGCGGTTCAAGCCCGTCGTCGGTCTCCCCCTCGCCACCTACTTCTCGGGCACGAAGATCGCGTGGATCCTCGAGAACGTTGAGGGCGCGCGCGAGGCCGCAGACGCGGGCGACCTCATCTTCGGCACCACCGACTCCTGGGTCGTCTGGAACCTCACCGGTGGCCCCGAGGGCGGGGTGCACGTCACCGACGTCACGAACGCATCACGCACCCTCTTCATGGACCTCGAAACCCTCGAGTGGCGCGATGACATCCTCGAGGCGTTTGGCGTACCGAAGTCGATGATGCCGTCGATCAAATCCTCCTCTGAGGTCTACGGCGTCGCCGAAGACTCATCGCTGCTGCGGGAGACGCCCATCTCGGGAATCCTTGGTGACCAGCAGGCCGCAACCTTCGGCCAGGCAGCGTTCGAAGCCGGCGAGTCGAAGAACACCTACGGCACGGGCTGCTTCCTCATCTTCAACACCGGCGAGGAGATCGTCCACTCGAAGAACGGACTGCTGACCACCGTCGGCTACAAGATCGGCGACGGCCCCGCGCACTACGCGCTTGAGGGATCCATCGCGGTGACAGGGTCGCTCATCCAGTGGCTGCGCGACCAGCTCGGGATCATCCAGACCGCGCCGGAGGTCGAGGAACTCGCCGCGAGCGTCCCCGACAACGGTGGCGTCTATATCGTTCCCGCATTCTCCGGACTCTTCGCGCCCTACTGGCGCCCCGACGCCCGCGGTGCGATTGTCGGGCTCACCCGCTACGCGAACAAGGGCCACATTGCCCGCGCCGCGCTCGAGGCCGTCGCGTTCCAGACCCGTGACGTGCTCGACGCGGTGAATGCCGACGCTGGCGTGGATCTCACCGAGCTTCGAGTCGATGGCGGCATGGTCGCAAACAACGAGCTCATGCAGTTCCAGGCTGATGTGCTTGGCGTGCCCGTGGTGCGCCCGGTCGTCGCCGAGACCACCGCGCTCGGTGCCGCGTACGCTGCCGGCCTCGCCGTCGGGTTCTGGAAGGATCTTGGCGAGCTTTCCGCAAACTGGCAGGAGGATCGCCGCTGGGAGCCCTCGATGGATCAGGACGAACAGGATCGCCAGCTGCGTCTCTGGCGCAAGGCTGTCACGAAGTCGATGGACTGGGTTGACGAAGACGTGCGCTAGCGCGAGCCTGCACCGCTAGAACACCACGATGGGCCCGCCCCCTGCTGCAGCGGGGAGTCCGGGCCCATCGTTAGTGTGCCCCGGCCCCTGGCGACAACGGCCGAATGCCGGCTGCTCGCGCTGCCGCCGCGAGCCTAGTGTCGTATACGAGCATGCCAGCGAGGTCACTACCCAACCGCAGTGCGGCTGCGAGGAGGATTGCGTCAAGGGATAGTAGCTCAGTCGGTTACACACGGGCTGCCGATTCGAAGGTCTCCAACTCAAGCGTGAGCGTCTGGCAGGCGTTGAGGACGTCCGTAGCATCTGGGGCCAGCCAGGGTGCGCGACGCGCGATCAGCCGCCGCAGCTCGACATGCGTCAGCCATGAAGTCACGAGCTGCGCCTGTGTCTCGTGCAGCCAGTCGCCGAGCGCGTGCGACTCGGGCTCCTCCACCACGAGCTTCGCGAGCGCGGAGGTGTCCGCGTAGACCAACATCAGAGCCGTTCTTCGCGGAGCTCATCGAGGATTTCTCCCGCCGTGAGCGAGGGCGTCTCTGCAGCTGTCAACCCTTCGGGCACTCGCTGGTCCCACCCAGCCCGCCGCGCGAAGAATTCTGACATGCTGATGCGCGCAGGCAACAGGGCCCCCGAGCTGATGAGATCTTGAAGTGGTGTCGACTGCATCGGCACGATTCTCGCGACGGGCACACCACGGTCCGTGACCACGGTCGGAGCACCAAGCTTCACGCGAGCCAGTACCGCGGAGGCGTTCTGCTTCAGCGCACGGATTCCGATGCGGGCTCCCTCGTCCGCGCCCGATGTTCCTGTGTCTTCGCCTCGCGCGTTCATGTTCTACAAAGTAGCACGTGACCGGCGTACCGCACCGGCCCGATCCACGCGTACGGTTGCCGCAGCCTTCAACGCATCACCCGCTGATACCGTTCGGGCTCTGCCACCGCAGCGGCGAAGCGCCGTACTCTTCTGGTGCCGAAGCATACTCGAGTTGCCGCCCATCGATGGTGAGCGGGGGCGGCACAAACTGCAACGCCCCGTAGGGGCTCGGGGCTTCCCGCAATTCCACAGCGGAGAGCTGACCCGGCCGGTCAGCTGGTGCCCCCGCGGTAAGTAGTTCGAGTGCGGTTCTCGCGAGCGACACGTACGCGATGCCCGACTGGCCGTTCTCGCGCGCCCGGAGAAGGGCCAGCGCTGCCGCTGCCATGCCCTGCCCGGTTGCGTGATCCAACGCCTGCACGGGCAACGCACCCGGTCGCCAGTCGTCCCCGACGCCGGACCCGTAGAGATGGGAGATGCCCGTCACGGCCTGCACAATACTGTCGAAGCCGCGCTTTCCGGCGTGCGGCCCCGTCGCACCCCAGGCTTCGAGGGCGACGACAGCAAGCCGCGGATGGGCCTCACGGAGCGAGACTGGATCGAAGCCGTAGCGGCCAAGCGCGCAGGGCCGATAGCCGAGCACCACGATGTCTGCCGCTGCCAGAAGGGTGTGCAGGCGTTCGCGGGTAGCGCGATCTCCGAGGTCCGCGATCGCGCTTCGCTTGTCGAAGCCTGTGTCGACATGCAGGTCCCAGAGCTCAGGGATGCCGGGCGGATCAACCCGCAAGACATCTGCCCCGAGAGCTCCAAGGAGACGGGTTGCGGAGGGACCGGCGATCACCCTGGTGAGATCCAACACGCGCAGGCCATGCAACGGGCGCGGCCACTCCCTCAGGGTGAACGCTTGGGCGTCTCCGCTCGAAGATCGTTCAAAGCGGATCCAGGGCACCCCGCGCAGCGCAGCCGCAGACGGTGTGTCCAGCCATTCGCTGTGCTTGCGCACGACTGCCGCTAGGCCCCCGTGCGCGGTGACCCGCTCCTCAACGTCAGCACCAGCCCTGCGAGACAGTTCAGCGACAAGTCCGTCTCGGTCCGATTCGCCGATCGCCTCGAACAGCGCTCGCTCGTGGTGCGGATAGTTCGCGTGCAGCCGCACCCAACCGTCGGCCGTTCGGTGAAATCCTGAGAGCGGAGCAAACCCTTCTCGCTGTGCGCCGTCGACGCGAAGCGCCTCGAACGACCCAAAGGATGCAGCGACCACGCTCGAGTCGAGCGAGATTCTGGAGGTTGCGCGATCGCCGCCGAGCGCGCCCAGTGCCACGGCGACCGCCTCAGCGGATCCGAGCGCGAGCCCCTCGACGTCAAGGGGGCCCTGCCACCACCGGCGCGGACCGGTGCGTGAGACCGCGAGCTCGCCGTCGGGTCCAAGCAGCGGCTCAAGTGCGGCGCGCAGCCGCAACGGCGGTGTCGATTCGAGAGTCTCGTTTGCAGCCATGGCCCCTACTTTCCTACCCCAGCGTTCCTAGTCGTGGGGCTGCGCCGCGGGCGGGGTGCCGTCACCGAAGGGCTCGCCGCCCAGGCGCTCGCGATCGTGCGCATCGTGCCAGTTGCCAAGATCCGGCCCACCCGGCACGATCTGCGTCGGGTTGACGTCTTCGTGGGTGACGTAGTAGTGCTGCTTGATCTGCGCGAAGTCGATCGTGTCGCCGAAGCCCGGTGTTTGGAAGAGGTCGCGGGCGTAGCCCCACAGGTTGTCCATCTCGCTGAGCTTGTTGCGATTCGTCTTGAAATGCCCATGGTAGACGGCGTCGAAGCGCGCGAGCGTCGTGAACAGCCGAACGTCGGCCTCCGTGATCGTGCCGCCCATGAGAAAGCGCCGCGTCGCGAGCCGCTCCTCGAGCCAGTCGAGGGCATCCCAGAGCCTCGCGTACGCGGCGTCGTACGCGTCTTGGCTGCCGGCGAAGCCGCAGCGGTAGACGCCGTTGTTCACCTCGGTGAATACCCGCTTGATGACCGGCCACATATCATCCATGAGCTCGGCGGGCAGCAGGTCGGGCGCGCCCTCGCGGTGAAACTCGCGCCACTCGGTGGAGAAGTCGAGCGTGATCTGCGGGTAGTTGTTCGTCACGACTCCCCCGCTTGCGATATCGACGATGGCCGGCACCGTGATGCCGCGTGGGTAGTCGGGGAAGCGTTTGAAGTAGTTTTCCTGCAGCCGCTCGGTGCCGAGCACGGGATCGCGACCGCCCTCGTCGAGGTCGAACGTCCACGAGCGCACGTCGTGCACGGGGCCCGGGGTGCCGAGCGAGATCGCATCTTCGAGGCCGAGCAGCCTGCGCACGATCACCGTGCGGTTCGCCCACGGGCAGGCTGCGGCTGCGACGAGCCGGTAGCGGCCTGCCTCGACCGGCCAGGCCTCCGCCCCCTCGCTCAGACCGAAACCGAGTGCGCCGATCCCCGTGGCCGGCGGGGCCGGCAACACACGGGTCGCTGCGGGATCGGCGACGATGCGGTCCTCGATGTACTGGGTGTCGCGCGTGAACTCAGCGCCGGTCACATACGCACCGCGGGTCGAATGCGCGTCGGCTGCCGTGGGGGTGGGGGTCGAATCGGTCATGGAATCCTCCTCGCTCCCGCGCGGGCGCCATACCGGGATCATTCCCCGGCGTGGCACCCGCGCGGCCAGTATCAGTGCATGGATCATGCAGTGCCCAGCAGTCTACGCAGGCCCGCCGAGCGGCGACTCAGTCCGACCCGGCGCCGGATCCTGTGCCACGCGCTTGCGTCACAGGCGTTGTGCAGATTGGTCGAGACTGGGTCGGTACTGTGGGGGTATGCCACGCCGGGTCGAGGACTATCGCGGGCTGACCCGTGTGAGTCGGCTCCGCTTGTTGCACGCCGTGCACCAGCAGCCGGGTCGCAGGCTTGCCGAGCTGGCCGATGAAGTCGGGCTGCACCTCAACACCGCCCGCGAGCACCTCTGGGTTCTCGAAGACGAGGGCCTGGTGACGTCGCTCACTCTCGTGACGGGAGTGCGCGGTCGTCCGCCTGTCGTATTTCACCCGGTTGAGGACGCGGAAACAAACCCGGCTGCGGAGCGACGCATCGTAGAAGCGACGGAGCGCGGCGAGATCCACCGCCGGCTGAGCCCGGAGCTCGATTACACTGCAGAGCTCGGCGAGGCGGCGACCCGGCAGATCGACGTGCTCTATGAGCATCTCGATGACATCGGTCTGGAGCCAAAGGTCGACGATGCCCGACTCACCATCGACCTTGCTCCGTGCCGCTACGGCTTCGCGATCGAGACCGAACGCGCCCTTGTGTGTTCCGTCCACATTCGGCTCCTGCAGCAACAGCTGCAGCAGGTCCCCGGGCCGCTCGCGCTTCGCCGCGTACAGCCGTTCGTCACACCGACCCGCTGCACGGTCACGCTCGCGATGGCCGAGGCCACCGACGAGGCTGACCCGCAGTCGGGCGCCGATCCGCGCCCGTAACGCGCATCCCTACTGCGGGCTCTGCGCCCACAGGTCGGGACCGAAGACCTCGTAATGGATATTGCCGGTCGGCACGCCCTTCGCGATCAGTTCGCGGCGCGCTGACTGCATGAATGGCAACGGCCCACACATGAAGACTCGCGCATCGGTCGACACCTCAATGTCGGAGAGATCCATCCACCCGGCGCGCGCCGGGGCGAGTGTCGGAGCGGACTCAGCCCCGTGCTCGTACCAGTTCTGGGCGCTCGCGTCTGGCATCGCGAGCACCTGCCTGCGAAGACTGTCGTAGAGCGCGTGATCCGCGTGCGAACGATCCGCGTGGAACATGCGCACGCGTCGAGCGGGCTGTCGGCGCGAAACGTCCTCCATGATTGCCGCGACCGGAGTAATGCCGATACCTGCAGAGACGAGCACGAGCGGCGTATCGGCATCGTCGAGCACGACGTCACCCGCTGGCTGCGACACGTCGAGTGCAGTGCCGGGCACCGCATGCTCCCACAGCCAGTTCGAGACCAAGCCGTCTGGCGCTCCGTTCTCGCCAGCTACACGCTTGATCGTCACCCGCAGCGCGTCGCCGCGTGGTCCAGACGAGATCGTGTATTGACGGGGCTGGCGCTCCCCTGACGGCAGCTCGACCGAGATCGCAACGTACTGGCCGGTGCGATACTCGGGGACGTCGCCCGACACGGGGGCGAGCAGCAGCGAAAACACATCGTCGGACTCCTCGATGCGTTCTGCCACCCGGTACGCGCGCCACGGCTGCTCCGGGTCAGTGCCGCCGAGCGCATACAGCTTCGCCTCCTCAGCGATGAGCGCCGTCGCGAACAGCCAGTAGACCTCGTCCCACGCCGCAGCAACCTCAGGCGTAACCGCGTCGCCCAGCACCGTTCCCACCGCCTCAAGCAGAGGCTGGCCGACAATCGTGTACTCCGGCGCCGTGATGCCGAGGGAGACATGCTTATGCGCGATGCGTTGCATCACCGGAGTGAAGTCGGGAGCGTCGGGGTCAATGAGCTGCACCGCGAACGCCACAACCGAGGCGGCCAGGGCCTTCGGCTGCTCGCCAATGGCCTGGTTCGCCGAGTTAAACACGTTGCGAAGTTCGGGGTGGGCTGCAAACATTGCCGGATAGAACGTGGCGGTAATTTCGTCGGCGCGCGCGGCGACCACCGCCGCCGTCGCGGCAACCGTGGCGTGGGATTGGGGGGACAGTTTCATGGACACAATGCCTCCTGATCGAAGTGGTGTTGTCACCAATTCGATGCTGTCGCATTGCCCGATTCGCTGCCCTCGGTTCGACCGTGAGTATTCGGCCAGGCCTGCCCAAACTGTCGCCCTCGGGCCCTAGTCGAACTCTGGGGTCACGCTCTCACAGTGCACGGCTTCGCCCGGCGCGCCCGTTTCAGACGCGATCTCCCGAGCACCGTCGAGCAGGATGCGGCAGGTCGCGCTGACGTCCTCCGGCGGTGTTGCGGAGACACTGGCAGAGTCACCGGTTACGACGATCGCCATCGCAGTCCAGGCGAACGTCCCGTCGGTGGTGGCTGACGTCGCCACGTGCGACACCTGCTCGGTGTGCTGCTCGGTCATGCGGTCTTTCGCATCGAGGTAGGACACTTCGCTGAGCTGCGCGGGGGCGTCGCCGTCAGTTGTCACTTCGTAGGTGACACTCCAGGCATCCGCAGCAGACTTCGCAACGGTGTCGATGACGCCGCAGCCCGAGAGCGTGAGGCCGAGCGCCAACGCGCCGCTCGTCGCAATCGCCAGTCGAGTGAGGGGTTTCGTGTTGTTCATACTTCGAGGTTATGCGCCCGTACAGCGGGCCGGATCGGCCTCCGGTGCCGCTGTACCTGGCCCCGCGGGATGATCGCTGGACCGCAGAGTGGTACCCAGGTACCAGGTCGGGCCGGGTGGATCAGTGATCCGCCCGGCCCGACTCTTGGCCGGTGGTTGTGCTGGCAGGTCGCCCTGACGGCGGCCTTCGCTCCGCTGGCGGCCAGGCGGTATCGCCGCCTCGGCAGCTGCTTCGGGCAGGCTGCTATCGAGGTCAGACAACTCTGCGCAGAGTCCTCGAGAGCCTGCCGGATCGAGGTCGCATCCTGCGTGGGCCGCAAGCTGCGCAAAGCACACGAATTGGACACGGGAGTTTCCTTCGCGAAGCCCGAGCCGCGAGGCTCGCGCTGGGTAGGGTACCGAAGCACTCATCAGGCATTTAGTCTTCACGGAAATTTACCGGCCCTCCGGACCTCCCTTGTGGCTGGGCGGTACTCGGCTGTGGCGGGTTGCTCGCCATTCTTGGCGGTAACTAGCTCCTCGCTATCGAGCGTGTACCGGCTTCCGGCGTCAGTGAGGAGTCGTGATGAGCGCGGTATCGCCCGACTCACTGGAAGGCCCGAAGCGCCAGTGGTTCGTAGCGAAGCCACGCCCAGCCTGAGTCGCTGACCTGCCCTGCCCTCAGCGAGGTCAGGAGTGATCGGCAGCAAAACAGTCCTGACCTCGCTGAGATTATGGCTTTTGAACGTTGCTCATCACTGAGGTCTGCACCTGCACTTGTGATGAGCCCGGTATCTGACCCAGCGTCCCCGCTTTTCAAGCCCGCGCCAAGTGCTGTCATGAGTACGATCCAGGTTCGTGAGTTCCCCGCATTGGAACTGTGCAGCAGAGAACGGCGGGCCGCACGGGGCGGCTCTCCTACACCCCGCAGCCCCCTTGGCCTCATCTACAAGCAAGCCAAGGACCGGGATGAGTGTGGAGTTCTCGGTTGTTCTGGTAAGCCAGAGAACCCCATAATCGATCTCTCCGTACTCATGCGCAAACACATCGCGCATCCCAGAGATGCGCGCCCGCATTAGGCCGCATAGACATCCTGCGCTCGCTCAAAGACTGACGCCTTGAAAAAGGGTTTTCACCGAGCGTTCCATGACGAGGTCTACTCTCCGCCCAACAATCCGTTCCAGCTCGAACTTCAGGTCGAAGTAGTTGCGGAACAGATTCTCCCGCTCGCGCTGAAAGGTGACAAGAACATCAATGTCGCTAGTCTCTGGATTGAACCGGTCGGTGATCGCTGATCCGAACACTCGAAGCCGTTCCACGCCGTACCGCTCGCAAGCGCGCCTGATCGTATCTGTATCGAGAACCGGGGCGACATCAAGGCATCCAGTGCGCAGATCGCCACCGACTCAACCAGGCCGTCAACGGGTTCTTCACAGATCAGGGGCTCTTCGCAAGTGAAGGTGTAGCGGCATCGGCGGGGTTCGCGATGGGCCCGGCATTTCCCCACTCGCTGAAGGCCAGAAGCACTTGACGCGACGAACTCACCTGGGGAGCTGCGACAGGCACACGGCCCGCGCCAATCTGCCCTCCACGGCAAGGGCGCGAAGCGCCCGCGGCAGCCGGCAGTACACGCGCCTGCACGCGGGCGCGTTGAAGCCTCTTTTCGTTATGGCCACCAGTTTCCTCAGGGAAGGGTAGGCACAGCTTCAGTGGCTCACAAACCATGACCTCAGCGAAGTCATGAGCGATTTGCCGAAAAAGAATCATGACCTCGCTGAGGTCATGGCTGTTGAGCGTTCCGAATCGCTGAGGTCTACACATTCAATTGCGAAGAGCCAGATGAGGTTGCTCCACCCAGTTTCAGATGCCGGGTGTCATGAAGACTCATCCTGCTGGCCGGTCGTGCTGACGGCGGTCTTCGCCCCACTGGCGGCAAAGCAGTACCGCCGCCTCGGCGCGTAGTGCGGCCCATGACAGCGAAAGGGGGCCGGGGAGGATCATTGATCCTCCCCGGCCCCCTCGCGGGCAGCGCCGAAAGCTCGCTACTCGGCGCTTGCGC
Organism: Leucobacter sp. G161; assembly: GCF_001482305.1. Classification (GTDB taxonomy): domain Bacteria; phylum Actinomycetota; class Actinomycetes; order Actinomycetales; family Microbacteriaceae; genus Leucobacter. Next base: position 23,391 of record NZ_LOHP01000075.1, read on the forward strand.
GCTCGAGCACGAGCTCGCGCACGCGGGCGGCGTCAGCCTGGCCCTTCATCGCCTTCATGACGGAGCCGATGATCGCGCCGGCAGCCTGGACCTTGCCGTCGCGGATCTTCTGCAGCACGTCGGGCTGCTCAGCGAGCGCCGCGTCGACGGCCTCGATGAGCGCGCCGTCGTCAGACACGATCGCGAGCCCCCGGGCGTCGACGATCTCCTGCGCGGTGCCCTCACCGTCGATCAGCCCTGCGAGCACCTGGCGCGCGAGCTTATCGTTCAGCGTGCCAGCGTCGACGAGCGCCACAACCGAGGCGATCTGCTCGGGCGTGATGAGGTCGGTCGCCACTGCGGAGCGCTCGTTCGCGATACGTGCGACCTCGCCGGTCCACCACTTGCGGGCGGTCTGCGCGGGAACGCCAGCTGCAACGGTCGCCTCGATGTCGTTCAGCAGGCCGCCGTTGACGACGTCGCGGAACTCGAGCGGCGAGAAATCCCACTCGGCTGCGAGCCGGCGGCGGCGCAGCGTCGGGTGCTCGGGCAGCGTGGCCCGCAGCTCCTCGACGAGCTCGCGCGACGGCGTGAGCGGTGCGAGGTCGGGCTCCGGGAAGTACCGGTAGTCGTCGGCGTCGCTCTTGGGGCGGCCCGGCGAGGTCTCGCCGGTGTCCTCGTGCCAGTGACGGGTTTCCTGCGTGATCGCGGTGCCCTCGGAGAGCAGCTGTGCCTGGCGCTGGATCTCGAAGCGCACTGCGCGCTCGATCGAGCGCAGCGAGTTCACGTTCTTCGTCTCGGTACGCGTACCGAGCACGCTCATGCCGGCGCCCTCGTTGCCGCGGGGGCGCAGCGACACGTTCGCGTCGCAGCGGATGTTGCCCCGCTCCATGCGCGCGTCGGAGATGCCGAGCGACACGACGATGTCGCGGATGGTCGACACGTACACGGCAGCGATCTCGGGCGTATCTGCCTCGCCACCGAAGATCGGATGCGTCACGATCTCAACGAGCGGCACACCGGCACGGTTGTAGTCGACGAGCGAGTACTCGGCGCCCTGGATGCGACCGGTCGAGCCACCGACGTGGTTGAGCTTGCCGGCGTCTTCCTCCATGTGCGCGCGCTCGATCGGCACGTGGATCACGCGGCCGCTCGAGAGCTCAATCTCGACCGAGCCGTCGTGCGCGATGGGGTCGTCGAACTGCGAGATCTGGTAGTTCTTGCCCATGTCTGGGTAGAAGTAGTTCTTGCGCGCGAACCCGGAGACCTCTGCGATGTCGCAGCCGAGCGCGAGACCGAGGCGGATCGAGTAGTTCACCGCGGTCTCGTTCACGACCGGCAGCGAGCCAGGCAGGCCGAGGCAGACGGGCGCGAGGTTGGTGTTCGGCTCGGAGCCGAACACGTTCGGCGCCGACGAGAACATCTTCGTCTTGGTGTTGAGCTCGACGTGCACCTCGAGGCCGATGACCGGTTCGAAGAGTTCGAGTGCCTTGTCGAAGTCCATAAGCTTCGTCTTCGCCATTACGCTGCCGCCTTTCCGGTGGTCGCGGACACAAGGGAGGGCGACTGCGCCCAGAAGGGCTTGCCGTCGCGCTCGGTGATGAGGGTTTCGATCGCTGCCGCGGCGCGGTACAGGCGGGCGTCCTCGAACGCGGGTGCCATGAGCTGCAGGCCGACCGGGAGGCCGTCCTCGCTCGCGGTGCCGATCGGGAGGCTGAGCCCCGGGATCCCTGCGAGGTTCGCGGGGATCGTCGTCGCGTCGTTGATGTAGTCCTGCATCGGATCCTCGTTACGGTGACCGATGTTCCACGCGGTCGTCGGAGCCGTCGGCGAGACGATGACGTCGACCTGGTTGAAGGCCGCCGCGAAGTCGCGCTGGATGAGCGTGCGGACCTTCTGTGCGCTGCCGTAGTAGGCGTCGTAGTAGCCGGCGGAGAGCGCGTAGGTGCCGAGGATGATGCGGCGCTTCACCTCGGGGCCGAAGCCTGCGCCACGGGTCGAGCTCATCACGCTCTCGATCGTGCCACCGCCTTCCGGCTCGACGCGGAGGCCGAAGCGCACCGAGTCGTACTTCGCGAGGTTGCTCGAGGCCTCCGACGGGAGGATGAGGTAGTAGGCGGCGACCGCGTACTCGAAGTGCGGTGCGTCGATCTCGACGACCTCGGCGCCCTGCGCGGTGAGCAGCGCGACAGTTTCGTCGAAGCGAGCCTTGACGCCCTCCTGCATGCCGGGCAGCTGCAGCTGCTTGACGACGCCAACGCGCAGCCCCTTCAGGCTTGCCGGATCGACACCGTCGCGCACGGCCGCGGCCATCGACGGCCAGGCGTGGTTCAGCGAGGTCGCGTCGTGTCGGTCGTGGCCCACAACGACGTCGTGGAGCAGCGCCGTGTCGAGCACGGTGCGCGCGCACGGGCCGATCTGGTCGAGCGAGGAAGCGAGCGCGATCGCGCCGTAGCGGCTTGCGCCACCGTAGGTGGGCTTTGCGCCAACGGTGCCGGTGAGGGCTGCGGGCTGGCGGATCGATCCACCGGTGTCGCTGCCGAGCGCGAGCGGCGCCTGGAAGGCGCTCACGGCCGCGGCAGAGCCGCCGCCCGAGCCGCCCGGGACCTTGCCGATCGCCCACGGGTTATGGGTGGGGCCGTAGGCGGAGCTTTCCGTGGAGGAGCCCATCGCGAACTCGTCCATGTTCGTCTTGCCGATGTTGATGAGACCGGCGGCGCGCGCCTTCGCGACCACGGTCGCGTCGAACGGCGAACGGTAGCCCTCAAGCATCTTCGAGCCGGCCGTCGCGGGCATGTCGGTCGTGACGAGAACGTCCTTGAGCGCGAGCGGTACACCGGCGAGCTCGCCGAGCGTTTCGCCCGCTGCGCGACGCTCGTCGATCGAGCGGGCAGCCGCGAGCGAAGCCTCGCTGTCGGTTGCGAGGAAGGCGTTGAGTTCGCCGTTGGTTGCGGCGATCCGGTCGAGGTGGGCCTGCGTCGCCTCGACGGCGGAGACCTCTCCCGAGCTGAGCTTGGCTGCGAGATCCGCAGCGGTCAGCGTAATCAATTCACTCATTACTGCTCCTCCCCCAGGATCGACGACACGCGGAACATCCCGTCGGCGGTTGCCGGCGCGTTCTGGAGCGCTTCGTCGAGCGTGAGCACGTCAGCGATCTCGTCGACGCGGGTGACGTTGCTCAGCGGGATTGGGTGGCTCGTCGCGGGGACGTCGTCGGTTGCGACCTCGCTCACCTTGGCGATGTTCGTGAGGATCGAGTCGAGCTCAAACGTGAGCCCCTCGACCTCGGCGTCGCTCAGCGCGATCCGGGCAAGACCGGCGAGATGCGCGACGGTCTCCGTCGTGATCTCGGTGCCGGGCGCGGCGCTATTGGCCGCAGAAGTTTCAGGCATGCTGCTCCATCATGGATTGGGAGTGGTTCTCAACCTGTCCAGTCTAGCGAGCGACGGCTCCGAAGACAGCCAGGGCACAGGCTAACGCGATGGGACGTTGCGCGCGCTATGCCGTGGCGAACTCCCCGTTCACCATTCCGCTCACGGCCATCGTGGCCTGCGGGTCGAAGCGGGTCTCGGCCCCGGGCGAGAGGTCGAGCCCTGCCAGCTCTACCCACACGACGTTCGGGTTCGACGTCGATTCGAAGAAGTAGCGCCCGACGGTGAGGTCTGCGACCGTGCGCCAGCGCGTCGTCGAGACATTCGGGCGCACCGGATCTGCCGTTCCGAAGGGGGCAGAAGCGTTGCGGATAACGCTGAACACGTAGGCCGCGGCTTCTCGGCCGCTCGTTGTGTGCGGCAGCCGGGAGGAATAGAACGCTGCCCGCGCGAAGCGATCAGGCGAGTCAGTGCCGCCCGGGAGCGGGTCACTGCCGCCGAGTCCCGCGTAGCGCCGTTCGAGTTCGAGCTGTTCTTCATACAGCGGCGAGTTCGCCATGACGGTGTAGTCGCTGCCGTGGTGGACGGTGAGCTCGCCTGCGACGAACTCGATGATCGCCGAGTCCCCGCCCGCATCTGCGAGGGCGATGTGGCCGGTGCCAGGCTTACCGCCGATATCCAGCGGAATGATCTGCACGTTACTCGAGGTGAGCCACGCCACGGCATCGGCGACGGCCCCAAACCGATCGAGCAGACACTGGATGGCTTGGGCGAGCGCGAGCCCTGGCCGGGCGATGTCGCGTGTCCCATAGTCGGATTCGGCGAGATAGAGACCGCTCACCTGGAAGCCGACCTCATTGAGCCCGTCGACAGCGATCTCGCCGTACATCAGGCAGACAACGCTTCCGAACTCCGACGTCCACGTGAACGACGCATCGTCACCGGGCGCACTCTCGCGGTGCTCTCCCCGCGGCCGGACCGCAAGGACCGTTCGGGTGTCTTCGAACCAGTCCATGCTGCGCCCAACGAGCACGTTGCCAGAGCCGGGCGCACCCTCCGAAGACCACAAGAATCTCGTACACATAGTCACACCATAGCTGTAGCTCGCCGCCTCGTGCCATCACTATTCCAGAGGCCCGAGCAGCCCCGTCGGTGGCTCGTAACGAGGTGCACGTCTACGACGCCGATCGCGCTCATGAGGGCGTACATGGTCGTGGGGCCGACGAAACGAAATCCGCGCTGCTTGAGCGCGGCGGCGAGCGCGGCAGACTCGGGCGAGGTGCTCGGCACGTCGTCATCCGTCGCGGGGGTGGGTGACTGTTCGGGAGCGTGCTCCCAGATGAGGTCGCTCAGCGTTTCGCCAGCTTCGTGCAGCGCGAGCACGGCGCGCGCGTTGGCGATGGTTGCCTCGATCTTTGCCCGGTTCCGAATAATCCCGGCGTCCGCGAGCAGTCGTTCGACATCGGCGTCGGTGAAGCGCGCGATGATGCTCGGCTCGAAGTCGTGGAATGCTCGTCTAAACGCCTCACGCTTGCGGAGGATCGTGAGCCACGACAGCCCAGATTGGAAGGCCTCGAGGGTTAGCCGTTCAAACACACCCCGCTCATCGGCCACAGGCATGCCCCACTCGGTGTCGTAGTACTCCGTCAGCAGCGGGTCTTGCGTGGCCCAGCCTGAACGGATGAGGGGCGATGGACGTTCTGTCATGGGGAAGATCCCTCCTCGATGTCGCGAGCATCACCTCACGGTGGGTATGTTCAGCGTAGCCAGCGCCTGTCAGCCGGAGCAGCGGTCGGCGACATCTGTGGATAACTGTTCGGGGTTCGGCCTCATTCCGCCGCGTTGGGGAGGGCGGACGGCCCTTCCGTCACGAGGATCGCAAAGCCGGCTGCGTCAAGCACCGGGATCCCGAGCTCTTCGGCTTTCGCAAGCTTCGATCCCGCCCCGGGGCCGGCCGCAACGAAGTCGGTCTTCTTGGAGACGCTCGCGGCGGCCTTGCCACCCGCCTGGATGATCGCCTCTTTCGCACCGTCACGGGTGAAGCCGTCGAGGGCACCTGTCGCAACGATCGTGAGCCCTGAGAGCACGCCCTCAACGCTTGCGGCCGCCCCGGGGCCTGCGTGACCAGGCGTCGCCCACTGCACGCCAGCCTCCGCCCAGCGGTCGACGATCTCGACGTGCCACTCCACCTCGAACCAGGCCAGCAGGGACTCGGCGATAATCGAGCCGACGCCCTCAACCTGCGCGAGCTCCTCAGCGGTCGCCGCGCGGATCGCCGCGAGCGACCCGAACCAGTCGGCAAGCGCACGCGCGGCTACTGGCCCGACGTGTCGAATGTTCAATGACACCAGCAGCCGCCAGAGCGGCTTCGTCTTCGCTTTCTCAAGCTCGGCGAGGAATGTCACCGCGTCTTTCGACGGGAGTATCTGCTCGAAGTCCTTACGCACCTTCGCGGCTCGCCGTTCCGCGGGAGTCTTGTCTTCCCATCCCGGCGGATACGTCCGTTCGATCTTCTGGAACGGCTTGCGTCGGCGGGGAACGTCGGTGCCATCTTCGAGGACAGGTTCACCGGTCTCGGCGTCGCGCACGATGACCTCGATGGGAACGAGTTCCTCGAGTGTGAGGTCGAACAACCCCGCCTCTGTTTCGAGCGGCGGCGTGGCTGGCACCTCGGGCTGCGTCAGCGCTGCCGCAGTGATCTCGCCGAGCACCTCGATGTCGAGCGCTCCACGCGACCCGATGTGCTCGACCCGGCCGCGCACCTGCGCTGGACAGGCGCGCGCGTTCGGGCAGCGCAGATCGATGTCGCCTTCCTTCATCGCGCGGAGTTCGGTGCCACACTCTGGGCAGTCGCGCGGCATCTCCCATTCGACCTCGCTGCCGTCGCGGCGTTCGAGCACCGCGCCGAGGATCTCGGGAATCACGTCGCCGGCCTTCCGCAGCACGACCGTGTCACCGATGCGCACGCCCTTCGCGCGCACGACATCCTGATTGTGCAGCGTCGCCTGGCTGACAGTCGATCCCGCCACCTTCACCGGAGCCATCACCGCATACGGGGTAGCTCGGCCCGTGCGCCCAACGCCGACCCGGATGTCGAGCAGCTTGGTGTGCACTTCCTCGGGCGGGTACTTGAAGGCGATCGCCCAGCGCGGCGCGCGGCTCGTCTCCCCCAGCTCAGCGTGCAACGCGAACTCGTCGATTTTCACGACGATGCCATCGATCTCGTGGTCGATATCGTGGCGGTGCGCCCCCCGGTCTTCGATGAAGTCAGCGACCTCATCGACGGTCTCGAACACGCGCGAGTGTGGTGAGACCGGCAGGCCCCACCCCGCCAGCAGTCCGTACGCGTCGGATTGGCTTTCGAACGACGGGTGCTCCCACGCACCGATGCCGTGAACATAGAGCGACAGTCGGCTGAGCCGCTCGCGCATGAGTTCCAGCTCCGCGGGGGTCTTCTTGTCGGCTCGCTGCCGGAGGCTGCCAGCCGCCGTGTTCCGCGCGTTCGCGAACTCCGGGTAGCGGATGGTAATCCGGTCTTCTTCCACGCCCTTTGCGCGTTGCTCGGCGGCGAACTCAGCTTGCAGCTCGTGTTGCCGTTCGTTCAGCGCAATGAAATCCTCACGACGCAGGAAGATCTCACCGCGCGCCTCGAAGAACTCGGGAATGCCTTCGCCAGTTAACTCGCGCGGGATCACCGAAATGAAGTCAACGTTTTCCGTGATGTTTTCGCCCACACGCCCGTCACCGCGGGTGGTCGCGGTCTCCAGCACCCCATTGCGGTAGGCGAGGCTGATCGCGAGCCCGTCGATTTTGAGTTCGGACAGCCAACGCACCTCACGCCCGGCGGCCGCGCGCGCCTTCTCGGCCCACTCGCGAAACTCGTCGATCGAGAAGACGTTATCGAGGCTGAGCAGCCGCTCGGCGTGTTCGTGCTCGGGGAACCCGGCGGACACCAGCGCAGCCCCGACCTCCTGCGTCGGGCTGTCATGCCCGGCAAGCTCGGGAAACGCGCGCTCAATCGCTTCGAGCCGCCGAAACAGCACGTCGTATTCAGCGTCGGACACCAGGCTGACGCCCTGAGAATGGTAGGCGGTGCGGTATCGCTCGATATCCGCGGTGAGCGCCTCGCTCTCGGCGCGCGCCTCATCGAAATCACTAGGGATCACAGCTGCATCAGTCACGCATCCAGTGTACGATCCACCGCCGACGTCGCGCTGCAGCCAGCCCAAGAACTCAGCGGGCCACGGGCGCTAAACGGCCGCGTGCTCCCGCACCGAGATCGCGCGATCGACCGTGAATTGGCCAAGCACCCGCGTGCCGCGGTACAGCACGGCGGTCTGCCCGGGAGCGACCCCCGACAGTGGCTCGGTCTGCTCAAGATTGATGTCGACGACGACCTCGTGCGTGGCGTCGGCGCGGTGCTGCTCAGTGCGGTCCTCGTCCAGGATTGGCACGACGCGCGCTCGCGCCGGAACCGGGTCCGCGTGAGCGCGAATCTGCACGTCACAGTCGAACGTCTCGGTGAGGTCGAGCCCGGGCTCTCCCGCCCACGTGAAGCGGCCACCGGCAATGCGGGAGATGTCGAGCATCTCCTTGGGTCCGACCACGACCTGGTTGGACACCGGGCGAATGGACAGCACGTACCGCGGGTTGCCGTCTGGCGCAGGCACCCCAAGCTGCAGTCCACGCCGTTGGCCGATCGTGTAGCCGTGCGCGCCGTCGTGTTTGCCGACGACCGCGCCGGCCTCGTCGAGGATCTCCCCAGGCTCGCGGTCGAGATGTTCCGAGAGCCACCCGCGCGTGTCACCATCGGGAATGAAGCAGATGTCGTGACTGTCGGGCTTCTGCGCGATCTGGATGCCGCGGTCAGCGGCCTCCTCACGAATGAGGGCCTTCGACGGGGTATCTCCCAGCGGGAAGTAGCAGCGTTCGAGCTGCGGGCCCGTCAGCACGCCGAGCACGTACGACTGGTCCTTCGCCCACGCACTCGCCCGGTGCAGTTCGGGACCACTGCCGCCGTCAACGAGGGTGGCATAGTGGCCGGTCGCGACTGCGTCGAAGCCGAGCGCTATCGCCTTGTCGAGCAGGGCAGCGAACTTGATCTTCTCGTTGCACCGCATGCACGGGTTGGGCGTGCGCCCCGCAGCGTACTCCGCAACGAAGTCGTCGACGACGTCGGCCTTGAACCGCTCGCTAAAATCCCACACGTAGAACGGGATCTGCAGCAGGTTTGCCACGCGGCGCGCGTCCATCGCATCTTCGATGGTGCAGCAGCCGCGTGATCCGGTGCGCAGGGTCCCCGGCATTCGACTCAACGCCAGGTGCACCCCAACGACTTCGTGTCCTGCCTCCACCGCGCGCGCGGCAGCGACAGCGGAGTCAACCCCGCCACTCATAGCTGCCAAAATCTTCACCAGAGCAGCTTAATCCTTTCCTGGCACTCGCGCAGCGCCCAATTGGCGTTCCCGCGCCAACCGCCATGAGAACCGCAGGTCGGAACGGAGACTTGCTGCGCAAACGGACTTCGCGCGCGAGACGTTCTCGGGGGCGGCTCAGCTCAGGCCCGCGGCCCGAGCCCGGTCGAGCACGTCCGGTAGTGCGGCGAGCAACGCATCGATTTCGCGCGCCTCGCTCGCCCCACCGAGCGTGAACCGAAGCGCCCCGGCGGCTTCCTCTTCAGGCAGCCCCAAGGCCAGCAACACGTGCGATGTCTCGGCAACACCAGCCCGGCACGCGGAGCCCACCGAGACTGACACCCCACCGGCGTCCAGCAGGTAGACGAGCGAGTCGCCCTGGCAGCCGGGGAAGGTGAAGTGCGCATTACCAGCGAGCCGCGCCTCGCTTTCGTGCGGGCCGCGGAGCACGGCGGTGCGATCGACGCGCTGCACCCCCGCGATGATGCGGTCACGCAGCGCCGTGAGGTGGGACACATGTGCGCCCAGCGGGGCGCTGCCACCCGGTTCCAATACCTCGTCGAGGGCTGCAGCGAAGGCCACCGCACCCGCAACGTCCTGGGTGCCCGAACGGCCACGCTGCTGGGATCCGCCGTGAAACAGCGGTTCCAGCGTCACCCGGCGCCCGACAACGAGGGCGCCGACACCGACCGGCCCGCCGATCTTGTGCGCGGACACGCTGAGGTAGTCAGCGCCAACCGCGGCAACGTCGATGCGAGCCTGACCGAGCGCGGCGACCGCATCGACGTGCGTCGGCACCCCGGCCGCACGAGCGACAGCACACAGCTCGGCCACCGGCTGCAGGGTGCCGATCTCGTTGTTTGCCCAGAGGAAAGAGACGAGGGCAATCCGGTCCGGACCGCACTCGCGAATCGCCTCGGCGAGCACGGCTGGGGTGATCCGACCAAGTGCATCGAGCGGCAGCCACACGAGCTCGGCGCCCTGGGTATCCCGCAGCCACTCGACGGCCTCGATCGTCGCATGATGCTCCCCGTCGGCGACCAACACGACCGGCCGATCGGCGCCGCGCTGCCGGGACCAGAAGGCGCCCTTCACCGCGAGGTTGATCGATTCGGTGCCGCCGCCGGTGAGCACGAGCTCTGCCGCGTCGCAGCCCACTCCGGCAGCGATCCGCTCTCTCGCCGCTTCAAGCGCCTCGAGTGCCCGCTGCCCGTGGCCGTGCGTGGAGGCCGGGTTACCTACCTCACGCAGCGCACGCATGTACGCCTCGAGCACGCCATCGCTCATCGGTGATGTCGCGGCGTGGTCGAGGTAGGCGTAAGCGTTCACCGGGCTCCCCTGGGTCGTCCGGGCTAGTAGAGCAGGCTCGCGAGCCTGCCGCGAGCCGCAATCACGCGCGGATCAGCGAGCCCGACAACCTCGAAGAGCTCCAGCAAGCGGTTACGGATCTCCGTCCGCGCGTCGTCATCGCCAGCAGCGAAGAGGTCGAGCAGCCGCAGGAACGAGTCCTCAATGTGTCCGCCGGAGAGGTCGAGGTCAGCGACGCGCATCTGCGCATCGAGATCCGTCGGGTTCGCCGCCGCGGTCGCGCGAATGTCTTCGAGGGTGTGCCCCTGGAGCCGCTGCAGCAGCTTGGCCTGCGCAAGCGCAGCCTTTGCCGTGGCGTCAGCCGGTGACTTCTGCAGCACCGCTTCCCACTCGCGCACCGCGGTATCGAAGTCGCCGCTCTCAGCGGCCTCGAACGCGGCGAGGTGTGCTTCGGGGATCTGCGGTTCTGCCGGCAGCTCGGGCTCGGCTGCGCCTCCGTCGGGGGCGTTCACGCTTCCGGTGACGCCGTTCTCCTCGGCCAGTTGCACGAGACGGACGAAGAACTCGCGAACCTCCTGCTCAGGGACCGCGCCCTGGAACAGTGGCACCGGCCGCCCGCCTACCATGGCAACCACGGTCGGAATGGACTGCACCTGGAACGCCTGGGCAAGGCCCGGGTTCGCATCGACGTCTACCTTCGCGAGCAGCACGCGGCCCTCGAGTTCGCGCGTCACCTTCTCGATGATCGGGCTGAGCGTCTTGCATGGCTCGCACCACTCTGCCCAGAAATCAAACACCACGGGGACGACAGCGGAGAGCTGCGCGACCTGCTCGAAGGTCGCGTCAGACACGTCCATCACGAGCGACGGCACGTCAACCGTCTGCGGCGCCCCGGGTGCCGGCTGGCCGCCGGGTGCCGCAGCTCCGGGCGCTCCGGGCGCCTGGGGTGCGTTCGCGCGCTGTGCGAGGTGGCTGAGGTCGACTCCCCCGCTGGGGATCCGCTGCGGCATTTCCGTTGACATGAGTTACTTCCCTGCTCCGACCAGCTCGCTCGTCACTCCGAGGAGCTGAATCTGTGATCCGTCTTCTTTGCTTGGCACGAAGAAGAGCAACTGGTGTGCGACACGTCGCACAATCTTGTCCTGCTGACCTGAGAGCCCCGATAGCGCGGCGACGGCGCCCTCGGCCTGCGGCTTGTAGCGGCCGCCATCGGAGTCGACGACCTGCGACTCGATCACGGTCGTCGCGATGAGCGCGCCGCCGGCACCGGTCGAGAAGCTCACAATCGGCTCCTCGCCCTGCGCGACCGCAACCGAGTACTTCTGGGTCTTGTCGTCTGCCTCAGACTTGGCCTTCTGTTCATCGACCCACGCCTTGCCGTAGTGCTCGAGGAGCGGATCTTCAGCGAGGTCAAACGGCGCGGCCTCTGGCACCTCGGCGCCACCCTGCAGGATCGCAGCGTACGAGGCGCCGACATCGGCAGGCTTAATCACGAGACTCTCAATGTCGTCGGAGAGCAACGCGGTGCCCTCCTCCGCGGGAGCTGCCTTCGGCATTTCAATACCACCGCGCAACGAGATGACCCGTGACACGCGGTAATCGGCCTGCGGCACTCGCTGCGTGACGACGAGCGCGAGCGACGGCGCATCGGTCGCATTGCCGTCTGCGTCGGTGCCTGCTTCAGAGGCGACGGTGACGAACAGTGTGCGCGGCCACCCCTCGGTGCTCTGCACGAGGCGGTACCCCAGCATCTCGTTCGTGATCTTCGCCGGGACCGAACCATAGTCCACGACATCGCCGCGGATCTTATAGTTCGCGGTGCGCTGCGCGAGGGCGTCGCCCTTAAAGCGCGCCGAGATGTCGTCAACGTTCAGGCTCTCGTCGCCCTTTTCGGCTGCGCTCGCGATCCGATCCACAATCTTCTGCGTCTGCGCTTCCGACACGGGAACCGGTGCGAGACCGTTCGACTCGACGACCTCCGGCGTTGCGGTTGCCTCGGGGGCCGGGGTGAGATCCGGCCAGTAGTTCGCCGAGCAACCCGTCACCGCGAGTGCCGCAGTGAGGCCAAGGCCCGCGAGGAGCACCCGAGTTGAAGCGTAGCGTCGCTTACTATTCCGCATGGTTCTCCCCCTTCTTCGTCGGCGTTGCGTCGTCTTCGGATTCCGCAACGTCTGCGTCCTCCGCTTCCACGATCTCCGCCTCGGTCACCTCTTCAGGATCGGAATCCACCGCCTCAATGTCGGCAGCCTCAGCGGTGTCGTCTTCTGCGACAACCTCGGCGGTAATGACTTCCTCACCGGTGTCGTCAGTCGGCTCCACCGTCACGGCCTCGGCCGGTTCGGCGCCTTCGATCGCTGGCGTGTTCGCTACGCTGCCACGCTTCGGAGCGGCGGTCAGTTCAGCGGCACCCTTCGGCGACTTCCGCGAGCCACCGAAGAGATTCCGGACGCCGAGCAGCGGGCCGCTGCGGCCACGCCGCGGGCCGAGTGCTCGCTTGTCCCGGTCGAACGCGATGAGGTAGAGCACTGCTCCAAGCGCAGCAAAGAGTCCGCCTGCTGCAAGCAGCGGGCCGGCCCACGGCGTGGCCCGATCCTGCACCCAGACGAGCGCCGCTCCCTTGGGCAGGGGCTCAGCCCCTGATCCGGCGATCACGATCGACTGCTCGCCGACCGCTTCCACGGCCATCCGCGAGACACCCTCGTCGCCGGAGCGCTCATCGAGCCACAGATCGCTGCCGCGCGGGTCGAGCGGCACTGCGTTGCCCTCGTCGTCAAGCGTCAGCGCGTCCGTGGTCGGGGCGGTGCCACTCACCGGCGTGCTCACCACGGATTGGGTCGCGGGATCGATGGTGAGTTCGACATGGTCGAATGGCTCAAGCCATGCCTCGGCGTCGCGGGTGTTGGCGAGCGCGGAAAACGCAGCGTCGCCACGCATGACCACATTCGCTTGGCCTTGGACCCTCGCGAGTTCCGACACGTCGAGCACAGCGTATGGCGCGTCCGTCTCTGCTGTGATCGGGTACACGATCTCTGAAGGGCCAGCGAGGAACGTACGCTGGCCTATTCCGAGCAGCAACAACACCCCCGAAATGGCCAGCGCCACAATGGCTAGGACGTATCTCACCGAGTTCCTCCAGAGGTCCGATCAGTAGCCGCGCAAGCGCGCAGCATGTATCAACCGTATAACGGTACCCGAGCTTCCGGGGTGACCGCTGCGCAGCACATAAATAAAGCTGCCAGTTGTGAACGACTATCATAGGAGAGTCCGCCTACAACATGGCTGCGCTGTTCACTCTCGGCGCACGCCTGATCATTTTTATCGGAGGGTCCGTGACCGACTCAGCACAGCAGTTTAGTCCTGCGTTCCGCGGATACAAGCGCGAGGAGGTGGACGAACGGGTCAGCGCCCTCAGCGGACACATCGGAACGCTGCAGTCCCATCTCGAGTCGCTCCAGGCCGCACACCGCCAGTCGGTGAACGCAGAGCAGGAACAGCGGCAGCTCATCGCAGACCTTCAGGCCCAGGTTGCCGAGCTCGGCGCCTCCGGTTATTCGGGTCTCGGCCTGCGAGTCGAGCGAAGCCTGCAGTACGCCGAGCAGCACGCGCAGGGCCTGATGGCGCAGGCCGACCTTGACGCGAACAAGATCCGGCAGTCCAGCGAAGCCGAGAGCACCCGCCTCCTCACACAGGCGCAGGCCCGAGCTGACGAGCTTCTCAGTTCTGCGAACGAGCAGGCCGAGATCATGATCCAGAGCGCTCGCTCCGATGCAGCGCGGCAGGGCCACGACCTCAACGCAGAACGGGAGCGGCTGATCGCTGAAGCGCAGGCCGCTGCCGCGCAAACGCTCTCCGCCGCACAGCTGCAGTCGGAAACACTGCTCGAGACATCTGATCGCGACGCTCGTGCGCGGCTCGCGCAGGCAGAGGCCGAAGCGGAGCGCCTCGTGAGCGCTGCGCAGGAATCCGCTGCGCAGCTTCGGTCAGAGACCGAGGCTGCTTCAACGAGCTTTGTCCGGCAGAAGGACGACTACGAGCGCGAGGCCGCCGCCGAGCGCGCGCGACTGCAGCACGAAACTGAGCGCAGCCGCGCCGAGTTCGAGGCGAAGCGACACTCCGATGAGGCGGCGTTGGAGGCGCACTACACCGAGCTCGAGCGCACACTCACCTCGGAGGTCGACGCCCAGCGTCGCGCGTTGACCACGGAGATCGAGACACTTCGTGAGCGCATCGCTGAGGAGCGGCAGACGCACGAGGCGACGATTCGCGAAGAGCGCGAACAGCACGACCGAGCCATTGCGAGCGAGCGCGAACAGCACGATGCCCGCGTCACGCAGGAGCGCGAAGAACTGTCAATGCGGATCGCTCGCGACCTCGAAGCACAGAACGCGGAAATCACGACGCTCGCGACCCAGGCCGAGCGCGAACGCGAACGCACTGCCGCGCAATTCGCCACTGAACGTGAACGCGAACGCACTGCATTTGATGAGCAGCTCTCCACCGAGCGGGCGGACCATGACGGACTGATCGCCAGCGAGCGGAGCGCACACGAGGAGCGCATCGCTCGCGAGCGGATGGAGCACGATACGCAGCTCTCGCGTGAGCTTGAGCAGCACGAAGCGGTACTCGCCGAGTCACGCGCGTCCCATGACACGCAGATCGCCGAAGAACGTTCGGCGCACGACGAGCAGATCGCGAACGAGCGCGCAGCGCACGACGAGCAGATCCTCGATGAGCGCACCGCACACGAGGCACGCATCGCCGATGAGTGCACCGCACACGAGGCACGCATCGCGCAGGAGAGCGCCGATCACAGTGATCGGATCGCACACGAAAGCGCTGCACACGCCGACCGGATCGCTGCCGAAAGCCAGGCGCACGAGGCTCGCCTCAGCACGGAACGCACCGAACACGATGCCCGTATCTCCGAAGAAGTTGCACAGCACGAGACGACGCTTGCCGCTGAGGTGGACGCGCACCAGAGCCAGCTGTCCGGCGAGCGCACCACACACGATGAGCGGATCCGGGCCGAGCGGAGCGCACACGAAGAGCGGATCCAGAACGAACTCGGCGCGCACCAGGATCGCCTCATCGCAGAGTGGGAGCAGCACCGCTCGCGGATCGACGCCGAGTCGCTCGAGCAGCAGGAGCTCCTCGACGCCGCCCGGAACGCGCACGAGGACGAACTCCGTGAGCTTCGCGCCGCGCAGGAGCTCGCTCTCGCCGACGAACGAGCGACGCACGAGGCCACGCTGTCGGACGAGGCAACCGTGCAACAGGAACGGCTCGCCGCGCAGCGAATCGCGCACGAGCAGCAGATCGCGGACGAGACAGCGGCATTCGAAGAGAAGCTCCGAATCAACCGTGACGATTCCGCAGAGAAGCTCGCAATCGAACGTGAATCGCTCGGCATGCGCATCGACCGTGAACGGCAGGCCCTCGAGGACGAGCTGCGTCGCACCCGCGAAGAGCAGGCACGCGAGCTCGCAACCGCGGCCGAGCAGCACGCGGTGGACCTCACGAACGAGCGTGAGGCCGCCGAGGCAGCGATTGCACGCGAGGTCGCGGCCCAGCGCGCTGCGGTGACCGAAGAGACCACGCTCCTCCGCGCCGACACCATCGCCGAGCTCGCGGAGCTGCGCGCAGCCGAAACTGCGGACCTGGCGCAGCTTCGCGCCGAGACCGACGATGAGGTGCGAGCCAAGCGGGAAGCACTCGAGCAGGATACTCGCGAGACGGCAACCAGTCTTGCTGCGCAGCGCGAAGCGCTCGAGGCCGAGCTCTCGACCCGCCAGCATGAGGCAGCGGAAACGACGCGCGGCCAGCTTGAGTCGGCCCGGTCAGAGCTCGCCACCCTGCAGACGCAGCTCACCGATGCTCGCGAAGAGCACCAGCGACTCGTCAGCGCAGCACAGCAGGACGCGGCTCAGATCCGCGCGAACGCTGAGCGCCAGGCCGGCGAGATCGTTGTCGAGGCCGAACAGCGAGCCCAAACCACCTGGGTTGATGCAGAGAACCGTGCGACCAAGGTGCTCGCAGCAGCTGAGGATCGGATGACGCAGCTCAAGGTCGAGCGCGGTGCTGTCGCTCGCTACTTCGAGAGCCTCGGAGAGGTGCTCGGCAATGCGCAGAAAATGAACACCGTCGCCGAGAATTTCGTCGAGCGAACAGTGACCGACACGGGCGGCGCTCCCGCGGCGCCTGAGACCGCGCACGGGCCCAGCGAAGACTAGTCGCCGGCGGGAGGGCGCGGATAACTGTCCGCGCCCATCCCGCTGGCCCGTCATCGCTTATTCCGCCTGAATACGGCACGCCGAGGGGCGCCGGCTAGCCGCGACTGGCAAGATATTACCCATGACACTCACGGCGGCAGCAGACGGTTCAGCACTCGGAAACCCCGGCCCCGCAGGCTGGGCGTGGGTCATCGACAAGGAGCAGTGGCGTGCCGGCGGCTGGCCGCGCGCCACCAACAATCAGGGCGAGCTCATGGCGGTGCTCGATCTGCTCCACGCAACCGCCGCACGCGACGAACCGTTGCACATCCTCTGCGACAGCCAGTACGTCATCAACTCGGTGACGCAGTGGATGCCTGGCTGGAAGCGGCGAGGCTGGCGCAAAGCCGACGGCAAACCGGTGCTCAACCGGGAGCTCCTCGAGTCCATCGATACTGCACTTGTCGGTCGCACGGTCACGTTTGAGTGGGTTAAGGGCCACGCAGGCCACCCGCTCAATGAGGCAGCGGACGATCGCGCGCGTGCGGCCGCAGAGGCGTTCCAGCGGCAGGCTCAGCCGAACCATGGGCCCGGTCTCGCAGGCGCCGCAGCTTCTCCCGAAGTGCCTCTCGAGAGCGCAAGCACGCAGCAGGCGCCTCCGACGCTCTTCTAAGCAGGCGTCACCTGCCGCGCCAGCAGTGGGCGTGGAAGTGTCTCCTATCGCGAACGGCAACCTCGTCGCCGAACAGATGATCCGCTGGCCAGGCCACTACGTGCGCCTGGCCAACAGGTACATCGGTGCCGCACTCGGGGCAACGGTACGCCTTCTCGGCCCGATGCGCGGGAATGTCTCTCACGAACCATTCGCCACCGCGCAGCGACTCCTTCCGCGCTCCCCCATAGGCGAGTCGCGTGACGTCACGCTGTGGGCCCTGCGCGGCTCGCTGATATTTATTCGGGCCGCGTCCTCGAGCCACGGCTTACCACCAGTTGTTGGCGAGCCAGAAGTCGTATGCTCCCGACCAGCTACCGTACCGGTCGGTGGCGTAGCCGTTCGCCCAGCGCAGGTTGTCGACAGGGTCGTAGCCGCTACCGGGTACCTTGCTGCAGGGAAGCGCCTGGATCAGTCCACACGCGCCCGATGAAGGGTTCGTGGCGTTCGGGTTCCAGCCGCTTTCCTTCTGGGCGATGAAGTCGACAAAGCCCCAGTTGCCCTCAGCGATACCAGCTGCAGCCATCCACTCCGCGGGTGAGCCGCCTCCCTCGTAGCGCGGGGGCGCGGCCGGGGTGGCAGGCGCAGCAGTCTCGCCGGCCGAAGGCTCGTCGGTCTTGACCGGTTCTGGCTCGGGCTTGGGCTTCGGGTCTGGCAGCTTCTCGATGGGCACCTCGGGAAGCACGAAATCGTCGGCAGGGTCCACGTTCGGCACGAACTCTTGGAAGAGGCGGTCATCCAGCGTCGACGCAGGCACAACTTCAGCATTTGCGTCGGTCAGGGTCATAGGCGCAACCGCCGCGCCGCCGAGAAGCACAGCTACTGCAGAGACCGCTAGTGGCGCACGAAGGCGGGTCCAACGTCGGGTGGGGGTTGTCGTCTGAGTACTCACAATGTAACGATTCTATCTCAGCAGGGCTCGGAAGCCAAGGGCGGACACCTGAGGGTCTACCGGGTGGACAGGATGATGTCGACGAGCGCATCGAGCAGGGCGTCAACCTGCGCTTCGTCGTAGCCGCGCCACTCGGGGTGGAAGACCACTTCGCGCACTTCGCCAGGAGTCACGGAGATCTCGCGATTCGCGAACATCTTGCCGATCCGATCGAGGAACGCGTCGACCTGTGAGCGCCGGTACCCGAGCGCAAAAACACCCCGGCGACGGAAGCGCTTGCCGCGAGGCCGCCCGATGCGGCCACGCACGTCGGAGAGCAACGCGCGCGCCTCTCGCCACCACTCGTCCTCGCCCTGCTCACGAACCACGGCGCGTCGTTCACGCTCGAAGAACACGTCCTCGAGCCGATCGAGCGCCGCGTCGACGTGTCGCGGCGAGTAGCCTTTGCGCTGCATCTTAAAGGCAAGGCTGCGGACGTCCTCGGCGGTGAGCTCCGGGGCCCCACCCTCCTCGTACGCGGCACGAGCCCGGTCAAGGAACGCATCGACCTGGTCCGGTCGGTACCCCTTCTCGCGACCGCTGGTGAGCGGGAAGGGACTCTCAATATCTGACGAGTGGTTCATGACAGTACTCCGAGCATCAGCGCGAGGCCGTACGCGACAACAGTAGAGGGCAGCAGCGAATCCAGCCGGTCAAGCAGTCCGCCGTGTCCCGGGATCCAGTTGCTCATGTCCTTGACGTTGAGGTCGCGCTTAATGAGAGACTCCGTGAGGTCTCCCCCGGTCGCTGTCAGGAGAACAAGCACACCGAAGATAAGGCCGATCCACCACGGCTGGCCGAGCGCGGTGATCGCAATGACGATGCCAGCCACGACGGCGGCAACCGCGGCCCCGGCGAACCCTTCCCAGGTTTTGTTCGGGCTGATCCGCGGTGTCATCTTGTGTTTGCCGAGAGTCACGCCCGCGGCGTACGCGCCGATGTCAACCGAGACGGTGATGAGTACGAGGGCGAACACCCACCATTCGCCGTCTGGCGCTGCACGCAACAAAATGGCGAAGCTGCCAAGGAACGGCACGTAGACAAGCGTGAAGAGTCCAGAGAAAATATCCCGGATCAGGGTCTTCGGCTCGACCAGTGTGCGTGCAGTTGCACCCTCGATGAGGCGCCAGATCGTCAGCATCGCCGACGCGGCGAAGAGACTGAGCAGCAGGCCCTCGGCACCGTAGAAATACGCCGCCGCGACCATGCCCAAGCCGCCGATGGCGACGCCAATACGCGGAACGCGCCGGCCCGCTACGCGGAACGCGGTAGCGAGCTCGACAACGCCAACGCCAACGAGGAGGGCGATAAACCCTGCGAACAGGGCTTCCCAAAACAACAGGCTCCCCAGGAACACTGCCGCGAGCAACAGCCCCACGCCGATCGCGAGGAACAGGTTGCGGCCTGCCTTCTCTTCAATTCGCGCGTTGGTCGCCTCGAGCTGAGCACGCGTCGAATCGAGGTGTGCTCGAATCTCCTCGCGACGCCCTCCCCCTGACATATGGATCAGACTTCCAGGAGCTCGGCTTCTTTACGCTTGAACGCGTCGTCCACCTGATCGGTGAACTGCTTCGTCAGCGCTTCGAGCTCCTTCTCAGCGCGAGCGACGTCGTCTTCGCCAACCTCGCTCTTCAGGGCATCAAGGTCGTCCTTCGCGCTACGGCGCACGTTGCGTACCGCGACGCGTGCGTCCTCAGCTCGGGTCTTCACGATCTTCACGAACTCCTTGCGGCGTTCCTGGGTGAGCTCGGGAAGGGTCACCCGGATGACGTTCCCGTCGTTCGTGGGGTTCGCGCCGAGGTTGTGCATGTCGCGGATCGCCTGCTCGATGCCCTTCATCGCGCCCTTGTCGTAGGGAGTGATGATGAGGCTACGCGCGTCCTGGTTCGCGACGGCCGCAAGCTGCGGCAGCGGCGTCGGCGTGCCGTAGTAGTCGACCATGAGGTTCTGAAGCAGTGCGGGATTCGCACGGCCAGTGCGCACCGTCGCAAACGACTCCTTAGCTGCCTCAACAGCCTTGTTCATTCGTTCCTTCGCGTCTGCAAAGACTTCTTCGATCACGCTGCGTCTCCTCCACGACTCCCTGCCACCCCGGCCGGGGCAGCATCGGCTTTTTGCAATACTTCGAGTTTAGCGGTGCACCAGGGTGCCGAGCTTCTCGCCACGGAGCGCGGCGGTGACATTGCCCGCTGGCTCCATCCCGAATACGCGCATCGGCATGCCGTTGTCCATGCACAGGCTGAACGCCGTCGAGTCGACGACCTTGAGGCCCTGCATGAGCGCCTCGTTGTAGGTGATGTCGCTGATGAGTGTCGCGTTCGGATCGATCGCGGGGTCAGCCGTGTACACGCCGTCGACGCCGTTCTTCGCGACGAGCACCTCGTCTGCGTAGATCTCGAGCGCGCGCTGCGCCGACACCGTGTCGGTCGAGAAGTACGGGAGCCCTGCACCGGCTCCGAAAATCACGACGCGCCCCTTCTCCATGTGACGGATCGCGCGAAGCGGAATGTAGGTCTCGGCAACCTGCGTCATGGTGATCGCTGACTGCACGCGTGTTTCCACGCCAGCCTGTTCCAGGAAGTCCTGGAGCGCGAGCGCGTTCATCACGGTTCCAAGCATGCCCATGTAGTCAGCACGGCCACGGTCCATACCGCGCTGCGAGAGCTCCGCGCCGCGGAAGAAGTTTCCGCCGCCGACAACGATCGCGACCTCGGCATCGTCCATCGAGGCGGCGATCTCGCGTGCGATCTGGCTCACCACGTCGGGGTTGACCCCGAGGGTGCCTCCGCCGAATGCCTCACCCGATAGCTTGAGCAGTACCCTGCGCTTACGATTGCTCTGGTCGGACATCCGTCTCCTTCGTAAAATCTCTTGCCGGCATCCCGGCGCTTGCCCCGGCACTCAGGCCGAGATTCGCGGGCGCTAGCTCGCTCAACACAACAGCTTAGCGCCCACACAGCACAAAACCCGGGTCGCGAGGACCCGGGTTTCGTGTGTGATGTTAGGCGCCCACCTTGCAGCGGGTGAAGCCGGTCACCTTGATGCCAGCTGCCTCAGCAACCTTTGCAACATCGCGCTTGTCAGCGTCGAGTGCGTGCACCTGCTCGTTGAGCACGACCTGCTTGAAGAACGCGTTCAGGCGACCCTCAACGATCTTCGGGAGCGCAGCCTCAGGCTTGCCCTCGTTCTTCGAGATCTCGGTGACGATCTCGCGCTCCTTGTCGACGTCGGCCGCGGGGACCTCGTCGCGGTTCACGTACACCGGCTCAGCAAACGAGATGTGCTGGGCGATGCTCAGCGCAGCCTTGTCGTCTGCACCCTCGTAGCCGACAACAACGCCGATCTGCGGGGGCAGATCCTTCGAGGTGCGGTGGAGGTAGATTGCGGTACCGGGTGCCTCGATGCGAACAACGCGGCGGAGCACGATGCGCTCGCCGATGATCGCTGCCTCATCCGTGATGAGTGCGTCGACGGTCTTGTCGCCAGCGGGGGCAGCAAGTGCCTCCTCAGCCGACTTTGCGCCAGCGGCGACAACTGCGTCGAGCACCTGCTCCGACAGCGCGAGGAACTTCTCGTTCTTCGCAACAAAGTCGGTCTCGCAGACGAGCTCGATCATCGTTGCAGCGCCTTCGCTCTGCTGTGCAGCAACGAGGCCTTCGCTCGCCTCACGGTCGCCGCGCTTCGCGACGCCCTTGAGACCCTTGAGACGAAGAATCTCGATTGCCTTCTCGATGTCGCCCTCAGCTTCAACGAGAGCGTTCTTGCTGTCGACCATGCCGGCGCCGAGGCGCTCGCGCAGCTCCTTCACAGCGGCCATGCTTACTGCAGCCATGTGTGACTCCTTGGGGTTTGGATGCGGGCCGCGCTTGTGGCGCGGCCCGCATCAATGACTATGAGGGGTAATTACTCAGCTGCGGGGGTCTCTGCTGCCTCAGCAGCAGGAGCCTCGGTAGCCTCGGCTGCGGGAGCCTCGGTTGCCTCAGCAGCCGGTGCCTCAGCGGCGGGCGCCTCAGCAGCGTCAGCGTTCAGAAGAGCAACTTCCCACTCGGCGAGCGGCTCAGCCGCTGCTTCGCCCTCAGCAGGCTTCTGGTGGCGCTCCATGAGGCCCTCAGCAGCTGCGTCAGCGATCACGCGGGTGAGCAGCGCAACCGAACGGATCGCGTCGTCGTTGCCCGGGATCGGGTAGGTGACCTCGTCGGGATCGCAGTTCGTGTCGAGGATCGCGATAACGGGGATACCCAGCTTCTTCGCCTCGTCGATCGCGAGGTGCTCCTTCTTGGTGTCCACGATCCAGAGCGCCGAAGGCGTCTTGGTCATGTTGCGGATACCACCAAGGGTCTTCTGCAGCTTGTCGAGCTCGCGCTTCTTGAGCAGGAGCTCCTTCTTGGTGAAGCCAGTGGTTCCACCCTCGAAGTCGAGCTGCTCGAGCTCCTTCATGCGCTCCAGGCGACCGGTAACGGTCTGGAAGTTGGTGAGGAGGCCACCGAGCCAACGCTGGTTCACGTACGGCTGGTTCACGCGAGTCGACTGCTCAGCAATCGCCTCCTGTGCCTGCTTCTTCGTGCCGACGAAGAGGATCGTGCCACCGCGTGCAACGGTGTTCTTCACGAACTCGTAGGCCGAGTCGATGTAGGTCAGCGACTGCTGCAGGTCAATGATGTAGATGCCCGAGCGCTCGGTGAAAATGAAGCGCTTCATCTTCGGGTTCCACCGGCGGGTCTGGTGCCCGAAGTGGACGCCGCTGTCGAGCAGCTGGCGCATAGTTACAACGGCCATTGCCGTCTCCTATTCTCGCGCGTAAACGCACGACTGTTTGGTTAATTCGGCCGCGGATGCGACCTGATCCTGGTGCCCTCGGGCTTTGCCACCCCTTGCGGGGACCAACGGCAAAACTTCGATGATTGGGCACGCGAAGTCACCTCTTGCGAGGCGCAATTGGAAAGTCTACCACTCTCAAAGCCTGTGCGTGGAACGATCTCGGCTGTACTTTTCACCGACGCCTGCGTTGTTTGCTCCACATGCACCGCCCTCACTGGCGATGCCCGCACTTCTCCACATTTTGCTTGTTTCGCGACACTCCGCCACCCCCACGCCCGAGAATCGACGACATACGGACCCGATTGGAGCGCAGACATGGCAGAACCAGGCCACAACCAGACACTCGGCGCCCGCGGCGAGTTGATTGCTGCACAGTACTTGATTGATCGCGGGTTTCGCATCGTCGAACGCAATTGGCGTTGCCGATACGGCGAGCTCGATCTCATCATGCGTGACGGCAGCACGCTGGTGGCGATCGAGGTTAAGACGCGGAGTGGCACCGGTTTCGGTTCGCCCCTCGAAGCCATCACCGCGAGAAAGGCTGCGCGACTCAGGCGGCTTCTCCTTGAGTGGGCAACGGCAACGAACCATCGGAGCTCGCCGCTCCGCGTCGATGCAGCCGGCATCATCCTGCGACCCGACGGTTCGGCACCGCGGATCGACCACATCAAGGCCATCGCATGAAGGGCGGCGTGTGCAGAGCAGCCGCTGTCGCCCTCACCGGGCTTGAGGGCACCACGGTCATGGTCGAATCTGCCGTATCGCAGCAGCTTCCCGGCATGACAATCATCGGCCTGCCCGATGCCTCTCTCGCCGAGGCAAAGCAGCGAGTGCGAACGGCCTCCGCGCAAGCAGGCCTTCCCCTGTCAAACCGCTTCGTCGTGGTGAACCTGGCACCTGCCTCACTCCCCAAGCAGGGCAGCGGCTTTGACCGTGCGATCGCGCTGGCAGCCCTCGCGGCTTCCCAACATTTTCCCACCACGAAACTTGCTGACACGGCGCATATTGGTGAGCTTGGCCTCGATGGCGGGCTCCGCCGCCCGGCTGGCCTACTCAGCACCGTCATCGCTGCCAAGGAGTTGGGCTTCGAACGGGTCATGGTTCCCGCCTCAGCGGGCGAAGAGGCGAGGCTCGTTCCTGGGATCCACGTCATCGAGGCACAGTCACTCGGCGCTGCGGTCGCCTGGCACCGTGAGCTCCCCGGGGAATGGACGGAGGAGCCGATAGGCACCCGGCGCACCCAGCCGACGATCTCCCGGCCCCAGTCGTCAGCTGAGCGCTTCGACATATCCGACGTGCTCGGGCAGCAGGAAGCCGTGGAGGCGATGACCATCGCCGCAGCCGGGCGACATCACATCTCCCTCATCGGCCCGCCAGGTTCCGGCAAGACACTCCTCGCGACTCGGCTCCCGACGCTCCTTCCCGACCTGTCACCGCACGAGTCTCTCGTCGCAAGCAGCATCGCCTCACTCAGCGGTTCAGCCCTCCACACTCTGGTGACTCGGCCACCCTTCGAAAGCCCGCATCACACTGCGTCCTCCGCCGCGATCGTTGGGAGTGGTGACTCGCGCGGCATCCGCCCCGGGTCGATCTCACGTGCGAGCTATGGCGTGCTGTTCATGGACGAGGCCCCTGAGTTTGGGCGTGCGGTTCTTGACGATCTTCGTGAACCCCTCGAATCCGGCACCATCACGATTTCTCGTGCACGAATCCACGCGAGTTTGCCAGCCAAGCTCCAACTGGTGCTCGCCTCGAATCCGTGCCCGTGTGGAAACGCAGGCTCCCCAGAGACCGCGCTATCGTGCACGTGCAGCCCGAATACCCGGATCCGCTATCTCGGACGCCTCTCAGGGCCACTCAACGATCGCATTGACCTCCGGGTCACCGTGCGTCGGGTCAGCAACGTCCTCGTCAGCAACGGATCGCCCGGTTCGTCAGCGTCAAGTAGCGCGCTGCGCGAACGCGTGCTGCACGCCCGAGAACGGACCGCGAAGCGACTCGCGGACACCCCGTGGAGACTGAACAGTGAGGTGCCAGGCGAGTGGCTCCGAAGCGCACCAGTGCGTCTCCCCAGCAGCACTACCGCGGCAATTGATCGTGCGCTCGCATACGGCGCGCTGACCGTTCGAG
>NZ_LOHP01000076.1 GCF_001482305.1 Leucobacter sp. G161
CTGTCCAGCACCCAGGTATACACGCACGTCTCGATGGAGCGGCTCGCTGCGACGTATCGGCAGGCACACCCGCGCGCGTAATGCTTCAGCTTCACGTGCTTAATGTGAACCGATCGCGCGGATACCCCACAAGATTCCCATCGGGACTCCCAGTATCAAGCTGTCGGCCAGTCCCGGGCCTCCGCAGAGTTCCCTCAGCTGCCAAACGCGCGTTGTTCGACTGCCTTCGGGAGAAAGCTAGAACGTCGGTGCCTTTCTCAGTTTTCCAGTCATGACACGTTGAGACCGGCGAACACTCAGCTGCAAGAGTTTGACCAACCGCCTCGGGCGGAGTCTCGGTATTGCTGCGGGCCTTCGGGCGCCTTCCTTGACTCTCAGTGACGTCGGTCAGCGTATCGAAGCACTCGCCCGACATTTTCCATCACCATCACCTGCTCTGTTTCTGGACGCTCCGACCAGGCTTACCAAAACGCACGTTGCACTCACTGCAGCCAGCCAACAGACCATAGCCAGAATCCCGCGGAACCAGTTTGCCGGGGATGAGGAAAGAAACAGTCCGCTGAGAGCCGCCGGAAACCACCAAGCAGACCCTCCGGCGAGTTCCACCACCGACTCAGCCAAGCGTAGACCGACTAAAAAACCGAGAGTAATCGGTGTACTTCGGGTGACGTACGTCACTACCGAACCAAGTGTCGAACTCAGCGTGAAGTAGAGCGCGGTGCCGAGAACCAACATGGTGTATTCACGCGTCCCACCACCTAAACTCTCGACCTTCCAGTGAAGAATGACAGCGCAAAGGCCCGACAGTGGGACGGTCATAGCAAGCGTGCCAAGCACCGTTGATGCAATCCGCGCCGTAACCTGCGGGACGGCAAGCAAGAACGGGGCCTGAGTGCGTTGATGGGTACTCTCTGCGACAAGAACTGCGGATAGGTAATAAAACCCGAGCTGAAGCACCGCGACGACCTGAAGCTGGAGGCGCTGCGTTGAGTTCGGTGCCTCCCCCAAGTGCATCCACGCTGGTCGCAGCGACAAGGCCAAGGAGGCACCCAAGGCGCATAAGACTGCCAAACCGAATACGAGTAGTGTGCCACGCAGGGAAAACATACGAAACGCACTCGCACACACTTGCGACGAGAAACGCTCCCATTTGCTCCTCTTAGCGGTCACGCGGCATCGGGTTCCGAGTAAACCGCAGAAGCGCGGCAAGCAATAATAGGAAAACCCACCCCACCATCACCCATGCAGCTTCGCCGGGCGAAATTGTCGGTTCCGCGCCAGGGTAGAGGAATGAGTAATCAGCGAACATAAGAACGCTTGCCACATCCGGAAGGAGCCACGCCCCGTCAAAGGTGAGGGTGGCCACTCCTCCGAAAGAAACAGCACCGACGCTCACGCCGACGAGGAGAATCGGAACCAGCGCGTTTTGAAAGAACGTTGCGAGACTCATCGCCAGCAACGCTGTGAAGGTCCAATTACCAACTGCGCCCCAGAATCTCCAGCCCAAGTCCGTCACGGCTGATACCGAAACTTCTCCATGTTCGCCGAGCATCACCTGCGAGCTGATAAGCACTAGAGGAACGGTGATGGCGGCAAGGAGGCTCACTGTCACACCGAGGACGAGAGCTTTCGAAGTGAAGATCATCCAGCGCTGAGATACCGCGGCTAACGAAGAGAAAAGTTGCATCCCCCCTCCGATTTCTCTGGCTTGAGCGCTGTACTCACTCGTGATTACAACGATGCCGAGTACCGCCGCCCCGAACCCTCCTTGAACCACCATAGAAAGACCAGCTTCGTTTGTACTCAGATCCAGTCGGCCATTGAGATCGCCTGTCTCGATGGCTCGCACAAGGTTAGTAGTGTCAAAAAGCGCGAAGCCCAGAGTGAGCACAACGGCGAGGATCCCTGCTCCTTGAGCACCGGGCTGAGTCATCAGCTTGTACGTTTCTGCTTGGAGGACTCGAACGAAGCGACTAACCAAGGCCCGGCCGGCTTCTGTCGCTCTTGATAGCGGAAAGATAGGCTGCCTCTAAAGTGGAGTGTCCTCCTTTTATCTCGAGGACACTTCCACTCTGAATGACTCTGCCTTGGGCCATGATCACTATTCTCTGTGCGAGCGATTCGGTTTCTCGCATCAAATGACTCGACAGAAGAACAGTTCCGCCTGATTGCGCAAACCTCGCTACGAACGAGAAAATCCACTCACTACCTTCTGCATCCAATCCGTTTGCAGGCTCGTCTAGCACCAGATAGTCGGGACTGCCGAGTAGAGCCGCAGCCAAACCGAGGCGTTGAGCGATTCCGAGAGAATAGTCTCCTGTCTGCTTCCTTGCTGATTCCCCGAGGTCAAGCATCTCAAGCACCTCATCGATGCGTGCCCTGGGGATCCCGTTGCTGATTGCCATCCAGGTCAGATGACCCCGCCCAGTCCGAGACGGATGAGCGCCGCTGCCACCAAAGCTAGTTCCCACACGTCTGAGTGGGTCGAGAAGCTCTCTGTACGGAACACCTCCGAACAGGGCCGAACCCCGGTCAGCGCGTTCGAGGCCAGTCAAGATCCTCAGAGCCGTGGACTTTCCTGCACCGTTGGGGCCAAGTAGGACCGTAATCTGTCCAGACTCTGCCGCGAAAGACACTCCGGAAAGAACGTTTGATCCGGAAATTCTCTTATGCACGCCGTTAACACTGATCACTCGGTACCTACATTTGCATAGAGATAAGGAGCTTTACAGGCCTCATTAAAGGACGTGTCATCTTCACGACCTAACGCGACCAGCATGAGCCTCATGGATTTTTGTAAATGCGGTAACCCCCGACCTTTCGCCAACGGGTTTTCCCTCAGCTTCAACCCACGCATGCGCGTGAAAGGGTTTGGACACGAAACCAGTGAACCAGCTGGGGACAACACCGACACTCTTGCACAGCAGCACAACTGCCACCGAGCGCTGGAGGCACCCTGCCGGCGAGGCGCACCGCTTACTCCGAAGGCATAACTCTTGACGGGCCAATAGAGCAGTTGAAACATCTGCTGGGGCCGAATTTCGGGACACTTGCTTCATGAATCGGGCGAGTTGCACAGGTGGTAAAAGGGCAATTATTCTAGAAACACCAACCACAATCATGATACGTAACCGCCCCCAGTCAGGTTCACCAGCTTCTCCTTTGTGGTGGATCATGGCTTTACAAGCCCCGCATTCATAAGTGCCGCGATCAGTTTCTCGATGTCAGTTTCGACAACACTTGGGTCAGTCGAATTATCAGCAGCAATCCGGTCGGCTACTTCCGTAACGGTAGACCCTTCAAGGAGCTGAAGGATCATTGTCTTTGCAGTTCCGTTGAGTCTCCAGAATTTTGCAGCTCGTCCCGTTCCAAGAAGGATTAAATCTCCCTCCCGTTCTTTAGCAATAACACCTTTCCTCAATTTCATAGTTTTGGCTCCCTATGGTGTGGTGGTCCAACTTGTTTTTCTTCGCCAGATTGTGCTTCGCTGAGCCCGCGGAGCCAACGCTCTGTTGTGGTGACATTGTGAATAGCCATCAAAGCCGGGTCCAACGCCGAAGGTGAATCCAGGTCCGCCCGGAGGAGGTTCACATCCACCAACCCAATCTCGTGGACGAGTGGCGCGTCAAAGAATTCGAGGAGCTGTGTGCGCTTGCGTGCATACTCCGCGTATATATCACTCGAATAGTCCCCCTTGAGCTCTCGTTGGAAAAATTCCAGAGGCATAGTCGGCTGCATGGTAGTAGCAAGCAGTGGCTTGAAAGTGCCGGGCTTTATACGCTCTCTAAGGTCAACGGAAAGGGCAATCTCCACAACTGATTTATCGGCAAATGGCGCTTCCCATCTGATGCCAGTCTGCGCGTAGTATTCGTTTACTTGGCGAAGAATGACCCCCTCGTACGCGATGGACTGTGCCACCTGGTGCGCAGCTGGGTTATGTCCAAGAGGTTCAAGTCCCATCTCTGCCGACCGCTCTAACTGAGTCGCAATGAGCTCTCGCGCTTCCTCGCTGAGCCAAGTAGGCAGGTTCGCAAACGGGTGCCAAACCATGCGGTCCCGAACCTCACGAGCCGCTTCGCCTCGTACTAGCTGCGCGACGACGCGAAGCTCGTCGACGAATGGCTTCGGTCGCCTCAGGGACCTGAGTACCTCCCGGAATGGAATCCGATCATGCAGTTGAGCAGCCCGAACGCTGGGCCAGGCACTCGTTCCGTACTGCCGCCAAATCGTGGAGAGCATCCCCGATAGATGGCTGTCAAAAAGCTCATCCCCACCCAAACCAGTGATATGAACTGTTGAACCGTAAGCGATCAGACGCGGAAGAATGGATTCCAAGTGCCCCTTGGTACCCTCCCAGAAGAACGGCCCTTCTGCAAGCATTTCCAATTTTCCGGACCGATCAAGACTGAACGCACTACTGGTGTCCGCCAGACGCCCCACCTCGCTGAGCTCCACCCCTAGCTCTTGGGCCGCCTTCCGAGCCCATTCCCCTTCATCATTCACAGAATTCACCGAGTCGGTTCTTACGGCCAAGTATCTCTTCCCCTGGCCGGTGAGAAGGTACGCGAGGCTAGTGGAGTCCAGCCCCCCAGAGATATCCGCGGAAATTCTGATGGCCCCCTCGATCGTGCGGCTCAATACGCGGTCTAATGTTTCACGCAGGTCACCGCTGGCTTCGGTGATGCTTCGGGTGCCCGTCTCGGCTCTCCAAGTTTGTTTCTGCCAAGCGAGTCCATTGCGTTCCATGCGCAGTTCGCAGCCGAGCCTAAGCATTTCAGCGCCTTCCCACACGGTCCTAAACAGCGTCGGATCAGCGGGAAGAAGATGCTGAACAAGCCTGGTTGCCAGCGATGTTTTGTCAACTGGGGCCTTAATGACCTTTTGAAGCAACGCAATCGAATCCGTCGCGATCGCAGGGCGTTCACGGACGGCCCCCGTCCAGAAAATGGTCTTGCTGCCCGACAAGGTTCCTCGACACGTAGTCACCCCTTCAGCGGAGGAAAGCACATGGAACTGGTCAGGAAGCTCTCGGAGATTCAAGCCGCTCTGCCCGGTTGGAAAACCCAGCGGGAACCTCTCCCCGAGTGCCTTTACAGCACCGGAGCCTCCAATCAGCACAATGCGCGTGCCTCGATCTCCATGGACAAGGACACTCTCCTCAGGTCCAACTCCAATAATCCAGGGGCTTCCAGAAGAGTGGGTCACTACGTCGGGGCCCACAAGAGCAATCAGTTCATCAACTAAGCGGGGATCTATTTGCTGGTCGGGCAAGACGAAAAAGCTCATGGCCACTCTTGGTGCCTCTCTACGAACTATCAACAAAGATCGGTCTCTTATGCGCGATTATTCAAGCCTCATTAAATAGCTCCTGCCCGGGCACCCAGGGTAAAGCACCGCCCGAGCAGGAGTCATCGAAGGCTTACCCGAGCGCTACCTCAGCCCCAGGTGTAAGGCGTGGTCATGAAGAAGATGTCGAGGTACCTCTTGTTGAACTGACCGTTCGTGGCCTCATGAAAGGTTCCTACTTCTTCCACCACTGGGGCGATGTACTGAGACTTAATCATTTTTCTCTCCAATGAGTGACTACGACCCCAAGGAGGGGTCTCCTTGGGTGGAGCCCTTGCTCCAATCGTCAGTTTTACACGAGCCGCGCTTGTTGGCAAGAAATTCGACAATCGATAATAAATAAATCAATTTATTTAATACATCTGTAGGCATTGCGTTAATATGGAGGCTGTATTTCAGCCGATAAGCGCACACTTCCCACTGGTGCGGCGCTCGAGTCAGGCCCGCACGACGGAGGTGCGCCAGCAGTGAATCCCTCAGCCCGCAAAGCCAAGGAAGATCCAGAGAGAAACGCGACCGAGCTACGTGGACTGTTACAGCCCCTAGCTCGGCAACGGCGACCACTGATTCTAGGCATCGCTCTCGGATTGTTCGGAGCCGGACTCGCCCTCGCGCAACCTGGATTAGTGGGCCAGATTGTCACTCTGGTTGAAGAAGGCAACCCCCTAGGCTTTCTCCCCCTCTTCCTGATCGGACTCATGCTCGCCTCGGGGTTGACGTCTGCGCTGCAGCAGTACGTTCTTCAGCGAGTCAGCGAGTCAGCAGTTCGAGAAACTCGGCATCGACTTCTGCATAAAATCATCAGACTCCCCATCGCGGAGTATGACACGCGACCGCTAGGGGACCTTCTGTCAAGAGTCGGCAACGACACCTCAATGTTGCGCGACTCATTTTTTCGCTGCCTACACGCACTATTCAGCGGTGTGCTGACCATCGCGGGCGCCACCGTCGGCATGCTCATCGTCGACCCAGTTCTATTTCTGGTAGCTGCAGTAACTGTCCTGGCGTCGTTAAGCTTGGTCGTGGCACTTGGAAGGCTCATTAGATCGGCTTCGTCCGAGGTCCAGCACACAACTGGGCAGCTTACGGACACGGCAGATCAGGCACTTCGCGGAATTAGAGTACTTCGCGCTGGGAATGCTACGGCCCAGATTGAGAGCAAGCTCTTTCTCATTGCAGACGCTGCTTGGTCGGCCGGCATCCATTTAGCACGGGTCTCCACATACATCGCGCCCGTATCAATAATCGCCACCCAGGTGGCATTCATCGCAACCCTAGGTCTCGGCGGTCTTCGAGTAGCCAATCAATCGCTTACGCTAGCGGGCTTTACGACTTTTCTTTTGTTTTTGTTCATGTTGGTTTCACCGTTGAGTCAGATATTTGAGGCGATAAGTTCTTTAAACCGCGCTCTCGGATCCTACGGTCGCATTCGTGCGATTACTGAGCTCCGCTCCGAGCCCGATTTAGCCAGCAGCTACGAGGCTGCGAACGATAGACAAAAAAACTGTCCGCAGAGTGCTGCGCCAGAAGGGCCAGAGAACGCCATCGAGTTTCATAAGGTTTCTTTTCAGTACGTCCAGAGAGCAACCGATGCAGAGTCTCCCCAAGGCTTCTCCGGCAACCAGATCGATTCAATCTCATTTATCGTTCCGACCGGTTCGCGTGTCGCTTTCGTGGGCCCTTCAGGCGCAGGAAAAAGTACAATATTGCAACTAATCGTGAGGTTGTATGAACCCACCGCAGGAGAAATTACGTATTTTGGAACGGATCACACTTCCGTTTCTCGCGTCCACGTCCGTCAGTACATCTCCTACGTCGAGCAAGACGTTCACCTTTTCTCAGGAACGCTTCGTGAGAATCTAACGATCTTTACGCCTGAGGCTTCGGATGAGGCCTGTTTAAAGGCACTCGAAGCGGTAAACCTCAAACCGCTTGTAGACAGATCCGGCTCGGGCCTCGATCTGGAAATTGGCGATGATGGCGTCAGCCTTTCCGGCGGCGAGCGGCAGAGACTCGCCGTGGCCCGGGCGCTCCTTGCTGATCGACCTATCATCTTGCTAGACGAGTCCACTGCCAACTTGGATGGGAGGAACGAGCAGTTCCTTCGAGACTCTATTGATCTCCTGGGCGCGGAGAAGACATTAGTCGTCGTAGCCCACAGGCTCTCCACAGTCACCAACTCGGACATAATTTTCGTTGTAGATTCGGGAAGGATTGTGGCACGCGGAACCCACCAGCATCTCTTGCGAAACAATGACCTGTACCGAGAGCTGGCTTCCTATCAATTGTTGGCCTAGATCGACCGGGTGATGGGGCCCAGGCAAGAGGCCAGTCGATGGGTGAGTGCAAACCGTCTTGCTCCGGTCCGCTGTTTATTGGCAACCGTGGCGGCGCCCCGCTGGGCACCGGTGCCGTCTACCGACTTGTCTCGCGCGAACTCGAACGCGAACCTGGTGGCGGGCCGAGCGGGCCGCACACGTTTCGGCACACTGCTGCGACGCACCTACTTGACGGCGGTGCCGATCTCCGCGTGGTGCAGGAAATGCTGGGACACTCAAGCCTGTCCAGCACCCAGGTATACACGCACGT
>NZ_LOHP01000077.1 GCF_001482305.1 Leucobacter sp. G161
CCGTCCGTGCCGCAGCACTCCGCGCTCACGCCTGCGCCGCAGCGGGCTCGCAGCAGCCGGGAATCTGGCAGGCCGGGTCGATACACGGCGCGCCCTCGTCGACCGCGAGGGTGACGTCGACGAGCGCGGTGAGGGCGGCGGTGAGGTGCGGATCGGCGATCTCGTAGCGGGTCTTGCGGCCCTCGGGCTCGGCGACGACGATGCCGCAGCCGCGCAGGCAGGCGAGGTGGTTGGACACGTTCGTGCGGGTGAGGCCGAGCTCCGCCGCGAGCTCAGCCGGATAGCCCGGACGCTCGATGAGCGCGAGCAGGATCTGGGAGCGCGTGGGGTCAGCGAGGGCGCGGCCGAGGCGGTGCATGGCATCGAGGCGCGAGCTAATGGTCAGCATGCACTGACTATACAGTGCATGCTGACCCATTGCTAGGTGTGCAGATCAGTGGGCGAGATCGCCACCGCACCCTGCCTGCGGTGAAGAACACCAGCCGGACACACTGGGCCGACTCTCTTGCAGGTCCTGCGTCACACGAGGTGTCCGGTGCCCGGCGGGGGAAACGAGGGTTCGCCCGATACGGAGTCCGTGACAGCGATCCTGCCGGCGCTGGAGGAATCGGAGATCGGCCCCGCGGCTCGAGGGCACCGCGTGGAACGGCAGCTACACCGACGTGAGGGTGATTTCCCGCTTGAGGATCTTGCC
Source organism: Leucobacter sp. G161 (assembly GCF_001482305.1). Taxonomy (GTDB): domain Bacteria; phylum Actinomycetota; class Actinomycetes; order Actinomycetales; family Microbacteriaceae; genus Leucobacter. Next base: position 695 of record NZ_LOHP01000077.1, read on the forward strand.
GGTCGCACCCTTCGGAAGCGCCTCCACAATCTCAACAACGCGCGGATATTTGTAGGCAGCGACCTTGGACTTCACGAACTCCCGGATCCCATCGGCGTCAACGGCGGAGCCCGGCTTGAGCGCAACGACCGCCGCGATCTCGTCGCCGAACTCGGCGTGCGGGAACCCAATGACCGCTGCCTCGGCGATCGCAGGGTGCTCGTAGAGCACCTCTTCGACCTCACGCGGGTAGACGTTGTAGCCGGACCGGATGATGAGATCCTTCTTGCGGTCGACGATGTACAGGAAGTCATCCTCGTCGCGCTTCGCGAGGTCGCCGGTGCGGAACCAGCCGTCAGGAATAGCGTTCGCTGTCTCCTCGGGCTTGCCCCAGTATGACTTCATGACGTTGTGGCCGCGGACGATGAGCTCACCGATCTCGCCGACGGGAACATCGACTGCCGACTCATCGATGATCCGAACCTCGACGCCCGAGACCGGCACGCCGATCGATCCGGCGCGGCGAAGGTCGAGCCGGTTGATCGAGACGACCGGAGACGTCTCGGAGAGCCCGTATCCCTCGAGCACGATGCACGAGTACGCCGATTCGAAGGCGCTGAGCACCTCTACTGGTAGCGCTGCACCGCCCGACACGCACACGCGCAGCGACGAGGTGTCGTAGCTGTCGCGATCCGGGTAATGGGCGAGCACGGTGTACATCGTCGGAACACCCTGGAAAATGGTCACTCTGTCGCGCGCGACGGTCTCGAGCGCCGCCTTCGGGTCGAACTTCGGGAGCAGCGTGAGGCAGGCTCCAGAGTAGACCGCCGCGTTCAAGCTCGCGGTCTGACCGAAGACGTGGAACAGCGGTAGCCCGCCGAACACGACGTCCTCCTCGGAGACGAAGATGAGCTCGTCGGCGCAGATCTCGACGTTGCGTGCGATGTTTGCGTGTGTGAGCTCGGCGCCCTTTGGCTTGCCGGTGGTGCCGGAGGTGTAGAGGATCACGGCAGTCTCGCTGTCTGCAGTCTCATGGACCTCGGGGATCGGGGCGAGGCCCGCGAGTAGCCCGGGCCAACTGCTCGGCTCAACGACGACGGTCTTCGCATCGGCGAGCACGGCGCCCGCCTCGCCCTCCTGCTCGAAGCCCGTCCAGACGAATAGAAGTCGTGCCCCGGAATCGCTGAGGTGGTAGGCGACCTCGCGCTCTTTGAGGAGCGGGTTCATCGGTACGACGACGGCGCCCAGTCGCAGCGCGCCGTAGTAGAGCAGGGCGAAATGTGGCACGTTCGGCAACATGAGTGCGACACGATCGCCCGGGCGAACCCCGTGCTGCTGCAGCAGCGCCGCAACGAGCTGGCTGGTCTGCTCGAACTGCGCGTAGCTGAGCACTGCTTCGCCGAGGCGCAGAGCTGGGCGTTCCCCATGCTTTGCCGCAGTGTTCACGAGATTCATTGCAAGGTTGGTCATACATCTCTCCTATGAGCTGTAGGCGAAGCCTTGATTACTCCGCATTGAGTTATCACCTCATTATCATCACAGCGGCCAGTAAAAGGGCAATGAACTTGGAGGAAAGGCGGTGTGAATGACGCCCTCCCGAAACGCGGGCACTGCGACAGTCCACAACAACTTTTCATACGGGGACCGCGATTACCCCTGTTCGGGCCACCAATCTGCGGCTACGATCCAACTATGGGGAATACATCACACTCTGATCACACAGCTAAGCGTTCGCCGGCTGAGCCTGAGCACAACGACAATGTGCTGCAGATTCGCTGGATCGCGCAGTCTGATCGGCCCGCGCCCATCGAGGCCGCCTCGCCGTCCGAGGCGCTCGAGCTTCTCAATCGGGGCAGCGAGGCCTTTGGAGCGCTCGGCACGACCGGTGGCGACGTCGAGATGCGCCTGGATCCGGAAGCCTTTGGGTTTGTGAACACCTCCGACGACGACGGCATCCTCAACCAGGAGCCGTTCGCCGCGGTGCTCAGCTGTTCCGACGCGCGCGTACCGATCGAGCTCGCACTGGGCCGCGGGGCGAACGACCTCTTCGTCGTACGGATCGCGGGCAACGTCCCCGGCGCCGAGTGCCTGGGCAGCCTGCACTATGCGTCCGACCACCTCCCGCACGTGCAGCTCTTCACCGTCATCGGCCACACCCAGTGCGGCGCGGTGACCGCAGCAGTTGACGCCTTCCTCGAACCGGGCAGCTACCTGCCGGTGGCGCAGCTCGCACCACTCCGCGAAATTGTCGACTCGCTCTTCGGCAGCGTTCGCCTCGCGGCATACGCACTCCAGCAGGTCACCGGCAACGCCGTGTTCCCTGCCGCAGCCGAGTCTGTTGCACTGCGTGACGCCCTCATCGGTGTCACGGCGGTGGCGAACGCGGCCCTGAGCTCCAACGTGGTGGCCCGAAACCTCGAACGCGAAGCAGCGTTCGGTGTCTACGACCTCACGAATCGAACGGTCGGATCGATGACTGCGGAAGGGTGGAAAGCCGGGCTGCAGCATGCCCCGAAGAACGACGAGGAGCTGCAGGCGGTGCTGCACGAAGCCGCCCAGGGCTATTTGGCCTGAGCCACGTCACCGAGAATATGAACAGCCAAAGCACACAGAAGGGAGCAGGATGCGCGAGTACTCATTCGTACGCGTCGCTGTGAAGCGTCGCCGTGAAGGCGCGGTGCTGCAAAAGGACTACCGCGAGGTCATCACCGAGAAGGCCGCGGCAGGATGGCACTTTGTTCAAGCAATCCCGCTCGAGTCGCACACTGAACCGAGGCTCGATCTGGTGTTCAGTCGAAAGGTAAAAAAATGAAGCACCCACTTCGCCTGTTGCAGGCGTTCACGCTGTTCCTGGCAGGTCTTTTCGGCCTCTTCGTGTTCATGGGCAACCTCATGGATTACGACTCCAACTTCCAGTTCGTCAAACACGTACTGTCGATGGACACCACCTTCGAAGGCAACGCGCTCATGTGGCGCGCGATCACGACCCCGTGGGTGTGGACCGTCGGCTACATCGGCATCATCATTGCCGAGGGAGCGTTCGCGTTGATCGCGATTGTTGGCGCGGTGAAGTTGTTCCTGCGTCGGGATGCGAGCATCGCGGAATATGATCGCGCTCGCGGGTGGGGCTACGCCGCCTACGCGCTCGGTTTCGCGATCTGGTTTATCGGCTTCATTATCATCGGGGCTGAATGGTTCGCGATGTGGCAGTCGAGTGCGTGGAACGGCAAGGAGACCGCGATGGGTATCGTGACGCTCTGGGCCGGGTTCGCCGTGCTGCTCGCAATGAACGAGCCCGCACGTGAGGCCGAAACGGCCGCCTAAGGTGGCCACGCACACCCAAGGAAGCGCGCCGGGGCACACCCCCGAGCGCGCTTCCAAACGGCGGTTCGCGCTACAAATGCAGCAACCGCTGCCCCGCACTACGCTGTTCGACCGCATCACGTTTCTCATCGGGGCGGTGGCGGCCGGCTGGCTTGCGGTCATCATCTCGATCCAGAGCGTTCGGTCGCCGTGGGCGCTGCTGCTGTTCATTCCGGTGTGGGCGATCACCGCATACCTGGTGTTGCCGCGCCTGCACAAGCTCCTCTCAGACCTCTACGTGCCCGACTACTTCTTCGGGCGCACCCGGACCGGTGACGGGCTCCTCGGTGACCCCGTAAACCTTGGCGTCGACGGCGGCGGCGAGCAGCTCGACACGGTGATGCGGCGCGCAGGCTGGCACCGTGCCGACGAGATCACGCTGCGGTCCAGCTGGGGCATCATCGTCTCCACGCTCACCCGCAAGAGCTACCCGACCGCACCCGTCTCACCCCTGATGCTGTTTGGTCGGCGGCACGACGTTGCCTATCAGCAGGAGGTCGCGGGCAACCCGAAGCAGCGCCACCACGTGCGCTTCTGGCACTGCCCACCCGGCTGGCTGCTCCCCGGTGGCGCGAAAACCGACTGGCTCGGCGCGGGGACCTATGACACCGATGTCGGGCTCTCGCTGTTCACGCTACAGATCACCCACAAGATCGACGAGAACACCGACGAGGAACGCGACTTTGTGGTTGCGAGCGTGCGTGACACCGCTCCTGAGGTCTCGGTGCGGACACTGCGGGACTTCACGACGGGCTACCACTCTCGCAACGGCGGCGGCGACCGCTTCATCACTGACGGGCACCTGCCCGTGCTCGATGTGCGCGCAGTCACGCCCGATGACGAGTCACCCGACCGGGCGCCGGTCGTACCGCAGACGGCTCAGGACGTGGTGGATCGGGCTCCGCTGAGCATCGCGATTGCGGTGCTCCTCATCATCGCCGGCGCGGTGATCGATCTCATCGCTCTGTTCTTCGACGATGAGTTCCGTGAGCTCTGGCACGAGGCGACTGGAAGCATCGGGCACATCGCGGCAATCGTCGTCACTGTGATCGGTGGCATCGTGATGCTCGCGCAGCTATTCCTCGCCTGGCGACTGCTCAAACGGGGGCATCGGGCACGGCAGCTCTTGATTCTCCTGCTCGCCTTCACCATCTTCGGGACGGCAGTAGGGTACATCCAGGGGCTTGAAGCGATCGGCCTGAACGGCACGCTGTTCTCAGCGTCGCTCATGTGTCTCGCACTGCTTGCCCTGACGAGTGAGCCGGCCGCGGCCTGGACGAAACGACGTCGGCACCTGCGCCGGCGACGCAGAGCCAACACCGACGCAACAACTGAGGAGCACCCTGCCGATGCCACGGATGAATGAGTTTGGCCAGCCCATCGGCGACCCCGTTGCGCGTCCGCTTCCCGCGGGCGCACCTGAGCGGGTCACGCTGCGCGGACGAACCTGCGACCTCGTCCCGCTGGTTCCCAGCGCGCACGCCGACGGGCTGTTCGCCGCGTTCGGTGCCGCACCCGACGGACGAGACTGGACCTATATGTCCGTCGGGCCGTTCGCGAGCGCGAGCGAGTATCGGGAGTGGGCCGAGGCCGCTACACGCGGTCAGGATCCGCTGCACTTCGCCGTGTTCGACCGCGTCAGCGGTGCGCCGCTCGGCACCCTCGCGCTGCTCCGGCAGGATCCAGCGCACGCGGTCGTCGAGGTCGGCTTCGTCGCCTTTTCGCCGGCCATGCAACGTTCAGTTTGCTCGACCGAGGCTCACTTCCTGCTCATGCGGTATGTATTCGAGGAGCTCGGGTATCGCCGCTACGAGTGGAAGTGCGACGCGCTGAATGCCCCGTCGCAGCGCGCTGCAGAGCGGCTCGGCTTCGTGTTCGAGGGGACCTTCCGGCAGGCCACCGTTTACAAGGGGCGGTCGCGCGACACGAGCTGGTTCTCGATCATCGACTCCGAGTGGCCCGCGGCCCGCGCGGAGTTTGAACGCTGGCTTGACCCGCAGAACTTCGATGCCGAGGGCGCCCAGCTCAGCCCACTGCGGGTGCGCTGAACAGCCGCCTACGCGACCAGCGCCGCGAGCGCTCGGCGTACCCCGGTGGCCGCGGTTCGCCCAGCACGGTTCGCCCCGATCGTGCTCGCTGAGGGGCCGTAGCCGACGAGCTGCACGCGTTCGTCGACGACCGCCCCGGTTCCGCGGCCTGCTCGGTCGAGCTGGATCCCGCCCGCGGGGCTGCGCAGCGAGAGCGGCGCGAGGTGCGCGATCGCCGGCCGGAACCCCGTCGCCCAGATGATCGCGTCGACACGCTCGAACGAGCCGTCAGACCAGCGGACCCCGTCGGCTTCGAGCCGATCGAACATGGGTCGGCGATCGCCGTACGCACCGAGGCGCTCTGCCTCGCGTTCCTGTTCTCGGAGTGCGAGCCCGGTGACGCTCACGACGCTCATGGGCGGGAGCCCAGCGGCGACGCGTTCCTCAACCAAAGCGACCGCAGCAGCCCCAGCTTCGGGAGTGAAGTCGTCGGTGCGCCAGACGGGCTCACGCCGCGTCACCCACAGTGTCTCGGTGAGCGGCGCGATCGCGCCGAGGAACTGCACGGCAGACGCCCCGCCGCCGACAACGAGGGTGCGCTTGCCGCGGAAGTGCTCGGGCCCCGGGTATGCGACGGTGTGGAACTGTTCGCCGCGAAACTCGCTGGCCCCCGGATAGTGCGGGATGAACGGCTGCGTCCAAGTGCCCGTCGCGTTCACGATCGTGCGCGTGCGCCAGGAGCGCTCGCCAGCGTGCACGGTGAGGATCCCGCTCGCGGCGCTGTCGCCACCCTCGTCATCGACGCGATCCACCCGCACGGGGCGTTCGATCGGCAGCGCGTGCTCCGCTTCGTACGCCGCGAAGTATGCGGGAATTGCCTCGTTTGCCCGTGCGAGGGTGAGCGGCGGCGGGGCGGATCCGGGAGGCTCCGCAACACCGTGGACGTCGCGCATGGTCAGCGCGTCCCAGCGATGCTGCCATGCGCCGCCCGGGGCCTCGTTCGCGTCGAGCACGACGTGCGAGATCCCGAGCCTGGTGAGATGGTACGAGGCCGAGAGCCCGGCCTGGCCGGCACCGATGACCAGGCTGTCAAGAATTGCCGATCCGGCCACGAGTCCGTTACGCCTTGCGGGCGCGCACCGGGTGCTCGCTGAGGATCGAGATGCGGTTGAACAGGTTGATCGTTGCGGCCACCCACTCTGCGGCGACGAAGGCATCGTCGCCGAGTACCTCGCGTGCGCCGAAGAGGTCGGCCTGCGCCTCCTCGCTCAGGGGGAGCTGGGTTGCGGCCTCGGCGACGGCGAGGGCGGCGCGTTCTCGCTCACTGAAGAGCGTCGTTTCGCGCCATGCCGGGAGGAGGTCGATCTGCTGCTGTGGGACGCCGGCCTCGCGTGCCTCACGCGTGTGCAGGTCAAGGCAGAATGCGCAGCCGTTGAGCTGCGATGCGCGGATCTTGATGAGCTCGCCCTCCGTCGGGAGGAGTCCGCCGTCGGCGGCGGCCTTCGCAATTGCCACCGAATAGGCTCCGGCGGCCTTCCAAGCCTCGGGTGCGGCTTTATCGAGATACGGGCGCATGGTGCTCCTTCAGCTCTGTGAAACGTAACTCCAGTTAACCAGAGCCGCTGCTGTTCTGCGTCGCTGTTCTGTGTTGGGCTCTCCAGTGCGCTTGCGCGGTCTTCGCCATGATCCATAGACTGCGGCAATGACTCAGCCGCAACCCGAAGTCACGGAGCATCCAACAGCGAAGCGCACCGGGATGGTACTGGGCACAACCGCCGGGATAGCAACCCTATTCCTGCTGCTGCGCCTCCTCGCCGTGTCCGAGTGGGATTGGAACACCGCAGGAGCGATCGCCGATTCCCTCGATTTCGGTGACGCGCTCCCCATCGCCTTCGGCACGCTGTTTGCGCGCCCCGAGCTCACGGGTGTGCTCGTCGCGCTGCTGCTGCCGTTTGCGCTGCTCCGTGCGCTCTGGCCGCTCAGCGGGCACGGCACGCTGAGCCTGAGCGGCGTGCTCGCAGCGATCGCGCTGGTCACTGTCGCCGTGGTGTGGGTGCGCACCTTCAACTCGTGGTGGGTGGTGATTGGCGCGCTCGTGCTCGGCGGAATCCTGCTCGCCGCCCGCCTCATCTGGCGTCGGGGCATTGGCAGGCGCATCGTGCTTGGAGTGCTCCGCAGCGCGGGGGTGCTCGCTGTCGTCGGGCTCCTGGGGCTGGCGGTCACCGTGGATACGCCGTGGATGTCGAAGGAGCGGCTCGATGCCGGCGAAGGTGCCTTCGAAGGATGGGTGCTCGAGGTGCAGCCCGGATTCGTGAAGGTGCTCACCGAGGAACGCGACGTGCTCGTGCTGTTCACCGGCGACATCGTGGAGCGCGAGCTCGTCGAAGAGTAGCGGCCCGAGCCTCGCGAGTCGTGCAGACCGCGTTGTGAGTCGTGCCGACCGCGTTTCGTCTGGCGCGGCGTGCTTGCGCCGCTGCGCTTACGCCGCTGCGCTTACGCCGCCGCGCCTACGGCCTCGCGCTCTGAGCGGTAAGCGCATCCGCGAGCGTGCGGAGGTGTGCGCGGCTGAGCGCGGCAGCGCGCTCGGAGTCGCGGTCGGCGATCGCCGCGGCGAGGTCTGCGTGGTGGTCGTGGTCGGTCTCGTTGAAGTCCTCGCTGCCGAGCCCGCCGCGGAGTCGGAGCATCTCGATCATCGCGGGCCTGAGCCGAGGCGTGAAGCCGTCGAAGAGTTCGAGCAGGATCGGATTGCCCGCCGCCTGCACCACCGCGCGATGGAACGCCGTGTCGGCGTCGACGTGGGTCTCAACGCCCGTGTAGCTCAGCCTTCGCGCCGCAAGCGTCCGGCGGATCGCTCGAAGCTCGGTCGGCGTGCGTCGTGTCGCGGCGAGGCCGGCGCTCTCGGCCTCGATCGCGGTGCGCGCCTCGATGACCGCGAGGATGTCGGAGCGGCGCAGCACCAGATCCCAATCGTCGCGGGCCTCGAGCGCGGTCACAAAGACCCCTGACCCCTGGCGCGAGCTGAGCACGCCGAGGCCGGCGAGCTGTCTGATCGCCTCGCGCGCGGTCGAGCGCCCCACGCCGAGCTGCGCCGCGAGCGTCGTCTCTCCTGGCAGCTTCGCGCCGAGCGCCCACTCGCCGCTTCGCACGCGATCGAGCAGCACGTCGGCGGCCTGGTCGGCGAGTGAGGATCGTTGCACCTGGGCCATGGTCTGCTGATCCAATCCGCGCAAAGTGCGCTACTTGTCTGAGGAGTTGTGTTACAGTCTACGCATGTTCCTTCGCGGATTCCTCCTTCTTCGCCGCCACGGCGGGGCGTAGCCAGACCGGCTCCCCGGCGTGGGGAGCTGTCGACGCCGGTCACCTTTGCTTTCGCAGAACAGGAACCAGCGCATGACGCACCGCAACACCCTCCAGCCCGCAGCTCAGCCCGCAGCTCAGCCCGCAGCTCAGCCCGCAGCTCAGCCCGCCGCCCAGCCGGCCGCCCCGGCGTGGAACCGCCAGCAACCCTCTGGCATGCCCTCGCATCGCTACCGCGACGCGCACTCACGCGCCGAGATCCCGCTCACCGAGCGCGAGTGGCCAACGAAGCGACTCACGCAGGCGCCGCTCTGGGTCCCGGTCGACCTGCGCGACGGGAACCAGGCGCTTGCCGAGCCGATGGACCCCGAACGCAAGCGCCACTTCTTCGAGCGCATGGTCGCGATGGGGTACAAGGAGATCGAGGTCGGATACCCCTCGGCGTCGCAGACCGACTTCGACTTCGTGCGGCTCATCGCTGACACCGACATCGCCCCTGACGACGTCACGATCGTTGTGTTCACGGCCGCGCGGCGTGACCTTATCGAGCGGACCGTCGCCTCGATCGCGGGGATCTCGAACCCGGTCGTGATCCACATGTACACCGCGACCGCACCCATGTGGCGCGACGCCGTGCTCGGGCACAGCCGCGAGTCGTTGAAGGAACTGATCCTCGCGGGCGGCCGCGACATGCTCGAGCTCGCAGGGGACCTGCCCAATGTGCGCTTCCAGTTCAGCCCGGAGGTGTTTAACCTCACCGAACCCGACTACGTGCTGGAGGTCTGCGACGCGATGACCGAGCTGTGGGATGCGCGGCCAGAGCGGCCGGTGATCCTCAATCTGCCGGCGACCGTCGAGATCGCGACCCCGAACATCTACGCCGACCAGATCGAGTACATGCACACGCGGCTCGCGCGCCGTGACGGCGTGATCCTCTCGGTGCACCCGCACAACGACCGCGGCACCGGCATCGCGTGCGCGGAACTCGCGGTGCTCGCCGGTGCCCAACGCGTCGAGGGCTGCATCTTCGGCAACGGCGAGCGCACGGGCAACGTCGACATTGCGACCCTCGCGCTCAACCTGCACGCGCAGGGCGTCGATCCACAGATCGACTTCTCCGGCATCGACGAGATTCGCCGCACCGTCGAGTACTGCAACCGCATCGAGGTACACCCGCGGCACCCCTACGTCGGCGACCTCGTGCACACGGCGTTCAGTGGCACGCACCAGGACGCGATCAAGAAGGGCTTCGCCGAGCACCGCGCGCGGGCTGCTGCAGCGGGGCTTCCCGAGAGCGACATCGAGTGGCGGGTGCCGTACCTGCCAATCGACCCGGCCGACATCGGCCGCAGCTACGACGCGGTGATTCGCGTGAACTCGCAGTCGGGGAAGGGCGGCATCGCCTACCTGCTCGAAAGCGAGTACGGGATCGAGCTGCCGAGGCGGCTGCAGATCGACCTCGCGCGCCGCGTGCAGCAGCACACCGACGCGAGCGGGGCCGAGGTGACGGCCAACGCGATCTGGGAGATCTTTGCTGCTGCGTATCTCACTCCTGCCCGCGGACATGTGGTGGCCGAGCCGGGCTCCGCCGGGGCCCAGCCGGTCTCCGCCGTGACCGAGCCGGGCCCCGCCGTGACCGGGCCGGGCTCCGCCGGAACCGGGCCGGTTCTCGCGCTGGAGTCGTTCGCGAGCTCTATCGAGGGCGGAACGCCGAGTGCGACACTCACCCTGCGGGTTTCGGGGGAGACCTTCGTGAGTGCGCACAGCGGCACCGGGCCCGTCGAGGCGCTCACTGCGGCGCTCGCGGAGCGCGGCGCACCCATCGAAGTGCTTGAACTGCACCAGAGCAGCATGGGATCGGGCAACGCGAGTGAGGCGATCACCCTCATTGAATACCGCGCTGCGAGCGGCGTCGCCTGGGCTGCTGGCCGCGACCAGTCCACGCTCGCTGCAACGCTTGCGGCGGTGATGGCGGCAGCGAACCGGTCCGTGAACGGCAGTTAGGGGGAAGCGCCTGCGTGGGCTGGACGGGGTGTGCCAGCCAGCCCGCGCAGGTACAGTGGGGTGCATACCCCGCAACGAAGTGGAGACGACGCTATGAGTGACGCCGCACGTATAGGGCTCGGCATGATGCGCATTGAGACGCTCACCGACGACGAGATCCGGGAACTCTACGCTGGAGCACGTGAGGCGGGGGTGGTGCTGTTCGACCACGCCGATATCTATGGCGGCGGCGAACACGGCTGTGAGCGACGCTTCGCCGGAGCGTTGCGACTCTCGCCAACTGAGCGCAGCGAGATTGTGCTGCAGACGAAGTGCGGGATCCGCCCAGGTCAGCACGGCTTCGACTTTTCCGCCGAGTACATCGTGCGCCGGGCCGAGGAGTCGCTGGCGGCGCTGGGCACGGACTACCTCGACGTGCTTATGCTGCACCGGCCGGACACCCTGGTCGAACCGGAAGAAGTCGCGGCGGCATTCGACCAACTCGAGGCTGCTGGGAAAGTGCGATCCTTTGGGGTATCGAATCACACCGCCCGCCAGATTGAGCTGCTCAAGACCAGCGTCACCCAGCCAATTTCGGTGAACCAGGTCCAGTTCGGCCTCGGCCACGCGGCGCTCGTGGCGCAGGGCATCGCAGCGAACATGGAGGGCCTCAAACAATCGGCAGACCGCGACGGCGGGCTCCTCGAGTACGCGCGCATCAACGGAGTCACGCTCGAAGCGTGGTCGCCGTTTCAGCGCGGCTTCTTCAGCGGCTCGATTTTCGAGCAGGGCGGCCTGCGCGAACTCCAGACCGTGCTCGGTCGCATCGCGGCCGAGCGAGGCAGCACCCCCACCGCGATTGCGACCGCGTGGATCACCAGGCACCCAGCGAAGATGCGCGTCGTGATTGGCAGCACCCGCGTGCACCGCATCGCGCAAGCCGTCGCAGGCGCCGAACTCGTGCTCACCCGCGCGGAGTGGTACGAACTGTTCACCGCCGCGGGATATGAGGTCCCGTGAGCGCTGTCGCACGGTGGCGACACGGCACGAGCCGTCACGGCCCGAGCCGCCGCGGCCCCTGGCGTAAACTTGACCCTTCCGGCAGCGCACGCTGCCGAACGAGTTGCACTAAGGGAGCCCCGCATGACTGCTGACCGCGAAGTACTCACCTGGGACGGGTTCGGCGACGCCACCCGCGAACTCTCACGGCGGATCGTTGCCGACGGGTTCGCGCCCGAGGTCGTCGTCGCGATCGCTCGCGGCGGCTTGTTGCCGGGAGGCGCGATCGCGTACGGGCTCGGCGCGAAGAACTGCGGTGCGCTGAACGTTGAGTTCTACACGGGCATCGGTACGGTCCTCGACAACCCGGAGGTGTTGCCGCCCGCACTCGACCTGACCTACCTCAAGGGCCGTCGGGTGCTGCTCGTCGACGACGTCGCAGATTCGGGGCGCACGCTCAAGCTCGCCGTCGAACTGCTGACCGCAGAGGGCGCAGAGGTTCGCTCTGTGACGATCTACACGAAGCCGTCGACCGTGATCCAGCCCGACTACGCGTGGAAGGCCACCGACCAGTGGATCGATTTCCCTTGGTCCGCTGACGGGTCGGTCATCGAGGAAGACGCAAACGCGGCAGAGCGCAGCGCCTAGCTGGCCCCGGGCTGGCCCAGTCGCTAACTAAACTGACGCGTTTCTTCTAGTCTGAGCCTTTTGCCGCCCGAGATAGGCTCACGCAAGAAAACTCAGGTCGGAATGGATTGCCGAGCCTGGCCCCGGCTCAACTAAGCGAGCTCTTCGGTGCGGAGCGCGAACCACAGTTCGGCGCGGTCCTCCGCGCTGGCGAGCGACCGCCCGGTGAGCCGCTCGATGCGCGTTACGCGGTCCCGCAGCGTGTTCCGGTGGATCCCGAGGGCGCTCGCCGCAGGGCCGCGCTGACCGTCTGACACGAATAGCGCGTGCAGCGTTTCGCAGAGTACCTCTCGGTCTGGCTCGGTCGAGGCCTGGCCGGCGGGTCCGGTCGCCGCGAGCGGCCCGAGTACCTGGCGGCTCAGCGCGATAGCCCCGTGTTCGGGGGAGGAGCCGAGGCTCAGCACGGCCTCGAGGAAGGGCGCGTCGCGATCCGCCCAGATCACCTGTGCGCGGCGCGGTTCGGCGTAGAGCGATGCTCGGCCGGGAAGGTCGCGCAGCCGCGATGCCGCAGAGCGTGCGCTCACTGGAAGACCCCGACGGGACACCGGGCGGCCGACGACCAAGTCGAGCCCGTGCTGTTCGATCCGCATCACCGCGGCCTCGGGCTCCGCGCCATCAACGACCTGCCAGGCGCGTGCGAGTCCGCCCGCGAGCTCTTCGGTGGAGCCGATGAGCCGGTCGAGTCCGATGCGTGGCTCCCGTCGCCAAGCTGAGATGTCTTCGGGGGAGCCCTGCACGGCGACGGCGCGTACGGTGTCGGGCAACACGATCCCTGGGGAGAGCACCTCGGCGGTCTCGACGGGAAGCGCGCCGCTGAGCATGCGCCCGGTGAGGAGCTCCCATCGTTCGCGCTCTGCCCGGTCTGATGCGCGGTCGCTGCGAACGCTGAAGCCCAGCGCCATCGCGCCGGCCGCGATGACCGAGCTGCCCTCGGGGGTGAGGGGGCCGGTGCCGGCGATGGCGAGCCGGAGCGATCCCTCGGAATCGAGGGCGACGAGCTCGGCACCCTCGGCTTGGAACCCCTGTGTGCTCGCGAGGATACGATCGGGGCCGGAGATGAGCGCGAGCTGGCGGCCGGTGGCCTGGGAGATGCTCGCGAGTACCTCGGCTGGATCCTGCGTGCCCCGCGCGCTGTCGAGGAGGCGCAGCTGCACCTGCAAGGCGGATCGTGCCGCGCGGAGTTCGTCGGAGCGGAGCAGCCCAGCGACGGCCTTGCTCACGGCAATGAACGGAATCGGGAGTGGGATCTCGAATAGGGCGACGCGGTAGGTGCTCGCGGCGTGCAGGAGCGGTGCCGGCACGGTGTCGTGGTTGACCCCGATGCCGAAACCGATGGCAGCAACTCGGGCGCGGCTGAGGCCCGCCACGAAGTCGCGCCAGCCTGGATCGTTCGCTCCGAGGGAGAGGCCAGTGGTCATGATGATTTCCCCGCCCTCAAGGTAGTCATTCATGCTCAGGAGCTCAGTGATTGACACCCAGCTGAGCTCGGGATCGCCGGGCCCTGCTTGGAGGAGGGAGAGGCCAAGTTCAGGCAGTTCGAGCAGTTGAGAGAGCGTCGCCATGGTGTCATTCTCGCACAGCCCCGCGGATTGCGGCTGTGCAGGTTTCGCTCAGCGGGGTGGTGCGTGTGGCCTACAGTGGAGCTATGACAACTCCAGGTCCGCTCGCCGGTATTCGCGTCGCTGACTTCTCGCGAGTGCTCGCTGGCCCCCATGCCACGATGCTGCTCGCAGACTTCGGCGCCGATGTGATCAAGATCGAGAGCCCAGAGGGCGACGGCACCAGGCAATGGTCGCCCCCGCAAAACGCGATCGGGCAGAGCACCTACTTCGCCGGAGTGAACCGCGGTAAGCGTTCCATCGTCTGCGATCTGCGCAGCGAGGAGGGGCTCAGCCATGCCCGGGAGCTCGCCGCGACCGCCGATGTCGTCATTGAGAACTTCAAGCCAGGCACCATGGACAAGTTCGGGCTGAGCTACGCCGAACTCTCGGAGCTCAACCCCGGTGTTATCTACTGCTCGATTTCGGGCTTCGGTGACGCCGAGGGGCGTGACCTGCCAGGCTACGACCTGCTCGTGCAGGCCGTCGGCGGGCTCATGAGTATCACCGGCCAGGCTGACGAAGCCGGCGGCGAGCCGACGAAGGTGGGTGTCGCACTCGTGGACATCCTCACCGGGCTCAACGCAGTCATCGGCATCCAGGCAGCACTGCGCGCGCGCGACGGCGAGGGCGGCACTGGCCGCGGCCAGCACGTGAAGGTCACACTGCTCGGCTCCCTGCTTTCCGCTCTCGCGAACCAGGCCTCGTCGACGCTCGAGACCGGGGTCTCGCCGGGTCGAATGGGTAACGCGCACCCGTCGATTGCGCCCTACGAAACCTTCCACGCAGCGGATCAGTCCGTCGCGCTGGCAGTGGGGACCGATGGCCAATTCACGCGCCTCTGTGAGGTACTTGGAATCCCTGAGCTCGCGACCGACGAACGCTTCACGAATAATCCGGCACGGGTTGCGCACCGCGTTGAGCTGCGGGCCGCGCTCGAGGAGCGGCTACGGACTGGCAACGCCGACGAATGGATCACCGCATTCACCGCCGCGAACATTCCTGCAGGCCGCGTGAACACCATCGCGCAGGCGATTGAGCTCGCGGAGTCGCTCGGCATCGATGCGATTGCTGAAACCACCGGCCTTGCCGCTGACGGAACTGAGCACACGCTGCGCTCGGTTGCCGCCCCCATTCACTTCTCGGAAACCCCGGCACGCTACACGTCGCCGCCGCCTGGCGTCGGCGAACACCAGGGTGCCACCTGGCTTCCTCGCTAACCCGCTGCATCCCCCACGAACAAAGGAAACTCATGACCACCACGATTGACCAGCTGTTCAACGTTGCTGACTTCGTTACCGAGGAAGAGCGCGAGTGGCAGCTCAAGGCCCGCGAGTTTGCGCAGACCCGCATCAACCCGATCATTGACCAGGCGTTCGAAGACCGTCGCCTGCCCGTCGAGCTGCTTCCCGAGGTCGGCGAGTTCGGCGCCTTCGGAATGTACATGGAAGGCTACGGCCTTCGTGGCGCATCGTCGGTTGCGTACGGCCTGGTCGCAATGGAGTTCGAAGCCGCAGACTCGGGCTTCCGCACCGCGCTGTCTGTGCAGGGCTCGCTCGCCATGGGAGCGATCTACAAGTTTGGCTCCGAGGAGCAGAAGCAGCAGTGGCTCCCTGCCATGGGCCGCGGCGAGACCATCGGCTTCTTCGGTCTCACCGAGCCGCAGGGCGGATCCGACCCCAACACCATGCTCACCTCAGCTCGCCGAGACGGCGACCAGTGGGTGCTCAACGGCAAGAAGCGCTGGATCGGCCTCGCCACCATCGCGCAGGTCGGCGTGATCTGGGCGAAGGACGAGGAAGGCGTCGTGCGCGGCTTCGTCGTACCGACCGAGACCGAGGGCTTCAAAGCGACCGCGATCGAGAACAAGCTCTCGATGCGTGCCTCCCTGCAGACCGAGATCGAGCTCACCGACGTGCGGCTGCCCGCAGACGCGATCCTCCCTGGCGCGAAGGGCCTGTCCGCTCCGTTCAAGTGCTTGAACGAGGCGCGCTACGGTATCGCCTGGGGCGTCATGGGTGCTGCCCGCTCCTGCCTCGAGGCAGCGGTCGAGCGCTCGCAGACCCGCGAGGTGTTTGGCACGCCGATCGGCGGCAAGCAGATCATCCAGGCGCAGCTGGCTGACATGTTCGTTGAGTACGAAAAGGGCATGCTGCTTGCTCTGCACCTCGGACGTCTGAAGGACGCGGGCCAGTTGACGTACGGTCAGATCTCCGTAGGCAAGCTCAACAACGTGCGTGAGGCCATCAAGATCGCTGGCAACTGCCGGTCGATCCTCGGTGGCGACGGCATCACGAGCGACTTCCCGGTGATGCGTCACATGGCGAACCTCGAGTCGGTCCGCACCTACGAGGGCACTGACGAGGTTCACCAGCTGGTCATCGGTCGCGAGCTCACGGGTATCGCAGCCTTCTAGCGGGTGCACGCGGGTGCTCTGGCGTTCCCGCGCTCCGGTGCTCCGGTGCTCCCGCGTCCCCGCGTTCTCCCGCTCTCCCGCTCTCGCGTTCCCGCGTGAGCCGCAGCGCATGTAAACGGCGATAGCTATGCCAGAATCCCCAAGATTCGGCATAGCTATCGCCGTTTTCGTATCTGCGGCGCGGATGGCGGGACGCCCAGCGTCGCAGGCCATCGTTGGCTGCAACGCAGGGTTCACTGCTGCGTCAGAAGGGGTGGTCGGCGGGTTCGAATCTGACGCTACTTCGCCGAGAGGCATTTGCTGCCCGGGCTTCGGGGAGTCGGTCGGGCGGTCGATCCGTGTAGACGCGACCGGTGGGTGAAGTCCATATGAGGACTCCGCCTGCAACCTGTTCGACTGTCCAGTCGGTGTTGCCTTTGAGGATGTGATGTTTGAGGCAGAGATGCGCCAGGTTGTCGGTAGCTGTGGGGCCGCCAAGAGCTGCGTCGAGGGTGTGGTCGATTTCTGCGCGATACGTTGGCGCGACACACCCAGGGAAGCGACAGTGCCCGTCTCGCGCAACCAGAAACCTTTCCTGTGGTTTTATCGGCCGATAGGTATCGGTCCGAATAACTTCGCCTGTGTGTGAGCACACGGTGATCAGGTCCCAGTGCTGTCGTGACGCGATAAGTGGCCGCGCGGCTTCGACGTCGACGGGGCCGTATCCCTGAAGCTCGCACTTCACTGACCCGCTCGGCGGAAGATCAGTGTCGCGTATGACGGTGCCTCCGTGCTTCGCGAGTAGCGCATCGAGCCCCTCGGCAGTGACGACGAGTTGTACGCGTCCCTGCAGCTCGGCCCCGATGGGCCAAGTCGCCGTCTCGGCTGCCGTGAACGGGTCGCGGGAGAGCAGGTCGTGGAACGCGTCGGTGCGAATCTCGTCGATGCCGCGCGCATCGCTCGGCTCTGGCTCGACTTCCGCGCCCGGTCCAAGCAGGGAAGGACTGCCAGAGGGCAGCTCCTCAGCCCCGTCTCTCGTTGCGGGTTCGGGTACCGGCAGGGGTGGCGCGGGAATGGTCTTGCGCTTCACTGCCTTCGCGATGCGTGTGAGGTGGTCGTGAAGCCCATACGCTTGCACCGCGGGCATGTACGCCCGTAGCTCGGCCATGCCGTCACTCATTTCGACGACCGTGACGCGGCGGCGGGCAGTTTCTGCGGCCTGCCGTGCCTCGATCGGTTCGACGGCCCACTGCTCGGCAAGCCGCTTGGCGATGGGCTTGAGCCTGTTCGGGGTCTCTTCGAGCGCGAAAGCGAGCACCGCGTGCTCGTACTCTTTGAGTCGGGCTGCGGCGACTGTGGCCTTTTCTTCTGCGAGCTTGCGTGCGGCTTCGTCAACCCCGGTCGCAACTATGTTGGTGATCACGTGTCCTGCGGTGATGATGATCTCAGCGTGTGCCGCGCCGATTCGCCCCTTGCTCAGCAGCACGGCAGTATCGAGATAGTCGGTTTCCAAGGACATCGCGACTCCAAGCAACTGGTCAACTCGGTAATCGGTCAGGTTGAGTGCGAGCGCTGCCTCAGCCTTGAACGCGCGATAGGGCATCTCTCCGGGCGGTAGGGCCCGGTACCCGCGAGCCAAAATCTGGAGCCTTCGTGCCTCTGCACCTCGAATCTCGCGCGCGACATCCTCGAGGCCGTCCATGGCCTCTGCGCGGATCTCAAGTGGTGAAGTCATGCCTGAATTCAAACACGGACCACCGACATTAAGGCCGCAAGTGTGGCTTAAAAGCGATCTTGTGGAAAATAATTTGAGAAAATTTAGCCGGCCCCGCGAGCGTGCGAAGACTGCAGCCCGAGAGCGGTGCGGCGAAGGCCGGAGTTACTTCACGAGTCCCGAATCGATGAACCGGTCGTCGTCGGGGCGCGGATCGATCCTGCCGTCAGTGTTGTTGCTCAGCAGCCAGAGTTTGCCATCCGGCGAGACCACCACGTCGCGGATGCGCCCGAATTCCTCGATGAAGTATTCGGCGTTCGCCGTGAGGTCGGACAGCGGCACGGTGCGCACCCGCTGCCCGCGGAGGTTTGCGATGTAGATGGTGTCGCCCAGGATCGCGATGCCGCTCGGGGTGGCCTCCGCGGGTGTCCACTGCTGCACGGGATCGACGTACCGAACGTCGCCCAGGATGCCCTCGACCTCGGGCCAACCGTAGTTTGACCCGGGTGTGATGACGTTGAGCTCGTCCCAGGTGTCTTGCCCGAACTCGCTCGAGTACATCGTGCCGTCTTCGGCCCACGCGATGCCCTGCGGGTTGCGATGCCCGTAGCTGTACACGGGTGAGTCTGCGTACGGGTTATCTTCGGGAATGCTGCCGTCCGGTGCCAAGCGAAGGATCTTGCCACCCGGGCTTGAAAGGTCCTGCGACAGCCAGGGCTGAGCGGCGTCACCGGCTGTGACATAGAGCATGCCGTCTGGCCCGAAGGCGATCCGCCCGCCATTGTGGGAGGCCGCACTCGGGAGGCCCTCGATGATCGTGGTCGGGTCACCGATCGCGAGGGAGCCTGGTTCGCCCGTGATTGGGAAGCGCTGCACGCGGTTACCGCTCGCGGCCGTCGAGTATGCGTAGAGCGACTCGGGTTGCGCGCCGTCGGTCGCCGGGGAGACCGCGAGTCCGAGCAGCCCGCCCTCGCCACCGTGAACGACGCCGGCGATAGTGGCGATCTCTCGAGAAGTGCCGTCCTCGGCAAGCTCGAGGAGTTTTGCGGTGTCGCGTTCGCTCACGAGTGCAGAGTTGGCGACGAACGCGACTGACCAGGGCGAGGTGAGGTTGAGTGTCTGCTGCCGCGGGCCGAGCTGCGCTGCCGGTTCCGGGGTCGCGGGCGCCTCGTTCGATGGCTCGGGGGCTGGGGCGGGGGCCGGATCGGGTTCGGGGGCGCAAGACGTCAGGGCGAGCAGGAGTACGGCTGTCGCCGAGAAGAACGTGAGTGGGCGTCGCGAAGTGAGCATGGTGTCCTCCTTCTGTCTGTGTGTACATACGGTACTCGATCGCGGTGATACCGGCTCCCACAAGTTGTTCTAGTTGAGGTAGGGTTATGGGCGCAAGGGGGATTAATGCTCATAAGAATTGACGAGGCGAGCGAGCGTGCGATTTACGCCCAGATTGCAGACTCGGTGCGCGCTGATATCGCGAGCGGAAAACTGCGTCAGGGTGCGACGCTGCCCGCGGCAAAGCGGCTCGGCGAGGCGCTCGATATCAACGTGCACACGGTGCTGCGCGCCTACCAGCAGCTGCGTGACGAGCGACTGATTGACCTCAGGCGCGGCAGGGGAGCGGTGGTCACGGCGCTCGCCGGGACCCTCGTTGAGCTCTCCGGCGAGGTCAGGGCGCTCGTCGACCGGGCAAGCAGCCTCGGCGTGAGTCAGGAGACAGTGGCGGCGATGGTCGCCCACGTCGGCCCTGGCGGGCCCCCTCCCGCCGGCAATGAACCTATCCCACTCAGAGCGATTCAGGAGGAGACCGCCGCATGAGGGACAACCTACCCATTCCGCTGCGACCCGAGACGCCTGGGGAGGACCCTGCAGGCGCTGCGGGTCCTGAGGCCATGAAACGTGAGCAGGGCCAGCAGCAGCAGCCGGAACACCCAGAACTGCCGCGTGCGCGCACCGCCGCCCGCATTGTTGGCCTGTACATTCCGCTCGGCCTCGTCGTCGTGCAACTCATCGTCTTCCTCGCATGGCTGCCGCGGCTCCCCGACGAGGTGGCCGTGCACTGGAGTGGGGCGGGTGTGCCCGACGGCTTCGCTAGCCCGATCGTCCCGCTCCTGATGTTCCCGCTTGGGGGCCTGGTGATGGCCTCGCTGTTCTTCCTCACCAAGATGATGGATCTGCAGGCGAAGGCTTCGCCGAAGCGCGCCGGCGACGCATGGGGGCCGATGAACCGTCTGGTGCCAGCGATTGTGCTTTCCGGGAGCGTACTTATCTTTATGCTCGGGATCTTCACGACCTGGATGCAACTCGACCTCGCGGATGGCCGCGACCTTGAACCGAACGCCTGGGTGTCAATCCTTCCAACGCTGGTGGGTACTGTGGCGGGAGGCCTGGGGTATCTTGCGCAGCCAAAACTCCGGGTGAGCGCCGCGGTAGACGCGGATGCCGGTGCACCGCTGGAGCTCGCGGGGAGCGAGCGGGTGGCTTGGCTCGGCGTGATCGGCGTGACGAAGCCGTACCTCTGGACGATGGTTATCGCGCTCGTCGTTGTGGTCGCCAGTTTCATCTTCGTGCTCTCGCTGCGCCCGATGAACACTGTGATTATCGTTGTCAACGGCGTGCTGCTTGCACTCGTGTTGGTGCTCACCGTGGTGGGAGTGCGCTTCAACGTGCGGATCGATGAGCGCGGCTTCGAGGCCCGATCCTTCATCGGTTGGCCGGTGCTCCGCGCCCGAGCAACCAACATCGCGGATGTTTCGGTGGGTGAGATCAACCCCTTCAATGAGTTCGGCGGCTGGGGCCTACGACTGTCGGTCGACGGGAAAATTGGCGTCGTGATGCGAACGGGCGAGGGGCTGAGGATCGAACGGCGCAGGGGTCGGCCACTGGTCATCACCCTTGACGATGCAGACGCAGCCGCATCGGCGCTGGCCACGGCGGCCAAGCAGGCGCAGGCGGAGCCGCCGCCTGCAGCAGCTCCGACGGGAGGCGACACATGAGCGCGGATCTACGGCTGCCACGCGCCAAGCGTGCCGCCCTCATCATCGGCACGCTGCTCCCGGCGCTGCTCATCCTGCTGTCGGGAGTCTTGCAGATCGCGTGGATGCCGCGCATGCCGAGCCCGGCGGCGGTTCACTGGGGCGCCTCGGGCATGCCTGACGGGTTCGGTTCTCCGTGGCAGAACCTTGGGATCCTGACACTCAGTAACGCACTCATTCTGCTCCTGCCGCTGCTCGAGCGGTTCCAGAGCCGCCGCGCGGCTGCCGCCCAGGCCAAGCCCACCTGGGCAGGGAATAGTCGCCTGATGCCCGCATTCGTGCTCGGCCTCACCATCTCGCTGCAGACGCAGGCGCTGGGATCAGCGTGGGTGCAGCTCGACGCCGCAGATGCGCGCGAGACAGGCTCGACGTTCGGGTTCCTTATTGGCGGTTTTGTCGCGGGGTTCGTCATCGGCGTCTTTGCGTTCCTGGTGCAGCCGAAGCTCCAGCTCAACCCAGAAACCGGCGAGCCGCCAGCCGAGCCGCTGCCGCTGGGCGGTGCAGAACGCGCAGCCTGGGTTGGTGAGATCACACCATCACGGTCAGTTGCATGGGTGGTGGGTGTTACTGTCGTGCTGCTCGCGGCGCTCACGGTGTGGATGTTCACCGTTGACCCGGTCGGCGGGTGGGTCGCCTTGGGAACCCTCGTGTTCTCTGCGGGGCTGTTGGTGACGTGTCTGTGGTTTCGAGTGCGGATCGGGCCGCAGGGATTCGCGGCGAAATCGATCGTGGGCTGGCCGGTGTTTCGTGTGCCCGCGGAGGAGGTTGTCAGCGTCGTGACCGCAGACATCAACCCGCTCGGAGAGTTTGGTGGGTGGGGGCTCCGCCTGTCGGGCAACCGCACGGGGCTTGTGCCTCGGGGAGGCGAAGGCCTGGTGATTACCCGGCGCGACGGCCGGGTGCTCGTGGTGACGATGTCCGATGCTGAGACCGCCGCCACCGTGCTTACCGCGGCGGCGCAGGCCGCGGCCGACACTACGCCGCAGGGAGACGAGGCCCCGAGATCCATCCCGCGCATTCGCACCGATATCGAAGGAGATTCGCTATGACCACCGATCCTCGCTCAGGCGCAGCGTCACCCCCAGCGACACCGGCAGCGGCCATGCCGACAACGCCTGTTACGCCCCCGCTGCCACAGCCCGGGGGCGCGCGACAGCCCGCCAGTGAGCCCGCCCCGCTCACGAGGGTGCCGTGGGCTGCCGTCGTCGTCTTCTCGGTGATCGCGATGGGCCTCGCCTGGCTCGTGATGCTGCCGATGTGGCTGCTGATCGGCTCGAACCCGACGTCACTCTCGATGACGGAGCAGCTCCTCGCGCAGCTGCTCCCGACGGTGATGATGTTCACGCCAGCGATTGCGATGCTCGTCGTGGTGTTCTTCATGAAGGTGCCGCGTGCAGGCCGCGCAAGGTTCCTCGGGCTGTGGCCGCTGAGCCCCGCGAAGCGGGTCGTCTGGTTCATTGTGCTTGGCAACTTTGGGCCGATCGCCCTGGTGATCCTTGCGTTACTCGTGGCGACGGCTTTCGGCTGGTTCACGCCCGACTTCGCGAACCTGTCGGGTTTCACCGCCAGCCTCGTTGCCTCGGGAGTTTCGGCCGAGAGCGTTGGGTCTCTCCTCGTCGTGCAGCTCGCGCTCATCCCGATTGCCGGCATCCTCAACATCCTCCCCGCGTTCGGCGAGGAGATTGGCTGGCGGGGCTGGCTGCTGCCCGCACTCAGGCCACTCGGTACCTGGCCCGCACTGCTCGTGAGCGGCGCGATCTGGGGGCTCTGGCATACGCCGGTCACGCTGCTCGGGCACAACTTCGGCTTCTACGACTGGCGCGGGGTCGTGCTCATGACAGTGGGCTGCGTGTTCCTCGGTGTGCTGTTTGGGTGGCTGCGGCTGCGCAGCGGCTCGGTGTGGCCGGCCGCCGTTGCGCACGGCGCGTTCAATGGGGCAGCAGGAACATTTGGCATATTCGCGATGGCGGGCGCACCCCTGTCGATGCCACTGGTGAACCCGCTTGGGGTCTCCGGCTGGATCGCGGCCGCGATCATTATTGTGCTGCTCCTCGCGACGAAGCAGTTCGGTAAGGAGCCGGCGCTCGCGCCGCCCCGCCGCTAGGCGCGAGCCGCAGAAGCGAAACGGCAGGAGCCCCAACGAACACGTTGGGGCTCCTGCCGTTTCGCTGTGCAGCGGCTAGTTGCTCTCCTCCGCCTGGAACCAAGCGGGGAGGAGATGCGGGAGGTTTTCGAAGAAACGCTCGCGTGACATGTCGCCCTCGAGGATCCACACGCGGATCGCTCCGGTTGCGCCGTTCGCGAGGAACGCGGCTGCGACGTCGAGATCCACATCGGGGATCGCGGGCTTGCGCTTGCGGCGCTTGGTCAGGTAGGTTTCGGCGACGCCGGTGAGGAAGCGGGACAGCATGATCGGGATCGTGCCGTCGACCTGATCGCTGAACGCGATCGTGTACAGCTCGCGCCGTGCCTCAAGGTGATCGAGCGACGCATAAATGTAATGCGTGAACGGATCGAGTGCGGCTGCCGGCGGGGCTGCCTCGCAGGCGGCCGACAGCTCGGTGTGGAGGGCATCGGCGAGTGCCTCGGCGGGGGTCGTGTAGTGCTTGTAGAACGTCACCCGGTTGATGCCGGCCTTTTCTGCAAGTTCCGAAACGGTGATCTCACCCACGGGCTTTTGCGTGGCGAGTTCGGTGATCGCCCCGTGAAGTGCTGCCCTGGTCCGGAGGATGCGCGCATCAGTCATGGCATCAGCCTAGCGCCCTTTCATGGAGGAATTGCAATACGGGAAAACTTTTCTGTTGTCGTATATGTAGGAAATGCACCAATAAGACTGGCCACGTCTGTCGAAATGACGCGTTGCCACTGTCACGACCCTATGAGGGCCCCGCTGGGAGGTGCTTACCTGCCAGCCAGCGTGTCGAAAGCTGCCCGTTACTTTCGCGGCGTACCGTGTGCTGTACCGGGCACCGTGCCCGGTTGAGGAGGCCGCAGCCACCCTCGTACAGCTACGGCCGACTCGTTTCGCCGGGGCCGCCCCGGCAGAACGAAGGAGCCGCCGTGGCACATTCCCGGGATACCCTCCAGCAGCCCTCGATCGACCTGAGCGAATCGCTCGGACAGGTAGAGCGCACCTACGTCCTCGATACGTCGGTGTTGCTCAGCGATCCGTCGGCGATCTTCAGGTTCGCAGAACACAGCATTGTGCTGCCCGTGGTTGTTGTGACCGAGCTTGAGAAGAAACGGCACGACCCCGAGATCGGGTATTTCGCGCGCCGTGCGCTGCGACTGCTTGACGGGCTGCGCGAGCGGCATGAGCGGCTCGACTTCCCCGTGCCTGTCGGCGACGACGGCGGCACGTTGCGGGTCGAACTCAACCACTCAAACTCCGAGGTGCTGCCGAGCGGGATGCGGCTGGGGGATAACGACACGAGAATCCTGGCCGTCGCGCAGAGCCTCGCCACCGAGGGTCTCGCGGTGACGGTGGTGTCGAAGGATCTCCCGATGCGGGTGAAGGCAGCAGCGCTCGGTCTCGGCGCGGAGGAATACCGCAACGACCAGACAGGTGACGACAGCTACCTCGGGACCGCAACGATCGAACTCACCGATGCTGAAATGGACACCCTGTGGGAAGAGGAACGGCTTGACGACGTTGCTCCGGTCAGTGAACTCACGCTCGGCACCGGCCTCATCATGAGTGCGCCGGGTGGCGGATCGGCCCTCGGTCGCGTCGATGGGGCGTCCTCGCTTCGACTGATTCGCGGCGACCGCGAGGTCTTCGGGGTGCACGGGCGGAGCGCCGAACAACGGCTCGCCATCGACTTGCTGCTTGACCCGGAGGTCGGAATCGTGTCGCTCGGCGGGAAAGCAGGCACCGGCAAGTCGGCGCTCGCGCTCGCTGCCGGTCTCGAAGCCGTCCTCGAACGGCAACAGCACCGCAAGGTGATGGTGTTCCGGCCGATGTACGCCGTTGGCGGCCAGGAGCTTGGGTATCTGCCGGGCGATCAGCAGGACAAGATGAACCCTTGGGGCCAGGCGGTGTTCGACACGCTCGGGTCGATCGTTTCGCAAAACGTGCTCGACGAGGTGGTGGCTCGAGATCTGGTCGAGGTGCTCCCGCTCACCCACATTCGTGGGCGGTCGCTCCACGATGCGTTTGTCATCGTGGACGAGGCGCAGTCGCTCGAACGGAATGTGCTGCTCACGATGCTCAGCCGCATCGGTCAGCGGTCGCGGGTGGTGCTCACACACGATGTCGGTCAGCGCGACAATCTGCGCGTCGGTCGGCACGACGGAATCGCCGCCGTGATTGAGAAGCTGAAGGGTCACTCGTTGTTTGGGCACGTCACGCTCACCCGAAGCGAGCGGAGCGATATCGCGGCGCTGGTGACGCAGCTGCTCGACGCGTAGCGGATCAGCAGTCGTGCGGGTCGGTGCTACTAGGGAGTGCCGGCCCGTTCTGCTGCGTCCCAGCGCTCGGTCGCCGCGAGGTTTGCTGCGGCGCTCTCGCCCGCGGCGTTCGTGTCGCGGCGGCGGATCGCGTCGAGCACCTCTTCGTGTCCACGTGGATCGTCGCGCCGGAATCCGTCGCGGGTGATTGCGGACTGCACGGAATCCTGGAGTTGGGGGAGGAGCGCGGTGTAAATCTCGAAGAGGATCGGATTGTGTGCGGCGCGCGCGATTTCCTCGTGGACCGCGGAATCAGCCTCCGCCCACCGATCCGCTGGCACGGTCGCTCGGTGGGCGAGCGCGGCCTCGATGCGGGCGATGTCGTGCTCGTCGGCGCGTTCGGCCGCGAGGCGCGCGAGTTGCGGTTCGATCGCGGCGCGCGCCTCGAGGACATCGGCGATCGTGCCGCCAGACCGAGCGAGCGCGCCCGGCACCTCGCTGCGGGCGCTGACAAACGTGCCATCACCGCGCCGAATGTCGAGCATGCCGCTGTACTGCAGGGCGCGCAGGGCCTCCCGGAGCGTGCCGCGGGCAACGCCCAGGCTGGCGATGAGCTCGGGTTCGGGCGGGATCCGCTCGCCGACCGGCCAGCGACCCTCGACGATCTCCGTGCGCAGGCGCTCAACGACCTGATCGCTCAATGACGTTTGCCGTACCGGTTCAAGGCTCATATGTGCAATGATAGTACGGCCAAAAGGTTAGACGTTTGATGTTTGGATGAATATGTCGTTGAATTCCACCCGCACTCCCTCCCGCAGCCGCCCCGCGCTCATGATCGTGGCGCTGATCCTCGTCGCGCTCAATCTGCGCCTCGCGATCACCAGCGCTGCGTCGCTGCTCACCATGCTTACCGAGGCGGGTGCGCTCAACGCAGTCACCGTCGTGCTCATCCCGGCGATCCCGACCGCGGTCTTCGCGATCGCTGGTGTGAGCACAGCGCGCGTCGCCGCCCGCTGGGGTGCCGAGCGCACGGTTGCTGGCGGCATGGTCATCCTTGTCGCCGGGCTACTCATCCGAGCCCTCCCGGATCCGTGGATCGTGGTCATCGGCACCGTCATCGCGACCGGTGGCCTGGCCGTCGTGAACATCTTGCTGCCCGCCGTCGTGCGTGCACACTTCGGCCGAAGCATCGGCACAGTGACGACCGTCTACACGACCGCAATGTCGCTGGGGGCGGCGACCGCAGCCGCTGCCGCAGTCCCGGTGGCGCAGCGACTCGGAAGCCCAACGCTCGGGCTTGCCGCGTGGGCGATTCCCGCAATCATTGGGCTTGTCGCGTGGGCGCTCTTCATGCCGCTGCGCGGTGAACGCGGCACCGGTCTGGCGGCCGCAGTCGTCGCGGAGACATCCACGCACAGCGCCGAAACGGCGGCAGGCGCGGCCACACGACGGGAGCCATTCCCCGCGGGAACCTGGCTGCTCGCGAGCTTCTTCGCGATCCAAGCACTGCTGAGCTACGTGCTCATGGGCTGGCTGCCGAGCATCGCAACCGACGCGGGGCTGTCTGCTGAGCGGGCCGGACTGCTGCTCGGCATCGCGATGGCCGTTGGGGTTCCGGCGACAGCCGTCATTGTCCCCCTCACACGTGGGGTGAAACGGATGCGGCTCGGATTCGCCATTGTCGGGGCCGCGAGCCTCACGGGCATGCTCGGGCTCTTGCTTGCCCCCACCGCGATGCCGGAACTCTGGGCAGCGTTCCTCGGGCTCGGCATGTGCGCGTTCCCGCTCGCGCTTGCGCTCATCGCGAGTCTCGGGAAGGACGCCGCAGAGTCCGCACGCGTATCAACCGCCGTTCAGTCCATCGGATACACCGTCGCGACGCTCGGGCCGCTCGGGGCTGGCGCCATGAGACAGATGACGGGCGGATGGACCCTGGTGCTGGTGCTGCTCATGGTGGGTGCGGCGGCGCAGGTGACTGTCGGCCTGCTGCTGACACAGGTGGTCGGCAAACGCGGAGCAGTAGAAGGCCGTTAACGCCGATCCCCGTGGCGGGGTTCTCCGTCGTCCTCTTCGTCAACGTCTTCATCGTGGACATCGCCGAGATCCGGGAGCACAATGACACCCGTCTGCAGTGCCTCGTCAATCACGGCCTCGACCTGGCGCTGGCGGCGCAACTGCACACGACTGAGCGCACGCTGCTCGGGGAGGCTCCAGCCGAAGCGCACCGCAAGCAGGCGCAACAGCGTCGTGACGACAACACAAGCGAAACCGGCAATAAGCACAGGCACGTCAAAGGCCAGCAGTCCGAGTAACACGATGATGCCGCCCATCGACGCGACGGCGTAGAACGAGCCGACGTGCATCAGCGCGATGGGGATATTCAGGATGATGTCGCGCAGAACACCACCACCGACTGCCGACACAGTCCCGATGAAGAGGGCCGGAATGACCGGCAGGCCGAGCGACAACGCCTTCGTCGCGCCAATCGCCCCGAACATGCCAATACTCACTGCGTCGAGCAGCGTCACCACCGGGTCGACCTTGCGAAACAATCGGGGTACCAGCATGCCGACGAACGCCGCGAGCGTTGCCGTAATCAGGTACCAGTTGATCGAGAACGCCGCGGGAGTGGTGCTCAGCAGAATGTCACGCAGGAAACCGCCACCGATTCCTGAAGCGATACCGAGGATCGCGACTCCGAGGAGGTCGAGCCGTTTGAAGCCGGCCGCGAAGAGGGCACCCTGGAGGCTGCCGACACCAACGGCCGTGAGCTCCGCCCAGAGGGGCATCGTGAATGTTTCGTCGATCACGGAACTATTCTCCCGTATACCGAGCGTCGCTCGGGTTCAGCTGGTCCCGCTCAGGTCATGCGTCTGAGTCGGTGGCGCGCTGGCGCGTGCGATCCTCCCCGCTCCTGAGCTCCCCGGCATACCCCGTGAGCGACCGATGGTACTTCGGGAGGAACGGGATGAGCGCCTCAATCGCGGTGGCCAGTGCGTCGCTCTCCCTGCCCGCCGAATGCAGTGCGAGTGCGAGGAACGCGTCGGGCGCGGCGCCCAGCTCAGCGCAACGCTCTGTGCTCTCCAATACTGAGATCGCCTCGTCGATGCGTCCGAGATTGCGGAGCGTGGAGGCGTACTGAATATCGAGTGCGGCCCGAGACGCGCCAGAAAGGCCGAGCGCGATGGCGCGCTCGTAGAGGGCAGCAGCCTCGGCCTCGTTTCCCGCCGAATCGTTCGCACCGCCAAGCTCGAAGGGGCCGCGTGGATCGCTCTCCGGAAGCTCATCCACGAGCTGTGTCATGCGGTCGAGTACATCGGCCTCGCTAGCGTCTGCGTCAGCTCAGACGGCGTCTACGCGCGCCTGCCAGGTGTGTTCCACAGCTTCGTCGCTTCTCGGCGTTTCCATGCGACTACTGTACCGAGCGCGTGGCCCCCGCCGCGGCCCCCGGCCCGTCCTGCCCCCGGCCCGTCCTGCCCCCTGCCCGTCCTGCCCCCTGCCCGCGCCCCGACCCGGGTGCTGAAAAGACATGCTCTCAGCGAGGTCATGCTTGATCTGCAGCGGAACAGGCATGATCTCGCTGAAGTGATGTCTTATGAGCGCCGAGGGGAGTGGGGTGGGGAGCGCCGAGGGGAGTGGGGCGGGGAAGGGGGCGGGGACGCCGAAGGGGGTGGCAGGGCCGAAGCCCCACCACCCCCTTCGGCGAGAGAAACTACTTTGCGACGCCCGGGTGGGTCATCGAGAGCAGATCCAGTGCCTTGTCGAGGTCGGCCTCGGTGACCTCGCCGCGCTCGACGTAGCCGAGATCAACGACTGCCTCGCGCACGGTGATGCCCTCAGCAACCGAGTGCTTGGCGATCTTCGCCGCTGCCTCGTAACCGATGAGGCGGTTCAGCGGGGTGACGGTCGACGGGCTCATGCCCGCGAGCGTTGCCATGCGGTCGATGTTTGCCTCGAGGCCAGCGATCGTCTTGTCTGCGAAGACGCGCGAGACGTTCGAGAGCAGGCGGATCGACTCGAGCAGTGCGGTGCCCATGACGGGGATCATCACGTTGAGCTCGAAGTTGCCGCGTGCGCCGCCCCAGGCGATCGTTGCGTCGTTTCCGATGACGCGAGCGCACACCATGAGGGTCGCCTCGGGAACGACCGGGTTGACCTTGCCGGGCATGATGGACGAGCCGGGCTGCAAGTCGGGGATGTGGAGCTCGGCGAAGCCGGTGTTCGGGCCCGAACCCATCCAGCGGACGTCTTCGGCGATCTTCGTGAGCGAGACGGCGATGGTGCGCAGCGCGCCCGAAGCCTCGACGAGGCCGTCACGGTTTGCCTGCGCCTCGAAGTGGTTGCGTGCCTCGGTGATGGGCAGGCCACTCGACGCAGCGATCTCAGCAATGACCTTCTCGGGGAAGCCGAGCGGGGTGTTGATGCCGGTGCCGACGGCGGTGCCGCCCTGCGGGACCTCAGCGACGCGGGGGAGTGCCGCGTCGATGCGCTCGATGCCGTAGCGGATCTGCGCGGCGTAGCCGCCGAACTCCTGGCCGGGGGTGACGGGGGTCGCGTCCATGAGGTGGGTGCGGCCGGGCTTCACGGCGCTCTTCCACAGTTCAGCCTTCTCCTCGAGGGCCTCTGCGAGGTGCGCGAGCGAGGGCTTGAGCTGCTCGATGAGCGCGCCGGTCACGGCAACGTGCACGGAGGTCGGGAAGACGTCGTTCGACGACTGCGAGGCGTTCACGTGGTCGTTCGGGTGCACGGGTGCGCCGAGGTGCTTCGTCGCGAGATCCGAGAGGACCTCGTTCATGTTCATGTTCGACGAGGTGCCCGAGCCGGTCTGGTAGGTGTCGACGGGGAACTGGTCGTGGTGTGCGCCACCGATGATCTCGTCTGCAGCTGCGACGATCGCCTTGGCGATGTCTGCGTCGAGGATGCCGAGCTCAGCGTTCGCCATTGCCGCTGCGCGCTTGATGCGTGCGAGCGCGACGATCTGCGTCGCCTCAAGGCCGGTGCCTGAGATAGGGAAGTTCTCGACAGCACGCTGGGTCTGTGCCGCGTAGAGAGCGTTCTTCGGAACACGCACCTCGCCCATGGTGTCGTGCTCGATGCGGTACTCGATTTCAGTCACAATAATCCTTTGTTTCTGGAGGGGTCTTTGAGGGATGAAGAGGGATGAAGAGGGATGAAGCTAGTGCGGAGTGAAGCTAATTCAGGGGAGCAAGCTCAAGGTCAACCGGGCCGACGACCGTGTACGGCACGGCGCGACCCTCGGTGAGACGGTACTGGCAACCGACGACCGCGAGGCGGCCGGCATCGACCGCGTCGCTGATGGCACGCGACGTGCGAAGCAGTTCGTTGACGGTCGCGCCGAGGTGGAGACGGCCAACGGCGTTGGCGTCGACCTTTGTCGGATCGACGTAGGGGGTATCGGTGCGGCCCTGGAGCCACAGCTGCTGCACCGAAGGCTGGATCGGAGCGAGCGTGTTCTTCACCGACACCGTCGTATCCGAGGGCTCCCGTCCCGACTGGTCGATGGCCGCGGCGACGGCGCCGCAGGAGTCGTGCGCGAGCACCACGCTGAGCGATGCGCCCAGTTCGGTTACGGCATACTCCATTGACGCAGTGATCGATTCGGCGACGACGTGGCCCATGTTGCGCGCAATGAACAGATCGCCGAGGCCGCAATCGAAAATGATCTCGGCAGCAAGTCGTGAATCTGAGCAGCCAAACAGTGCGACGTCAGGCGTCTGTTGGTTGACGAGCTCGCTGCGGCGCTCAACGTTCTGGTTCGGGTGTGCCGAGCCGCCGGTGACGAAGCGTTCGTTACCGGCGATGAGTGTGTCCCACGCCTGTTGGGGTGTGACGCGCTGGGAGTCCTCGCTCATGCGGTGCCCTCCTCGCCTGCGGCTGGGGTGGTTGCTTCGAAGTCCGCGAGTGAGTCAGCCACCTGGGTCGCAAGGACGCGGATAGTGGCTTCATCGTCGGTGCCGTACACGAGCACAGAGTTGCTGCCGACGACGCCCTCGAGCCCGAAGCGCATGTTCACTTCGTTGGCCTTGCGATCCTGGTGATCGTAGACCTTCCAGTCGATACCGCCGAGCTGATCGGTTCCGGTAGGGTCTTGCTCCTCAAGCTTGCCTGCGATCCACTTTGCCGGTACCGGCTCACCGTCCGCGGTGTACGCCTGCACGACCGACGCGAATGCCTCGTTCTCGGTTGTGTAGAGGATCTGCCAGTACGTCACGCCGCTGTCGACGGTGAGCGAAGCCTGCTTCGCCTTCCAGGTGTCTGGAACGTCGGGCACCGCGAGTGAATAGTCGGCGCCAGCCGTCTCCGCTGCGTGCGCGACATCAACCGAGCGGTCTGCAAAGTCGCCAGCCTCGCGGGGCACCATGAGATAGATCACAAAGACAACGGCGACAGTGACCAGTAGCGAGAACACCAGGTTGTTGACGGTCTTGCGTGACTTGTATAGTCGCGTACCTTCGGCCTTGCGTGCAGCGGTCTCGGCCGCCGTCTCAGGGCGGCCAAGCTCGGCGACGATATTCGGACGTTTCTGCTTCGCCATAGTTAGAACTCTTCGCCATTCTCGGGCTGGGTTGCGGCGCCAGATGCACCGGAAGCTGCGCCGCCCTGGCGCGCGTCTTCGAGTCGTTTGCGTGCGCCAATGAGCCACTCTTCGCAGCGGGTCGCGAGTGCCTCGCCGCGTTCCCACAGCTGGAGCGATTCCTCGAGCGTGGCACCGCCCTGTTCGAGACGACTCACCACCTGGATGAGCTCATCTCGAGCTTGCTCATAGCTCAGCTCGGCGAGGTCTGCTTCGATCGGGGCAGTCATGCCTGCCAGTCTAGCCGCTCCGCCTCAGAGCTCGTCGAGGCCCGTGCCCGTCGAGGTCGCGCCGATGCGGCCGCCGACGACGCTCACGCGCAGCGAGGTGCCGGAGGGGGCGTCGGCAGGGTCGCGCAGCACCGCTCCGCCCGGGAGCTGCACGATCGCGTAGCCGCGTTCGAGGGTCGCCTTCGGGGAGAGCGCCCTGAGATGGGCGCGGGTTTCTGCGAGTGAGCTCGCCCGATCCACAATCGCGCGATCCGCGAGCTCGGCACCGCGGGCCACCCAGCGCACGAGCTCGTCGGCGCGCTCGTCAACGAGGCGGTCAGGGTTCGCGAGCACGGGCCGCTGCCGCAGCTGGGAGATGCGGTCTGCCTCGTATGCGAAGAGCTGTGTCACCCGGCTCGACATGCGGCTGCGCGCCTGGTCGATGCCAGCGAGTTCTTCGCCGACGTCGGGGACGACGCGCTTCGCCGCGTCGGTCGGGGTCGACGCGCGGAGATCAGCGACCTCGTCGAGCAGTGGCCGATCCGCCTCGTGCCCGATTGCGCTCACGATCGGCGTCCGTGCCTCGGCCGCAGCCCGCACGACCGCCTCGTCCGAGAACGGCAGCAGGTTCTGGAAATCGCCGCCGCCGCGCGCGACGATGATGACGTCGACGTCGGGATCCGCGTCGAGCGCGCGAATTCCCGCGGTCACCTCGCTCGCGGCGCGGTCGCCCTGCACCGCCGCGTAGTGGATCTTGAACTGCACGCCCGGCCAGCGCAGCGTCGCGTTGCGCACCACGTCTTTCTCGGCGTCGGAGTCGCGGCCAGTCACGAGCCCGATCTTGCCGGGAAGGAAGGGGAGCGTCTGCTTCCGATCCTCCGCGAACAGTCCCTCGGACTGGAGCTGGCGGCGCAGCCGCTCGAGCCGCTCGAGCAGCTCACCGAGACCCACGTGCGACAGGTCGAAGACCTGCATCGTGAGCGAGCCGCCCTTCACCCAGAAGTTCGGCTTCACGAGCGCGATGACGCGGTCGCCCTGCTTAAACTCGGCGGTGAGGCGCTGCGCGACCGACCGCCAGACTGTGAAGCTCACGGTCGCATCCTGTGAGAGGTCGCGGAGCTTGCCGTAGACGTGGCCGCCGCGCACCTGCCACTGCGTGACCTCGCCCTCGACCCAGACCTGGCCGAGCTTGTCGATCCAGCCGGCGACCTTCTCGCTCATGAGGGCGACCGGCCACGGGGCGTCACGGGTTGCGGGTGCGTCTGTTGCCATGTGTTCGAGCCTAGCCGGGCGATCTGACAGCGCGGGCGCGCCGCGGCCACCCCGCGCTCACAGCGCTCAGACTGATTGCTCAGAGTTAGCGGCGTACACTGGGGGGTATGACTCAGCAGGCTTCGGTAGTGAATCAGCGCACCATTGGTGCACCGGTTGTGAGCCTGGCGATGCCGCGTATGCGCCGCCTGGGCGGCAGGCTGAAGAACCTGCCCGTCGAGGGCGACAAGCGAGTGCTCCTCGCCGCGCCCCGCGGCTACTGCGCCGGGGTGGATCGAGCGGTCGTCGCCGTCGAGAAGGCGCTCGAACGCTACGGCGCTCCCGTGTATGTGCGCAAGCAGATCGTGCACAACGTGCACGTCGTGCAGACGCTCGAGAAGATGGGCGCGATCTTCGTTGAGGAGGTCGAGGAGGTGCCCGAGGGCTCCAACGTCGTCTTCTCGGCGCACGGTGTATCGCCCGCGGTCGTGCAGGAAGCGGAGGATCGCCACCTCCACGCGATCGACGCGACCTGCCCGCTCGTGACGAAGGTGCACCGCGAGGCTGTGCGCTTCGCGAAGCAGGACATGGAGATCCTGCTCATCGGCCACACCGGTCACGAAGAGGTTGAGGGCACCGCCGGACAGGCCCCGGAGCTCATCACGATCGTGAACTCGCCCGACGATGTTGATGGGCTCGTGGTGAAGGATCCGGATCGCCTGGTCTGGCTTTCGCAGACCACCCTGTCGGTCGACGAGACGATGGAGACGGTGCGCCGGCTCCGCGAGCGCTTCCCGAACCTGCAGGATCCGCCCTCTGACGACATTTGCTACGCGACGCAGAACCGCCAGGTCGCGATTAAGAAGATCGCGCCCGAGGCCGACCTCGTGCTCGTCGTGGGATCCACGAACTCATCGAACTCGGTGCGCCTCGTTGAGGTCGCGCTCGAGTACGGCGCAAAGGCCGCGTACCTCGTTGACTTCGCCGAAGAAGTGAAGCAGGAGTGGCTCGAGGGCGTCAACACGATTGGCATCTCGAGCGGTGCTTCGGTGCCTGAGGTGCTCGTGCAGGAGCTGCTCGACGATCTCGGCGAGGCCGGCTACGAAGACGTTC
>NZ_LOHP01000078.1 GCF_001482305.1 Leucobacter sp. G161
CACGAGCGGGTAGAGCCTTTTCCCGGCAGGTGCGCCTGGGAAAGATACGCGGCCGCACGACGGAGTACTTCCACTTCTTGTTCGAGGAGCTTGTTGCGTTTGCGTAGCTCACGCAGCTCAGCATTCTCGGACTGCGTGACACCGGGTTTCTGGCCCTGTTCGACGCGTTCCTCTCGGAGCCATTTATCGAGGGTTCCAACGTGGATGCCGAAGTCTTTCGCGATCTGCGCCAGTGTCACTTCCGGGCCGCGATCCAACGCGATCCTCACGACGTCGTCACGGAACTCTTTGGGATAACGAGGAGGCATAGGTTCATCCTTCCAGGCCAGCCGAAACTAGCCATGTTGATGTCACCTACACGAGCATCAGTCCCGATTCAGAAGCGCCTCCGTATGAGGTTTTCATCAAGACGGGCCGCTGCTCTGAACGAGGAAGGGCTGACGCCCCAGTACGCGCGAAAAGCCCGACTAGCGACTTCCGGGGTGGACCACCCAATCTGAGCGGAGATCAGCGAGATTGGATCGTCATTGAGTACAAGCCTTTCAGCCATAGCCTTAGCCCTGAGTATCCTCAAGAATCGAGCCGGGGTCAGGCCAGTTTCCTTGCGAAACAGTCGGGTAAGTTGCGCAGAAGAAAGGGCAACTTCATTTGCGAGATGCCGGACATCCCAAGGGCGTTCTATATGGGAACCTAGTAGATCTATTGCGCGTAGGACTTCCCTGCCCGGAGACTTCGTTTGGTCAGCCGGCCTAGGACCAGAAAGATGCAGGAAGAGATCGGCGAAAACCTGAGCGGCACCGACAATAATCTTCGGCAGGGTTTCTTGGTTCAAGCTCAGTCGGGATAGTGAAGCCATACTCTGCGCTAGCGAAGAAGAGAGTTCTTTATTCACGGTTCCGAAGTGGACTGGAGGGCCGGGTCTTAGTGATTGAAGCAACGCCATAGTAAGGGGGTGCGTCTGGGGAAGCCATCGAGCGTGGTCTGACACAAATTCTGGCCTCATATAAAGTGTCAGCGTGCGAGTCGGTGCGAGAGGCTCTCCAGCACAGAGCGTCTCATTCGGAATCAATATGAGATCTCCGGGACCGACCGCGACTTGGGCGCCACGAAACGAGAGTCTCGACCACCCGGACGAGACATACATGAGTTTGACAGCCTCGGCCTTAGTCACACCCGTGGGCTTCAGCGTGAGTGCAGTTCGCACTTGGAACGGCGCGAGGATACTTGGAAAGATCCGATCTCCCGATAAGACCTCAACGGAGAGCGGTTCGATCACGCTGTTATCTGCCTGGTAGATTTCGCTCAAGCGTCCGAAGTTCCACTGACACAAGCCCACAAGCGTTTGGGCAGGGCTTAGCCTCTGAAGCTCTGGAGTCGAAGGCTGTTGTAGACAACAAGCACAGACGACAATGCCATGGCTCCGGCAGCAATGAGCGGGTTCAAGAGCCCGGCTGCAGCGATCGGAATCGCAGCGACGTTGTAACCAAAGGCCCAGACAAGGTTTACGCGGATCGTTTGCAGTGTCTTACGAGAGAGCGCAATCGCATCCGGAATAACTGCAAGATCGTCTCGAACTAAGATGATGTCTGCGGATTTGAGGGCGATGTCCGAGCCATTGACCATCGCGAGACCGAGGTCTGCGGCGGCGAGCGCGACGGCATCATTGATGCCGTCGCCGACCATCGCGACCCGTTCCCCTTGGGTCTGGAGTGCACGCACGGTTTCGGCTTTGTCGGCAGGAAGGACTTCACTGAGGGCGGTGTCGATTCCGAGTTGTGCGGCGGTGTAGTCGCCTGCCGCCTTGGAGTCACCTGTCAGGAGCACGGTTTTGAGTCCCTGCTTCCGGAGAGCGTCGACGGCCTTCTTGGCCCCAGGCTTGATGGTGTCGGCGAGATTGATAGCACCGATCAGCTTCCCATCGACCGCGACAAACACCGTGGTCTCGGCGGGATTCTCGTGAAGTTCTATCCCATTCGATTCGTTGAAGTTCAGGGCTACGCCATGCTCTGCCAGAAGCGCCCTGTTGCCGACAATGGCGAGTATGCCGGAGACCGTCGCTGTCGCTCCCTTCCCGGGAACGATATTGAAATCAGTCGCGGACTCCAGATCCGTAATTTGCTTCTTTGCTGCGGTCATGATTGCGCGTGCAATGATGTGCTCTGAGCCCTGCTCGACTGAGGCTGCGATGCGGAGCAAATCGTGTTCTTGGATGTGTTCTGCGGTGGCTGTGCCCGTCACTGTCATGGTTCCGGCGGTCAGTGTGCCGGTCTTGTCCAGGACGACGGTGGTGATGGTGCCGCTTGCCTCGAGTGCGTCTTGTCCTTTGACGAGGATGCCGAGGCTGGCACCTCTACCGATACCTACCATGAGTGCGGTGGGCGTTGCGAGGCCGAGTGCACAGGGGCAGGCGATGATCAG
The DNA here is from genome assembly GCF_001482305.1 of Leucobacter sp. G161. GTDB lineage: Bacteria > Actinomycetota > Actinomycetes > Actinomycetales > Microbacteriaceae > Leucobacter. The sequence continues at coordinate 2,419 of NZ_LOHP01000078.1, forward strand.
GACGGCGATTCCGATGCCGAAGGCGTCTTGGAATGCGGTGCCTGCAAGCATCCAGGCGAGTGTGACGAGAATCGCGAGAGCGATGACTGCGGGAACAAAGTAGGTGGTGATGCGGTCTACGAGCGTCTGTACTCGAGCTTTACGGGATTGGGCTTGTTCGGCAAGGGCGGCCATCTGCGCGAGTTGGGTGTGCGCTCCGACTGACGTTGCACATACTTCGAGTCTTCCGTTGGTGCTGATCGTTCCGCCGACGACGTTGTCTCCAGGACTGAGGTCTTTCGGGACAGCTTCCCCGGTCAACATGCTGGTGTCCACTGATGCGTATCCGGCGCTGATCGTGCCGTCCGCAGGAATTGTCTCGCCTGGAAGGACTACGAAAGCATCTCCGACGCGCAGAGACGCGGCAGGTTCGATGCTTTCGCTGCCGTCTCGGGTAATGCGTACGTGGGTAGCGGCAAGCTGACCCAGCGCGCCGAGTACGTCTCCCGCTTTTCTTCTGGAGCGTGTTTCGAAGTAGCGCCCAGCGAGCTGGAATGTCGTCATCCCGGCAGCGACATCGAGGTAGATGGAGTTTGCTCCTTCCGGGGTGACGCCGAAGCCGAGCCAGTATCCGGCCCCGTCCTGCCCGATACCGAGCAGAAGGGAGGTGACCGCCCAGCCGAATGATGCTGCGATGCCGAGTGACACGAGGGTGTCCATGCTGACATTCCCGTGGCGTAGGTTGCGGAGTGTGGCTTTGTGGAAGGGCCAGGCCGCCCAGGTGACGATGGGGAGGGCGAGCATGATACAGAGCCATTCCCAGCCGGGGAAGCGCCAGCCCGGAACCAGTGCGAGAACGATCGTGATGTCCATCAGTGGAACTGTGAGGATCGCGGCGACGAGGAGCCTGCGCCTCAGGGAGGTGATCCTCACCTCTGTTGCGCGTCTCGACCAGGCGTCATCGGCGTCGTCGTGAACGCGCGCACCGTATCCGGCCTTCTCCACGCGACGCACTGCTAGGTCGGCCTTGGCGGGTGAGAGTCCAGTGACGATCGCGCGTTCCGTCGCGTAGTTCACACTTGCCGTCACTCCGTCGAGTTGCCCCAAGGCACGCTCTACTCGGCCCGCGCATGCGGCGCAGGTCATGCCGGAGATATCGAGTTGAAGGGGATCCGTGGCGTTCTGTTGGATCGTCATGAGCTACTGCCTTCCTCTGTGCCGAGAAGCTGGGGACCTCGCACATTGCGAGCCTGTCGAGCACTGAGTTTTTCAAGCATCCGGTTGTAGTCGTCGAACTCGTCATCGAGGCCCGCGTCGAGGTGACGATCTTTGCGGCGTGCGTCCTTTGCGTCCTGTCTCGACCACTGCACGCCGAGCGCGATGATGACGAGGAGGAGTGGGAGTTCCCCGCCGGCCCAGGCGACACCGCCACCCAAGTATTGGGATGCTTGGAGATCAGCCCAGGGTAAATCAAAGTACCTGTAAAAGTTCTCTGCAATGATGTCGCCGCCCGAAGACATCAAAATCACACCGAAGAAGGCATGGAATGGCATGGCCGCGAGAACGAAGCCGAGCTTGCCGATATGAGGAAGCGGTCGCGGAGGACGATCTACGCCAATAACTAAGCCGTAGAACAGATAACCCGCGATGAGGAAGTGCACGTTCATGAGCTGGTGGGCCCAATGGAAACGCATGTACTCGCCGAATATCCCCGAGAAATACAGGCCATAGTACGAGCCGACGAACAGAGCGAAGACCATCAGAGGGTTGTAGATGAAGCGAAGCACACGCCAGTGCAACGCCCAGGTCACCCAGTCATGGACCCCAGCAAGTCGCTTCGGGTCCGACTTCGTCGCGCGCAGGAGGAGCGTGACGATGCCACCCATAACGAGCAGGATCGGTGCCAGCATGTTTAGGCTCATATGCACGATCATGTGAATGCCGAAATCCGGAGCGGAGTACTTGCCAAATCCTGAGCTGGTGACGAATACGACGACGACCCAGCCGCCCACCCAAGAAATGGTTCGCCCTACCGGCCATGCGTCACCGCGTCGGCGGAGAGTGCTGACCGCAACGAGATAGACCGTCACCGCGGCAACCGCCAGCAGCAGGAAGAGAATGTTCGGACGCCAGTGCGTGAACAGTACGAGCGGGGTGGGCGCTTCGGCCACTTCGAACCCCAAGAACACCTGGGAAATGGATGTGGGAACGAAATAGTGCGGAGGCGGGAAGCGTGTCATCGCAGCGGTGATTCCCACCCAGCCGGCGATCGCGACGGCCAGACCTCCGAGCAAACGGGACAGCCGCTTCTCGTCGATGCGTCGGCGCCGCCACATAGACCACGCGCACACCGCCATCCCGCAGATGAGCGCGAGGCATGTCCATCGCGTGATGATCTGCCAGCCGGTCACCGAGCCGAGAAGCCCAGTTCCCGCCAGCTTGAACCAAGCGAGAAGCACATCGGCACCAACGATAACCGGCAGCGCGAAGACGAGGAACAGGAACATTCGCGGAAGCACGTCCGGCGAGACCAGGCGACCGGATGCGACCCGGATCGCTGCGAGCAGGATCACACCGAACACCGCGCTAGTCAGCAGTGATTGGTAGACGCCCGCGTCGCTTCCGAAGTCGTGTTCGGGTCCGACAAGGATCTGGCCGACCACGACCGGGGCCAGCACTCCGAAGCATGCCGCCCACAAGGGAATCAGCAGTCCCGTCCAATTCTCAACGACCATGCTGAAGAAGAACACGACGAGCGCGGCAAACAACGTTAGGGCCCATGCTCGGGCATAGTCATTAGTCCCGAACAGGAACGACACCGCGTGGGGCTCCCCCAATCGCGCGAAAGGCTGCCCGTGGCTATCCAGCATGGTGAACAGCACCATGGCACCCGCTGCAGATGCCCACACCCCCGAACTGATCTGGAGTACCTTCAACTCGAGCGGGCTGCGCAGAAGATCAGCATTCCGCCCTTGCGCATCCCGGAAGAACAGCAGCGTCAATAGCGCACCGACGGTCGCCATTGCTGCAGCATCAGCGGCGGCCTGACCTACTGCCGTGAGAACACCGACGTCGAGGCCCGGAAAGCTCCGGCGAAGTAAGTCGTAGGGCGCTTGACCCGCAAGTATTGTGACCAGCGGTGCGGGTACGAGAACGAGCCCGGCACACAAGGCAGCCATGCTCCGCACGATGCCTGAACGCCTCTTGACGATTACTGGATCGTGCGCGCGAGCCTCATCATGCTGGGTCGAGGTAACCGTGGTCAAGAACCCTCGTTCTCCCAGGAGACAAGTTCGAAACCCGCTTCTGAAACGGCATCCTCAATCGAAGATCGCTCCACCAAGCCTCCATAGCGCACCGCGACGGCCCCCGAAGCGGCATCGACGTCTGCCCCCACAACGCCACCTATTGCGAGGAGCTCGGCGGAGAGCGCCTGCTCACAATGTCCGCAGGTCATCCCGTTCACGCGGAACTCCAGTTCATTCATCGGGGCATGAACCTTTCACTTCTTCTGACACAATCACCGCTAAGTCTACGACATGTCGAGATGCAGGGGCTCCGAGGACACTCGCAGTGACTACATCATGTAGAGTTACTACGTCTTGTAGTGCTATCAGGAGGAGGCAGACGTGATCGTAGAGCAGGGGAACGACGACACCATGGGTGTGGTCGTCAAGGACTTCAACGTCGATACCGTGACGTCCGAGGAGATCGACCGGCTGAAGCAGTCGATCTACCGGGACAAAGTGGCCGTACTCAGGAACCAGGGCGACATCACCCCGGAGCAGTTCGTGAAACTCGGCCGCATGTTCGGCGATCTGGTGAGCTATCACGAACCGATGTATCACCACCCGGAGTTTGAGGAGATCTTCGTCTCCTCGAACATCCCCGAGGACGGCAAGCAGATCGGCGTGCCGAAAACAGGGAAGTTCTGGCACGCTGACTACCAGTTCATGCCCCAGCCGTTCGCGTTCACGATCTTCTCACCGAAGGTGCTGCCGCCGAAGAACCGCGGCACATTCTTCATCAACATGGCTGCCGCATACGAGGCGCTCCCGCAGGAACTGAAGGATGCTGCAGCGGGGACCACGTCCTCGCATAGCGTGCGGAAGTTCTTCAAGATTCGCCCCGATGATGTCTATCGCCCTCTCGGTGAGATCATCCGCGAAGTCGAAGAACACACGCCGGCAGTGACCTTCCCTACCGTCATGGAGCATCCCGTCACCGGCGAGAAGATCCTCTTCATCAGCGAGGGCTTCACCGTCGAGCTCAACGGCAGCGACGATCCCGACCTGCTCGACAAGCTCTTCGAAGCGACCGGGCAACTCGACCAGGAGTTCGCGCACCCCAATATCTACCAGCACGCATACGAGCCCGGAGACATCGTCATCTGGGACAACCGCACGCTGATCCACCGTGCACTGCACACCACCACGCCTGCAGCGACGGTCTCCCACCGCGTCACCGCGCTCGACGGCCTCCCCCTCTACTCTCGCGCACTGTGACCGCGCGGTTCTCGACGGGGCGGCTCGATGACCGCGAACCGGTGTTCCACCGTGCGGTGAACCCTTACCGGGCCAAGGGATGCATCTATCTCACCGGCGCGGAGGTGACCCGCTCCGAAGAGGGGCAGGTGGCCTCCCGTGGCCAGTTCCGGATCGGCGAATCTTGCTACATCGACGATACCGGCCACTTCAACGCAGCCGAGTTCGTGATCTGCTACAACCAGCTCATGTACACGACCCTTGCGGTCGCCGTGCAGCATTCCCTCCTGCCCGCGTTCTCACACTGGACACTCGACGATTACTGGGCGCGCCAACTCCCCGATGTCCTCATTCACAAGCTCACCAGCAGCTACCAGCGACCGATCGATGCACGCGGGTTCCGTGCCGATTTCACGATCACGAGCCTCAGCACCCGAGCGCTCTCGCGCGGCATGCTCACCCTGGAGACGAGCATTCGCTTCGAGGACGACAACGGCGGTCGCGCGAGAGGCGAGGTAGCCCTCGCGCTCGTCAACGCTCCCGCCTCAGGTGACCAGCATGACCCCTGATGCCACTGTTACGGTCATCGTCCCGTCTTTAGATGAAGCGCAGAACCTCGAGGAAGTACTCCCCAAGATTCCGGCGCAATACGAACTCATCATCGTGGAAGGGGCGAGGTTTCACCGTACGAGCGAACTCGTAAGGTCTCTCCGGCCTGACGCCCGCGTCATCGAACAAACCCGATATGGCAAAGGCAACGCGGTGGCGTGCGGCTTCGCGGCCGCGACCGGAGACATCATCGTCATGTTCGATGCAGACGGCTCCGCCGATCCTGACGAGATCCCACGCTTCGTGGGGGCAATCACCGACGGTGCGATGTTCGCGAAAGGCACCCGGTCGCGGGGCGGAGGAAGTGACGACATCACTCACCTCCGCAATGCCGGAAACGTGGGATTGACGCTACTGACGAACCTGATGTTTGGGGTGCGCTACACCGACCTGTGCTACGGGTACAACGCCCTTCACCGCGACCTGCTCCCGCTCCTCGACCTCCCCGACACAGAACCTGCGGGAGGGGCGCCTCAGTGGGGCGATGGATTCGAGATTGAGACCCTGATCAACGTGCGGGCTGCGCTCGCCGGTGTCCCGATCACTGAGGTTCCGAGCCATGAACGCTCCCGTATCCATGGAGTCAGCAATCTCAATGCTTGGCGCGATGGGAAACGGGTGCTTGCCACGTTGATCCGTGAGCGACGCAACGCGAAAGAACGCCTGATCGCAGTTGACCCTATGCATCAATCCGACACCCCACTGTCGGTTCGCGGTCAGTTCCCCCTCTCGTAGTTCCATGCGCCTCGAGATCGTCATCTGCACATACACGGAGCACCGCAGCCACCTGGTGGACGCCTGCGTAACCTCCGCGATCAAGGAACTCCCTGAAACCGGCACGATCACCCTCGTGGCCGATCACGCGGCCGCACACGCGCGGGCACTTGGAGAACGCTACCGGCACATTCCTCGCATTCACCTGATGGAGAACACGAGGCAGCGCGGACTTTCCGGTGCGCGGAACACGGCGATCGCGGCCAGCACTGCTGACGTGCTGCTCTTCATCGACGACGACGCGATCCTGCAAGAGGGATGGTTTGAGGCACTTGCTTCCCGGCTCGAAGACCCCAACGTTGCAATCATCGCCGGTGCCGTTCTGCCAGATTGGGAGAGCGCAACTGGTGCCCCAACATGGTTCCCACCCGAGTTCGGATGGGTGGTGGGCTGCGATTATGTCGGCATGGCCGCGAGTGGGTCAGAGGTTCGCAACCCCATCGGTGCGTGTATGGCAATCCGCAGGGAGGTATTTGCCGGCATCGGGCTCTTCGCCGAGGGACTCGGAAGGATCGACACCCACCCCGTTGGCGGTGAGGAGACGGACTTGGGCATCCGGCTTCGCAAACAGATGCCGGATGCCCAGATCATCCGAGATACGGACCTGGCGGTGCGCCATTTCGTACCGCATGCGCGAACACGCGTCTCCTACATGCTGCGCCGATGCTTTTGGGAAGGCCGTTCTAAAGCGCTGCTCCAGGCACGTGCTTCTCTTCCGCGAAGCTTGGGAACCGAACGAACCCACGTCCTCACCACGGTCAGACACGCGGTCTTCACGGACTTTCGGAGCATGCTCGGAGGCGACCGCTCAGCGTTCCCCCGGAACTTCATACGCCTGGCCGGCCTCTGCGCGGCAGGAACGGGATTCGTGACCTCGCGGCGACGGCATCGACGTCAGGCTGCACTCGAGGGTAGCCCGCACCTCGGCGTGGATGTCACCGTGTGCATCGCAACCCTCGGTCGCAATCGTGCGCTGGCAGAAACGGTCCGGGCGATCCTGGCTCACACGCAGGCCCAGGTGGAGGTACTCGTCGTCGATAACGATCCCCGCTCCGGCCGTGTTCGCGCCACCCTCCATGATCTCCACGACTCGCGGTTGCGGATCGTGACCGAACCACGCAAGGGCCTCTCACTCGCGAGAAACCGCGGCATCTCCGCCGCCCGGGGTCGCATTGTCGCGTTCACTGACGATGACGCGCACCCGGAACCGGGGTGGGTCGACGCTCTCCTGTCGGCCATGTTGGATCCGGTCGTGGGCGGCGTGACCGGCCGAGTCATACCAATGTCGACTGACGCAGACGTGGAACGCTGGTTCGAGGAAGCGATCGGCTTCGACAAGGGAGAGACGCGCAGCGAATGGGGACGCGGCGACGCTGCCGCCCCAGGCTGGCAAACGGGCCGTCAGGGACCGGTGTACCCGGTTGCCGCGGGCGAGTTCGGCTCCGGCAACAATATGGCCTTTCCGCGCGCGTTCCTCGTCGAGCAGCACGGTTTCGCTGACACTCTCGGGGCGGGGTCGCTCACGCGAGGCGGCGAAGACCTTGACATGTTCCGAAGGGTGATTCTCGCAGGCAGGATCTTGCGTTACGAACCTGCGGCTCTGGTGAAGCACCGTCACCGGGACACATTGCCGGCGCTGCGCACACAATTGTTCGGGTATGGCACCGGCATGGCCGCGAACGTGACCCGGCTCGCAGCGACCTCACCCCGCCACATGGTGTCCGTGCTTCGCGCGTTGCCGGCCGGCCTCAGGATGCTGCTCTCCAAGGATTCGACGAAGAACAGTCAGCGGCCTGGCGACTATCCGCGTGCACTCGTGTGGGTCGAACGACTCGGGTACGTTGCCGGCCCCGGCCTGTATCTGCTCGAAGCGATCCGAACAGGACTCGGCCTCCGGGGGGGCAGGAAGGGAGGCACCGATGCGTGAAAGTGCGTTGATGCGTCCTCTGATCGTTCTCTCCTGTGCGTTGTCCTTGCTGGTGCCGATTCTCGCGTGGTGGGATCTGCCCGTGCCAGGCCGCATCGGCCTCGCAATCGCATTCGTACTCCTGGTCCCAGGAGCGCCCCTCGCCATCATCCTTATCCGCCGATCCGGAGCGGTGCTCTGGGCCTTCATCCCCGCACTCTCCCTCTCCTTAGTGATGCTCCTCACCGTGGCGCAGGTCACAACCGGTACCTGGAGTGCGCCGGTCGCAGCCACCATTTTGGGGTTGGGAAACGTGGCCTGCACGGCATTCGCGTGGAATCGCACACCGCCCCTGCGAATCACGCGCCCGGTTCTGCGCAGGCCCGGACATCGCCGAATCGTATCCGTCGTGGCGCTGTTCATCGCGGTCGCGTTGTGGTGGGCGGCAACGACCAGCGTCGATCTCGATGCGGCTGGTGCTGCCGGCCTGGTCACAGTTCTGCCCTGGACCTATTGGCTGGCACTTATCCTTGCCGTCTCTGTCGCGGTCTTCGCAATCACCAGCAAGCCTGCGCCAGACGGGGTCATGGCGGCGATCGGGGTCGCCGTCCTGGCGGTCATGGTCACCACATTCGTCGGCATCGCGGACGGCGGATCACCGGTCGGCACCGCCTATGTGCATGTCGGCTTCGTGGAATGGATCTCCCAAACCGGCACCCTACGCGAGGCGATGGATGCGCGGTTTAGCTGGCCTGGGTTCTTCACCGCTGCCTCGGCTGTGACCGGCTGGGCGGGCCTTGCCGACGCGACGCCGTTCGTCGTGTTCTTCCCCGTACTCGCGGTGCTCTTGAGTATGGCACCGGTGTACGTCATTGGCATGGCGGTGTTCAGGGACCGTGCGGTCGCCTGGACCGGGGTGTTGCTGTTCGTGCTCGGCAGCTGGGTGCAACAAGACTATTTCGCCCCGCAGGCGGTCGCATTCCCGCTGATGCTGACGGTCATCGCGGTGCTGCTCTGGCAGACCAGCGAAACCGGGATCCCCGCAGGCACCGCAAGGGGTTGGCGGCGATTTCTCGAGCCGATGCGCCGGACTCCAGCCCGACTTCCGGGATACTCTGCCTGCCGCGCCCTCATGCTCGAAGCGGCTCTGGTGGTGATCGCGAGCGCGATCGTCATCTCTCACCAGCTCACCCCGGTTTCGCTCATCGTCGTATTGCTACTGCTGAGCCTGCTCGGTGCGACGCGATCACGAACCCTGTGGTTCGGTGTCTCAGTGGTGTTCGCAGCCTGGTTCGCCTTTGGTGCAACCGACTGGTGGACGGGGCATCTGAGCGTACTCATCGATGGGTTCGGGCGTCTCGCTGAGGCCGTCGGCGCCGGTGTCGTAGAGCGCGTCTCCGGTGACCCCGTCTACCAGGTGATGCAGGCGGCACGGATCGGCTGGTCTGCGTTGTTCGCCATCGCGGGGTTCGTCGGTTGGTCGGTGACTCGCGGCGGCAGGCTTCCAATGCCCGTGACCGCTGCTCTCGTGGTCGCACCAATGTCGCTCGTGCTTGGGCAGCCGTACGGTGGTGAGGTCGTGCTTCGCGTGTACCTGTATGCGTTGCCAATTCTCGCAGTACTCGCCGCAGGCGGCATCGCACCGCTCATCCGGGCGCGAAGCGCTCTGTCTCGTGTTGCCCTCACGTTGATCATGGTGCTCGCCGCTGCGGGAGTGACCACCGCGCGTGGCGTGAACGTTGCTTTCGAACGCACGCCCGTGGATGTGCTTGAGGTCGCACGCGCGGTGCTGTGGGAGACCCCGACCGGGAGCACGATCCGCCCGTTGGCGACCGAGGGCGCGTTGCGGGTCGCCCGGATCAGCGATCTCCACCACCCGCCCTCCGTGGACGGCGATGGCACCGCGTTCGAACGCCTGCTGCAGCAGGCCCCCGATGTGGTATTTCTCACCACCATGCGGGAGCGGTACGAACAGATCACCAGGGGCGCAAGACCGGGCTGGTACGAAAACGTTGCGACGCTCCTGGAAGCGAGCGGCCAGTACCAGGTGACCCATCGCACCGAGCACGTGATCGTGCTCGAACGGAAACCCGGCCCCGGAGAGGACGAGTGATGACGCGACTGGACTGGTTGATCGGCGGGATCGCTGGGATCGCCGCCGCGACCGCATTTGCAATGTACGCCTGGTCGGTGGTGCTCCGTGAGCGGCGCGGCCCCGACGCCCATAGAGTGACGCTGCGCCAATCGCGGCCGGTATTCACCACACTGTTCGTGCTCATTACCACCATTGGAGTAGCACTCTTGGTGCTGCGTCTTGGAGTCCTCTCATGAAGAAGTCGACCTGGGTCACGGCGCTGCTCATCGCGGCTGTCACAGTCGTCGGGGCATTCGGCGTGACGCACGGCAATGCTGCTCCTGCCTTGTCCTCAAACCTGACCGGGGATTCGGATCTTGCTGCAGAAGCTGCGCCATATCTCAGCGGTGTCAGGGATCGCGTGTCGATCTGCGTGTGGGAGGACGGTAGGTTCACGTCAGCTGGTTTCGGAGCCGACGCCAACACCAGATATGAGATCGGATCCATCACCAAGACATTCACCGGCATGCTTCTCGCCGACGCAGTCGCTCGCGACGAAGTCGATATCGACGACCCGGTCGGCCGCTACCTCCCGCTTGACGACGCACCGGTTGCCTCGGTCACGCTCCGTGAGCTTGCTGCGCACACCAGCGGCCTCGGGGAATGGGGCGACGATGAGCGAGATGGCACTTGGATGCGCTGGTGGGTGGAAGACATCCGAGGCGACACCATCCACAATCTCGATCTCGAAGCACTCTACGATCGTGCACGCACCGACTCGTTGTCGACCCGAGGCGAGTACCGATACTCCAATATCGGCTTCGCGCTCCTCGGGCATGCGCTCGCCGAAGCGGCGGGAATCTCCTACGACACCCTGCTGCAGGAGCGAGTGCTGGGCCCAGGAGGTATGAGCGACTCAGGCCTTACGTCCAACACTGACCGGAATGCGCAACGAGGTTATCGCGCAGACGGTCGTGCGGTACCTCCGTGGCGGCTCGGCGCCTACGCGCCCTCCGGTGGCGCGTACTCTACCGTCACTGATCTCTGCCAATACGCCGTTCGGCTCGTTGACACGCACGAATCGGATGCGGCGGAGAAAGACGTTGATGTGCTCGGAACCGTGATGGCGGGTACGGACCTTGGATGGGACGCCACCGAAGAAGGGGACAGCTTTGTCCTGTCGAAGACGGGGCAGACCGGCGGCTTCCAGTCCGCGGTCGCTCTCGATCCTGCAGCGTCGCGCGTTGTGGTCGCCCTCGCCAACACTGCGAACGACCTCGACCCACTCGTGCAGGCCCTCCTCGAGGGCGGTCGGTGACCGTGGTTGGATCGGTGCGGATCCGAGCCGGACACCTCTATGAGGGTGCGCCCGCGGTGGGTATCGAGCAGGAGATTGCCGCGGGTATGGGGCCGGCCAGGCGCACTGAGTTCTGTTCGGCACGTGCCCTCGCGCATGATGCCCTCGCGAGTCTTGGACTCAGTGCGCCACAAGGCATCGGGCAAGCCGGTACAGGTGCGCCGCTCTGGTCGCAGGGAGTGTCGGGCAGCATCGCTCACTCCGGCGACCGCATCGCCGTTGCCGTTGCCGATATCCCCGGCATATTCCTCGGCATCGACCTCGAACCGGTCGGTGCTGTACCGGCTGACGTAGCAGTTTCCGTGACCACTCCCGGCGAACTCGCGGACGCGCATTCGCGGAGCGGTCTGCCGCTGAACTCTCCGCTGCTGCACACGCTGCTGTACGTTGCGAAAGAGAGCAGCTTCAAAGCACTGAACCTGACAGACGGTGAGCACATCTGGCATCCACGAGATCTTCATGTCCAGCTCACCGACTGGGAAGAACACCACGGGACATTCACCATCAATCATGACCTGCAGGTGCGGGGCCGCTGGTGGATGGATAGCGGCTATGTCTTCGCGAGCACCACGATCGGGCTGGAAGCATGACTCCGTGGCCGGAAGTATCCGTGATTGTGCCGTTCCGGAACGCTGCCGCAGACCTTCCATACGCTTTCGCTCAACTCGCGCGTCTCAAAGGGCCAGTGGAGATACTTCTCATCGACGACGCCTCCACCGACAACGGCCCCGAACTCGCCGAAACCTACAGCCATAGCGATCCTCGGGCACGTGTGATCCACCGGACCAAGGCTGGTGGCTCAACACGTTCACGCATGGCCGGCGTCAACGCAGCTCGGGGCGATTACATCTGGTTCTGCGACGTCGACGACGAATGGGAACCCGACATCGTCACTACCCTGCTCCACGAAGCCACGTCGCACGACGCCGATCTTGTTGTTTGTCGTGCGGAACGGGTCGAGGCAGATGGTCGCCGCTGGGTCATGGAAGGTTCGCCACACGCACGCAGTGTCTCCGGTCACGAACTGTCGTCACTCGTGTGGACTGGGCAGCTTCGTGGGTATCTGTGGAACAAACTCATTCGCCGCCACCTCATCCCGCCGCTTCGGCGAGAGCCCCTCTCCTCTCAGGACGACTTCCTCATGATTCTCGACATCCTCGAGAATACCCACCGCGTGCGCCTCATCCCCGACATTAAATATCGGTACTTGGAACGAGCAGACTCAATCAGTACTGGGACGGCCTTGCGACAAGAGAACGTGCAACGCTGCCGTAATGAAGCAATGCAACGTCTCCTGCCAGCGCATCCCACACGGCGTGAGCAGCGCGATGCCGACGCGTTCACGCTCTGGTTCTACCTGGTGCCGTCGATCGCGACACCCGTCCACCGCGGCTGGGCCGACGAAGACGCCACTGCAGCGCGAAAGGAACTCACCTCACAGATTGCCTGGCGAACCATTCTCCACTTGGCAAGAAATCAGCCCTCCGTCGCCGCGCATGCGGCACTCATCCGGGCCAGCGGGCGCTATTACCCAACGCTTTACCGTCTGTCGAGGAGGGTGACACGGGGGCTCCGCACCGGTAATCTACGACATGTGGAGAAGAAGTGATGGGCTCGCGCAACGCAACGCAGGCAGTTCGCACCCGGCGTGGTGTGGCCCTGATGATCGCCGGGGCGATCGCCTTGTCCGCTTGCTCGCTCGCTGCGGGGCAGGGGCCCTCACCCATCGACAGATCAACAGTAGAGAACCTCAGCCAGCACAGCCACAGTCAACCCGTCACCGCTGCGAAGAACAGTGTCACGAAGATGACTCTTCAGACTCAGGACAGCATCAGTGCAGAAGTCGTGACCGGCGATGACATCTGGTCCACGGTCTTCTTCGACGACTTCGACCGCAACTCTCTGGGAGCCGACTGGTCCGCGTATACCGGAAGGCCGAGCTCAGATCCACGCACCTGGTGGGATCCGACGATGGTGTGGCTCAGCAACGGATCACTCGTACTTGCAGGCGCCCCCTCCACCGGGCATACGAACTTGTGGCGCACCGGCGCAGTCTCCAACTGGAAAGCCGCCCAAACCTACGGGAAATGGGAGGTGCGTCTCCGTACCCACGCCAGCCAGGTCCTCAGCTACCACTTCCTCTTATGGCCGCAAGCAGAAAGCTGGCCACCCGAGATCGACATTGCCGAAGGGTACTCGCGAGAACGAACGAACTCACAGTCCTTCCTGCACTGGGTCGACGAGAGCGGAACCCGGCGACAGACGAGCTTCTCCGTCAACGGCAACTTCTCAGAGTGGAACACCGTCGCCGTCGAATGGACTCCAAACGCGGTCCGCTTCTTCCTCAACGGCCAAGCCTACGGCGAAGCTACAGGGTTGGCCGTACCGCACGAGCCGATGTTCCTCGCCCTCCAGACAGAGACTCGCCTCGCTGCGTCTCTACAAGGGCAGAGCAGACAGACTCAATTTGTGTGGATTGACTGGGTTCGGATATCCGCACTGGATAGTCAAGAACTGGCGTAGGACTAAACTGGCCGCTGCATTGACCATTCCCGCACTGGCACAGGTAATGATGGTCTCGATATTGGCGCAGGCAATGTGATTCAGGCGTGGAAGAAGGACAGTACGATCGGGGTGGCGAACCGGCGGGACGGTAGAGCGACAAACAGCGATCCGGCAAAAGAGACAGCGCGGTGGCGGGACCGTGCCAAGACGCTACGCCGCGCGCTCAACGAGATTGAAGCGCTCCCTCCGGCGAAGCTGCGCAGCGTATCCGGCAGTGGCAGGTGGAAGCCGGAGCACGCCGAGCCCAGGCTGAGCGCGCAAATGCTGAACGCGCGAAGAAACTCATTACAACCGAGTGGAAGCCAAGTCAATCCACAGAACCGCAGCGCAACTGCGGGATCGGACACTGCCTAAGGCCTCATCTGTCGGACATATTTGCAACAGGGGAGACTGGGACGCGTTAGCGTCAGGTTCCCGCCGTACGGATTATCATTTCACTCGAATGAGCCCTGGTGAGATCCTGCACCGCGTCAGCATCTGCTCGTTGCAGCGCGTGAAGGATCTTTCGATGACTGTCCCATCCTGCGCGGTGAATGTGACCGATCGTGCGTGTGACGATCGCACCCGTTTGGGCGTAGAGGGGTCTGAGCGCGGCTTCGGCGGCGCGTTGATGGATGGCGTCGGCCAGGTGGTCGAGAAGGTTCGCGTGTGCGCGGATCGCGGTCAGTGCGTCCCCGTCGAGCGTTGCGGATAGCCCAGCGTCGAGCGATTCCGCAATGCGGGCGAGGTCGTCATTTGTCCGGTTTCTTGCTGCGTACCTCATCGCCCATGGCTCAAGGTGAAGCCGTCCTTCGAGGATCGGGACCAGGTCGGCGGACTCCTTCTCGGGGAGCACCGTCGCGCCCTTGTTCGGGACGACATCCGCGAGTCCCAGGCGCGCGAGGCTCCGGAATGCTTCTCTGACAGGGACACGGGAGACCTGAAGCCGGTCGGCGATCTCCCCGGCCACCAGGCGTACGCCTGGCCGGTGGGTCCCGTCAATGATCTCCACCGCCAGCACGCTAGCAACACGGTCGGCGCTGTCGGCGGCGCGAAGGCCTCCGCTTGATAAATTGCTCACACACCACACCCTAACGAAGTGAATTCACTTTACTCTACTTCATGTAGAGTAAAGACATGCTTGATTCTTCGGCGCTCGCCGCTGCCCCCGCGCTTTCGGTATCGTCGCTGCGGGTCAACATCTCCGGCGCAACTGTCCTCGGCGGGGTTGATCTGTCGATCCGCGCTGGCGAGCGGGTAGCGGTGCTGGGTATGAACGGTGCCGGGAAAAGCTCTCTGCTGCGGTCACTGCTCGGGCTGATTCCTGCACAGTGGCGGGGGCTCACCATCGAAGGCGTACCGGTGACCAGCCTGGCATCGCATCGACGGGCTCGCCAGCGCGTAGCTTGGGTGCCGCAATCCCCGGCATTCGGAGATTTCCCGGTCACCGCACGCGACCTCTTCGACCTGGCAAATGCCCGCGCGGAAGCGGTAAAGGTGTCTAGACGGCTCGGCGTCGGCGAGCTGGTCGACGTACCTGTCCGGGAGGTCTCCGGCGGGCAGTTGCAGCGGCTGTTGTTGTCGCGCGCGTTCGGTCAAATCACCCGGAGCGGAGGTCTGTTGCTCGCTGACGAGCCGTCAACAGGTTTGGACAGCCGAAGCCTTGGCCTGCTTCACTCGCTCCTCAGCAAGAGCAATGCCGCCGCGCTCGTGGTGACCCATGACGAGCGCCTGCTCTCCGCCTGCCACCGTGTCATCCGTGTGGAATCAGGACAGCTGGTAGACGCGTGATCGGCTGGGAGCAGTTCATCGAAGTGATGGGGATGCCCGCCGTGCAGCGGGCCGCGATTGCCCTTCTGGTCGGGTCGATAGGCCTTCCGCTGGTGGAGGTGATGATCATCGGACTGAACATCGTTCCCGTCCGTTTTGCGATGATGCACGTCGCACTCCTCGGCATCGCTGTCGGTATCGTCACTGGGTTGGACCCGTTGCTATGTGCGCTCGTGGCTTGCGCGATCACCGGTGGCGCACTGACTCCGCTTGCGCGCACCCCTGGCGGGCTATCGGGCGCGACCGGGTTGCTGATGAGCATGGCGATGGCCGCAGCTCTGCTGTTGATCGCGATCTCCGGGATCAACGCCGCTCACACGTTCGGGCTGCTGTGGGGATCAATTCTCGGGGTGAGTATTGGCGACATTGTGCTCGTCTCAGCCCTCGCCATTGCCGTACCTGCACTCCTGATCCGGGGCCGAGGCAGAATAGCGGTGCTCTTCGCCAGCCGAGAACTTGCCGTTGCTGCAGGCATCCGGGTGAACCTGCTCACCGGGGCGATGCTCGTCCTTATCGCGATCGCCATCGCCACGGGAATGCAACTCACCGGGGCGCTCCTCGTTGACGCACTCACCCTGCTTCCAGCCCTTGCCGCAAGGCGTCTCGGACGAACCCTGCGGTCGATCTGCTGGTGGGCGGTCATCATCAGCCTGGTGTCCTCGACGATCGGATTCCTCGTCGCGATTCTCTTCGATTTGCCGCCCGGACCCGTTCTTGTCCTCGTCGCCGGCGCGATTGCGCTGGCGGTCAACCTCACCCCAAAGAAAGGCACCACCCCGTCATGGCAACCCACACCCGAGCCCGCGCCGGTCTCGCACTCCTGACCACAGCCACCCTCGCGCTTCTCGCTGGATGCGCCACCGCACCGGGGGCGAATGGCACCGCTCCGACTCAGGAGGAAAGCGTCACCGTGGTAGCATCCACGACCTGGCAGGGTATGTTCGCTACCGCCGCAGGAGCGGAGAACGTCACCATCATCGTCCCACCCTCCGCGCAGCATGCCGCCGAGTACGACCCGAACCCGAGCGACCTGACGAAGCTCACCGGAGCTGACTTCGTGCTCTACAGCGACTTCGAATCCTTCGTGCCCACGCTCACGGACGCCGCCGACGCGGACGCCGAACTCATCGCCGTGAACGCCGACAACGCCCCCGAGAATGTCATCGCTGAAGTCACCCGTCTCGGCGAGGCGTTCGGCACCACTGAAGAGGCCGAAGCATGGGTTGCTGAGTTCAAGACTGCGCTCGATGAATTCCGTGACGAGATCCTCACCGCTCTCGGCGACCACGCTGATCCTGTAATCGTCTCTCAGGTGTACACCACCTGGCTTGCCGACCTGATCACCGATGACGTGCGCTCCTTCGGCCCCTCACAGCCCACCGTCAGCGAAGTCGCAGACCTCACCGGAGCTGCGCCTCGGCTCGTGCTCGACAACATCCACATGACCAGTGGACGCGTACTGCCCGACTCTGACGCGATCCAGGTCAACGTCGTCAACTATCCAGAGAAAGACCTCGATGTCATTGCTCTCTACCGCCTCAACGTCGACAAGGTTATCGCAGCACTGGGAGGCCACACCGTGGACGAAATCACCGACGGCGGTCACGGGGCTCATGGCGAGAGCGCTCACGGATCACACGGCACTGATAACCAAGACCGCGGCTCCGACAACGACAACGGTCACGACCACTAATGCTCCATCTCGAACACGGATGGGTGAGGGCAGGCCGTGACGACGTCACCGGCTTCTTCGGCACCCTCCACAACAGCAGTGGGTTAGAGATCACCGTTCGCGGCGGGCGCAGCCCCGCCGCGAACGCGGTCGAACTCCACGACATCATCCAACAACACGACGGGCGAAAGCAGATGACCCAGCTCGCAAACGGGATCACTATTCCTGCCCAAGGCAGCATCACACTCGCTCCCGGCGGGCTGCACGGTATGCTCATCGGCCTCGATCACCGCCTCAACGATGGCGAACGGGTGCAGATCGCCTTGGAGACGAACACTGCTCACGTCGAGCTCACCCTGACGGCACGTCGCCGCCCACCGACAACGTCACTCTGAAGCTCAGCGTTCACAAGCCGTGGCGCCACAGAGGCAGAGTGCATCAGCTCCTGCTGCGTATGGCCGAGCCGACCGGCAAGAACCGCCACCAGGAGGTACGCGAAGATGATCACGTCGTAGGTGGCTGATGCCGCCGGGGAGATCCCGAGGTGACCCATCGTCGCGTGCGCGGCGTGGTGGTCGGTTTTGCGCGGAAGCAAGTTCCACAGCAGATGGAAACCCCACGCGGCAACAAACCACCAAGGTGAGGTGAGATAGCCCAGCATCCCGACGAGCATGAGGCCCATGAACACGAGGATCTCGAACCATGCCCCGGAATGCGCATACGTCATCCCCATCCACGCAGTGATCACCACCCACGCCAGGGACTGGGCCTGCGGACGCAACCAGAACAGACCAGCCAGCACAGCGAGCCCTGCCGCGGCGGCCGCGAGCGTAAGCCAGCCCTGTCCGCTGCCGAACCACACCAAGACCACCTGCACTAGCAACAGGACTCCCACCCACACGGCGATCCCCGTCCGCCGCAGGCCTTGCCGCCAGTAGACCGGCTGCGGTGTCACGACAGCCGTGAAGTGACCCCGCTACGTGCGGAAGGCGAGATAGGCGCCAAGGATCAGATCGTAGATGCAACACGCGCAGGGCAGATCCTCCATGTGACCGTGGAGATCCCGCTTCACCAACACATCCCACAAAGGATGCAGCACCCACGCCGCCACCAGAAACCAGGGCGAGACGAACACCCCCAGCAGGCACAGCAGTACGATCACCACAAGGGCTGCGATCTCTTGGTCGCCTTGGCTGAGATACGTCGGAGCGAGCAGCCATGCGGTTAGCGCTGCCCACGCGATCGACTGCGCCTTAGGAGCAAGCCAGATCAGCGCAGCAATGCACAGAAGGCCAAAGGGGCCGCGAGTGGGATCAGCAAGCCGTATTCTGCGATCGTGCCAATCCCATACGACGCACCGATCCCGACCATTGCTACATAACCCGTCAACAGCAACGTTCGTCCTGAACGGGGGTCGATACCGAGTACGGACATGAGGACTCCTTTATCGCGTGGCGCTGGACGCGAGCGATGACGTGCGCATTCTCAGGTCACCACTATCCTAAATACTACATCTTGTAGAGTTAAGTGGGATATCGCTGCCTTTTGCGATGTGAAATCACTGCCTACCTGCATGCGTGAGGAGACGCAATGCCGGGTGGATGCTTGGGTTGGGGGTCACATTCACATGGAGCGAGAGGCGGCCTCATCTCGTGGGGCCTTGTGGGGCGCTTTGACCTCGGGGACTTTCCTTCGTAGCATTGCTACTACATATTGTAGAGATAAGGTGTGTGGCATGCTGTCTGACCCGGTGCTCCAATGGGCGCTGACGCTCACCTTCTCGGCGACCGCCATGTACGCTACCGTGAGACTTCTTGCCGATCGGAAGCTGCTGCCCATCGTCGGCAACGCATTGCACCTGGTGATGGGTCTCGTGATGGTCGCCATGTGCTGGCCCTGGTGGTCCCTCTTACCGGCAATCCCGCAGACACTGTGTTTTTCGGCCGGAGCAGTGTGGTTCGTCGCGATCGCGATCCTCCAAGTGCGACGTCGCATCACTCGGGCCGCCGTCGGCGGACACAGCGCCTGGCATCAAGCAGCACATGCAGTCATGATGCTCGCAATGGTCTGGATGATCCTCGCGATGCCCTCCGGGACCGACGCAACGACACATGCCCACCACCACGGCGGACTTGAACCGTGGGCCGCCGCCTCTGGAGTTGCCATTACCGCAGCGTTGGTGACTTCCGGAGTCATCTTCCTCGTCGAGCTCATCAGCTGCCTGCGCGGACGCACGAACTGGCTCGGGCACACCGGCGATGTCGCTTCCGGGGTGCTCATGAGCTTCGGCATGGCAGCGATGTGCTGGCCGATGATCACCGGCTAACCGCCCTTCACCACAATCAACCTGCCGGCACTATCGGCGGGTCAACCAGAAAGAGAGACACCATGAGCACACGGCACACCAAGAGGCCCCTGCTGATCGGAACCGGAGCCCTCGCGGCCGCTGCTGCATTGATTCTGGGCGGGGCCGCCGCGGCGAACGCGCACGTCAGCATCGCCGAAGGTCCCGTGGAAGCCGGCTCGTACTCGATATTGACCCTCGGGGTTCCGCATGGATGTGATGGGGCCGCGACGACGAAAGTGGCGATCCAGATCCCCGATGGCATCAACGCCGTCACCCCCACCCGCAACAGTCTGT
Organism: Leucobacter sp. G161; assembly: GCF_001482305.1. Taxonomy (GTDB): domain Bacteria; phylum Actinomycetota; class Actinomycetes; order Actinomycetales; family Microbacteriaceae; genus Leucobacter. The sequence continues at coordinate 22,289 of NZ_LOHP01000078.1, forward strand.
ACACCGTCGAGAAGGTAATGGAAGACCTCGACACCCCCATCACCGACAGCCACGGCAACGAAGTCACCGAACGCGTCGCGCAGGTCGTCTACACAGCAACGATACCCCTCCCCGACGGGCAGCGGGACGCGTTCGAACTCTCGCTACAGATCCCCGAAGACGCGGCCGACTCGACGCTATACTTCCCGACTGTGCAGACCTGCGAGCAGGGCGAGACCGCCTGGGTGCAGATCCCCGAAGAGGGCCAGGACGGCCACGATCTGGACACGCCGGCCCCCGGCGTCGACGTCATCGCTGCCAGCGCCACGGGATCGCACGGTCACGGCGACACCACCGACGCCTCCGCTGATGCGCACGAGGATTCGGCATCCGCGACGGCTCCTGCGGATCAGACACCGCTCGTGATCACCTCGCTCGCCGTCGGCAGTATCGGCCTCATCGTCGCGGTCATCGCGCTGCTGAGGGGACGCAAGAAGGCGTGAGCACTCTCATCGCCGGGAAACACTCACCGCGACGCGGCCTCGCCCTGTCCCTCCGTGCGCTCACAGCCCTCCTCCTCGGCGGGCTGCTGACGCTGGCGGGAGCACAGGCGGCGTCCGCACATGCCGAGTTGCTGTCCACGACACCGGAGAACGGTACGGTGCTCGATCAGGCTCCCGCGGAGGCGGTACTGACGTTCAACGAGCCCGTGCAGCTCATCGACGGCAGCATCCGCCTGTTTCCCGGCGATGACGACCCCCTCATCCTCGACGCACACGTCAGCAACACCAGCGTCATCGCGGCTCTCCCCGTCGATGTACCGGACGGAGCCTATGCGCTGAGCTATCGGGTCGTGTCCGCCGATGGTCACCCCATCTCCGGCGCGATCACCTTCACCATCGGAGACACCCCGCAAGAGGGCGCAGCGACTCCCGTCGTGGAAACCGCGACACCTCCAGACACCCAGTTCGCCGTCAGCGCCCTGACGGCACTCCAATACCTCACGCTCTTGGTCTTCGCTGGCCTGATTCTGTTCGAGCGTCTGGTGCTGGGCAGTACCACGCCGCCAGACCTCCGATCCAGGAACATCCTCCGACTGACCGGCATCGCAGCGGCAGCCGCATCACTGCTCCTCATTCCTGTGTCAGCACTCAACGTGACCGGAGAATCACTGCCCGCGGTGGTCAACCCGTCAGCCTGGTGGACTGGTGTCTTCTGGGCCCCAGTGGCTGCGGCCATCATCGTATGCGTGGGGCTCACTGGTGCCGCAGTGTTGTGGACGCGACAGCAGGAGCGCAGAGGGACGCGTCTGCTTGCCGCGCTGCTGCCGCTTCTCGCTCTGGCCGCCCCCGTGCTCGTCGGACACACCCAGCTGATGGAACCGCGAGCTCTGATCATCGCCGCCGACCTCGGGCACCTTCTCGTCGGCTCCTTCTGGACCGGAGGAGTCCTCGGCCTTCTCCTGTTCCTTGCAGCCACTCGAGTTACCAACAACCCGGAGGCAGGCACCGCGCCGGCACTCGCGGTGAAGATCGTGCAAAGATTTTCTCGCGTGGTGGTCTGGAGCGTCGCCCTCCTCGCCGTCAGTGGAACCGTCATGGGCGTCATGATCGTCGGAAGCTTCGACGCACTCATCACCACGAGCTACGGCCTCACCCTCCTGCTCAAGATCGGGATCGTCATCCCCGTCATCGCGATCGCCGCCTACAACAGAACCCGACTCCTCCCACGCATCGCGGCACGACCGACCGCTCGCATGCAATGGAAGACCCTGACGCGAACCCTCAGTTACGAAGCCGCGCTCCTCATCGCGGTCCTGCTCCTCACCGGCTTCCTCACCAATCTCAGTCCCACACATGACAACCACGGCACCTCAAGTGCGAGCACAGCGGCGGCCGCACAGATCGTCACCATCGACGCGGACGCTCAAGGACTCGCACTGCAGGGTGAACTCGAACCAGCACTGATCGGCGAGAACGAGATCACCTTCACCCTCGAATACGATGGCGAACCAGTCGGCCCCGACGAGGTGACTATTCGCACCACTCAACCCGAGCACGACCTCGGGCCATTCCAGTCTGTAGCCGAACTCGATCCTGAAACCGGTGAATACTCCGCGCACCTGGATATGCCCGTCGCGGGTGAATGGGAGATACAGGTACTCGCCCGCGTATCCACCTTCGCTCAGCCGATTGTCACGATACCTATCACAGTCAACTAGTCTCTAGGCAAGCCCCAGCGCTACGGGCGTTCGTCAATCTATGTTGCCGTAGCCCCGAGGGTTCGCCGCTTGCCACCGCCACGCCTCTCGGCATGCTTCCTCGAGCGTTCGTGAGGGGCTCCATTCGAGAAGTGTCTCGGCTCGCGAGGAGTCTGCGACGAGGCGTGCTACGTCGCCGGGTCGCCGGGGCGCCGGATCCCATCGCACTGGGACCCCGGTGGCGCGCGTGAATGCGGCGATCACCTCGAGAACGCTATTTCCCACCCCCGAACCGAGATTGATGATTCGAGTGCCCGATTTCGTGGCGTTGAGGGCGGCAGCGTGGCCATCGGCGATGTCGAGAACGTGAAGGTAGTCGCGAATCGCGGTGCCATCGGGTGTGTCGTAGTCCGTTCCGAACACAGTGAGAACTTCGCGCCTTCCGACGGCAACTTGTGTCAGGAAAGGGAGCAGGTTGTTTGGTGTGCCGCGGGGGTCATCGCCGATGCAGCCACTGGGATGGGCGCCGATCGGGTTGAAGTAGCGAAGGATGGTGGCGTCAAGCTCCGGCCAGGACGCAGACGTATCGCAGATGATCTGCTCGCACATCGCTTTCGACCGCGCATAGGGGCTCATCGCGCCGGTACCGGTGGTGTGGGCTTCGTTGAGGAGTGGCGCGTGCGGTTCGCTGTACACGGTGGCCGACGAGCTGAACACCAGCTTCACGATCCCGCGCCGTTGCATGAGCTCGAGCACCGTCAACAGTGAATCGAGATTCTGCCGAAAGTAGCGGACGGGGTGGAGCATAGATTCTCCAACTGCTTTCACGCCAGCGAGATGAATGACCGCGTCGAAGTCCACGTCGCTGAGTGCCAGTTCGGTAGCGACGGCATCGGTGAGATCCGCGACGACGAGCCGCAGCTGTCGCGCTGCGAGATCCTGCACCCGCCGAATGCCTTCAGCGCTCCCTGAGGAGAGATCATCAACAACAACGACATCTATGCCGTTCCTGAGAAGCACCAACGCAGTGTGGGTTCCGATGTATCCGGCTCCGCCAGCAATGAGGACCTTCACGATTCACCTTCGTTCTGCGTCGACGGTCGCTGACTCCGCGCACCAGGGTCTCTCGCTATTGCGCCCGCTGTCACCTCATCGAATAGCCGTTCGAGAGGGGGTGTACGCACTGCGACATCGAACTGTTCTCGCACTCGCTGCCTTGCGGCCTCGCCCATCGCGACCCGCATGTCTTCGTCTGCGAGGAGTTCGCTTAGTGAGGAAGCAAGCTCCGCGGTGTCGCCTTCCCGCACCAGAACCCCTGTCTCTCCATCGACGACCGCCTCCGGCACACCCCCGTGACGGTAAGCGACAGCGGGGACGCCCGCGAGGGCGGCCTCGAGAAACACCATGCCGAAACCCTCAGCATCACCGTCAGCGGCATACCGCGAAGGGGCGAGCAAGACGCGTGCTCGCGCAAGATGTTGCGCCACTCGCGCCGGCGACAGCGAACCGGTGAAGGTCACCCGGAGGTCGAGTTGCTTCGCAAGCGCTTCAACATCAGCGCGGAGTGGCCCGTCTCCGATCACTTCACAGGTAAGTGCGTGCGCATCGGGTTGAGCGGCGATCGCCTGCAACGCATCGCTCACACCCTTCTTCGGAACCAATCTGCCCAGGAACACCACATCGACCGGGCGAGAGACAGCGACGGCGGGCTCAGTGAGTGGAACGCCGATCGGGAGCACCCGTACTCGTCCCTGTGGAGCACCCCATCTGAGAGCCTCGCCACGGATGAACTCAGAAACAGCAACCACAGCATCGGCGCTGCGGAGCACCCTCCGGGTTCGACAGCGATTGATACAGCCCCGGACACCACGAACGCGCGGGAGCGCCGTGACATCGTATCCATGGACAGTGACGACAAGCGGAATCTCCAAGGCCCGGCATGCGCGGAGGATCATCCACGCGTCCTTCGCGAAGTGCGCATGGACGAGGTCTGGCCGAGTCTGCCTGAGGGCCTCTCGAATACGCATTGAACGCCCCGTAACCGACGCCCAGAAAAGCGCCACGCGATCCCACAGCGAACGAGTGAACACCACCGGCTCCTCCTCGCGAGACAGCGGAGAGCAAACTCGAAGAGAACCAAGCAGCGTGGGCTCCCACCTGACCATCGCATCAAGCTGGTTTCGGATGAACGTTTCAGACCCCGGAAGGGAATCCAACCGCCAAACAGTCACACGCCTCGCCATCACAGGGACCCATCCGTGCGCAGACGACGCAGCAAGATCCACAGCGGTGGAATAGCAGCGATGAGGATCAGAATGTCATGTGTGAGAAACGCCCACCCGACCGCCACGATACCGAGCTGCTTGATCCACAGAGCGACCAGCGCGACGACAACGAGCGACGCCACCAGCTGAACGACCATCGGATATGCAATGCGTCGAGCGACACGGGCGAGCCCACCGTAGAGCATCGCGACCCCTGACACCGCGTGCGCAATCCCCATCAGTACCAGCAGTTCGCTTCCGTGCTCAGCATATTCACTGCCGTACAAGTGCAGCGCAAACGGGCCGACCGCTCCGACCCCGATTCCGCGAGCCAGGCTGACACCACATAACACCAGCGCGAAGGAGCGCACAAGCGCACCAACATCCGCACCGGGCTTCGATGCCGCAGCAACAAAGGGCCCGGTAACCAGGCTCGTCATCATGAGCGAGGCCGCGACAATGGTCCATGCAATGTTGTAATAAGCTGCGTCGTCAACGCCAGCGGCTGTGATGACGATTGTGGGGATCGCGATACCGGGAAGCGCCTGCGCGAGCATCCACCCCAAGGACACCGCACCAAATTGAACGAGCTCAGGCCGCCTCGGAAGAGCCGGATCAATACCTGCACCATTCCAGCGAGAACGGGTGAGCCATAATCCCAGCTCCACCACACCCACCGCAGCCACGGCGGTCACGATCCACGATCCGACCAGCGACATCCCCCCACCTACACCGGCAAGCAGCACGATCGCGCCGAGCTTAGCGACCGCGTGCCCCACGTTTTTCAGTGCCACCCACCGGGCGCGATGCATGCCGATCAGCACGGAATCCAAGAGTGCGAAGGCAGCCAACACCACGACGGCAATCGCGAAGCCCACTCGTTCCCAGGCCGATGCAAACAATGACGTGCCCGGCATCCACCACGCGTAACCGCCGCCGAGCAACAGCGCAAACATTGCGGAACCGGCCAACGCAAAAGCGACCGCGCGTGCGCGCAACCTCCCAGCAGCTGGCAAGAATCTTTCCAAGAGCGGCCCCATACTGAGGTTCGCGATCGATGCGAGCACAGTTCCTGTATTCACTGCTGTCGTTGCTCGGCCCACATCTGCAACCGAGTAGAGCGTTGTGGCCGCAATCCAGAAGACGAGCCCCAGAACCGCCGTTCCCGCGCTCCCGCCCACGAGGAAGATCGAATCTAACGCTACCCGACGGGAGTCGCCCGTTCCTCTTCGACCGAGGGTACGAGGGAAGGAACGGGACACACTCATAGATACTACCTGTTGTAGAGTTATTCTGTGTTGTCTGTTCCCCCCGTGCGCCCAGGATCCGCGATAAGCGGCACCGGTCACGCGCTGCCATCCCGCAGGATGCGAAACTCTGAGCTGGAGGCATCTCTCGACACCGATTACTCCTGGATCGTGACACGAACAGGGATACGCGAGCGCCGCATCCTCGCCGACGAATCGCTCCTCGACCTCGCAACCCGTGCTGCTGAACATGCACTTGAAGATGCTGGCGTCCCGGCTTCTGATGTGAACTTGGTTGTGGTCGCGACAATGACCGCTCAGGACCGCTGCCCGTCGTTCGCTGCGCAACTGGGGGCGCGGCTTGGTACGACTGCCCCTGCGGTGTTCGACGTGAACGCGGCATGCGCCGGGTTCTCGCAGGCGCTCGCAGTCGCCGACCATGCGATCAGATGCGGCGCAGCAGAGCACGCACTGGTCGTAGGCGCGGATGCGATGAGCGAGGTTCTCGACTGGCAGGATCGCAGCACTGCGGTGCTGATGGCTGACGGGGCCGGGGCCGTAGTGCTTTCTGCCTCTGAGCGTCCCGGTGTTGGTCCGGTGGCGTGGGGGTCAGACCCTGATCTTGTGCAGGCCATCACGATCGCTGCACCGGATCACCTCTTTCGGCAGCAAGGACAAACGGTATTTCGCTGGGCGATCACCCGTGCCCAGCATGCTGCTCGTGATGCACTCGAACAGGCCGGCATTACGGCCTCAGACCTTGCCGGGTTCATTCCGCACCAGGCGAACTTGCGCATCATCACTGCTCTCGCAAGCCAGCTCTCGATTCCTCTTGAGGTGACTGCGCAAGAGGTCTCCGAGTTGGGCAACTCTTCTGCAGCGACGATTCCTGTCGCGTTATCTCGTATGCTCGCGCGAGGAGCGATTGGGGACGGTCCAGTCTTGTTGCTCGGGTTCGGTGGCGGGTTTTCCTACTCGGGACAAGTCGTGATCCTCAACAGGAGGGGCCGTTCATGAACGAGGAAATCGTCCTTGCGGCCACGCCGCTTGAAGAAGTGCTCGCCGATGCGTGGGGCACGGTGCTAGGAGTTGAACCGATCAGCAGACATGATCGCTTTGCGGAGCTCGGCGGGACTTCGCTCGCTGCGGAGAAGGTACTGGTGCTCCTGCGCCGCCGTCTGGCGGTCGATCTCGGGGCGGAGATCCTCGTGGGCAAGCCGACACTCGCCGAAATCGGCGCACGCATAGAAACCGCACAGCGAATCCGTTTCACCCGTCACACGCCCGCGCATCGGAGGCTGACGAACCCCGAATCTGCGACTTCCACGGTGCACTGCTTCGCGGGCGCGGGAGCGGGAAGCGTGAGCTTCCTCGGCCTCGCGTCCATGGCTGACCCGGGCTGCACCGTCATCGCCTACCAGGCGCACGGTCTCGAATCGAGAGCGGTTCCCTCCTGGACTGTTCGCGCGCACGCACGTCGCCATCTCAAGACCCTGCTACGCGAACAGCCCGAGGGGCCTTACACGCTTCTTGGCCATTCATTCGGTGGCCATATCGCCACGGACGTTGCACAGCTCTTGACTGACCAAGGGAAAACGGTTGAGCGACTGCTGCTCCTCGATACCGTGTTGAAAGGCATCGACGCCGCCTCCGTGGCTGACTACCGCCAAGCAAGCGGTACTGCTTCGCCACCACCGCTGAGCCAGCGACTGCTCACCCACCTCCGCGTCGCCACTGCCGGAGTTGTCCGCTACTCACCTCCAGTTCAGCAGGCAACATTCTGGGAACAAGGCATCCGTGTCCAGAACCGTCACCAACCCGCACCGCTCCCACCATACGCAAGGGTCCTCGTATCCGATGAGAACGCCGAACAGGCCGAACGATGGACCAGTGGTCTCGCAATTCCGGAGCAAGTGCAGCGCATCTCGGGCACCCATTTGAGCGTGCTCAGCAACCCCGCCGCATTGGCGCAGGTATGGTCCGCGCTCGCTCCCGCACAACCATCGCCAAACAAGGACATGCCGTGATCTTCCACCCCAATCTCACCACCCTCAACCATACGATCGCGTTCCACGCGCGGCAGACTCCTGAGCATGCGGCGATCCTCACCCCGACAGGCGCCACCGTCACCTACGGGGAGCTCCACCACCGCAGCACACGCCTCGCCGGCGCGCTCCGCTCCGCAGGCATTCGTCCCGGCGACCGCATCGTCTGCCTCGGGCGCGAGACCCCGAGCTACTGGGAACTCCTCTTCGCCGCCTCCGCCACCGGGGCAGTGCTCGTCCCCATCAACCCCGCCCTGTCTGCCGCAGAAGTGGAACATATTGTGGACGACGCAGACGCAGCACTCGTGTTCATCGACCACGACCACTCCCTCGCAGGGCTAACCGGCCGCACCGAGATCATCACAGACCTCCCGAGCTTCACCGCCTGGAGAGACTCCGGATCCGACGCCGCGCCGTTCGAGGCGCATCCGGATACGCCGATCGCGCAGCTCTACACCAGCGGTACCACTGGCCTCCCTAAAGGCGTCGTGCTCGGACATCGCAGCTTCACTGCAATCCGCGACGCACTGGGCAACGCGAACCTCGACTGGATCGATTGGCGTGATGGCGATGTCGCGATGATCGGCATCCCCGGATTCCACGTTGGGGGGCTCTGGTACGCCACTCAAGCGTTCCACGCTGGGGCGACGGTTTTCAGCATGCCGGAGTCGACGCAGTGGCCGCGCGCACCGCCATCCGTTCCCTGGGCATCACCACCGCGATCGCCGTGCCCGCGATGCTGCGACAGATCCTCGACGCACCTGGGAGTCTCAGCGACTTCACGACGCTCCGCAAGATCATCTATGGTGGTGCCCCCATCACCGAGTCGCTGCTCCGCCGCGCTGCCCGCGATTTCGGCGCGGACTTCGCACAGATCTACGGCCTCACCGAAACCGGCAACACCGCGATCTGTCTCCCGCCCGACCAACACGGCCCGGACTCCACGAGGCTACGAGCAGCAGGTCGCCCCTACCCCGGAGTAGAAGTGCGCATCACCGACGAGGATGGCACCCCGGTGCCTCAAGGAGAAGTCGGGGAAGTGTGGCTGCGCACCCCCGCAGCGATGCTCGAATACTGGAACCTCCCCGAAACGACCGCCGACACGCTCATCGACGGGTGGATTCGTACCGGAGATGCCGGCCGACTGGATGCCGAGGGATACCTGTTCATCGAAGACCGCGTCAAAGACATGATCCTCGTCGCCGGCGAAAACGTCTTCCCCGCAGAAGTCGAAAACGCAATTGCCGGACACCCAGCGGTAAACGATGTCGCCGTCATCGGTGTACCGGATGATGCTTCAGGGGAAGCCGTACTCGCCTACATCGTTCCCCACGAAACGATACCCACGAGTCGGGATCTGGCACTATTCCTGCGGGACCGGCTTGCTGCGTTCAAACGACCGACCCAGTATCTCTTCGTTGACAAGATTCCACGAAACCCGAGCGGGAAGATCCTGCGCCGCACGCTGCGCGAACAGCACTGGCTGGACCGTGACCGGCAGGTGAACTAAGCATGCGAATACGCGGAGTCATAGCCGCAGTAGCGCTCGCGCTGCTCGGAACGGGCACCCTTGCTCAGGCGACGACTCTTTCCACACAGACTCAGCAGAACTCGGGGCCGTGGTCGGTGCAGATCGCCGAGAGCGAGGCAACACTCGGCCCATTCGTCGCGGTAGAAGCATTCTCTGGCGCACGTGACAGCCTCACCGCAGACGTTGAGAACACCTCCGCAGACGTGATCTCACTATCGGTCAGCTCCGTCGCGCTGTCCGCTCCGCAGGGCACGCTCGAGTACCGCGAGGCGGATTCGCCTCTCGAGCCAAGTAACTGGGTGAGAAGAGCCGACGCAGACGGCCCAATTGAAGTGCAAGCCGGAGCATCGGGCAGCATTCCATTAGTGATCAGCGTTCCCAACACTGCCCACGATGGAGACTACCCGCTTGGTCTTGTCGTCACCGACACAATCAGTGGCAGAAGCCTCAGCATCCCACTCCTGCTCAGAATTCCGGGCGAAGACCGACTCACACAGCTCGAGGCCACCAGCACGTTGTCACTCGACGGAGTGAACACCTGGCCGCTGACGCCGATACGTAGCGAGTCACGCTACGAGCTTCGCAATACCGGAACCACTGTCGTCACTGGCGCACTCGAGGTCGACGTCACCACCTTGGTCTCTCACTCGTCACAGACAACAGTTCTCGAAGACGTGGTGGTTCTCCCCGGCGATACCCTTTCTGGTACCTCCCTCGAGGCGGTACGAGTCATTGGCGTCGCAGCGCCGTCACTGCGTTTCATCGCAGACCGGTGGGAGAGCACCGGGAAGGTTCCCGTGGGCGGATGGGAACAACGCTTCGTCGGCGATACCACCCCAGCTATCCCGCTGCTGGCGCTAGGCACCTTCGCCATCGTTGTTCTCGGGGTCGGGGTGGTCTGGACATTCATCAAACGACGCGCGAACCATCATGCGCAACCCGCTTCGGACGCGTGACCAGCGGAGACCTTGCCGATTCTGGTGATCTCGGCTGGATTCGTGCTCCTCCGAGCGGTTGAGCATCAAATTTAGAACTACATGTTGTAGAGTAGTTGCGATGTCTCACCAAACCGTCGCCCATCGGCCTGTTGCCGCACTCCTTGGGGTACTCAGCTTGATCACGTGGCTGATCCTCGCCCCGGGGGTACCCGCCTATGCGCATGATCAGGTGACGAACCAGACACCTACCGCAGGAGCGCATTTCGACACGTCGCCTGACGAAGTCGCATTAACGTTCACTGCCGAGCCCCTTCCTGTCGGCGCGATCATCATGGTCGTCGACGCGGAAGGCGATTCGTGGGAAGAAGGCGAACCAACATTCTCCGGCTTCACTGCGACGCAGCAGCTGAAGAGCCCGCTGCCCGACGGCAACTATCAGGTGCGCTGGCGGATCGTTTCGAGCGACGGGCATCCGATTAGTGAGAGCTTCTTGTTCTCGGTCGGCGATGTCTCCGACGCGGCGCCCATCCCGGAGCCTGCATCTGCAGACGCTCCGGTGTCTGCAGCCGACAACGCCAACCAGGGCGAATTCTCGCTCGACGGCACAAGCGACGATGACACCTCAGGCGATTCCGGGCCAGTGCGGACTGCGTTGCTCGCAGGGGCGGGGTCGCTCGCCGCGCTGGTGTTGTTTGCCTTGGCCCGTGTCGTATTCATCCGGTCTTCTCGACGATCGAAAGGAACCACATCATGAAATCCGCCTCCTTCTCGAGGGTCACCGCAAGCTTCGCGCTGGCCGGTGCGCTCGCACTCGGCGCGGTTGGATGCAGCACGACTCCCGCGAGTACCGAGTCCGGCGCTCCTTCAGCGTCGTCGGAGAGCGCGTCCCAGGAACAGTCCTCGACGATCAGCATCAAGGACGCGTGGGTCAAGGCCGCCGAATCGGGCATGTCCGCAGCTTTCGGAGTTCTTGTCAATGACAGCGGCGAAGATATCCGGGTGGTGTCGGCCACGTCTGATGCCTCGCCCATCATGGAGCTACATGAGACCGTCGAGAATGCGGACGGGAACATGGTGATGCGGGAGAAAGATGGTGGCTTCGTCATCCCAGCGAACTCGGAGTACGTGCTGCAACCGGGCGCGAACCATCTGATGCTCATGGACATTGTCGATCCCGTACTCGCTGGCAACACTGTGGCCTTCGCTCTCGAGCTCGAGGATGGGTCAGTGTTCGAGTTCGAAGCCCCCGCAAAGGACTACACCGGCGCGAACGAGACGTATGTCGACGAGTAAGCAGGAAGACGTGGCTCCCACTGGCGGGACGGGAGCAGATTCCGTGGATGAGCCGGCGTCGGGGCTCTCGCGGCGTCGGCTCTTGTTCGGTGGAGTGGCGGCCGCCGCAGGAGCGGTCGCGGTCGTGGGTTCAGATAGATTTGTTGCCGGCCGAGAAGCCGCGGCACGGGCTGAAGCGCTCGAGGATGCGGAGCAGCTACGAGGCGGCGAGACCATCCCGTTCTATGGCGTCCATCAGGCGGGGATCGAGATGGTGCCACAGGCTCACCAATCCCTGGTGGCCGTAACACTGCGGGAGGGAATCACCCGCGAAGACGTGCGGCGCATGCTCATGATCCTCACCGAGGATGCAGCCAGACTCACGCAGGGCACATACGCGTTGGCGGATTCGGAACCCGAGCTTTCTCTGCGGCCCGCTCGGCTCACCATCACCTTCGGATTCGGTCGACGCCTTGTAGATACCGTGAACCCCGCGGCTCGGCCCGACTGGCTCGACAGCATCCCGGCGTTGAAGCTCGACCAGCTCCGAGAAGAGTGGAACGACGGTGATCTGCTGCTGCAGATCGCCTCCGATGATCCACTGACGGTGGCTCATGCCCAGCGCATGCTCCTTAAAGACACACGCACTTTCGGGTCACTGCGGTGGGTGCAGCAGGGGTTCCGACGAGCCTATGGTTCAGAGAAGCCCGGCCGGACCCAGCGGAATCTTCTCGGTCAGCTCGACGGCACCGTCAACATGTCACCAGGGAGTGACGACTTCGCGGGCGTTGTATGGAAAGGGCCCGTCGCAAACCCCGCCTGGCTTGACGGCGGAACGGGCTTCGTCGTGAGACGCATCGAGATGCTGCTGGACAAGTGGGATCGACTCGACCGCAGCGGACGTGAGCAAGCGGTCGGCCGCCGGATGGACTCCGGGGCACCACTGACCGGAACGAAAGAGCACGACGAACCTGATTTCGAAGCTCGTACTCCGATCGGGTTCCCCGTCATCGCAGAATTCGCGCACATCCGACGGGCTCGCTCAGCAGACCCTCACGAGCGGATGTTCCGTCGCGCCTACAACTACGACCAGCTCCCCACAGGAGATGAGATCTCCAACTCCGGGCTCATCTTCACCGCCTACCAATACAACGTTGCAACGCAGTTCACACCCGTGCAGCGACGCCTCGACGAACTCGACCTCCTCAACGAATGGATCGTGCACATCGGCTCTGCCGTGTTCGCCATACCGCCCGGATGCAAAGAAGATCAGTTCATCGGTCACACCCTCTTTGAAGCGTGACAGTGTGGCCCATTCTCTCTACCCTCACAACGCTGTTCGCGGGCATGGTCCTGATCCTGTGGATCGGTCTGAGCGGTCCTGCGAGGCGAGAAGACGACGAGCCTCCCACGGTCCGTGAGGAACTTGAGGATCTCTTCTACAGCGCGAAACGACTGTGGAAGCGCTTCGTAAGAAGCCCCGTCAAAATCGCGAAGCGAGACGCAAGGTCTCAGGAAGAGAACGAATGAGAATATCTGTCATCGGCCTCGGGCGCCTCGGCCTTGTCCACGCCGCCGCCCTCGCTTCGCTCGGACACACGGTCGTCGGAGTCGAAGCGAACACGCAACGTGTCCGCAAGATTCTTGATGGCACACACGAGATGCACGAGCCTGGTCTCGTGGAGCTTGTGCGTACAGCGCTCACAGATGGCACACTCGATGTCACCGGCGAACCGAGCGCCGCGCGGGGCGCAAGCGCCCACTTCCTCACCGTAGGCACGCCCGAACTCGCCCCTAACGAGGGCTTCGACCCCAGCTACCTCGAAAACGCGTTGCGTTCCCTCGTGCCCTCATTGCAGCCGGGTGATCTCGTTATAGGTAAGAGCACAGTCCCTCCTGGCACAGCAGCGGCACTCGCTGCTCAGCTTCACAGAGAGAGTCCCGGTGCTGAACTCGCTTGGAACCCCGAGTTCCTCGCAGAAGGTACTGCAGTGAGAGACACCCTCGCGCCCCATCGACTCATCTACGGTGTGAGCAGCCTGGAAGCCGCTCGCCTGCTCGATGAGGTCTATGCACCGATCCTCGACAGAGGAACTCAACGGGTCATCACGGATCTCGCGACCGCCGAACTCGTGAAGCTCGCCACCAACGCGTTCCTCGCCACCAAAATCTCCTTCATCAACACCATTGCGCAACTCGCCGCCACCAGTGGCGCCGATGCCCTCCAGACGGCGCAGATTCTCGGCGCGGACCCCAGGATCGGCGCCTCCCACTTGAACCCCGGCCTGGGATACGGTGGCGGCTGTCTCCCGAAAGATACTCGCGGGCTCGCGCACTACGCTCAGCGTGCAGGCGCTATTGAGGCAGCCCAGTTCTTCACTCAAGTCGACACAATCAACGCCGCACAGAGGCAGCACATCGCCGAGTGGGTTATCGCACAGCTCTCTGGACACCAGGACTCGCAGGTCGCGATCCTCGGAGCGAGTTTCAAAGCCGAGACGGACGATATACGCGAGTCACCCTCGATCGCTCTCGCACACGCACTCATGAGCGCCGGACTGCGCGTGCGCATCGCGGATCCTGTAGTGACCGCGTCACGCGGAGAGGACAGTCGGCTTGAGTTCGTGCGAACAGCCGAGGAGGCAATGCGGGAGGCCGACGTGACGCTAGTGGCGACGGCTTGGCCGGAATATCGGCGCCTGAACCCAGCAGCACTCCTCCCCATGGTCCGACGCCCGCTTATCGTTGATACCCGGCATTGCCTCGACTCAGAAGACTGGCGCAATGCCAGTTGGGACTACCGGAGCATGTTCAATCTTTCGCTGCACTAGAACTCGTTCAGCAGGAGAGTTTCAGCGTCGTCGAGCGTCGCGTTCATGCAGGCTCCTGGCGAACTGCGAAGCACGGGCTGGCAGCGGCTCCACTGAGCCCGTGTCCATCCGTCGACGGTGTTGTTTGTCGTCACTCGGTGACGACCTTTTTGCATCCGGCCCCGCAAACGCCGACCGAACGAGGATAGCGGGTTGCGAGAACTACGGAAGAACTGTCGCTGCAATAGCCTTCGGAAGCCGCCGACGGGATGCAGATGGCCACCGCTTACTCGTCAAACGTGTCGCACGAAGCCGCATCCCCGCATCTCCATCGCTTTCTGCGAGCAGCATGAGCGCATTCGCAAGGTTCGCGGCCCCGGCCTGACGCGCCGCCGCATCATCAGCTGCGAGTTCAACGAGGAGCTTTGTTGCACGATGCAAAGCCCGGCCCGGACGGAGACGGCCGAGGCAAAAGGCGTTGACGGCGGCAATGCGAAGCGCCCACCCGTGATGGTGGCGTAGGTGCGCATATTCATGCGCGAGCACTGCACTCAACTGCGCCTGAGAAAGCAGATCCTCCACCGCTGAGGAGATGAATATCTCGGGACGCCTGCCGGGAACAGCAAACGCGACCGCTTCGTCAGAGTCGAACCTTACAAGAGTGAACCCCTGCCGCGCTTCACGAGACCTTGCTACCGGAGCCAAGACTTTCAGGGCTTCTCGCCGCGCCTCAACAATCGGCTCGGACGATACGGAAACCATGGTTGCTACCGCTCCGAACACGCCGAGTCCGAGCCAAGCGACCACAGTAAGCAGAAGGGACTCGGTTCCACCCACATAATCCGGCGCAGAAACTGCACCGATCACACTGATCGCAAGACCAACCAGAACAAGTGCCACGCCGGCAAAGAGAGCCCCAAACCAAGCGGTGAGAGCAGTCCGTGGATGCAGGAGCTGCCAACGTCCGATGGTCAGGACCAGCGGGGCAAGCAGCGACATGATCAGTGCGCTACCGAAGCAGGCATGAACTATCCAGAGCACGAGCAGAGCTAGCGCTTATTGCGAGGTGTAACGAAAGCGGAACTCAGAAAAGCCACATCGTCTTCGTCAAGATTGCCAGCGAATGCCAGCAGTGCGGCACGCCGATCTCCCGCGCTACCAAGCGCAGACAACATCGTCTGGCTCGCATGCTCCTCATCCGATCGAGCAGGGAAGAACTTCACCTTCCGCGGAGAGCTCCCAGAGCGAACGACCTCGCCCTTCTTCTCCAGTCGTGTAAGCACTGTCATCAAGGTCGTATACGCCGGCACCTGACCCGAGAACAGATCCTGCAGTTCCCGGGCACCAATCGGTTGGGGTTGTGCACGCAGTAACCGCATGATCTCTTGCTCGAGTTCGCCTCGTTCCCGAGTTACTCCACCAGTCATTACTAACCTCCTCGGACAACTCTACAAGATGTGGCAAGTTCGGCGCTGTCTCTTGTCCAGCTAGAGGAGGCCCTCGTTGATTGCCGATCGTGTGTGGAGGAATGAGAGCACTGGGAATCGGCGAAGCCAGACCGACTCCTGGTGGCTGGTTCGAGTGAGGCGAGCGCGGGTGGTTTGAATCTGACGGCGGGGTTCTGTCGCGGTGGAACCCTCGGTGTGGCCCGTACCTGCTGGGTGATCCTGTTCGTCGCAGACGAAGGCGGACAGGCCCCGAACAGCAGGGAGCCACCAGCCATGCCAGACCCCACACCGCCGCCCGCGCCGAGGCTCGCCGAACTCCCCGCCCCGGTCATCGCCAAGGCGCGGGCTACCGTGTACCTCGGTGACGCCGTCGAACTCCTCCCGCTCCTCCCAGAGTCGAGCATCGACGCTCTGGTCACCGACCCGCCCTACGGGTTGAGCTTCAACGGCAATTCCTGGGACGACGCATCCGGATTCCGCGAATCCCTCCCACACATGGAGACGTCTGCAATGACTGCACCGGAAGTGTTCGAAGCGTGGTGCACGGCGTGGGCTGCAGGAGCATTGCACGCGCTGAAGCCTGGCGCGTATGTTGCAGCGTTCGGTGGTGCACGCACATGGCATCGCATGGTGCGCGGAATCGAGAATGCAGGGTTCGAGATCCGTGACCAGATCGCATGGCTGCACACCACCGGGATGCCCAAGAGCATGGACCTCGCGCACGCAATCGACAAACACCACGGTGCACACCGCACCGACCGCATCGTGCAGACCACCGACCATGACGGAGTGCTCGGCGCAACCCGCACCGTCCTATCTAAAGGCACCCCGGTCACCGACGACGCCAAGCTGTGGGACGGATGGGGCACCGCTCTACGACCTGCATTCGAACCGATCATCATCGCCCGGAAACCGCTCGAAGGAACAGTCATCCGCAACGTGCTCGAGCATGGCGTCGGCGGGCTCAACATCGAGGGGGCAAGGTTCACAGATGACCGGTGGCCGACGAATGTCGTTTTCGATCAGGAGCAGGCCGATGCGCTCGACATGTTGACGGGCACCTGGCAGGTCGAATCGCTGTCACGGAAGTTCCCGATCTTCCGTTTCGATCACAAACCAGGTCGTGAAGAGCGGCCCCGCGCGTTCGGGGTCTCACATTCAACCGTGAAACCGCTGGCGCTCATGCGTTGGCTGATCACGCTCGTTACCCCTCCGCGAGGGTTGGTGCTTGAGCCGTTCGCCGGTTCCGGGACGACGTTGCAGGCCGCCGTTGAAGCCCACTACGGGGTGGTCGGTGTGGAGAAGGATCCGTCATTCATTCCGTTGATTCGTTCACGGCTGGAGGTCTAGCGCTGATCTCTCCGCACCTATCCCGTAGCTCTCGCGCATGAAGGTCGCGAGCTCTCGCTTGGAAGGACTCCACCATGACCTCTGAACCTGCCGATAGAAGCCAGCCGCCCCTGCCGCGTTCGTTATGGCTAGGGGTGATCGTATGGTCAGACGACCCGGAAGTTGAGCCAACAGTGATCGCAGATCGAAGCCCAGTTTCGCTAGCGCGGACGATGGCGGTGACGATCCACGAGATGCTTGAGGACTCCGACGCGTATGCGGGTGCAACGGATTTCTTACAGTCGAATCCGCCGCCCCAAGACTGGGTGGAGCCCCGTGATGTCGACGACTGGCTGGAAGCACTGCGCGAAGCGACACCGCACCCGTCGTCTCGTTCCACCAGGTCCCCCTGGCTGGCGGAGCGGACGGAACGAACCACGGCTTCGTGAATCGGTACCTCGAGCAGGACCTCCGTGAACGAGAGCAAGCGCTGACTGAGGAGTCCTCCTTACGAAACAGCGAAGCGCCAGCCACGATGCCGCTCGAGCGGTGACCCGGTCTCGGCTTGTCGTTATCGCGCGTGTTCTTGACTTCACCGCGCATTCCTGCCGTAACAGGGGGCTTTTCACCGGTTCACATGCCTACCAATAGAACGCGGCACTGCCGCCGCTGTTCGTGTTCATTTCGCTACCCGTCTACTCATTCGTGAAGGAGTCTGCCGTCATGCCCGAAGATCATTCATTACCGCCAACCGAACCCGAGCTACTGGGCGAGCATCCAGAGCATCATCCGGGTGCTGGGTGGGAGGCGTTCGAGGGGTCCGGGGTTCCGGAGATCGTCGCGCGCATGTTCCCACCCGAACCCCGCCAAGACGCGTTCACTCTGCAAGATGGCGGCCGAGACGTTGACAGGTTTGAGGATGCGCATGAGCAGTGGCGCGAGACTTGCCTGCACTTGGCTCATTCGGCAGCCCGTCTGCCCGAGCTCTTGGAGCGGCTGGAGGAACTCGAACAGGCCCATCAGCAACGCTCGAAGGTCGTGGATGCGGAGCGGGTGCGGGACGCGGTGATCGATCTGCTGGAGCGGGATCCGCTGCCGGTGGAACCGGTCAAAGACGACTATCTCGTCACGGTCGCCCCTGCGTATGAGGGCGAGTACAACGATATGCAGTACCGGTGGGATCACTCGCAATGGCGCAGCGACTTCATCGCTACGGCCCTGCGCCGAGACCACGCGCTTCGAGGGGTGCTTAGTGAGGGTGGGCTGCGCACCTCGTATCTGCCGGAGCAGTTCTCCCGCACGTGGACACCGGCCGACCTCGCCGTCATCCACACCCTCCGTGGGCTGGTCGATAGCGGCGACTCCGGGCTGCGTGTGGTGCCGCTGGACCGGCGGGAGCGTGACCAGTTGGAGGCGATGCTCAACGCGGCTGACCCGGATGTTCGAGTGCTAGATCCCGATGATCCTGTAGACGGTGAGCTGTTCGCGGGCCGCGCGTCGGAGGCGCACGACTGGATGCCCGCGGGCGTGTACGAGGCAACCGGGATCGACGGGGAAGGTGAGTTCCGGCTCGTCGTCGGCCCCGTACCCGGCGAGGATGGGGCGACGGCGGCTGCGGCGTTCCCAGCAGCAGAGCACGACAGCACGGCAATGAATCAGATCGCCTGGATCCTCGAACACCACACCGAGCACGAACCCCTGACCGAGGTGCTGTACTGGGTGAACGAGCACGTCACCGCTACCGGGCGCACAGGCGCGCTGCCACCCGATCTGGGAGGGGTGGAGCCTGCGTCGCGGCTTGAGCGTGGGGTGCTGATCGGGGACCTCCTTGCTGAACATGAACAGCAGTTGGACAGCGAGCGCGAGGGGCCACAGCGGCCGGCTCCTGGACGTGAGATCGAACGCGATCTGTAGCACCACCTGCTGTTTTTGTGGCGGAGGTGAGGGTGGGCGTGTTTGACGATTCGACGCATCTTCTTGACGATTTGACGCATCTCTCACGAAAACTCTCGACGGCCACGGTTCGGGCCGGGTAGTGGTTGATGGGACTAGGGAATGCTCGAGAGCGGACTCTGCACCCCAGGGTGATGACGCACTGTTGCCGCCGCACCTTCCGCATGACACCGCACGCTGAGCATCGATGACTGCTCGCGCTGTGTCACCAAAGGAGGTGCCCGACCGATGACCGACCCCACACCCAGACTCCTTCCCACCCGACTGCCACTGCGCTTGGCATACGCGGCAGCCGCGAATGCCGCAGCCGGGGTGGCGGTGTTCCCGTGCGTGCCAGGCGGGAAGCGACCCCTCACCGAGCACGGGTTCCACGACGCCACCACGGATCTCGAACAAGTGGGTGCGTGGTGGCGGAATCATCCGGAGGCAAACATCGGGATCCCCACCGGCGTCGGTATCGATGTCCTCGATGTCGACGTGCACGCCACAGGCTCCGGCTTTCCCGTCCTGCGGACGCTGCGTCGGGAGAACCTCGTCGATGGATGGGACGCTGTGGTGCGTTCGCCGTCGGGTGGCCTGCATCTCTACTACCCGAGCAACCCCGAGCGCGCGGCGAGATCGTGGTCGCGTGGCCGAGCACATGTCGACTTCCGTGGCACCGGCGGCTACATCATCGCCCCACCGTCCGTGGTCAACACTGAACACGGACCGCGGCGTTACGAGATCATCGCCCGCGGCAGAAACCCACGCCCAGTCGACTCGGCAGCGGTACGGGATCTTCTCACCCCGACCCCAGCGCAACGAACCAGGCCGAGCTCTGACAGGCCGGACCGTGATGGTTCGGTGGAGGGGCTCGTAGCGTGGGTGGGGACGCTGACGGAGGGGAATCGGAATGCGGGCCTGTTCTGGGCTGCGTGCCGTCTCGCCGAGAGCGGACTGAGCGATGGCGACTCGTATGCGTTGCTCGAGCCCGCCGCCACCCGCACCGGGCTTGAAGCGCGGGAGATCGCAATAACTATCCAGTCCGCACACCGCACCACCGCGCTGAATCTGGATGCGGCCGTAGCTGAGCCGATAGTGGGGCGCTCGTTTGCCGGGATGAGGCGGTAATCGTGAGCGCCCCGGACCTGCACGTACGCGCCGCAGAGGTGGGACGGTCTGGGGTGTCACGCGGCGTGATTGTCCTAGCCGTCACGGGCACGATTCTTCTCGCCCTCGGTGCGTTCTGGCTGTCGTTCACGACGCTGCAGGACCTCGCGGTCCTGTCGGGGGTACCGGCGGGACAGGCGTGGGTGTGGCCGCTGATCGTTGACGGGGTGATCTTGGAAGCGACGATCTCCGTCGTCGCACTCCGCAACTCCGCGCCCGCCGCACGCCGGTTCGCCTGGCTCCTGCTCGCTTCCGGTGCTGGGGTGAGTGTCGCGGCGAACATCACCCACGCCGTCGTCGCCTCAGACACTCGTGTGCCCGCGATCATCGCAGCCCTTGTCGCCTCAGTCCCACCCTTGGTGCTGCTCGCAATGACCCATTTGACCGTCGAGCTCACGCGCAACGAAGCCCCACACCGGGCTTCCGAAGCGCGAACGTTCATCGAGCAAAGCGCACCGGCGAATCTGGATGAGTCGGTTGTGGATTCGATCCCGGGGCTCCCATCGGCGGGAAGGGCAGGCGTATCCGATGCGGAAACCTCTGCGCGTAGATCCGCTCGCACCACGAAGCAGAGCACCGTGGTGCGTGAGCGGGCGGTCGCGTTGGCATCTGAAGGGGTCTCGAAGCGGCAGATCGCCACAGAGCTTGGGGTGCATCCGACAACGGTGGGCCGGTGGCTGAGCGCACCTGACCGTCGAGAGAACGGAGCATCCCATGACTGAACCGACACCCGTGAACCCACACGAAGCGGCTGAGAACGCTGCTCAGCTTCGAGCCGAACTGCCAGACCCTCGTTTCCCAGCAAACGACCTGCCCGAGGTACCCAACGCGTCGCCCGGTATGGAGACGCGGGATGCGGAGCGGGCATCGGAGTTCGCCACACACGGCGACCCTACCCTCACCAGGCAGACCTCAGTGCGAGGGCGTACCGGAGTGGAGTGGGTTCGTCCCACTGATGTCGCTGCGCGCGCAGGTGGCGCGATCGTCGGCAAAGGTGCCGAGCTGAACACTCGGCTGCGTGACGCCACTTTCGAGGGTATCCGTGAGGGGCGAGCACAGCTCGCCGAACGCTTGGCGCGCAGGCAGCAGCAGATCAACCCAGACACCACGGTCCCGGCCCAGACGCAAGAGCTGCGGCTCGGGAGGACGGGGGTGAGCCGATGAGCGATTCCGGCTCCGGCGCTACCCGAGCACCGGACACCACCCACCACCACGAACTCTCACACTCCTCGCTGACGTCCAACTGACGCCGGACGAAAACATCTGACAGGCTGCCCGCTTCGGGTAGGCCTGACGGTACTCCTTTGCCTGTTCCAGGCGTTGTTCTCCACGGTACTGGCGGGATGAGGGGCGTGTGTCGGGTGGGTGTCACACCTATCTACCGACGGATCTTCTCTCATGCCAGGAGTCACCATGACACCCCAATTCTCGCAACACCAGCATCCTGCACCGGACTTCACCACCGGTGAAGGGCTGCGGACGCTCATCACGGATCTCAATGAGCACAATGCGTGGGCGTCGAGCCCGGTCGCAGCCGAACTCATGGTCTACGTCACCCACAAGTACACGCCGATCGCGAAAGCGTGGCGGCGTCCGCCAGACGATGCCGCATACGAGGCGTTCCTTGCGATGCGGCAACCCACCACGCTCCGCGCCGACGACCCCTGGGCGGTGATCACCCGTGCCGTCGCGCTCGGCATCGCCGCCGAGGTGCACGCGGACCGGAACATGACCAGCCAAGACAAGGCACGCCGCCCCTCAAAACGCCCCGCGGAGGAGCCGATGCGGGCGGGACATTACGAGGAGTTCTTCTACGACGTCCACCCCCACGCGCATTCCCTCTACGCGAGAAGCCACGGGGGTGAGGATCATTCGGTGGATCGGGTGATCCGTGCCACGAGCGTGTTCCTCGTCCTCACCGACTGGCCTGCCCGCCCCGTCGAGCAGGCCGTGGACTACATCGCCCACCGCATCACCGGCTTGTCGTCATCCAGCTCGGCGCTGGAGATCGTGTCGAAAGAGCTGCACATCGCGATCCGGCTCGGCTACACCCCAGAAGCCTGGGCGGGCCTGGTGCGTCTGGTCGTCGGAACCAAAACCGGGAGGCGCAAAAGCGGCGACTATGGCCTCTTCGCCCGTGTGCTCCTCGGTGACGATGTCGCCGACCTTCTCCGCGATGAAACCCTCGTGGAATCATCCCGCCGGATGGCGTCCGTACCTGGCCTGCAGGACGGGCAAGGGGGTGCGGCATGAGTCGCGGGCATCTGGTGCTGGAACACGCCATCGACCAGCTGAAGAAAGGGTCGCAGTATCGCCGCGACCCCGATGAAGACCTCGACGATCTGTGTGACTCGATCCGCCGCGTGGGGGTACTGAACCCGCCCGCGGTCACCGAAGACTACGTCATCATCACCGGGAACCGCCGGGTCGCTGCTATGGAGCGGATCGGGATGCGCGTCACCCCGATCTGGGTCGTTCCCGGCGTCTCGGACAAGCTCTCCTACGTCCTCGCAATCCGTGACGAGCAGACCCTGCACAAAGCCCTGAAACCGCTCGAACAAGCAGAACTCTACGAAGAACTCAAAGGCCTGTACGCAGAGGACGCCGAGCGACGTGATGCAGCCACACGCTTCGGGGCGGAGGACCGGGAGCAGCACATGGACTCTTCGTCCGCAGAAGACGGGGGTGCCGATTCGGCACCCCCGCGCAAGAACGTCAATGACGGCAAAGCGCGAGTGCAGGCGGCTCGTGCGGTGACGGGTCGGGATTCGCGGACCATGCTGGAACAGATCAATCAGCTCAAACACATCGCCGCCGACGACACCGAAGACCCCTATGTGCGCCAGCACGCCGCGGAAGCACTCCTTGAGATCAACGAGGACCGCAAGGTCAACGGCCGCTACCAGGCCGTGAAGACCCGCCAGCACCTCGCGCACCTGACCCGTGCCGCTGAACATCCCGATACCCCAGAGGCAGCCCGCAGTGCGGCTGTTGCTGAGCTGCGAGGGCTTTCTGGGATCGACTCCCCGGCGGAGGCGATGAAAGAGTCCGGGCTTGCGCTTGCCCGCGTGCGCGAGATCCAGAAGGCCGCCACCAACGAGACCTCGCTGGGGTGGAAGGACGTGGATCCGTTGCTGCGAGAAAAGCATGCGATCCGCAAACTCGTCGATCTGCTGCGCCGGGAACACGGCTGGTGGGACCGCTACGACCCGGCCGAGTTCGGCAAGTACGCCGACGACGAGCAATGGGACCTCGTCACCACCTACATCACGTCAGCCTCGAGCTTTCTCGATCAGGCACAAGCAGCCCGCGACACCGCACAGGGTCAGGGCTCCGAGGTGCCCGAAGAGAGCGTTGACGCAGCGGACGAGTAGCCGAGCGGTCTGGGGGTTTCTGGGCGGGCAGCGCACCTGATGGGTGACTCTGCCCGCCCTTCTCCTTGCTTGGAGGCTTCTCATGTCTGCACCCGTTCTGGATGATCAGCAGCGCCGCAAGCGTCGCCTGATCATCGCCCTCACCGCCACCGGACTGGTCATCGCGATCTTCGCCGGGATCGGTATCTACGGCCTCATCACCGGCCCCACAGCACCCGCCCCATCCGAGACCACACCGCCAGGCTCGTCGGCGACATCACCGCCCCGGAGCGAGGAGCCCGCAGAAGCGAAACTGCCGAGACTGGCGCGGACGAATGACCCTGAGGTCTACGTTCGGTCGGTCGCTGAAGCGCTGTTCACGTGGGACACGTTCACGCTGCTGACCCCGTCGGATCACCGGGCGGTGCTGACCGAGGACGCGGACCCCTCGGGCACCGAAACTCCGGGACTGATCGCGGACCTCGACGGCTACTTCCCGTCCGCGTCGACGTGGCGGGATCTGGCCGAGTACCGCACCCGGCAGTCGATCGACATCGACCGCATCTTCATTCCCGCCCAGTGGGACGAAGCCGTCACCGCCTCCAGCGGGCAAATCACAGAAGGCACCTACGCGTACACAGTCGAAGGCACGCGCATTCGGGAGGGTGTCTGGTACGACGATCCCGTCAACAGCGCGCATGCGGTGGCATTCACCGTGTTCATCTCCTGCAAGCCGGTGTTCGACCGCTGCCATCTGCTCAGGCTGTCCGAACTCGACAACCCCCTCCGATAGAACGAGAGGGGCCAGTCGTGAAGAAAGCAGCCATCGCCGCGCTCGTGCTTGTTCTCCTTGCGCCGATGCTCGGGCTCCTGAGTATCGGAGTGGTCATGAACCCTGCGGTCACGAATCAGGCAAACTGCGTCGCCTCCGATGTGATGCTCGGGCCGATCCCGGATTCGCTCAAGGTGACGATGAAAGACGGGTACACGTTCACCCTGAACAAACAGCAGCTCACCCACGCCGGAACCATCATCACCACCGGAGCGAACACCCCAGGAGTGGGGCGGGATGGCATCCTCATCGCGCTCATGGCGGCGCTGACGGAATCCACGCTCCGCCAGCTCGCGAACACCGGCACCTACCCCGAGTCCGGCAACTACCCGAATGACGGCACCGGGTCCGATCACGACAGCCTGGGCCTGTTCCAGATGCGCCCCCAGGCCGGGTGGGGCACCGTCGCAGAGCTCATGGACACCACTTACCAAGCGAAGGCGTTCTACGGCGGCCCAGACGGGCCGAACTATCCCTCACCGCGGGGGCTGCTGGACATTCCGGGGTGGCAACAGATGGACAAGGGTGAAGCCGCCCAAGCCGTCGAAGTGTCCGCCTACCCAGACCGGTACCAGAACTATGAGCCCGTAGCCCGCACCATCCTCGATGCCCTCACCGTTCGCGGCAGCGGGAATGGCAGCGGCACGCCCGGGGATGCGGACATCCCTGAGACAAGCCGCCTGGTGTTTCCGCTGCCGACCGGCACGTACGTGCGCACCTCAACATTCGGGCCGCGCACCGACCCGATCAGTGGTGAGTCGAGCTACCACCGCGGCACCGACTGGGCCGCCCCCGATGGTACGGCGATCTTCGCTCTCGCGGACGGGGTCGTGACCTATGCGGGCATGGTTGACGGGTATTCGGGGCAGATCACGATCGAGCACACCATCGGCGGGGAGAAAGTCGCCACGAAATACATCCACATGTGGGCGCACGGCATCCACGTCACCGCAGGCGACCGCGTCATCACGGGCCAGCACATTGGTGACGTTGGCAGCAGCGGGTACTCGACCGGCCCGCATCTGCACTTCCAAGTCCACCCCGGCGGAGCCGGATCAACCGCGGTCGATGCCGAGCCGTGGCTCGCCGAGCGCGGCGTGGAGGGCATCGAAGCCCCCGCAAGCGGCGGCCCCGCCTGCTCCTTCTGAGCGCAAGCGAGTGGGGCGAGTGGCGCACCTGACCGGTGCCCACCCGCCCCACTCACGTTTGGAGAACCACATGACCACCGCCCTTCTACTGGCTTTGTTTCCGGCCGAGAACGTCTACCCGGATCTGTCCGGGGTGGGAGGCCGCAGCACCCTGATCTCCATCGTCGGCGCACTGCTCACGATCGTGCTCATCGTCTCCGTGCTCATGCTCGTGGTTTCCGCCATTGTCTGGGCGATCTCGTCTTCGAATGGCAACCCTGGTGTTGCGGCGAAAGGCAAGGTCGGGGTCTTCGTTTCTCTCGGTGCCGCTGTCCTCGCAGGTGCCGGTGTCGCGTGGATGAACTTCCTCCTGAACCTCGGTGACACCCTCTAACACCGGGTATCCCAGGGCTTCCGGGCGGGTGTTTCGGGGTCGCACCTGACGGGTGACCCCGCAGCTATCTCATTGCGGGCCGAAGCCTGTGAAGGAGCCCACCATGCTTGCCGTCCTCGACACCCTCACCACCGTCGCCGCAGTCCTGCCCGCGAACATCGACATCTCCCCGAACGATTCCGGCCTCCCCGGTATCGGCGCGCTGCGCACCGTCGTCGGCGCAGTGATGACGATCGGGCTGATCCTGTCTGTCCTCGCCCTCATCGTCTCCGCAGTGGTGTGGGGGTTCGGGTCGAACTCCTCCAACCCGCATCTCGCTTCCAGGGGGAAGGTCGGGGTGCTGATCTCTTGCGGTGCGGCGATCATCACCGGCGCATCGGTCACGCTCATCAACTTCTTCTGGAACGTCGGCCAGACCGTCTCCTAACCCACCGCCTCTACCCGAAGAAGGGAGGGGAACCCCGTGGCTGGAATCTGCGACGTCCCCATCATCAGCAACGTCTGCGATGCCGTCGGCGAGGGCGCCGCCACCCTCGTGGCAGCCCCTTTCGACTGGCTCGCACAAGCCATCGGGCAGGCCGCGTCCTGGATCTTCCAGGGCGTGTGGGCACTGTTCGACTCCACGACCCTGGTCGATGTCACCGGGGCGGGCTACATCGGCGTGTACAACGTGATCTTCGGGATCGCGATCTTCATCATGCTGATCTTCTTCTGCCTCCAACTCATCACCGGCCTCATCCGGCGCGACCCCACCGCCCTGTCCCGTGCAGCCCTGGGGCTCGCAAAGAGCGTGCTGGGGTCGTTCCTGGTGATCACCCTCACCGCGACCCTGCTCGAGGTCGTCGATCAGCTCTGCATCGGCATCATCCAAGCCACCGGCAGCACGCTGGAAGAGATGGGCGGAAAGATCGGGGTGCTCGTTGCCGGGCTCACCGCGATCAACCTCACCGCCCCAGGAGCCGGAGCGATCATCACGATCTTCCTCAGCTTCTTGGCGATCTGTGCCGCAGCGATCGTCTGGTTCTCACTCCTCATCCGGAAAGCCTTGATCCTCGTCGCAGTGGTGATGGCCCCCATCGCCCTGTCCGGAGCGTCCTGGGATGCGACAAAGGGCTGGTTTGGGAAGTGGGCATCGTTCGTGCTCGCGTTGATCTTCTCCAAGCTCGTGATCGTGGTGGTGTTTCTCGTCGCCATCAATCAGGTCAACGCACCCATCGACTTGGACCTGTCCTCGATCGCGGATCCGATCGCGGGAATCGTGCTGATGTTTATCGCCGCGTTCGCCCCGTACATGGTGTACAAGTTCATCAGCTTCGTCGGCTTCGATATGTACCACGTTATGTCCGCCGAACAAGAGTCAAAGCAGTCGATGAACCGGCCCATGCCGCTGCCCGGAAAGCCCGACGGTGCAGGACCGCAGAAGGTCCTCGACGGCGGCGACAGAAACGGTGGCAGCGGTGGAGGCGGTGGCGGGAACCCTCCGCCACCGTCAGGCAAACCCACCCCGCCTGCAGGAGGCGGCGGATCCGCGCCTGCGGGTGGTGGGAGTGGCGCTGCTGCGGGATCTGGCGGTGCGGCTGCAGGTTCCGGTGGTGGTGCGGCAGCTGCGGGTGGTGCCGGGGCGGGAGCTGCGGCAGGGCCGGTCGGGATCGCCGCGGTTGCCGGGGCGAAGATCGCCAAGGGAGCTGCGGAAGCTGGCCCGAAGCTCGGCGGCGCGATCGGCCGCACCGCCGACAACCACGCCGGAGCCGCAGGCGAAGCACAAACCCCGCCACCGCCCCCGGACCGCTCCACACCACCACCACCGAGCACGCCGCCCGCGAGCACGCCGCCGAAGGCACCGCCAGAGAATCCCGCAGGCGGGGACGCCCCACCGCCACCACCGAAGCCTGCCCCAAAGTCCTGATGCCGCCCCGCACCTGAAAGGAGAGAAGAAAGCACGTCCGTCACGCGGGCGGCAACCCCAAACCGGGTTGCCGCCCGCGTCTTTGTGTTCGTACCTGACCTGCACGCACCCGTCGTTGTTTTCAGGAGGAACCGCATGAGTACCGCATCCACGCAGAACGAGTTTGAACTGTCCCCGGTGAAGTTCTCCCGCCTCACCAAACGCGGCATCATCCTTGGTCTTTCCCTTCCGCAGGTGATCGCGCTCTCCATCGCCGTGGCCGTGTTCATCGCTTCCCTCTACACCGGCGGTCCTGCAGCGCTCTACACCGCACCCATCTGGGGCACCGCCGCAGCGCTCGCCTGGATCCCCGTCAGCGGACGCAAGCTCGTCGAATGGGTGCCCATCTCCCTGCACTGGCTCCTCCGCAGCACCCTGAAGCAGACCCCGTACCGTCGCCGGATCGTCAAGCCCCGCCCAGCCGGGACACTCGCCCTCCCCGGAGACGCAGCACCACTGCGGCAATACGAAGACCCAGAGACCGGGGCGGTTATGGTGCACGACCCACACGCCCAGACGTTGACGGCGCTGTTGGAGGTGACGCACCCGTCGTTCATCCTTCTCGACCCGGGCGAGCAGGAACGCCGCGTCCATGCCTGGGGCAGGGTGCTGTCCACCGCATGCCGCTCCACCCGCATCGCCCGCCTCCAGGTGCTCGAGCACACCGTCCCTGACTCCGGGTCGGGGCTTGCGCAGTGGTGGGCAGAACACGGCAACGACGACGACTCGTGGGTCGCCCGCACCTACCGGGAACTCATCGACCGGGCAGGCCCCGCAGGGGAACGCCACATCTCCACCATCTCCCTCTCCCTGGATATGCGGGCGGCATTCCGCGCGATCCGCACCGCAGGCGGAAGCCTGAAAGGGGCAGCCGTCGTCTTGAAACAAGAAATGGACACCCTCACCACCGCGCTGCGCACCGCGGACCTGAAACCATCCGACTGGTACACGCCAGGGCAACTCGCGATCATGCTGCGCTCCGCCTACGACCCGGCAATCGCCGCGACCCTGGAACGCTCCGGAGACATCGGACAAGACCTCGCCGCCGCAGGCCCCGTCGCAGTCGAAGAAACATGGGACGGGCTTCGCTCCGACAGCGCGCATCACGCGGTGCTATGGATCAGCGAGTGGCCACGATCCCTCGTCTACCCAGGCTTCCTCGCACCCGTCCTACTGACTTCCGGGATCAGGCGCGCATTCACGCTGCTGTGCGACCCGATCCGCTCCGATCAGGCAGCCCGCGACATCCGCAAGAAGAAAACCGAATACATCTCAGACGCAGCCCAACGACAGAAAGTCGGTCAGATCGAAGACGCCCAACAGGCCGCCGAATATCAAGACGTGATGCAGCAGGAAGCAGACCTCACCAGCGGTCACGGAGTCCTCCGCTACACCGGCCTCCTCGCAGTTTCCGCCCCTACTGCAGACGAGCTGGAGGCTGCCGTGTCTGCGATCGAGCAGGCAGCGATCCAGGCCTCGTGCGAGACGCGGCGGCTCGTCGGGCAGCAGGCGCAAGCGTTCGTCGCGGCGGCGCTACCGCTGTGCCGGGGAATCTAAGGGTTGAGCTTAGGAGGATCCGTAATCCCGCGGAGTTCATTGTGTTCCGGGATCCCTGGAACTCCCCACGGAGAGACTACAAGATCCCTGTTATCAGCCCCGACTCGCCCGAGCAGGAAGACCTTAATCCCCTCGTCGCCGTGCGGGACGATGCGAATCGGATGGTCCTTACTGTTGTTAGCTTCGATTGCGGCGATGATCTCTTCTGAGTTCGCGATCTCAGCATGCCTGATGGCGAAACGAGCCGGACCCAATGCTATCTTCCGCGAAAGCAGTTCCACGACAAGCTTCTCTTGATCGATGACAATCGCTCCTGCTCCGTCGCGAATCATTTCGATCAAGTGTGGGGTCAAAGAGTCAGTGAGAGTTCCGTTCAAGGTGGATTTGAACGGATGGATGACGATGCTCCCCTCAAGGAGAAGCCGCACGATCCTTACGGTAAGGCGATCTTGATTGGTGATCGTTTCAGGCACCGGAAGCGTGAGTTGCAGTTCCCTCTCGATGATGGCCAAGTCCTCTATGAGAAGCACGGATTCACTTGCCAGATAATCTTCCTTGCTTTCTTGCGGGCCAGAGTTGATTTGCCCGCCCATGAAGGACTGAAAGAGGTTGCCATTCACGACAAGGCGGATTTTCTGCGGCGTCAAGGTATCTGCGACAAAACGTGCCCCAATCACCGCTTCTGAGGCTGGTATGCCTCCGAATTTGTGGGTGAATGTGAACGTTCCTTGTAGGTTGTCGCGTTCGGGCTTTGGGAGGTCGAAGAAGAGTGAGACGTCGATGCCGCCGTTGATAGTAGCGCGAAGGGTTGCGCCTCCGTACCCCCTGCCGAAGTGCGTTGTACGCCCGGCGTATGACCGGATGAGCACGTCCTCGTCGTCAACGACTTGGAACTCGACTGGCACGTCATCGAGCAGTGGCTTTGATGGAGGAGTCATCAGTTGAGCTGTATCTGAAGGCAGGGATAGTTGGGACCAGCTCGGCGCGTGGAACTTTACGTCTTTCAGATATTCAGATGTCAGAGTAAGTGTCTCGTTGTCTCCATATCGGAGTACACGGTCGGCGCGGTCAGCAAGCTCCTCTTCATGAATCGGGATCTCGATCCGCAGGCTCTCGAGGCCTACTGGCTCTCGCTGCTGGGCAAGAGGATGCTTGGGCTCTAGAGTCTCGATGTACTGACCGTTGACGAGAGTGTGCCCGGCACGCCAGTTCGGACTTCTAGCATCTGCGAGTTCCTGGATACCTTCGATCGCCTTTTGGTACTCGTCTGCGCCGTCAAGAGCGTGTCGATCGAGGTGGATCTTCTTGAGAGCATCAATTAGCGGTTCTCTGGTTGCCCAGTGGAGAAGGTCCGGGAAGCGAGCCATTAGCTCATCAAGTCGTGCTCTCCCCATGATTGAGATGCGGAGCTTCGTCGCCTTGTTGAGGCTGCGGATGTAATCTCGCTCGCCTACAGTCGGATTCCGAGGAATAATGAGGGTCCACTGCTTCGGGGAGAGCTTGACTGCTGCGGAGAATGATCGCTTAATCTGTGGTTTTCGAGAGCGTGCCCACCCTCCTGAGAATCCTTCTGGGAAAAACTTGAGCTGGTAAATATGCAAGAGCTTCGAGCCCTTGCGAACATCGATGTCAATGCCTCCATCGCCTCCGCGCCCGTCAATGACGTCGACCTGAAGCTCGGGGTCATCTGTGAGGTGCAGCCGAGTAATCAAAGGCTCGACAAAGCGGTCAAAGGTGGGTTGGTCCAACCTGTCCCACTGAACTTGACCATCGACTCCCGGCATGCTCTCCATTCTCCCATCTGCCTCTGACGTACCTGTCTTCAAGCAGATTGGAGAGGCACCAAGATGGCACGTCAGAACACGCAGAAGAAGCTCTACTCCACCGTCTTGGTCGAAGACGGCACGGGCCGCAAACACCGCAAGGCACGCGAACGCGCGGCCCGCCAGGTCATCGCCCGCGATCATGCCGAGCAGCGTGCAACGGAGAAAGCGAAGCTTGCGGCGGAGCGTGAGGAGGCGCGCTCCACGAGCCATCTTCCCAGGAGCGGCGAGCCGGGGCCTGCGGGGTTGCGTTCGTATCGGCGGTTCCGGGTGCCTGCGCATCAGGACACGTCCGCTGCGTTGCAGGGTGCGTACCCGTTCCTGGCTGAAGGAGGGCTCGGGTCGCAGGGGGTGTTCGTCGGGCAAGACATGTACTCCGGCGGGTCGTTCGTGTATGACCCGTGGGTGCTCTATCAGCGGGGCATCATCACAGCCCCGAACCTTGTGCTCGCGGGCATCGTCGGTTCCGGGAAGTCATCGCTCGCGAAGAGCCTGTACACCAGGTCGATCCCCTTCGGCAGGCGCGTGTATGTCCCCGGCGATCCGAAAGGGGAACATACCGCGGTCGCTGAGGCTGTCGGTGGGAAGGCGATTGTTCTCGGGCATGGGTTGAAGAATCGTCTGAATCCGCTCGATGAGGGGTACCGTCCCGCAGGGCTTTCCGACAGTGAGTGGGCGTCCACGGTCGCGTCGCGTCGTCGGGATCTGATCGGTGCGCTGGCCGAGACCGTGTTGGAGCGGTCGTTGTCTCCGTTGGAGCACACGGTGATCGATATTGCGCTGCAGGCGGTGGTGTCGTCTGCGTCGGTTCCTATCCTCCCGATGGTTGTCGACCGTATCCTCCGCCCTGACAGCGGTGATGATGAGCGGCTCGCAGAAGACGGCCGCATGGTTGGGCATGCGTTGCGTCGCCTCGTCTCCGGTGATCTCGCTGGTCTCTTTGACGGGCCATCGACGGTGACGTTCGACCCGACGTTGCCGATGATCACCCTCGACTTGTCACGGGTGGTGGAGAACTCGACCCTGATCTCGGTGCTGATGACGTGCTCGTCGGCGTGGATGGAATCCGCGCTGCTTGATCCGAACGGCGGTCAGCGGTGGGTGGTCTATGACGAGGCATGGCGACTCATGTCACACCCTGCCCTGTTGAAGCGGATGGATGCGCATTGGCGGCTCGCCCGGCATTACGGGATCGCGAATCTACTCATCTTCCACAAGCTCACCGACCTCGACAACGTCGGCGATCAGGGCTCTGCCATGCGATCCCTCGCCAACAGTCTGCTGGCGAACGCGGAATCACGGATCATCTACCGGCAAGAATCCGACCAGATCGGGACCACCGGCAAGACCCTCGGACTTACCGGCACTCAACAGAAACTTCTCCCGTCGCTTGGCACCGGACAGGGGCTCTGGCGGATCAAAGAATCCTCCTACGTCGTTCAGCACCAGCTACATCCCGAGGAACTCCGGGCCTTCGACACGACCCAGCGCATGACGCAGACCGCCAAATCTCGCCCGGAGACCGACAACGCGGAGACGTTGTCATGACGCCGGATGAGGACTTCGAGTCGCAGCAGAGTTCCCCGGAGGTGGTGGGCGCACCGGGGCGGCTCTTCGAAGAGGAGCTGTCGCGGAACATGATGGCGTTGCACGACGGAATGCACGCCCTCGGCAGCACCTACAACAAGCACGTGTTCCTGGCGTTCGAAGACCCACTCACGTTCGGCGCCGGACACTATGTGTTCTATCCGCTCGAGGGGCACGGGTCACGGTTCGCCGTCACGGAGCTCTACACGGGCACTGATTGGCAAGACGACGAACGCGTCCCGACCTCCTGGTCGTGGGAATCTGAAGTCCACGTGCCGAGCACGGATGGTTCGTATCCATGGGTGACCATCGCTGAGGGTGAGATCGCCTCTGACAACTACGAGCAGCTTCTGCAGGTGACCGAGAACTGGGCGGAGACCACGTATCAGTTGGCTGAGCGGGCAGACGCCCTCACCCAGGACCCCGTCGATCGTGGAGATGCGGCACGGTCGGGGCCGGGTCGCACCTTCCTGGCATGAACCTTCGACGACGCCTTCGCGCACGCACACCCGACACCCCAGCCTCCGCTGAGAGCGTTCCGCGGGTGGTGGTACCTGCGGTGTTGCCACAGATCCTCCTCGAAGCCGTCTCCGACACGAGTCTCGTCGTCACCGTGAACGGCGACAGGCTCGCCGCGGCCCCGATCACCCGCGACGAGATCACTGCGACGGTCACGGAGCTCGTCGCCCGGTTCGCATCACCGACACGGGTCGAAGTGAGAGAACTCGACGGCCGCGCGCACGCAGACATCCTCACCCCACCCGCACCGCGCTCACCGTTCGCGCCACCCGAACCTGCCGAAGCTCCGGTCGCGGTGCCGAGCCTGATGGAGTTCACCGCCGAGGGGTTTGTCCCTGGTGAAGACGTCGCGGTGGCGATCATCCTGCGGCACGCCTCCGCGGACCACACAGGGAAAGCCCGTGCCCTGATCGATCGGGGCGAGAAGCCTGCACTCGA
This sequence comes from Leucobacter sp. G161, assembly GCF_001482305.1. Taxonomy (GTDB): domain Bacteria; phylum Actinomycetota; class Actinomycetes; order Actinomycetales; family Microbacteriaceae; genus Leucobacter. The sequence continues at coordinate 56,029 of NZ_LOHP01000078.1, forward strand.
TGGCGAGGTCGTTTTGCTCGGCCGGATCTCAGGGACGACGTCGATACAGCCTGTCGACTGATCAGGCGCGCGCGTACCTGTTCTCCTGACCCCGCCCTGTGTGGTGGGGTCAGGAAGGCCATCTGCCATGTCTGGTCCTGTGCAGGCGAAACCCGCCAACGACCTTTTCATCAACCTTGCCCTCGGTGCGCTCGTCGCTGCGGCCGCGTTCACTGGGCTCCTGCGTATCGCAGGCTCGGTCACTGCGTTTCTGACCGGTCTGCCGGAGCCTGCTAGTGGGTTCACCACCGGGCTCGCCGTCCTCGCACACCCCACGGATCCTGGGGCGGCGCTCGAAGCTGAGGGTCTCAACCCGGTTCTCTACTGGCTCGTCGTGGTCGTGTTCCTTGGCGTGCTGGGTGCGGCAGGGCTCTTCGTTGCGCGGGCGATCTACCGCTCCCGGTCGAAAACAGATCCGCACCGGCTCGCGGGAACAGCAACCGCGGGGGAAGTCGCACAGGTCGCCTCCGCGAAAGCACTGGTGAAGAAAGCCGCCACACTGCGCCCGTCGCTCACCGAGAAGGCCAGGCCAGAGGCAGTCGGGTATCTGCTCGGGACGGCGAAAGGCGGGCAAGTGTGGGCGACGGTCGAGGACTCAATCCTTCTCATCGGCCCGCCCCGTTCAGGGAAGGGCCTGCATGTGGTGATCAACGCGGTCCTCGACGCCCCCGGTGCCGTCATCACCACCAGCACCCGTCCCGACAACCTCACCGCGACCCTGAAAGCCAGGGAGCGGAAAGGGCCGGTGGCAGTGTTCGACCCGCAACACCTCGCTCCCGGTCTGCCTGCGGGGATGCGGTGGTCGCCGGTGCGGGGCTGTCAGGACCCGTTGACGGCGATGATCCGAGCGAAGGGCCTTGCCACCGCGACGGGATTCGGTGGTGTCCAAGACGCGGGCTTCTGGGAAGGCAAAACCACCGCCGCAATCCAAGGCCTCCTCCACGCTGCGGCCCTCGACGGACGCGACGCGAAGACCCTGTACCAGTGGGCTCTCAACCCCACCCTTGCAGCAGACGCCGTCCGCATCCTCTCTTCGCATGCGGGCGCTGCGGAGGGGTGGGCGGACTCGCTGGATGCGATGGTGCAGGCAGACCCCCGCACCCGCGACTCGATCTGGCAAGGCGTGTCCCTCGCGTTCTCCGCCCTTGCTGACCCCCGAGTCCTCGACGCCGTCAGTCCTGCGCCGGGTGAAGAGTTCGACCCTGAGACGTTCCTTCTCGGGGACGGGACGCTCTACCTTCTTGCTACCGGTGCTGGGGCGGGTGCGTCGTCTGCGCTGGTGGCGGCGTTCATCGAAGATCTCGTCGAGACCGCGAGGAAAATCGCTGCCCGTTCACCGGGCGCACGCATGGATCCACCGCTGCTGCTGGCTTTGGATGAGATTGGGAACCTTGCCCCGCTCCCATCACTGCCAACGTTGATGGCAGAAGGCGGCGGCACCGGCATCACGCCCCTGCCGGTACTGCAGTCACTCGCTCAAGCACGCGAGAAGTGGGGTGAGAACCAAGCGAACGCGATCTGGGATGCCTCGATCGTGAAGATCATCCTCGGCGGAGCCTCCAACAGTCGCGACCTCCAAGACCTCGCCACCCTCATCGGTGACCGCGACGAAACCACCGACTCCGTCACCACCGACGCGTACGGGGCACACTCCAGCCAGCGCTCGATCCGCCGGATCCCGATCCTCCCGCCCGACGTGCTGCGGACGCTGCCGTTCGGGACCGCTGTCGTGATGCTCCGCACCGCACGCCCCATCATCACCAAGCTGCGACCGTGGCCTGCACGACCTGACGCGACACGGCTCCGCACGGACCGCAGTGCGGTGGAACGGGCGCTTCGGAAGCTGGGTGACGCTGATTAGCCCCTGGGCGGATGCGGGTCGTTGCCGTAGGAATTCTTCTCCCCGATGGTGCCGTCCATCTTGCGGATTGTGTGTTCGACCCCGCGGTCCTGTGCCATCTGTCGCCCGACAGCCTGCTGCTCTGCTTTCGTACCGCCCGCGTGGGCTGCACGACTGCTGCCCTCCACCTTCGACTTCCATACGCCGTCTTCGTTATAGGTCGAGATGTCGCCTTTAGCCATGACTGCTCCTTTGCTCGTCATTTCGGGACCATTGCCCGTCTCCTGATTATCCCGGATGCAACTGACACTCGGGAGAACGTGCTCCGCACCTATCCAATGCCTCGACATACCGAAGCCAGAACCGATAGGAGTACCCGCTGATGACCATCCGCACCAAAGAGTCCCTCGCAGGGTTCGTCGCTACCGATCCGGAGCTGACGTTCACCAGCAACGGTGACGCCCGCGTCTACATGCGTGTCGGGCAGCCCCAGGCCCGCTTCGAACAGGACGGTACGTTCACGCAGCTCGACCCGGAATTCACCGACCTGGTGATGTTCCGGCGATCAGGAGAACTCGCGCACGAGCAGTTCCGCAAGGGCGACAACTTCATCGCAGAAGGTGAAACCCGCACCCACACCGGCGACGACGGGGCCGAGCGGGAACAGTTCATCGCGTCCCGGATCGGGCACGACAACAACATCACCCGCTACACCGTTGACCGCGGCGCACCCGAACGCGAGACACCGCGACAGGAGGCCCCTGGCCGAGAGCAGGTGCAGCAGGTGCTCGCGCAGCGTGAAGCAGACCTGGATCCTGAACCTCCCGCCGCAAGCAGTGCGAGCTCGGTGAAGCGCGAGGCCGTCGCCCGCTAACAGGTGCAGCGATGCAAGCCGGGTGCGGCGGCCACCCTCACACCTCCGCCAGGTCGCCGCACCCACCCCTCTTCGTTCTCGCGTGCCGCAGCAGCGGCGCGTCTTTCACTCAGGAGTATGTGATGAACAGTGAGCAGCCACCCCAAGGTGTGCCAGAGCCGGACGTCGATGGCACGGATTTCAGTGATCTCCCGCCCGGTGTGGAGGAGAAGACGCGCGAGTTCGCGAAACAGGCCTACGCTAGTGATCTTGCGGCAGCACTGGGGCAGGTACCGCGCCCGATCAACTGGCGCACCCTCCCGCCCAGTGATCTCGAACACGAACTCCTCGAACTCAACGGATGGGTCGACTGGCTCCGCCACGCCTACGGCCTCCCCGCCCACGTGATCCCTCCGATGTGGCACCGCCACTCCGAACTCTTGTGGGAGTTGTCAGCACTGAAGCAGCACTGGTTGTTCTGCTTCGATCCGCAGGCCAAAGGCAACCAGGCTCTCGCCTGGCACCACGACTTCGCGGTCGCCCGTGAACGCCTCCGCGACTGGGTCACGATCTCCGGCACGCGCCTGGACCGTGACCGTCCCACCCGCATCACAGCCTGGCCGGGCGGCGAAGCCGACGGCTGGACCGATCCCTCCACCGCAGAGGTGCCGGTAGTGAAGCGGACAAAGGACTTCCTGGCGTTCGTCGAAGAGCAAGTCAAGGCAAGGCTCGCGGAACAGGACGCGACGATCCGGGAGATCGTGAACATCGGTTGGAGTGAACAGTCATGACCGAGCAGACCAGCGATGTGCTCGTTTCACCACTCCGGGACAGCCGAGAGATCGCGGCGTTCCTGCGGGTATCGGAATCGACGCTGTCGAGGTGGCGGGCCGAGAAGAAGGGGCCGCCGTTCATCCGGATCGGCGGGGTGACGAGGTACCGCATCGAACAGGTCGAACAGTGGCTCACGTCCCTCGATACCGATGAGCACGCCTGATCCCACCGCGCCACTCCCGGTGCCACCAATCGGGGTGAAAGTCACCACCGACCTTGAACACCGCCCCTCCGGGATCCGTGCTCGTGCCCGGTGGATCGACCCACACACCCGCAAACGCGTCACCCGCGCGCTCGTCGTCCCCGACGAGGAAGCAGCGGACGAGTTCTTCCAGTACCTGCAAGCCTCCGCCGAGCTCGGGATAGACAAACGCATCCTGCTCTCCGACTACGTCGAAATGATCGACGACCGGTGGCAGCGGGGCCTTGACCCCACCTCCACCGTCGACGGCTACAAGATCGGTCTGCGCCTCCGCGTGCTCCCCGCGCTGGGGCATTTGCCGTTGTCGCAGATCACGGCCGGGATGATCGACCGCACCATCGATCAATGGGAGACCCAGCACTCCGCGTCAACGATCAAGAACACCATCGCGCCCCTCGTCCGTGTTCTCGATGACGCCGTCCGCGATGACCTCCTGCCCAGCAACCCCGCCCGCAACCGATCCCGGCGCTCTCTGGGAAAATCAGCCCTCAACCTCAAAGAGAACGACCTCTCGCCACGCGTGCACGCGCTCAAAGACCTCGCGACCCTCACAACATTGGCGGGCCGGTGTGGGGAGGCGCATCAGAGCTATTCCGACTTCGTCATGCTCGGCGCTCTCCTCGCCGCGCGAGGCTCCGAGATCTCAGGCCTCCAAGTCGGCGACATCGACTGGGATCAACGCATCGTCACGATCCGCCGCCAAACCTACCCCGGCGCAGGCGGCCTCGTCACCAAACAAACCAAGGGCCGCGACATCCGCCACGTCCCCATCCTGCAAGCCCTCACCCCCGTCCTGGAACGACTCACGCACGACCGTGAACCCGACGAGCGACTCCTGACTGGTCCTCGCGGTGGGGTGCTCACCACAGCGTCCGTGCGGGATGCGACGAAGTGGGATCAGCTCGTCACAGAGCTCGAGCTACCCAGCCTCACCCGGCACGGACTCCGCCACACCGGAGCGACCTGGCTCGCCGACGCAGGCATCCCACTCCACGTCCTCCAAGGCATCCTTGGCCACAAATCGATCGAGACGACCCGCGGCTACCTCCACCCCGACACCAGGCACCTCACCGACGCCGCCGCACGAGCCAACGCGTTCCTCAACGGACACGAGAACCCCAAGCTTGAGAGCCCCGCTAGGACCAGTCGAGCGACGGCGCCTCGGCGATGAAAAGGCTGCCGATCGCGACCCAGAACGGGCTCCAGGTCCCGGCCAGGTCCCGGCTCGTCACAACGGCCGCAACCGACGCGTCCCGGAAGGCATCAGCATCCGCGGCCGGATGATTCCATAAACCCCTCCGAAAAGGACAACAGAAACGACGAAACCCAGGTGAGAAACCTGTTCTCACCTGGGCTTTTCTGTCGGGATGACAGGATTTGAACCTGCGACCCCTTGACCCCCAGTCAAGTGCGCTACCAAGCTGCGCCACATCCCGTTGTTCTATTTTCGAGCCGTACCGAGTCGTTACCGCACTTGACCCCCAGTCAAGTGCGCTACCAAGCTGCGCCACAGCCCGTTGTTATTCAGCCTGACCGATCGAAACCGGATCCTGCCGAAGCAACCTCTCCATCCTACCCATACTTTTGGAGCCCGAATGACAGATCAGGGCGGGCGGCGCAGAATCTACAGCAAATGCTGTGCGTGCCGCCCGCTTGGCGTCTCAGTTCTCGTCGAGCAGCGCTGCCGCGTACATCGGGCGTGCCGCGTCGGCGGTCGGCGGGTGGAAGAGGCCCGCGGTCGCGTCGCGGTAGAGGCGACTGAGCTCGCTGCCGTTGTCGAAGCCGGAGCCTCCCGCGCAGATGAGCGCGGTCTCGGCGCTGCGGCGGGCAGCCGTCGAGGCGTTGAGTCTGGCCGAGACAAGCCGCAGCGGCCAGTCGGCCCCGTGGTCGACGATCTCGTCGAAGTCGCGCGAGTAGGCGTCGAGCTGCGCGGGAACGGCCATGTACTCCATGTGGGCGTCGGCGAGGCGCACGCGCGCCTCGGGAACCTCGGCGTGCGAGGTTCCGGCCTTCGCGGAGCGGCGTTTCTGCATGCCGGCGGCAGCAAGGTCGAGCGCCCGGCGCGCGACGCCCGCGTAGACGGAGCCGATGAGCAGCTGGAAGTTCGCGGTGATCGCAAACGTCAGCAGGTCGGGGTGCCGCCCGGCCGGGATCCTGCGGCCAACCTTCTCGGGCCGCATGCGCGCGCCGTCGAGGATCGTCGCCCGGCTCTGCGATGCCCGCATGCCGAGCACGTCCCACTGGTCCGACACGGTGATCCCCGCGCCGCCACCAGCTGCGGCTTCCTCATGCGTGCGCTCGAGGAAGCCGTAGACGAGCGTCTCGGCGTCGCTACCGGCGGTCGTCGTGTCAAGGCCGTGCACGATAAGCCTGGTCCACACGGGCGACAGCGACGTGAAGATCTTCACGCCGGAGAGCAGGTAGCCGCCGTCACCCTGCGGCTCGGCCTTCGTCTTCGAGCCCTGCAGCCCCCAGTCGTTCGCGGGCTCGCTGATACCGAACGCGAAGATCTCGCCGGCGACGGCCTCCTCGAACACGTAGTCAAGGGAGTGGTCGCCGCGCTCATACATCGCGCGGATCACGCCCGTGCACATGAGGTGCATGTTGATCGCCAGCGCGGTGCCGGGGGCGGCGGTCGCGAGGCGCTGCTGCAGCCGCGACACCTGATTGAGAGTCAGGCCCGGCCCGCCAAATTCCTCGGGCACGAACAGCGTGAGGTAGCCCTGCTCGCGCAACTCGGCAAGATCCTCGTGGAAGAAGCTGTTCTCACGGTCGTACACGGCAGCCCGCTCGCGGAACCGCTCCAGCAGCTCCTCCGGCAGGTACTGCTCCGCAAGCTCCTGATGCCGCGTCTCTCGGTCACTCATTCTCTCTCCGATCATCGATTCTCAGTCAAGTAAGTGTGTAGGGGCTACGGCCGCTCGATGAGCACGGCACCGTTGTGCCCGCCGAAGCCAAAGGACGTCGACAGCACGCGGTTGACCACCACGGGCCGCGCCTCCCCCGCCACGAAGTCCCAGCCGTCGAACTCGGGGTCGTCGAGGTTCACTGTCGGCGGCAGCAGCTGCTCGCGCAGCGCCATCACAGAGAGGATCGCTTCCACCACCCCACCCGCGCCGAGCAGATGCCCGGTGCTCGACTTCGTCGCCGAGATCGGCGTTCGCCGCGCGTGCGCCCCGAGTGCAGCCTCGAGGGCGAGTAGCTCGGCCGCGTCGCCGGCGGGGGTGCCGGTGCCGTGCGCATTGATGTGGTCGACGCCCTCCGGCTCGATGCCCGCGTCGGCGAGGCATTCCCGCACCGCCTGCGCGGCCCCGCGCCCCTCGGGGTGCGGGGCGGTCGGATGGTGCGCGTCGCTCGCCGAGCCGAAGCCAGCGAGCGCCGCGAGAATCTCGGCACCGCGGGCGAGCGCGCTCTCCTCGGATTCGATGAGGATCGCCGCCGCCCCCTGCGCCATCACGAACCCAGCGCGTGCGCGATCGAACGGCCGCGACGCCGTTTCGGGGGCGTCTTCGTAGCCTGCGGCGAGCGCCCGCATGTTCGCGTTCGAGGAGAGGTTCACGCCGTTCAGGCAGTCCTCGTAGCCGACAACGAGCACGGCGTCGGCGTAGCCGTGCCGGATGCGCCTGAGCCCATCGCCAAGCCCGACCGCGCCGCTCGCGCAGGTCGCCGAGACGCCCTGCGCTGGCCCGCGGATCCCGTACCGCTGACTGAGCAGCGCCGCGGCCGAGTCTGGGGCGCCGTGGATCGAGAGCGTGAGCGGCACCGCACGCGGTCCCCGTGCGTCGAGTACCCGGGTCGCCGCCTGCATCGCGTCGATGGGCCCGGATCCGGTCGCCGCGATCACGGCGACGCGCGTCGCGTCCCACGGCAGGGCGGGCCCGGCCTCGCCGGCATCAGCGTCTTCAGTATCAGCACCAGTATCAGCACCAGCACCACCAGCAGGCGCACGATCAGCACCCACAACCGCCGGATCAACCCCGGCCTGCGCGAGCGCCTGGTCCGCTGCGGCGATCGCCCAGTGATGCACGGGGCTCAGCCGCCTGGCGAGGCTCCGCTCGATTCCGGGCGCGGGGAGCGCGGCGACGTCGAAGCCGCGCACTTGGCTGCCGATCCTCACCGCGAGCTCGTCGAATTCGGGGCCGTCGAGCCGCGAGATCGCGCTGCGGCCGCTGGCCACCGCGTCCCAGAGCGATGCGACATCGAGGCCGCTCGGCGTGATCGCCCCGAGCCCGGTGATGACGACGCGTCGCCCGGTCGCTCCTCGTGCTGTCGTGTCGTTCACAGTCGCTCCACCCCTCCGTCTTCGCGTTCGCTATCGCCGACGCCTCCGCCGATACCTTCGACGAGTGCAACGGTTTCGGCACGGCGGATCTTCCCGCCGACCGTGCGCGGCAGCCTGTCGATGCGGTACCACTGCCGGGGAACGAACTGCGGGGCGAGGCGCTCCTTGGCGAGCGCACGCAGCGCGTCCTTCGTGGGCACGACGTCTCGCGGGCCCTCGACGACGAGCGCGACGACGCTGCCGAGCCTGCGATGCGGCAGCGCGACCGCGCACACCGCCCCGACGCGGGGCAGGCCCTCGAACGCCCGCTCGACCTCGGTGAGGGCGACCTTGTGCCCGCCGGTCACCGCGATGTCGCCGGCGCGGCCGACGAGCTCAAGCTTGCCGTCGACGATGCGCCCCTGGTCGTGCACGCTCGCCCAGCCGTCCGGCCCACGCAGCACCTCGTCGGTGGTGCCCGCGAGGTAGCCGTCGGAGCAGGCTGCGGCGTCGATCCAGAGCGTGCCGAGCTCCCCGTCGGGCACCGCGGCTCCCTCCGTAGAGCGGATTTCGTACCCGATGCCGTCGTACACCGAGATGCGGGTGCCGTCGCCGCCCCGGCTGTCGCCGATGAAGCCGATCTCCGCGGCCCCGTAGTAGCTGATGAGTCGCACGCCGGGCAGCACCTGAAGCAGGCCCGCGCGGAGCGAGGCGGAGAGGTTCGCTCCCCCGGTGACGACGAGTTCGAGCGAGGCGAAGCGTGCCGGGTCGCGGCGTGCGGCGTCGCTGAGGGCCTGCACGAGCGCGGGCACGGCGACGACGCGGGTGATCCGCTCCTCGTCGACGCGCCTCGCCATCAGTGCGGCATCGAAGGCGTCACTCATGTGCGCCGCTCCCCCGGTCGCGAGGCATTCAATGAGCGCGTACAGCGTGAGACTGTACGACACGGGACCGGGCGCGAGCGTCGCGACGCCCGGCAGCGGTTCAAGGTACGCGCTCGACACGGCAACGTTCGCCCGGTACTGCGCCCGGGCCTTGAGGAACCCCTTCGGGTCGCTCGTCGTGCCCGAGGAGAACAGCAGCAGGAATGCCTCGTCGCCGTCGCGCACGGTGGGCGCGGGCGCTGGATCGAGCCGCGCCTCGTGCTCCCGGAACTCCGCGAGCGAGACAACCGTGCCGCCCCAGCCGCGCGCTTCGAGCGCGGGCGCGAGGTCGTCGGAGTCGCTCACGACGAGTCCGATGCCGGTCGCGAGGATCACGGCGACGCGGTGTGCGAGGGGCCAGCGGGGGTCGAGCGTCGCCGACACCGCCCGGAAGCCCGCGAGCCCCGCGATGATGCGCGAGGTGTGGAACGCGGAGTCGACGCTCACCGCGGTGATCGGGATGCCGCCGGTCTCGGGGGCCGGAGCGGGCGGATCCGCCTGTGCGCCGTGCAGCGCCTGGACTGCCGCGAACACCCGGCGGGAATCCTCGACGAGCTCGGCGTAGGTGAGCCGGCCGTCGGATCCCGCGATCGCGAGCTGCTCGGGATCGCGGCGCGCGACCTCCAGTATCGTCTGCGTGATCGGCACCCGGCAGCTCCTCGCGTTCGGCTTAGTTGGACTCCGTCCAGTCTACGCCCGCACCCTCGCGTTCCCCAGGGAACCCGACGTATCCTGGTCGCATGGCTGGACACCGCATCTACAAGCTCGCGTTCTCGGATCTCTACCCGAACTACACGCACAAAGCCGAGCGCAAGGGCCGCACGAGGGCCGAGGTCGACGAGGTCATCCTGTGGCTCACCGGCTACTCGCAGGCGCAGCTCGACGAGCTCATCACTCCCGGCAATGCCGTAAACCTCGAGGAGTTCTTCCGCGACGCCCCGAAGCTCAACCCGGCGCGCGAGGCGATCACCGGTTCGGTCTGCGGGGTGAAGCTCGCGGAGATTGAGGATCCCCTCATGCTGAACATCCGCTATCTCGACAAGCTCGTCGATGAGCTCGCCAAGGGTAAGGCGATGGAGAAGATCCTCCGCACGCTGCCGACGCCGGCGTAGTGCCCCGTGCTGACGCGTGGCCCACCGAGTCGGCGGGCCACGCGTCAGCACCGGTATTCGGTGACGTGATTACTCGTCGTCGTCGATCTCTTCGTCGTCGTCGAGATCCTCGTCGTCTTCGTCCTCGTCGTCGTCATCTTCTTCACCGTCGAGGCGTGCCTCGAGCTCCGCGATTTCGGAACGAACGGCCAGCACGACCTCCGAGTCGTCCTCCCAGAGCTCACGGAAGTCAGACCCCGGCTCGACCATGTCGTTGAGCAGCTCGATGCCGCGCTCAAGATGATCGTCGAGCCGCTCGAGTTCACCCGGCCAGACTGCGCTGTGTCCGAGCACGGCGAGCAGGTAGCAGGCTGCGCGCACTCGGTCATAGTCATCGTCGTATTGGAAGGCGTCAGCAATGTGCGCATCGATGTCGATGCCCGCGAAGACGTCCCCGAACCAGTCAGCTGCCGCGTCGTTGTGCCACGGCGCACTTCCCCATGCTCCCATTGTGATGTCCCCTTCATTTCGCCCGGCGAATCCAGGACACGTGCTCATCCTACGGTTTAGAACGCTGGGGGTTGGCTGCCGGTGTGACGGCAGGGGTTCCGGTCAGCTCGAGTCGCGGTTACGGCGTGCGGCAATGTGCTTGGCAAGGCCCGGCGCTCCCCAGCAGCGGATCCCGATCTGTGAGCCGTCGGAGAGGACGAGTTCAATCGTCGAGGGGCCGAAGGTGTTGTGCACGCGAATCTCGAAGTCGGCGTCGAGGCTGAGCCCGAAGTCCATCGTCATCGGGTCCTGCGGCCCGAGCACCGCCGGGTTGATCCAGCGGTTCACCTTATTGGCGTGGAACATGAGCCGCTCGGCCCCGAGCTCGATCCGACCGCCGACCCAGACCATGCCGTCCCGCACACGCGAGAAGTCGGCGCCCCCATCGGGCCATATCGTCGCGTTCGCGATCTTGCTGATTGTGGGCATCGGTTCGTTGGACTCGGATGAACTCATGTGACTCCTCGCCGTGGCGTCAGTCGAACGCGGGCCGCTGCCGGTTCTTCTTGACCTGCGAGCGCTGCCCCTTGGCCTCGAGCCTGCGCTTCTGGGACCCGCGGGTCGGCTTCGTGGGGCGGCGCTTCGGCCCGTCGGGCGCGAGCGCCGCGGCGAGGATCTGCCCGAGCTTTTCGAGGGCGGTCTCGCGGTTGCGCAGCTGCGAGCGCTGCTCCGACGCGGACACAGTGAGTGTGCCGTCGATCAGCCGGCCGGAGAGTTTGTCGAGCAGGCGCTCGCGCTGCTCATCGGTGAGCGCCTTCGACGCCGTCACGTCCCACGTGAGTTCAGCGCGACTGTCTGAGGTGTTCACGTGCTGACCGCCTGGCCCGGAGGATCGCGAGAACCGCCATCCGAGCTCGGCGGCCGGGATGGTCAGCTTCCGCGTGACCTGGAGATCCATGTATCAAGGTTCCCACACCTGCCACGCCGCGGCACCGCAGCCCGCCCTCCGCGGTCTCGCATCGCGTATGGCCTAGGATGAAAAATACCCCCGGGGGTTTATTTTTGTCGTCACCCCGGCGCACCGAAGGAGACCGCGCAATGCCGCATCAGACCGAGATCGTCGACCTGGGAGCACGCCGCGTCGCGCGCCGCCGCATCGTCGCCGTCGAGGCCGACACCCTGTACGCGGCGCTCGCGAACCCGCGCCGCCACCACGAGCTCGACGGCTCTGGCACGGTCTCCGCCGTGGTCGACGGCCCCGCGACGCTGTCGCAGGGCGACTCGTTCGCGGTCGGCATGCGCATCGGCCCGGTGAAGTACCGCATGCGCAATCTCGTGACCGAGGCGATCCCGGGCCGCATCATCGAGTGGAGCCTGCCGGCCGGGCACCGCTGGCGCTGGGAGCTCACCCCCGTCGGCGACGGCGCAACGCAGGTCACCGAGGTCTTCGATTACCGCGGCGCGAGGATCCCCTGGCTCATGGCGCTACTCGGTTTCCCGCGCCGCAACGGGGTCGGGATCGAGCGCACCCTCGCAGGCCTCGAGGCTCGCTTCGGCGTGTAGCTTCCCAGCAGAACCCCTTTACCGGGCGACACCCGTCTGCCTACACTGGCGACTGTGGGCGATGTCGCAAAGCACCGGGAGCTCCTCAGCAAGCTGACGCGCGAGGAGAAGGCGTCGCTCATGTCCGGCGGCAGCTACTGGCAGACGAAGCCGATCGCCAGGCTCGGGATCCCGTCGATCCTCCTCGCGGACGGCCCGCACGGCCTCCGCAAGCAGACGGGCGGCGGCGATCATCTCGGCGTGAACCGGAGCCTGCCCGCGACCTGCTTCCCGACGGCGGCGACGCTCGCGAACAGCTGGGATGCCGACCTGCTCGAGCGCGTCGGTTCGGCGCTCGGCGCCGAGGCAGCGGCGGAGGGCGTGCGCGTCTTGCTCGGCCCGGGCCTGAACATCAAGCGGAACCCGCTCGCGGGCCGCAACTTCGAGTACTTCTCGGAGGATCCGCTGCTCGCCGGCACGCTCGCCGCGAGCTTCATCCGCGGCGTCCAGTCGCACGGCGTCGCCGCCTCCGCGAAGCACTTCGCGGTGAACAGCCAGGAGACCAGGCGGATGACGATCGACGAGATCGTCGACGAGCGCGCGCTGCACGAGATCTATCTTGAGGGGTTCCGGATCGCGGTCACCGCGGGGAAACCCTGGACGGTGATGAGCTCGTACAACCGCGTCAACGGCACCTACGCGAACGAGCACCGCGGGCTGCTCCACGAGATCCTGCGCCGGCGCTGGGGGTTCGACGGGCTCGTCGTCACCGACTGGGGCGGCAACAACGACCGCGTCGCGGGCCTCATCGCCGGCAACGCGCTCGAGATGCCGGCGGCTGGCGGCGAGACCGACAGGGAGATCGTGCGCGCCGTCGCGGGCGCAGCGCTCGACGAGGCCGTCCTCGACGAGCGCGTCGCCGAACTCCTCGAGCTCATCGAACGGACGGAACCCGCGCAGCACGCCGGCACGCTCCCCGAGGGATCGATTACGGCCGAGGCCGCACCGGCGAGCGCAGGCTTGCACGACGCGCACCACGAGCTCGCGGTCGCGGCAGCCGGGCGGTCGATCGTGCTGCTCGAAAACCGGCTCCGCACGCTGCCACTCGCGCCCGGCGGCCCGGCGCGGGTCGCGGTCGTCGGGGACTTCGCCGGCACGCCCCGATACCAGGGCGCCGGCAGCTCGCTCGTGAACCCGACGAGGATCGTGAGGCCGCTCGATGCGCTCCGCGACTCGGGGCTGCACATCTCGGGCTACGAGCCGGGATTCTCGCGCCGCGGATCCCAGTCGCGCGGGCGGGCGAGGCGCGCGCTCAGGCTCGCGAGCGAGGCCGACGTGATCCTGCTCTTCCTCGGCCTCGACGAGGCCGCCGAGGCCGAGGGCATCGACCGGGAGCACATGCGCCTCGCGGACAACCAGCTCGCGCTCGCGGACGAGCTGTTCGCGCTCGGGATCCCAGTCGTCGTCGTGCTCGCGGGCGGAGCGCCCGTCGAGCTCCCCTTCGCGGATCAGGCTGCGGCGATCGTGCACGGGTATCTCCCGGGCCAGGGCGGCGGCCAGGCGATCGCCGACGTGCTCACCGGGCGCGTCAACCCCGGAGGCAAGCTCGCCGAGAGCTACCCGGTGCGCTACGCGGACGTGCCGTCGGCCGCGAGCTATGCGCAGGCCGAGGCGACAGCCGAACATCGCGAGAGCATCTATGTCGGTTATCGGTACTTCGACAAGGTCGGGCTACCCGTCCGCTATCCGTTCGGGCACGGGCTCAGCTACACGAGCTTCGAATACTCAGACCTGGTGGCGACCCCCGAGCACGCGCGACTCACGATCACGAACACGGGCGACGTCGCCGGCAGCGAGGTCGTGCAGCTCTATGTTGAGGCGCCAGGCCTTGCCGAGCACGCGTTTCGCGCGGTCCGGGAACTGCGCGGGTTCTGCCGCGTCGACCTCGCACCCGGCGAGAGCCGCGAGGTGCGGATCCCGCTCGCCGAGCACGCCTTCGACGTGTTCCACGGGACCGATCGCGACTGGCGCAGGGTTGCCGGGAGCTACACGATCCAGGCCGCGGCGTCATCGCGCGACATCCGCGCCGCGGCGACCGTCGAGATCGTTGCCGGAGACCGCCCCGCCCGCGACGCTGCGGCGAGCGCCCCGACAACACTGTCCCCGCACTACGTGAGTGGCCGCGTCGAACTCGCGAGCAGCGATGACTTCGCTGGGCTCATCGGCAGGCCACTGCCCTCCCCCGATTGGCCGGTCGGCGGGCGGTTGACGCGTGAGCATTCAATCGCGCAGACGCGCGGCCGCGGCGGCTTCGCCGGCCTGTTGTACTTCGCGATCGACCGGAGCCGCGCCGTGCTGCTCGCACTCGGGCGGCCGCTGCAGGCGAACACGACGCGCTACGCGCTTGAGATCCCGTTCCGCTCGGTTGCGCGGATGAGCAACGGGCTCATGACCGAGCCCATGCTTGACGGCCTACTGCTCATGGTGAACGGCGAGTTCTTCCGTGGCGTGCGCAAGTTGTGGTCAGCCTGGCGGGCGGAACGCGCCGCCCGGCGCGCACACCGAAACCCCACTGACGGTTGAAATTTCCCGGCGGCGTTTTAGCCGAGCGGGGTCTCGACCCTTTGGTGGCGATGTTACATTCCGCACTCATAAATACCCATCACGTGTAAGCAAGTCACGAAACTGTCTCTGCCTTCACCCGGGCCATTCTGCACTGATTAGGCTCGGGCCAGCGTTACCTGTTGATCACTGGCGATCGACACGGGAGAAACGGAGACTCTGAGCAATGAGCATCAAAGAGCAACACACCACCCGCCCCCGCCGCATTCCCGCGCAGCCCATCCTGTCTGCTGCACTCGGGCTCGCACTCGTTGGCGTTTCAGCGTTCGCGCTCACCGCGAGCTCAACAGTGAACAGCGGGGCGGTCCAGCTGCAGGACGGCGCAGAACTCGCCGCGGCCGGCGCCGACGAACTGGAGTCCGGGCTCACCGAACTCGCCGCTGGAACGGACGAGCTGCGCGGCAGCTCGGCACTCCTCAGCGACGGTGGCACCCAGCTTCGCAAGGGAGCAGACGAGCTCTCGCTTGGCACCGTGCGCGCCGTCGACGGCACGACCCAGCTCCACGACGGCAGCGTCGACCTCGAGGTCGGCGCGGGCGAAGCCATCGCGGGCGCGCACACCCTCGCGGAGGGCACCGGCACCGCGGTTGCGGGCGCCGGGCAACTCGACGACGGCGCGCAGCGCCTGCTTGCCGGCACCACGGAAATGAATGACCGCGTACAGACCAAGAAATCCGACGTGAAAGAGCTCAACGATGGCAGCAAACTCCTTTCAGCGGGAATCACGGAGTATGCGCCCGGCACGAAGCAACTCTCTGAGGGGGTGCTCGAGCTCGCCGCCGGAGTCGGAGAAATCACCGTAGGCGTCGGGGACCTCCAGGCCGGCTTCGTCGACATCATGGCGGGCGGTGACGAGCTTCGGGAGGGCGCCGACGAATTTAAATCTGCGCCACCCCTGCTGAAACTTTTCGCCACAAACGGTATCGGCGCACTCACCGGCGCGGCAGAGACCGTCGGAACCATCACGGCCTTCGGGAATACCTCCGCAGCCGCGAGTGCTGCCGCAACCGCCGCATTGACTCCCGCGGCACAGAGCGCAGCTGCCCTCAGCGAGATGCTCACGGCGCTGAACCCAGCGGAACCGATCGGCGCCGACCAGCTTGCACAGCTGCAACAGCTCGCGGCGGCGAGCATCGATGCCACCGCAAACGCCGTCGCAGCGCAGGCCTCGACCGAGAGTGAGATCGCTCAGCTCAACGCAACCCTGCAGCAGAGTGGCGCTGCGGGCCTGACCGGAAGAGTGAACACGGCGCTGACCGCCCTCACCTCCATTGACCAAGTGTTCTATCCCATCCTTGACGACGGCGTCATCAGGCTGGACGAGGGCGTCGACGAACTCCAGGCTGGCTTCGCTGAGTTTAACGACGGTCTCTCTCGGCTCGCCGAAGGTATCGAGCCGCTTCCGGAGGGTGCTGCAGAACTCAGCGCGGGTGCGCGGAAGCTCATCGCGGGCACCCCGGCGCTACTAGCTGGCGGACCGGCGGTAGCCGCGGGCATGAATGATCTCTACATCGAGTTCCTCGACCTCGCTGACGGCACACAGGAGGCGTACGACGGGTCGATCCTGCTGAAGAATGGCACTGGCGAGCTCCGCGCGGGCGCAGGCCAGCTCAACGACGGCGCATGGCAGCTCGCGGCCGGCACCGTCGCCATCGGGGACGGAGCGGTCCAGCTTCACGAGGGGCTCGACACGCTCGCCGAGGGCTCGGAGGAGATCCGGGACGGGGCGCGCGACCTCTACCAGGGCGCGAGGACACTCGACGCAGGCTTGCTCGAGCTGCGCGCCGGTTCGGGCGACCTGGACGACGGCGCCCAACTAGCCTCGGACGGGTCGATCGAGCTTGCCGCCGGCGCCCAACAGCTCGCCGAGGGCACCGTGGAGCTCGTCGACGGAGTCGCCCCACTTGCGCCCGGCCGCGTGCTGACCAGTCCGTGGATCCTGCTCGGCATCGCCCTGTTCGTCGCCCTCGCGGTGGCCGCGGTCATGTTCTCCGGCCGTTCGCGCCGCGGCCCCGACGAGCCGCCTGAGGACCTGCCGGGCACGGACACCGATGCGTTCTTCGCCAGGCTGAACGCGCCCGCCCCCTCCGCCCCGGCATCCGCTGCAATAACCCTGGCCGCGCGGCCCGGTAGTCTGGGAGGCATGAGCGACCTTCGAGACCCCGGCGACGCGTGGGTCACGGCCGCCGACGGAAACCGCTACTGGGGCAAGTTCGGAGCGGCCGGTCTGCTCGCATACGACCGTGCCCTCGACGCGATCCTCATGCAGCATCGCGTGAGCTGGAGCGACCACGGCAACACCTGGGGGATCCCCGGCGGCGCTCTGAACCAGGGCGAGGCGGCCATCGCTGGCGCGATCCGCGAATCGCAGGAGGAGGCCGGGGTCCCCGACGACGCCGTGATTCCCCGCTACACGCACGTACTCGAGCGTGGCGGCTGGGCGTACACGACCGTCGTCGCTGAGGTCGCACACCCGTTCACGCCCGAGATCACCGACCCCGAGAGCCACGCACTCGAGTGGGTGCCGGTCGACGAGGTCGAGCAGAAGGAGCTCCACCCGGCATTCGCCGCGACGTGGCAGCTGCTTCGCCCGATCGTCCGCCGCACGCCGGTGATCATCGTCGACGCGGCAAACGTGGTCGGCACCGTTCCCGACGGGTGGTGGAAGGACCGCAAGGGCTCCACCGAGAAGCTCCGCGACCGGATCGAGGCGCACGCCGCCTCACCCGCGGGCGTCAGGCCCGCGTTCTTCGACATGCCGGCCGACCTGCACGGCGGCCTCGTTTTCCCGCAGTGGGTGTTCATTACCGAGAGCACCGCGCGCGGCATCACCACGACGGACAACGTACGCGTCATCGACGCAACCACCTCGGGTGACGACGCGATCGTCGACGAGGCGCAGGCGTTGACCGACCGCGGCGGCCTCGGCGTCGTCGTCACCAGCGACGCCGAGTTGCGGGTGCGGTGCGCGGCGGCAGGCGTCGAGACCGCTCGCGGATCGAAGCAGCTCCTCGACCTCCTCGACCGCTCGGAGCGGTAACCGCAACCACCCGTCGCGTGGTGTCAGGTGCCACACGTAGCGGGGCGCAGGGCGCACGCCTCCGAACACACAAGTGAGGGCCGATCGCGAATTTGGGGGGCGACCGACCCTCACCGGGCCGCGCGTAGCGCGTCCCTAGGGGTAAGGGCACACTGCAAGGGTGCTCTTGATTCGATACAACCACCGTTTCCCCTATCTCAGGCTCCGTTCTGCGTGAAATTGGTACCGTTCTCGGGCCCTTGCGCCACGCCCCACGTCCCTGAGATGCTTGCGAGAGGAGGATTGTCTCCATAGCTGGTCCAGTGTTCGGGAACAGGTCTGCACAAGTTCATGGAAAAGTCATCTAAAGTTCGCCCGCACACTCGGGGCCCGCGCTGCACAGCTCATCAGCCGGCTACTAAACTTGTGGGTGCAATTCGAAGGAGCTGGGGGGAATGCTCGAGGACGAACCGCGATTACGCAGGCTTGAGATTGACAGGCTGGTAGCAAAACTCGCGCTCCTCCATAGAGTCCATGAGGGCTCCCTCGTCGTCGTCTGGGATGTCTTCCCCGACACGCTGCCATCCGCCGAGCGAGATCGCGACCCGCAACGGTGCCTCCAAGAACTTGCAGATCTCGGCCACCTCGCACCGGTCAGCCCGGCGTCGCCACGAGACGAACTGCTGGGCTGCACCACAGCCGCAGTGCCGCCCGCCGAGGCCGCAACCGCCGCACTCCCGTCGGATCGCAGGGATCAGCATCGTGCACTTGCGCGCGGCATGCTGGCCGCGGACCCCGGGGCGCCCTTTGCGAAGGATTTGCTCGCCGAAGCGCTCGTGCAGCAACGTGGCGCTCAGGAGTGGGATGCGCTCGAGAGTGGGCTGTTCAGGCACTTCATGGATTTGCTGGGCACCCACGACAGCTCCCTGACGAAAGCGTTTGGCGAGCTCCCGGCTGAGGTACTCCGGGGCCGCCCGGGGCTCCAGTTCGGCGCCAGCGCCGCTTCGGCCCCAATCGACAAGGGGTTGATTCACGCCACAACAGGGACTGACCTCGCCGCGCGTTTCGGCATGCTCGTGACCGAGGTCGGGCAGGCCTGGAGCCGCCAAGACTCGGCCGATGGTGTCTTGTTTCTCGGGGCGCTGTGGATCGTCTGGCTCCGCAAGCACGGCGACCTCCAGGCCACTGAGGAGGCAGCCGCCGGCCTGCTGCTGCGCCTCCGAGAGCTCGCGAGCGAGGGCGACGTCCCCTCGCGGACCAACCTGCAGTGGTTCGAGGTGGAGCGGGGGCTCACCGCACTGTTCGCCCTGGATTGGGGGCGGGCGCGCACCCGCTTCAGCAGTGTCCACGACATGGCGGCCGATTTCACTGAATACGACGCATACGTTCCGCTCCTCGCGTCTGCACTCCTCGAGCTCCAACACTCGCTCAGCGGCCAGCCCGCGGCCACGACGTTGCACGTCACGTCACCGATCGGCACGCTAGCCGGGCCGCGCCAACACAGCGAGTACATCGAATACGTGTGCCAGCTGTCGGCCGCACGTGTCGCACTCGACCGCCTTGATATCGAGTCCGCTACACAGCACATCGCATACCTCAACACCCACCAACTCAGCAGCGAGTTTTGGGAGATTGCTGCCGAGACCAGTCAGCTTCTCGACGTGCTCACTGACAGCACCCAGGCTATCCAGGCCAGGCAGGCGGCGATCGTCGGTGCGGTGGCGAAGCACCACCGTTCCGCTCCCCTTGCCCACGCCGTTCGCGTGCGCAGCCGGGTCGATGCGCTCATCGCGGTGGGACAACTCGAGCGCGCCCGTGCGCTATGCGAGCGCACCCCCGAACTGTCCACATGGCTGCGCGTCTCCTACGCACGACTACACCCATCGGCGGGCGCTTCGCCCGGACTGCGGTGTTGTCTCAAGCGATTGCCGCAGACGACCGGGCAACCTCACCCGAACGCGCGACTGCCCATGGTCTCGCGGCCGCAGCCTACGATGCCGAGGGTGATCACGACGCCGCACTCGAACAGGTCAAGCTGTGTCTCAGCTGGTGTATCGCATCGGCGACGCTGCTCCCCGTTGCGCTTCTCCCCCGCTCGGCCCGAGAACGACTGTTGCATCACGCAACGGAGACCAAAATGCTCCAGCCCCTCGCGAGTGCGCTGCATCTCTCCGTTGCCGAGCTCCTCGCTCGGTGCGCGGCTCTCGGGCAGTGTTTCCCCGACACGGGCGTGCTGGTTGATCTTACGAAGCGTGAGGGATTCGTGCTGCACATGCTCGATTCAGGGTTGCCTCAGACCGAGATAGCCGCACAGCTCAACGTCTCAGTGAGCACGCTCAAGAAGCAGACAGGATCGATCTACCGCAAGCTCGGAGTCGGTAGTCGGCGCGAAGCGCTCCACATCGCCCATGTGCACGGCCTCATCGATGGAATTCAGGCAGCCCAAGCTACCCAATCCGGTCAGAGACGGTGAGACGGAGTCGGTGAGAGGGGCCCGGCTACTCGACGAGGATGCCGTCGGAGTCGCACCACACCATCGCGCCAGGGGTGAAGGTGACGCCGCCGAAGGTGACTGGCACGTCGGTCTCGCCGCTGCCGGTCTTCGTCGACTTCGCTGGGTTCGATCCGAGGGCTTTCACGCCGAGCGGCAGCGTGCCGATCGCGACGCGGTCTCGGATGGCGCCGTGCACGATGAGCCCGGCCCAGCCGTTGTCGGCCCCGAGGCCGGCGATGATGTCACCGACGAGGGCGGTCTCGAGCGATCCCTCGCCGTCGATGACGAGCACCGCACCGTCGCCCGGTGTTGAGAGCACGCTCTTGAGCCGCGCATTGTCTTGGAAGCACTTCACGGTGCGCACCGGGCCGGAGAAGCTGGTGTCGCCGCCGCAGTCCTGAAACTGGAGCGAAACGGACTGGAGCTCTTCGCCCCGCTCGTCGTACAGGTCGGCGGTGCTGATGGTGTCCATGTGGCTGGGCCTCATTCCTCGTTCTCGGGCTCAACGGGCAGCAGCGCTGCCGTCGCCTCCACGCTACCGCGCGACAGAGTTGCGACGCTAGAGCTAGTGATGTACAAATGTACATGTACATAAGTACAGGAACCGGAGGGGCCGTGAGCACCATCACACTCGCGCCAGGCAAACGCGACCCTGAGGGGCGCCGCAGGGCGATCCTGCGCGCCGCAACCGAAATCATCGTGACCCGCGGCCCGGCGGCGCTCACCCACCGCGCCGTCGCCGCACTCGCCAGTGTCTCCCTCGGATCGACGACGCAGTACTTCTCATCGATTGACGACCTGCGCGAGACCGCGCTCCACGCCCTCGCGCAGGAGATCGACGAGTCCCTCGAGAGCATCGCCCCGCACCTCGAGCACATCGCGACAGACCCGGCGCCAGCCGTCACCGAGTTCCTGAAATACATCGAGGACACCCGCACGGTGCACGCCGACATTGCGCTCATGTGGAGCGCAACCACCGATCCGCACCTGCGCGAGCTCGCGCCCCGTTGGAACGACAAGCTCGCCGACCTCCTCGCCGAACATATTGGGCGAGCGCGCGCCGAGGCCATCGTCGTTTATCTCGACGGCGCAACGATCCACGCGGGCCTGCACGAGCGCCCGCTCAACCGTGAGGAACTCACCGACGCGCTCCTCGCGCTCGCAGGGCAACCAGCCACACACGCCACCACCCCACCCCAGCAACCAACCGCGGACACCGCAGGAACACACAGCGAATGACTGAGAACACGCGCGCACAGAACGCGCCACTGACCCCACAGCCCCCGACCGAGCTCCCCGCACCCGTGAGCCGAGCGCGCCGCTGGGGCGCACTCGCGGTGCTCACCGCGAGCCTGCTCGTGATCACGATGGACATGACCATCCTGAACATCGCGCTGCCGCAGATGGCCGCCGAACTCCATCCGACGAGCGCGCAGCAGCTGTGGATCATCGACGTCTACTCGCCCGTACTCGCAGGCCTGCTCGTCTCGTTCGCAGCACTCGCGGACCGGTGGGGCCGCAAGCGCATGCTCATGCTCGGCTACACCCTCTTCGGTCTCGCCTCGCTGCTCGTGCTCATCGCGAACAGCGCTGAGGCGGTCATCACGATCCGCGCACTGCTCGGCATCGGCGGCGCCATGATCATGCCGACGACCCTGTCGCTCATTCGCGTCACCTTCATCGACCCGCGCGAGCGTGCCACCGCGCTGAGTATCTGGGCGGCCGTGTCCGGGCTCGGCGCCGCGGTCGGTCCGCTCATCGGCGGCGTGCTCCTCGAACACTTCTCCTGGCACGCAGCGTTCCTCGTGAACGTGCCGCTCATGCTTGCTGGCGTCATCGCCGGCGTGCTCGTGCTCCCCGAGTCGAAGGTGAAGAACCCCGGCCGCTGGGACTTCGTCGCTGCGATCCTGTCGTTCGCCGGAATGACGCTCGTCATCTGGGCCGTGAAGACCTTCGCCGCTGAGTCGTCGTTCCTCGTGCCGAGTGCGCTCACCGCGTTCGCCTTCGGCGGCGCCCTGCTCGCCTGGTTCGTGCTGCGCTGCCTCCGTAGCGACTCGCCGCTGCTCGAGCTCGCACTGTTCAAGAACCGGCCGTTCTCGGCGGGCATCATCGCCGCGCTCGGCTCCTCGTTCGCGATGGGTGCGGCACTCCTGCTGCTCGCGCAGTGGATGCAGATCATCGACGGCGCGACCCCCATCGAGGCCGGCGTGCGGCTCATCCCGGTGGCGATCGCCGGCGCGATTGCCTCGCTCTCGGCCCCGCCCATCGCGAGGCTTATCGGCGCGCGCGCCGTGCTCGCTGGCGGCATCGGGCTCGCCGGTATCGGCATGCTCGCGATCGGATTGCAGCCCGGCACGCTGTCGTACACGACCGTGCTCATCGCGCTGACCCTCGTCGGCTTCGGCACAGGATCGCTCGCGATCGGCTCCGCCATGATCATGTATGGCACCCCGGAAGACAAGGCGGGCAGCGCTGGCGCGATCGAGGAGACCTCGTACGAGCTCGGCGCGGTGCTCGGCGTCGCGATCCTCGGATCGATCGCAGCGATCCTCTACCGGTCAGGGCTCGCAGACAACCCGCTCATCGCGGGCCTGGGCGCCGAGGGCGCGAAGCAGGCCAACGATTCGCTCGGCGCCGCAGCGGCGATCGCCGAGGAGCTTCGTCTCCCCGAGCTGCTCGCCACGGCAAGCGATGCGTTCACCGATTCGATGCAGACCACCGGCATCATCGGCGGGCTGAGCATGCTCGCGATCGGCACGCTCGTGTTCTTCCTGACCCCGAAGGGCACGGACGTTTCCGAGGCCAACCACTAGGGGTCGAGAGGTACCTGGGTACTAACCACACCGGTACCGGGGCAGGACGCGCAGGTCACAGCCAACACGTACCTTAGAGATATCAAGGCAGCGTACGGCAGAAAGGAACGTCATTATGACCACCGACGCCCACACCGAACAGCTCACCGACGGAGTCGCGCAGGTCGCTCCTCCTGCACCACCGCAGAACGGCGCCCCCCAGAACGGCGCCCCGCAGTATGGCGCGCCGCAGTATGGCGCCCCGCAGTATGCGACCCAGGCACCCACCCAGGCACCGACCCAGCCGCTCCCCGGCGAGCACAGCTACGGCTTCGCAATCGCGAGCTTCGTGATCGGCATCGCCTCGATCATCGGCGGCTGGACGCTCATCGCACCCGCCGTTGGCCTCGTGCTCGGCATCCTCGCACTCCGCCGCAACACCACCGAGCGCACACTTGCGCTCTGGGGCGTTTGGCTCAACGGCGTCATTCTCGCATTCGCCGCGATCGGGGTCGCGCTCCTCATCGGGCTCGCATCCTTCGGCATGCTCGCAGGCACGTTCTCCAGTTTCGGCTGGTAACGGCTGGAGCGCTGCTCAGGGCGGGCCCATCCTTCGGGATGGGCCCGCCCTGTGCGTGCGCAGGGATTGCGCTAGGTCTTCGAGCCAGACTCGCGGCGCGGTGCCTCTGCGCGTGACCGCGGTGGCCTCCGCGACCAGAAGCTCGCGAGCGCGGCGCCGGTGACGTTGTGCCAGACCGAGAAGAGCGCAGCGGGCAACGCAGCCTCGGGCGAGAAGTGCGTGCGCGCGAGGCCCGCCGCGAGCCCCGAATTCTGCATCCCAACCTCGAAGGTGACCGCGCGCCTGGCAGCCTCGTCGAGGCCCGCCACACGAGCCGCGAAGTACCCGAGGAGTAGGCCAAGCCCGTTGAGTGCGACCACCAGGCCAGCGACCACGAGGCCGGAGGTGAGGATCGTCTCTGCACTTCCCGCGACCACCGCGAGAATGACAAGCGTGATGACGAGCACGGACACGAGCGGCATCCAATCGATGACCCGCCCCACCAGCCCGGGAAGCAGGCGGCGCAGCAGCACACCAGCGACGATCGGAATGATCACGATCTGCACGATCGACACGAACATGCCGAGGGTGTCGACTTCGAGGTACGATCCTGCGATCCACAACACGATGAGCGGGGTGAGAATCGGTGCGACAAGCGTCGACACCGACGTCATCGCGACCGACAGGGCAACGTCGCCCTTCGCGAGATACACAATCACGTTGGACGCGGTTCCACCCGGCGCCGCGGCCACGAGGATCACGCCGACGGCGATCGCCGATTCAAGGTTGAACACGGTGACGAGCAGCAGCGCCGCCAGCGGCATGATGATGAACTGGGCGAGCACGCCGATAAGCAGCGGGATCGGACGGCGGGCAACGACCGCGAAATCGGCTCCCCGCAGCGTCATCCCCATCCCGAGCATGATGACCATGAGCAGCGGATTGATGAACGGCGCCACCGTGAGAAACGGTGCGGGCGCCGCTACTGCGACGACTCCAGCAGCGAGCACGATGACGGGGAACCAGGTTCCCGCGATCCGGCTGACACGCGCGCCGCGCGACGGCGCCGCGGCCTGAGCAACCTCATTATTGTCCATGCAGCCAGCCTCACACACTCGGAGAGCTCCCGCATCATCGGGGTCACCTAGCCGTTACTGAGGAACACGCTCGACGGCTGCCGGCTCGCGCGGAGGGTACACCCAGGTCACGAGCACAACGGAGATGATCATGAGCAAGAACCAGGCGATGAACTTCTGCGGCGACACAAGCTCCCACCCATCCGCCTGATGCGGGTAGAGCCACGCGCCAGCCCACGTCGCAATGTTCTCAGCGATCCAAATGAACGCGGCAACGCCCGCGAACACGGCAAGCAGCGGCGCGCGCCGCGTCACCCGATACACCCGGAAGTGCATCTGCGTGCGGAGCCAGACGAGGATCACGAGCACGAGCAGCACCCACCGCAGGTCGACGATGAAGTGGTGCGAGAAGAAGTTCACGTAGATGAGCGCGGCGATCACCGTCGTCAGCCAGCGCGCCGGGTACCGCGAGAACCGCAGGTCGTGCAGCCGGTACACACGCACCATGTACGACCCGACCGCCGCGTACATGAACCCGCTGAAGAGCGGCACCGCGCCGATTCGGAGGACCCCCTCACCCTCGTACGCCCACGAACCCACATCGGTTTTGAAGAGCTCCATCACCGTGCCGGTGATGTGGAACAGCAGGATCACCCAGAGCTCGCGGCCCGTCTCCAGTTTGAACACGAGCAGCAAGATCTGGATGACCACCGCAGCAATCGTCAGCGCGTCGTTGCGGGCCAGCATCGCGTCCTCGGGATACCAGAGCCTCGCCGCGACAAGCACGACAAGCAGCAGGAATCCGAAGATGCAGGCCCACGCCTGCTTGAGCACGAACACCGCGCACTCGACGAGAACGGCGCGAACGCCGTGGGCCGGTGCGCCATCGAGCACCCGGTTCGCGGCGCGATCGATCGCCCGCTCAAGCGATGTGAGTTTGTGCTCAGGCATTGGCTTTGCGTTCACCCGTTCAACCCTATGCCAGCTCTGCTGGGCGAAGCCGGGGTCCGCCTGACCCCGAAACGAAACCGACCCTATTAATCTAAACCGACCCCAACTCCGGGTAGATACGGGTCAGGCTCGATTACAAGGGTCGGTGAGGATGGCCGAGGCCGCCACAGGCCGACAGAAGCCGAGGCAGCTAGCAGCCAAGGCAGCCAAGGCAGCCAGCCAAGGCAGGCCAAAGCGCGGGCCGCCAAGGCTGGCCCGCGCTCCGATGCTACTTAGCGGCGCTCGCGCTTCTCGCGGACGCGCATGTTGATCTGGATCGGTGTGCCCTCGAAACCGTAGGTCTCGCGCAGGCGGCGCTGGATGAAGCGGCGGTACCCGGGGTCGAGGAAGCCCGAGACGAACAGCACGAACGTCGGCGGGCGGTTCTGCACCTGCGTACCGAAGAGCACGCGCGGCTGCTTGCCACCGCGGAGCGGGTGCGGGTGCTCCTGCACGAGCTCGGCGAGGAACGCGTTGAACTTCGCCGTCGGGATACGCGTATCCCAGGACTCGAGCGCAGCCTCGAGCGCGGGCACGAGCTTCTCGAGGTGGCGGCCGGTGCGCGCCGAAATGTTCACGCGCGGCGCCCAGTCGACGTGTGCGCGATCCTGCTCGATCTCACGCTCGAGGTACTTGCGACGCTCGTCGTCAAGCATGTCCCATTTATTGAAGGCGAGCACGAGCGCGCGGCCCGACTCAAGCACGAGGTCGATGATGCGCAGATCCTGATCGCTGATCTCCTGCGTCACGTCGATGAGTACGACGGCGACCTCGGCCTTTTCGAGCGCCGCAGAGGTGCGGAGCGTCGCGTAGAAGTCGGCGCCCTTCTGCAGGTGCACGCGGCGGCGGATACCCGCGGTGTCAACGAAGGTCCACACGCGGCCGGCGATCTCGACCTGCTCATCAACGGGGTCGCGAGTGGTGCCCGCGAGCTCGTTCACGACGACGCGCTCTTCGCCAGCGGCCTTGTTCAGCAGGCTCGACTTGCCCACGTTCGGGCGGCCAAGCAGCGCGACGCGACGGGGGCCCGCAAGCTTCGGCTGGGCGACAGCCGACACCTCGGGCAGCACCTTCATGACGTCGTCGAGCAGGTCGGCGACGCCGCGGCCGTGCAGCGCGGAGACCGCGCGCGGCTCGCCGAGCCCGAGCGACCACAGTGCGGCAATCTCGGGGTCGAGCACGGAGTCATCAACCTTGTTCGCAACAAGGAAGACGGGCTTCTTCGAGCGGCGCAGCATCTGCACGACGCGCTCATCGGTCGCGGTCGCGCCCACGCGCGAATCGACGACGAAGAGCACGACGTCACAGAGTTCGATCGCGACCTCGGCCTGCAGCGCGACGGACGCGTCGATGCCCTTCGCGTCGGGCTCCCAGCCGCCGGTGTCGACGAGCGAGAAGCGCCGGTCGTTCCAGAGCGCCGGGTAGGTGACGCGGTCGCGGGTGACGCCGGGGATGTCCTCGACGACGGCCTCGCGGCGGCCGAGAATACGGTTCACGAGCGCGGACTTGCCGACGTTCGGTCGGCCGACGATTGCGACTACCGGGAATGCCTCGAGGCTCGGCTCAGCGAAGCCGATGAACTCGCCGTCGGCGGTGAGGATGTCCTGGTCGTCTTCCTCGAGCTCGAAGGCGTCGAGGGTCGAGCGCATCGCGCGGAGGCGCTCCTCGTCGGTCACCGTGCCATCGAAGTCGACGTCGTCGAGCTCAGCGTCTGCATGGATCTCGCCCTCGGCGACCTCGCCCGAGATGATCTCGCTCGGGTCGACCTGCGAGAGATCAAATTCGTGTTCTTCGTTCATCTCTGTTCCTTGTCGTTCGATGGGCGGGCCCCGCGGGCCTCGTCAACGGTGTCGATCACAGCTTGGATCGACTGCCCAAAGTTCATGTCGCTCGTATCGATGAGCGTGACCCCGGGAGCCGGGGTGAGAAAATCTACGACGGCTGCATCCTTCGTGTCGCGCGCCATAATGTCTGCGAGCACCTGCTCGTGGCTCGCGCCGGGCAGCTCCCCTGCTCGCCTGGTCGCCCGCACCTCAGGGGACGCGGTCATGAGGATTCGCACCGGGGCGTCGGGAGCGACGACGGTCGTAATGTCGCGCCCCTCGATGACCACACCGGGCAGCCCCGAGCTCGCGACAATGTCGCGGAACATGGTGTTCAGCCGTACGCGCACCCCTGGATGCTTCGAGACGCGGCTCACCTGCCCGGAGATTTCGGGGGTGCGGATCACCGCCGAAACGTCAAACGCCTCGCTCCCACCTGGCAGCGTCACCTGCACGCGCTGTTCGCCGCGCAACGTGATCGCGTACGTCCACCCGTCGAGCATCGCGAGCACCGCATCCTCGGAGTCGAGGTCGACTGCGTCCTCGTGACAGGCCCAGGCCAGCGCACGGTACGCGGCGCCGGTGTCGAGAATGCCGAAGCCCATCTGTTCGGCCGCGGCGCGCGACACGCTCGACTTGCCGCTGCCAGCGGGCCCGTCGATCGCGACGAGGATGGGATCAGTAGCGACCGGGGTCGTAGCCATTACAGTGTTCTCCATCCGCGCTCGGTGAGGTCAGCGACCGCCCGTTCGGCGGCCTCGGGCAGCACGGCGATTTCCGCAAAGCCAATCTGTGCGCCCGGCGAGTGCTCAAGGCGCAAGTCTTCCATGTTAATACCGAGTTCTCCGAGTTCGGTGAGCAGCCGACCCAGTTCGCCCGGCGTATCGTCGATGAGCACCGTAATCGGGATGAAGCGTTCGGACGTTCCGTGCTTGCCCGGGATCCTGCCGACGCCGCGCGAACCGGCCGCCAGCAGGTCGGCGACGCTGCGCTTCGCACCCGGCGCATCGATCTCGCGCAGGGCACCCGTGAACGCCGCAATGTCTTCCGCGAACGCCTCAAGGAGTTCGAGCACCGGCTCCCGGTTTGCCCCGAGGATCTGCACCCACAGCTCAGGGTCGCTCGACGCGATCCGCGTGGTGTCGCGCAGCCCGGCCCCGGCCAGACCGATGGCCTGCTCCGTCGCCGGCACGAGCCGCGCCGCGAGCAGACTCGAGACGACCTGCGGCAGGTGCGACACGAGGCCGACCGAGCGGTCGTGCTCCTCGGGCGTCATCTCGGCGAGCACACCGCCGAGATCGAGGGCAATGGCCTCAACGAGCGCGAGTGCCTCGGCCGGGGTGTCCCGGTCGCGGCAGATCACCCACGGGCGCGCGGTGAACAGGTCGGCTCGCGCCATGATCGCGCCACCGCGCTCGCGGCCCGCCATCGGGTGCGAGCCAACGTAGTTTTTCAGCGGCGCACCGCGGCGCACGAGCTCAAGGTACGGGGCGAGTTTCACGCTCGCAACGTCGGTCACGACGGCGTTCGGAAACTCAGTGAGCGCACGCTCGACCGCGTCCGCGACCACGTCCGGCGGGGTCGCAACCACCACGACGGCCGGCTCAGGGTCGCCCTGCTGCCGGATCCGCCCAGCGCCGTAGTCTGCGGCGAGCGCAACCGCCGTCGGTGAGATGTCCTCGAGCGTAACGTCGGCGCCGCGCTCACGCAGCCCGAGTCCGACGCTCGCGCCGAGCAGCCCCGCACCAACGATGTGGACGGTGCCGCGGACGCGGGATTCAAGTTCATTCATCGGGTGGGGAGTCTTCCGTTTCTCGGCACAGGTGCTCGCGCGGGGCGCGAGTGTAGCGCCAGAAAGCGCACCTGTGCTCAATTTTAGCGGTTCCACGGTGTGCCCGCTCGCGCGCGGCGCGGGAGCGGTGTATCTGCTCGCTCTCCGCTCACCGAATACGCACGTAGACTGACCGGTGATCGACGGAGTTGAGCGCGAGTGGTCGCTCCTGGGAGGAGCGGCCGAATGCCAGAGCAGAGGATCGACTTCGGTGGCTACCTGAAACGGGCACGGGTGTCTGAGCACGGCACCGCGTTTCTCACCACCGCCAAGACACTGTATGTCGTGGACCGCAGCATGGATGCGCACCAGTACCTCAGCGAGGTTGAGCCGCTGGACAAGCGGGAGACACTGGCCAAGTCGTTCTGGATCTCCACGGTGAGCATCGGCGCTATAGCCGTTGCGGGGTTGGTGATCCAAGGCATCGCGGGTCGCGACACCCCCTGGATCGTCGCGGAGTTTCTGCCGGCCATGGTGGGCGCCACCTGTGGCGTCGGCATCCTGGCGATCGTGAACACCGTGAAGCGCAACGGCCTCCGCGCGGCCGCAGCAGAGCGACCGGTGCCGCGTCCGCTCGCGAGCATCACCGGGGCCACCCCGGAGCTGCTGCCACTGATCACCCCGGAGGTTCGGGATCAGCTCGAGGCGGCCCAGCCCGGGAGTGCGCGAGACCGCATCCTTGCGGGCTTGCTCAACGGATAGGCACCCGCCGCTTCACCCCGCCCGCGACCATGCGAGCGATCCCCCGCTATTCGCGGAGCATGCCCGTCACCCGATACGGGATGACCTGGCGCAGGAAGAGGCTCGTCGAGGTGCGGGTAATCCCCGGGCACAGGCGGATCTCCTCGCTCACGCGGTACAGGTCATCGGGGTCGCGCGCGACCACGCGCAACAGCAGGTCGGTGTCGCCGGCCGGCGCAAAGCACTCGAGCACTTCGGGGACGCTCGCGAGCGCTTGGATCGCCTCGCTGATGAGGTGCTGATCGAGCTCGACCTGCACCATCGCGGCGACGGGCCGCCCAAACGCCGCCGGTTTCACCCTGGCGCTGTGCGGCCGGAACACGTCGGCCGCCTGCATCTTGTCGATGCGGGCCTGCACCGTGCCGCGGGCGAGGCCGAGCTTGTGCGCGAGCATGGCGACCGGCATGCGGGCGTCGACGTCGAGCTGCTCGAGGATCCGCCGATCCGTCGCATCGAGGACATACACTTCGCTCAATTCACACACTCCCTCTCGTGCAACGCTATACAAATTGGCTAGTCAAAGCTTAGTCGCTTGCGCGATTCTTGCGACCCTCGGTTAAATACTGACTGGAGGCGGCACCATCCGCTCCGCGCCACCCGGCCCGCCACACCAGGAGGATCCGGCCCCGCACACGACCACCACCCCCGGCCAGTGCACACCACACCAGATTGCGCGTTACTCCCTGCCGCCGTGCGCCCGCGTTCGCGTGGGTACGCCGCCTCACCGCGGCGTAGGGGCACGCCAATCGGGTCGGGAATCTACGCCCGCAGCGCACCAGCTTGCGCTCGCGGTCACGGTGAGATTGAATGCTCCTCGGGGTTCGGCCAACCAGCCACTCCCCAACACCGCTGCACGCCACACCCGGCACCCGCAGTACGACACGCAACCAACACCCCGGCTGCCAGTACGAAAGCACTCCGTTGAGCACCACCCACGCACTCGCGCACCCCGGTAGCGCGCCCGTTTCCCTCCGGCGCCCCAAGCTTCGCGCGACCCTCACCATCGTCAGCCTGTTCGGCCTGCTCACCGCGGTGAATCTCCCGACAGCGCTGTACCCGCTCATCGGAGACAGGCTCCGCGTCGACGAATTCGGTATCACCGTCGCGTTCGCGAGCTACGTGCTCAGCCTGCTCGTCGGCCTCGTGCTGTTCCGCCCCCTCGGCGACCGCGCCAACCGCCGCACCGTGTTCGTGTGGGCGCTCGCAGCGACCTCGATCGCGACCCTCGGCCTCGCGCTCGCGCCGACACTCGCCTGGTTCTGCCTCGCACGTGCCGTGCAGGGCCTCGCGATCGCCGCAGCGACCGGCACCGGATCGAGCGCGCTGCGGGTGCTGCTGCCCGGGCGGCCGTCATTGAGCGGGCGACTCACGCTGCTCGCTACCTCGGGCGGCGTTGCTGCCGGCCCGATCCTCGGCGGCGTGCTGTCACTCGCTGGGTCGCCAACGCAGTGGCCGTTCGTGGCATGGTCGATCCTGCTGCTCGCGCTCATCCCGGTGATTCTCCTCATCGCCCCGCACCCCGAGTGCCGGCCGGTCGCACGCAAGGGCGCCGCCGCGCTCCCCGGGCCTGCCACCCAGCAGCTGACGACGCCGGCAGCGATCGCCGCATCCGTTCCCGCGATCCGCATGGCAGCGCTCGTCGGCTTCGTGAGCTTCGCCTTCTTCGGCTTCGCACTGTCGCTCGCCCCTGGCCACTTCGCGGAACTGTTTGGCGCGACTTCCCGGCCGATGCTCGGGCTGCTCGCCTCGCTCGTGCTGCTCGCCTCGGCCGCGGTGCAGCTCTTCCCCGTCCGCGGGCGCTGGGCTGCCACGCTCGGCCTCGTCGCGTTCGCCGCGGGCACGCTGCTGCTCGGGCTAGCGACGGCGCTCGCGAGCCCCGTGCTCACCGTGATCGCCTGCTTGATCGCGGGAGCGGGTCAGGGCGTCGCGTTCCAAAAGGCCTTCGGCGCGGCGGTTGCTGCTGTCCCCTCGGCCCGCCACGCCTCCACCGTCAACGCGATCTACGCGGTGACCTACCTCGGCAGCACCCTCCCCGTGCTCGGCCTCGGCGTCGCTGCGACCTCGTTTGGGCTGACGCCCGCCGTGCTCGCGTTCACGTTCGCGATATCGCTCGGCTGCGCGGCGCTCGCGATCGCGTCGTTCCGGTCGGTGCGGCGCGCGGACTCCTAGCCCGGGGCTTCCCTGCGGGCCAGCGAGTCACGCCCGGCCTGAATCGCTCACAAGACATGACCTCAGCGAAGTCAGGAGTGATTTGCAGCAAAAGCGTCATGACCTCGCTGAGGGCATGGCAGGTCAGCGGTCCTGCTTGGTGGGGTGTCCAGCCTGAATTGGGTAGCGCCACTTGCCGGGCAGCAGCAGCTCGCTATGCCCCGGTGATGGCGGCGAGCGCGAGACGCTCACGCTCGGTGAGCATGGAGCTGAAGCGGTCGGCGATTGCGCCGCGGGCGATCCGCCCAGCCGCTGCCGAGTCGCGGCGCTCGATGGCCTCGAACAGCCCGGAGTCGATGCGAGCGGAGTCGAGCTTGACCGCGTTCCCTGCCGCGCCGCGTTCGAGGTCGCGACGCACGAGTTCGCGCAGCGCCCCCGCGACGGCCTGCCCGCTCAGGCGCAGCACCTGGTTGCCGCTTGCTTCCCACACGGTCTCGTGAAACGCGAGGTCGGCGTCGGCGAAGTCGCTCGCGTCACCCTCGGCTGCCTCGCGCATCCGGGTCACGGCGGAGCGCATCGCGGCGAGTTGGGCGTCGTCGTGCAGCACGGCGGCGAGCTCTGAGGCCGAACCGTCGAGCACGATGCGAAACTGCACAAGCTCAGCAAGGCCGAGCGACGCCGTGCCGATCATGGCTCGGAACGACCGGCCGAGGGTCTCGGATGAGGGAGCGAGGACGACGGGCCCGCCGCGGGTGCCCGGTTTCGGTTCGATGAGCCCCATGCTCTGGAGCACGCGCAGCGCCTCGCGCACGGTGGGGCGGCTCACACCGAACTGCACCATGAGGTCGCGCTCACTCGAGAGCTGGGAGCCGACGGGGATCTCGCCGGAGAGGATCGCGGTTTCGACCTGCTCGACGATCCGCTGGTACGTGAGCACGGGAACTGCCTGGGTGAAGCTATGTGTGGTCAAACGACAGCACTCCTCTGTGAGGTCGACGGCCAGATCCGCACGAAGTGGATCGGGAAACTCTTCAGATAGTAGCGCCCCACAAGTGGCCTTACCATGTATCCTAGTTGGAATCCTCGCGGCGCGAGGGGCGGGTCAGAGCCGACTCGCACCGAGGGGTGACATCCCACCGTCCGTGCCACACAGGGTTTGCACACCCAGCGAATCCAGCCCACACTTTCATACCGAAGCACAAGCCGTCGGCGATGCCGCCGACCCCACATGTGACAGGAACCACCATGCGTCGTAAGACTCCACTTTCCATCGCTGCGGCGATCCTCACCGTCGGCGCGCTCGCGCTCACCGGCTGCTCGGCAGGCTCCGGCGGCGCCGGCGGCTCGGGCGACTCGGGGAGCTCAGCAACCACCGCCACGATCGCCCTGACCGGCGCACCCGTGAACCTCGATTTCACGACAACCGCGGGTGCCGCAATCCCGCAGGCACTCATGTCGAACGTCTACGAGGGCCTCGTCGAGGTGAACCAGGAGGGCGAGATTGTGCCGCTCCTCGCCTCCGAGTGGGCGCTCAGCGATGACCGCAAGACCTACACCTTCACCCTTGAGGAGGGCGTCACCTTCTCGAACGGTGAGGCATTCACCGCGAACGATGTGAAGTTCAGCTTTGACCGCGTGAAGACCGACTGGACCAGCTCGCTCAAGGCGAAGATGGACGTCGTCGAGAGCGTCGAGGTTGTCTCGGACACCGAGGTTGCCGTGCACCTCAGCCAGCCGTCGAACGCGTGGCTGTTCGACATCGCCACCCCGATTGGCGCGATCTTCTCGCCCGAGGGCGTCGCGGATCTCGCAAACGCTCCCGTCGGCACCGGCCCCTACGAGGTCGCCTCGTGGAAGCAGAACGAGAACATCGAGCTCACCACCCGCGACGACTACTGGGGCGAGAAGCCCGGCGTCGAGGGTGTCACGCTGCAGTACTTCGCGGACGCCACCGCGACCACGAACGCGCTTCGCACGGGTGACGTTGACGCGATCGTCAACCTCCAGGCCCCGGAGCTCGTGAGCACCTTCGAAAGCGATGACGCGTTCACGGTCGCATCGGGTACCTCGAGCGGCGAAATCTCGCTCTCCTTCAACAACCGCGCAGAGCCGTTCAACGACGTCCGCGTCCGCCAGGCTGTGCTCTACGCGCTCGACCGCCAGGCGATCATCGACACCGCGTGGAACGGCTACGGCTCGCTCACCGCGACCTTTGTCACCCCGAAGGAGCCGTACTACGTTGACCTCAACGAGCAGTACGCGTTCGATCCGGAGAAGGCAAAGGCGCTGCTCAAGGAAGCCGGCAAGGAAAACCTCTCGATTACCTACAAGGTGCCGACTCGCCCGTACGCGCAGGCAGTCTCCGAGATCGTCGTCTCACAGCTCAAGGACGTCGGCATCGACGTGAAGATCGAATCCTCCGAGTTCCCCGCGGTGTGGCTCGAGGATGTCTTCACGAACCACAACTACGAGATGACCACCGTGCTTGCCGTCGAGGCGCGCGACGTGCTCACCGTCTTCAACAACCCCGACTACTACATCGGCTACGACAACGCGAAGATCGCCCCGATCGTCGCAGCAGCCGATCAGGCCGACGAGGCCGGGTACATCGAGGGTATGCAGCAGGTACAGCAGCAGATCGTCGACGACGCAGCGAGCGGCGTGCTGTTCCTGTTCCCGAACATCGTGATCACGAAGTCTGACCTCCAGGGCGTTCCCGAGAACGCGATCGTTGAGGCGCTGAACCTCACCGAGCTCAGCTGGAAGTAGCACGAACTGGCGGGGTGGCCGCGTCCGCGCGACCGCCCCGCCGTTTCCGTCTCCTCGACCCCTTACCCCGCTAGGACCACGGCATGGCACTTCGGATTCTCATCAATCTCGCGCGATTCGCGGCGACGTTTCTTGTCGCCACCGTCGTCGTGTTCCTCTTCATGCGACTCATCCCGGGCGACGCGGCGCAGGTCGCGCTCGGCGTGAACGCAAGCCCCGAACTCATCGCGCAGATGCAGAAAGAGTTTGGGATCGACCGGCCGCTCTACATCCAGTACTTTGACTGGGTTGGCGGTCTCCTCACCGGCGACTTCGGCACCTCGTACGTCACCCGCCAGGACATCAGTCCGCTCGTGTTCGACAGGCTCCAGGTGAGCCTCATTCTCGTCATCACGGCGATGGTCGTTGCGCTCCTCATCGCGATCCCGCTCGGCACCATCGCTGCGGTCCGTCACCGCAATCTCTCCGGTGTGCTCATCGGCGCCGGCAGCCAGTTCGGTGTGGCGATCCCCGGTTTCCTCGCCGGTATCCTGCTCGTGCTGATTTTCGCTGTCGGTCTCGGCTGGCTCCCGGCCGGCGGGTGGACCCCGCCGGGCGAAGACTTCGGCGACTTCCTGCGCCGCCTCATTCTTCCCGTGCTCGCACTCGCGAGTGTGCAGGGCGCGATCCTCACACGCTACGTGCGTTCGGCAGTGCTCGAGATCATGAGCGAGGACTACCTCCGCACCGCCCGGTCGAAGGGTCTGAGCCCCACCGGCGCGCTCCTCAAGCACGGCATGCGCAACGCCGCGATCCCCGTGATCACCGTGACGGGCGTGCAGCTCGCGGCCCTCATCATTGGCGCCGTCGTCATCGAGCGCGTCTTTGTCATCCCGGGTCTCGGTTCGATGCTGCTTGACGCAGTCGGCAACCGTGACCTGCTCACCGTGCAGTCGGTCGTGATGGTGCTCGTCGCGATCACGCTCATCCTCAATCTCCTCATCGACGTGCTCTACACGATCGTCGACCCGCGGATGCGAAAGGGGGCCTAGCCATGAGCCGGACCTCGAACCCCACCCAGGGCCCACGCACCAGCGCGATTTCCGCGCCTCGCGCCCCGCGCAAGCGCCGCGGCGGGCTCTCCCCCACGCTCATCGTCGGCATCGTGCTCGTCGGCATCGTCGTCGTCACCGCGATCGTCTCATTCGTGTGGACGCCGTTCGATCCCGTCCAGGTGAACGCGCCTGACCGGCTCCAGGGCCCGAGCGCCGAGCACTGGTTCGGCACCGATAAGTACGGCCGTGACCTGTTCTCGGGGATGCTCGTCGGTGCACGCATCACGCTGTTCGTTGGCCTCGTTTCTGTCGGGATCGCGCTGCTCATCGGCACGCCGCTCGGGATCTGGGCTGGCATCCGCGGCGGCTGGACCGAAGAGCTCATCATGCGCTCCTCGGACATCGTGCTCGCGTTCCCGGCGCTGCTGCTCGCGATCATGTCGGCGGCTGTCTTCGGGGCGTCGACACTTACGGCAATGGTTGCGATCGGCATCTCGACGATTCCCGGGTTTGCGCGCGTCGCACGCTCAGGCACCCTGCAGGTGATGAGTACCGAATACGTGCTTGCCGCCCGCGCAGCGAGTCAGTCGCGCTTCAGGATCGCGCTGCGCCACGTGCTCCCGAACATTGTCGGCATGGTCGTCGTGCAGTCTTCCGTTGCGTTCGCGCTCGCCGTGCTCGCCGAGGCCGCGCTCAGCTTCCTCGGTCTCGGCACCCCGCCGCCCACCCCGTCGTG
Source organism: Leucobacter sp. G161 (assembly GCF_001482305.1). Taxonomy (GTDB): domain Bacteria; phylum Actinomycetota; class Actinomycetes; order Actinomycetales; family Microbacteriaceae; genus Leucobacter. The sequence goes on from NZ_LOHP01000078.1 coordinate 92,737, forward strand.
GGGACGCATGCTGCAGGAGTCGCAGCAGTTCCTCGGCACGCACCCGCTGCTCGCGATCTTCCCCGGCGCCGCGATCGCCCTCGCGGTCATGGGCTTTAACCTCCTCGGCGACGGTCTGCGCGACCGCTTCGACCCCAAGCTGAACGGGAGCCGCAGCTAATGACGAACGCACCTGACACCCTCCTCGCCGTCGACGGCCTGAACGTGCGGACCCGGCACCGTACCCTCGTGCACGATTTCTCGCTGCATATGCAGAAGGGCGAGCGGATCGGCCTCATCGGCGAGTCGGGCTCCGGCAAATCGATGACGACGACCGCGCTGCTCGGGCTGCTGCCGAACGGCGTCACCGCCGACGGCTCGATCGCGTTCGACGGCCACGACGGCAACCTGCTCGAGGCGTCTGAGCGGGAGCTCATGAAGATCCGCGGCCGCGACATGGCGATGGTCTTCCAGGAGCCGCTCACTGCGCTGAACCCGCTCATGCGCGCCGGCGATCAGGTCGCCGAGATCATGACCCAGCACGGCCTCGTCGCGAACAAGGCCGAGGCGCGCAAGCGCGCGATCGAGATGCTCGACGCGGTGAAGCTTCCCGACCCCGCTGAGGCTGCACGCGCATACCCGCACCAGCTCTCCGGCGGCCAGCGGCAGCGCGTCATGCTCGCGATGGCGCTCGCCAACGATCCGGCGCTGCTGCTCTGCGATGAGCCAACGACCGCGCTCGATGTGACCGTGCAGCGGCAGGTACTCGATCTCATTCTCGAGCTCGTGAAGCAGCGCGGCACCGGCCTGCTCTTCATCACCCACGACCTCGCCGTTGTTGCGAACATGTGCACGCGCGTGCTCGTCATGAACGACGGCAAGATCGTCGAAGAGGGCCCCACCGACGAGATCTTTACCCGCCCGCAGCACCCGTACACACGCGGCCTGCTCGCCGCGTCGGATCTTGAGGCGACCGATGCCGACGGTCGGCTGTTCACCGTCGCGAGCGCCCGCGACTACGTGCCACCGACGGTGGACCCGGCGGCAGACGCCGCCGTGGATCGCGCGCTCGCCGACCACGCACAGGCACCGGGCGCGGATGCTGCAGACACCGATGCTGGCGCTGCTGCTCCCGCTGCGCCCGCGGCCGAGAGCGTGATGCGTGTCACCGATCTCGTTCGCACGTACACGCGCGGCAAGACCAGCCTGTTCAAGCCGGCAACAGAGGTGCATGCCCTGAAAGGCATATCTTTCGAGGTGCCACGCGGCGGCCGGCTCGGCGTCGTCGGCGAATCGGGTTCGGGCAAGTCGACGCTGCTGCGCATTCTCGCCGGCCTCGACCAGCCGACCTCGGGTTCCGCCGTCGTCGTGGGCAACGAGGTCGCCGGTGCAAAAGAGGCGCAGTTGCGCGAACTCAGGCAGCAACTGCAGATCGTCTTCCAGGACCCGATGGGCTCGCTCGATCCGCGCATGAGCGTCGAGCAGATCATCTCGGAGCCGCTGCTCGTACGCGGCCGAAGCGAGACGGCGGCGCAGCGCTCACAGATGGTCGCCGAGATGCTCGAAGCGGTGGGGCTGCCGGCGTCGTCGGCATCCAGGTATCCGCACGAGTTCTCGGGCGGTCAGCGCCAGCGCATCTCGATCGCACGCGCCCTGATCTGCCGCCCCGAGGTCGTCGTCGCAGACGAGCCGGTGAGCGCGCTCGACGTGTCCGTGCGCGCTCAGGTACTGAACCTCCTCGCCGACCTGGTCGATGAGTATGGGCTGACGCTCGTCTTCGTCTCACACGACCTCAACGTCGTGCGGCACCTCTGCGACTCGGTCATTGTGATGCAATCCGGCGAGATTGTTGAGGCCGGTGACACAGAGACTGTGTACCGGGACCCGCAGCATCCGTACACGAAGCGTCTCATCGACTCGTCGCTGACGCTCCGCCAAGAGCTGCTCTCCGCGCAGTAGCGCTGATGCCGCCGGCCTTCCCCGCTCGGCGGGGCGGGGCGGGCTGCCCCGCTCCATTCCTCCTGTTCCCCCGTTCCACCCGCACGAAAGGCCCCACATGTCACACGCAGCAGCAACCGAGTACGCAGCCCTCGACGCGGGGACCCTGTCGGAGCGCTTCGCGGACGGCACGCTCACGCCGAGCGAGGTGGCCGAGCACGTACTCGCACGGGTGGCGGAACGCGAACCTGAACTCAACGCCTTCTATCTGCACGAGCCGGACGAGGTGCGCGCTGACGCGGCAGCGGCGACCGCACGCTGGGCGGCAGGCGCTCAGCTCAGCCCGTTCGACGGGGTTCCAGGCACCGTGAAAGAGAACATCGCGCGCGCAGGCCGCCCCAAGCCCAGCGGCACTGCCCTCCCGAACCCGCCGATCGCCGCAGCAAACGCGCCGACAACAGACAGGCTGCTCGAGGCCGGCGTCGTCATCGTCGGATCCACCACGATGCCCGACTGGGGCATGCTCTCGTCAGGCGTCTCCAGCCTGCACGGCATCACCCGTGGCGGCGTGAACCCCGCGCACACCTCTGGCGGCTCCAGCGCGGGCGCGGGCACCGCGGCAGCCGCAGGCTACGGACCGCTGCACGTCGGCACCGACATCGGCGGATCGATCCGCCTCCCCGGCAGCTGGCAGGGCCTCACGGCGCTGAAGCCCAGCGAGGGCCTTATCCCCCTCGATGTGCCCTACACCGGGCGCGCGGCGGGCCCGCTCACCCGTACTGCGGCAGACGCGATCCGCCTCATGTCGCTCATCGCGAAGCCCGACGAGCGCGACTACCTCACCCGCGCGTACCGTCCGATGGACTGGTCGCTCGAGCCGCTCGCGCCCGAAGGGCTCAGGGTCGCCGTGCAGCTCGACGCCGGCTCGGGCCTCGCCGTCGAGCCCGAGACGCTCGCGATCATCGAGCAGGCTGCTTCGCTCTTCGCCGATGCGGGAGCTACCGTCGAGCCGCTCTCGCCGTTCGTCGGAGCCGAGGTGCTCGACGGGCTCGTGAACTTCTGGCGCTCGCGATCCTACGCCGACCTCGAGCTGCTCTCGCCGGCGGAGCGCGAGCTCGTGCTCCCGTTCATCGTCTCGTGGTGCGCAGCAGGAGCCGACTTCACTGCGGCCGAAACCGTGCGCAACCGCAACTGCTCAGACGAGATGGCACGCCTCACCCGCCTCGCCACCGCACCATACGACCTCGTACTCTCCCCGGTGACGCCGGTTGCGGCATTCGCCGCAGAGGACCCGATGCCGATTACCGATCCGCTCGCGACGATGGGGCACATCTCGTTCACCGTGCCCTACAACATGTCCGGGCAGCCCACGGTGTCAATCGGCGCTGGCATCCAGGCCGACGGCCGAACCGTTGGCCTGCAGATCGCGGGGCCGATCGGCTCCGACGACACGCTGCTCCGCGTCGCGCACTGGTTCGAGACCGCACGCGGTGTGGACGCCGAGGTTGATTGGTCGTCGATCCGCTAGGTCACCACCCCGGGTCGATTCAGACCTTTTCGCCACTTACCCGAGTTGCGACAACTGATTTCGTTGAGATACACTCAAATCACGTTGCAATCCGCAATTCGGAGGTGCGGTCGCGCCAAGACCCCTCCGCAACGAACCTTTCGCTTCTGGAGTGATACCCGTGACCGGCCAAGGCCACCACGAACTGTCGATAGCGCCCGCTACCGCGACCCTGACCATCCCGACCCCCGGCAGCATCCGCCTTGCTGGCGACGCCACCGACGCACCACCGCGCGCCGCAATGCACCCGATCCTGCGCCGCGTGATCTACGTCGGCGGCTACGAAATCCTCAGCGTGCTCTTCACCGTGCTCGTGCTGAACGGTGCGCTCGGCCACTCGGGCGGCCAGGCCACGCTCACGGCGGTGCTGCTCTCCACCACCGCGACCGTGTGGAACTACGTCTGGAACACCCTCTTCGAGCGCGCAGAGCGCCGCTTCGGCTGGACCGGTCGCGGAGTGCTCGTGCGCCTCGGCCACGCCTTCGGCTATGAGGGCGGCGTCCTCATATTCACCGTGCCGCTTGTCGCGTTCATGCTCAAGGTGAGCCTGCTCGAGGCCCTCATGATCGAGGCCAGCCTGCTCGTGTTCTTCCTCGTGTTCACGTATGTGTACTCGTGGGCATTCGACCGGGTCGTCGGGCTGCCTGAGTCTGCGCGGTAATGGTCGCGGGTTTGGGTCTCAGGGACAGGCTTGACCCGAGCCCATCACCGCGAAGCACCCGTTCGACATCGCAGACGACTATCCGAACTCACTCATGACATCGGGCTCGAGCAAGAATGCCTCGAGCGCAGCGAGTCTAGCGTTCGGGACGGTACCGGCCGAGCGCGCAAGCACAACTTCATTTGGAACAACGCTATCCGCGATGGGCACAAAGACGATTCCGCGCCCGTCGAATGAGTCTGTCCCCTTTCGCCTGCCACTAAAGACGGAATAGCCGAGTCCACGAGCTACCATCGCACGAACAGTCTCGGGATTCTCGAATGAAGCGCCAATTCTTGGAACGACGCCCGCCGATTTGAGCAATCGCTGGATGACATCGCTGGAGCCCCTCGGATCCACCAGAATGAGTCGCTCCTGACTGAGTTGACTGAGCGATATCTCGGGGCTGCCTGCAAGTGGATGATGTTCAGAAAGCACCGCAAAGGGCTGCACACTCCGAATCGAGGTCACCGAGAAGTCTTGCTCAAGCTGCCGTCGATAAAGCAGCGCACAGTCAACAAGGCGGTCAGCCAGCTGCTGCTGCACCTCGGAAGCGAGTCCATCAAAGAGGTGCAGGTCTACGCGCGGATAGCGGTTGGCAAACCCCTCCGCGATCGCAGGCAGCACTCTCGGCGACAATGCAAAGGTCGCGGCGACGCGTAGCGGTCCGGCCACATCGTGCTCTTCCTCCCACGCGAGCGCCGAAAGCTGTTCCGAATCCCTGAGGATCCGTTTCGCTATCGGCAGAGCTTGCTCACCAACTCGCGTGAGCGCGACGCCCTTCGCTGGAATCCGAAAGAGCAGTTGCACCCCGAGGCCGCGCTCTAACTCGTTCAGCGCGGCAGAGACCGAGGCCTGTGAGGCGCTGCAGCGGACCGCAGCCTCGGACACCGTCCCGGTCTCGCAAGCAGCAACAAAGTACTCGAGTTGCCGCAGCGTCGCACTCCTCATAGAGCCACTCTATAGAGTCATGCACTTAAATTCGTTTTTCTAATTCAACTATGCGCGACATCATGAGTGGAGCAGGGCAGCAACGACGCCTACTGCTTGAAACGGAGCACACGATGAAGAAACCTCACGTCATCACGCTGGGCACGGCCGGAGGCCCTCGCTGGTGGACCCCGATGCACGCCGATTCACGGTTTGGGATCTCGACCGCGGTGGTCGTTGGCGGAAGAAACTACCTGGTTGATGTCGGCGCAGGTGCTGGGCGCCAGTACACCCGTGCTGGTCTCGATATCGCAGATCTCAAAGGTATCTTTCTCACTCACCTGCATTCGGACCACACGACCGATCTCGGAAACATCGCGCTGTTCGGCATGTTCGGCCTCAATGCCTCCGAGGCCAGGATTCCGATCATAGGTCCGGGAGATCGCGGCATGCTTCCACCGGTCTCAACGCGAGCGCTCACGCCGCCGAGCCCTGTTGCGCCCCACCTTCCAACCCCAGGTACGCGCGACATGTTCCGCCTTCTCATGGAGGCTCATGCGACCGATCTCAATGACAGGGTCCTTGACGCGCTTCGCCCATCCCCGCTCGATTTGTTCGACGCGACAGACATCCGGTTGCCCGAGGGGATCGGATACCACCCGAACAGTTCTGCCACTCCCGACATGGAACCCTTCGTCGTGTTCGAAGATGACCGAGTACAAGTCGAAGCGATTCTCGTTGAACACCCCCCGATTGCCCCCGCATTTGCGTATCGATTCAATACCGAGGAAGGCGCAGTCGTCATTTCCGGCGATACAGCAAAAACGAGGAACATGGTTACGCTCTCTCGCGGAGCCCAGTTGCTACTGCACGAGGCAATCAGCTTCTCCTGGGTCGATCAGAGCTATGCAGAGAGTCAACATCCTGTACACAAGGCCTCTCGAGACCACCACCGCAAGTCTCACTCAAGTGTCGAGGACGCGGTGAGTATCGCCGCAGAGGCTGGCGTGACCCAACTCGCGATTCATCACCTGGTTCCCGGGTCGCTCAGCTCGGTGGGATGGCGAGCTGAGCTCGGACAACAATCCGATGTGTTACTTCCGAACGACCTTGAGATCATCCCTTTCCACAGCTGAGCACACCCGCGCCAACAGTCACCAAGAGAAAGGTCAATGATGACCCACAACAACCGCAGCCATCACTCGGCAGTGTCCGTCACGACGAGTCAGCTCCCCCAGTCACCGCAGAACGCGGATGGGACACAGCCCTCACTCACCACGACTGAGATGAAACGAATTCTGCTATCGAGTTTCCTCGGCAGCATGATCGAGTTTTATGACTTCGTACTCTACGCAACTGCGGCCAGCCTCGTGTTTGCCCAAGTATTCTTCTCAGACCTCGGGCCAGGCTTTGCGCTCTTCGCTTCAATTGCCACCTTCAGTGTCGGCTATCTGGCAAGGACGCTAGGTGGCATCATTTTCGGACATTTCGGGGATACCCGTGGCCGCAAGGTCGTCTTGGTCCTATCTCTTGTCCTTATGGGAGTAGCTTCGACTCTCATCGGACTTCTGCCCACGACTGCTCAGGTTGGCATCATTGCGCCGATCGCTCTCGTGTTCTTGAGGATAGTCCAGGGCATCTCAGTTGGCGGCGAGTGGGGCGGCGCTATCCTTATGGCGCTCGAACACGCGCCAAAGAAGGATCGTGGGTTTGCTGCCGGCTTCGCAAACGCCGGCGGGCCGGTCGGCGCAGTACTGGCCACGCTCATGCTCGGATTGTTCTCCATGCTCCCCGAAGAACAATTCTTGAGCTGGGGTTGGCGAATCCCCTTTTTGTTCAGCGTGGTTCTGGTTGCTATTGGTCTCATCATCAGGCTGAAAGTCGCGGAGTCTCCGAAGTACCAGCAGCTCGAAAAGCTAAGTGAAAAGAAACGAGTGCCACTTGTCAGTGTGTTGCGAGGCCACTGGCGGGCAGTGCTCATCTCGCTTGTGGCTGTGCTCGCGTTTACGACCACACAAGGACTGATGACAGTCTGGGGCGTCGCCGAGGCAGCTGAGAATGGTGCTGATCGAACTGGGATCCTCAATTGGAAAGCCGTCGGTGCCGGGGTAACAGTCTTCGTCTCACTTGCCTCCGCTCGACTCAGCGACAGAGTGGGGCGAAGAACCATGATCACGATTGGTTGCGTCCTCGGCGTACTTCTTGCCTTCCCAATCATTTTGCTCCTCGAGACTGGAACAGTCTGGGGTTTCGCCGTGGCCCTGATCCTCGGGAACGGCGTAGTCCAGGGGCTCGTGTATGGTCCCCTCGCCGCTTTCGTAGCCGAACAGTTCCCCACCCAGCTCCGGTTCTCCGGCGCCTCATTGGCGTATCAAACTGGCTCTACTCTCGGTGCAGGCCTCTCCCCCTTGATTGCGACTGGGCTAGCGCTCAGCTTCGGGGGAAACTGGCCCATCGCAGTTTTCTGGGCTCTTGTCTTGGTCGCAAGCTTGATCGCGGTACGAATCGCACCTGAAGGCAAGAACATCGATATCCATTTGGATGCTCGTTCCTAGAACGGGTAGCTGAAACCCAAGCCACGGCCTGAGTCCCCGACTCCCAGTATCGGTGAGGCGAGAACCGTCTTAGACTCGTGCCAGTTTCAGTCGATCTCGCGGCCGAGGACCTGTCCAGGCCAACCGCTGACCTCGAAGGTGCTGAGCCGGGTGTATCCGCAGGATTCGTAGAATCTGACGAGATCCCCCGTGCCGCCGGCATAACAATCAACCCTGAGCATCGATAAGCCCGCGGCACTCGCCCGACCCTCGGCGAATCGCATGAGTCGGCGGCCCGCGCCACGCGCCTCGGGCCGCCGACTCGCGATCAGCATCCTGACGTAGAGCTCGGGTGTTGAGGCTGGCGGCACATAGTCCATGGCATCGCCGAGTACGAGCGCGCCAACAATACCGCCATCCGGGAGCTCAGCTACCCACGCCTCGGGGAGCTCGCATTCGCCGGTCACCGTGCGGATACGGCGCTCCTGTTTCGACCAGGGTTCTGTGCCCCACTGACGATCGTTCCCAAAGCTCACAAACCACTCGATGGCCTCGTCAAACAGCGCAAGCACAGCAGAGGCATCCGCGCCGCTTGCCCGTCGCACGCGCCACTGCGGGGGCGGCTCTGCTGTGTCAGTACCGACTTCGGGGTGGGGTTCCATGTTCGTTCCAATGCGTCTCGGGTAGCTCCGGCTCGCGGTCAGGCCATGGCCCAGCTACGGGCGAGGCCGCGCTCGGGCTGAGAGACTCGAGCCTCGCAGGTCCCTCGACCAGCTTGTTTCCTCTCTATCTCACCTTGTCCGGGCCAAGCCCTCGCCCCAGGCTCGCGAAGCTCTAGGAGGCGGGCGGCGTGAAGCGACCGTCCATCGCGGTCCAGCCGCCGTCGACCATGAGCGTCGAACCGGTCACGAACGACGAGGCGTCGCTGGCGAGGAACACCACTGCGCCGGCGAGCTCATCGGGGCGCGACCAGCGGCCGAATGCGCTCTTCTGCGAGTACGCGTCGTACCACTCGGGGTTTGCCTTGATCTGCGCGGTGAGCGGGGTCTCGACGACGCCAGGGGCAACGACGTTCACGCGCACGCCCTGCGGGCCGAACTCTGCCGCGGCGGTCTTCGCGAGCTGCACGAGGCCTGCCTTCGTCGCTGCGTACACGCCCTGGCCCGGCTCGACGACCTGCGCGCGGATCGACGCGAATCCGATGATCGAGCCACCCCCGTTCGCGGCGAACCGCTTCCCGAAGTGCCTGATGAGCTGGAACGAGGCACGCAGATTGAGGTTCACGACGCGATCGAACTCATCGAGCGAGTAGTCTTCCATGCGCTTGCGCACGTTGGTCGCCGCGGTGAATACCATCGCCTGCACGTTGCCGAAGCGCTCGGCCGCTGCCTCCGCCTCGGCGTCGTCGAGGACGTTGAGCTGGAACGCCTCGGCGGAACCGCCAGCGCCCTCGATGAGTGCGACAGTATCGTTGGCACCCTCAAGCTTGAGGTCTGCCACCACCACGTGCGCGCCGTGCGCGGCGAGGGCCTGGCACGCCTCGCGGCCGATCCCGGAGCCCCCGCCGATAACGAGCACAGTGCGTGCGTCGAGGCGAAAGAGCTGGGAGTAGTCGACTGCGTTCATGAGGGGGTCCTTTGCGGTGTTCGGGAAAGCGTGGGGCTGAGAGCCGGAAGAAAAGAGGAGCGTCGGGTGCGAAGCCGGGACAGGAAACGTTCCGGCGTGCTGCTTAGGACCGGGCCTGGGGCCTGATCATCGCCATGCGGGTAACCGTGTATTCCTCGATGGCGTAGCGAGGGCCCTCGCGGCCGACGCCGGAGTCTTTCACCCCTCCGTACGGCATGATGTCCGAGCGGAAGCCCGGGATCTCGTTCACGACAACGCCCCCCACTTCGAGGCGCTCGATCGCGGCGAAGGCCGACTCCAGCGAGGCAGTGTAGACCGCGGCTTGCAAGCCGTAGCGGGAGTCGTTTACGAGGTCGATTGCGTCGTCGACGGAGTCAACGGTGGTGAGACAGACAACGGGTCCGAAGATCTCCTCGCACCAGACGTCGACGTCGCGTGGCACGTCGCCGAGGACGATCGGTGGAACTGATGCGCGGGGCGCGCTGCCGTCGGGCAGCTCCGTGGGGGTGAGGAGCTGGGCGCCCGCTGCGAGCGCGCGATCCACCATGCCGAAGATCCGCTCGCCAGATGCAGCGTTGATGACGGGGGCGACGTTGGTCGCGATGTCGCGCGGATCGCCGACGACGACCTCGCTCATGCGCTCGACGAGGCGTGCGGTGAAGCGTTCGGCGATGGGTCGTTCGAGGACGACGCGCTGCACGGAGATGCACGCCTGGCCGTTCGCGTAGAAGCCGCCGCGGAGCACGGCGTCGACAGCCGCCTCGATGTCGGCGTCGGCCGCGACGATGAAGCCGGTGTTCGAGCCGAGCTCGAGCAGCGCCTTACGCGGGGCTGCCTGCTGTGCGATGAGGTGGCCGATCTTCGCGGATCCGGTGAAGGAGACGACCGCGGCGCGCGGATCGCGCACGAGGGTTTCGCCGACTTCCGGCCCGCCATTCACGAGCTGCACGGCAGCGCCCGTGACGCCGTGTTCTGCGAGTACGTCGCGGGTGATCTTCAGCAACTCGATGGTCGCCAGCGGCGTGTTCGGGGCGGGCTTCACGATGACTGGGCAGCCGGCGGCGATCGCGGGCGCGAGCTTGTGGGTGGCGAGCAGCAGCGGGTAGTTGAAGCCGGCGATGCCGACGATGACGCCCGCGGGCTTGCGCGTGTAGTAGCCGATCATGCCGCGGCCGAGCTCCTGCAGGTCGAGTGGCACGGTCTCGCCGGTGACGTGTGAGACTTCCTCGGCGGTGGCCTGCAGGGTGACGATGGTGCGGTTGACTTCGGTGCGGCAGTCGACGCGCGGCTTGCCGGTCTCGAGCACGAGCAGATCTTCGAACCGTTGCGCGTCGCCGCGGAGGCGGTCGTGGATCGCGGAGAGGATCGACTTGCGCTGCGCCGTGGTGAGCGCCGCTACCTCGGGGCGTACCGCCTCGGCCGCGTCGAGCGCGTCGCTGGAGTCGGCCGCGACACTCACGGGTGCCTGCGCGAAGACGCTGCCGTCGAACGGGAAGACGATGTCGGAGCTCGCGTCGAGCGCGCGCCAGCCGGTGCCGATGGGGAGCGCACCCGCTGGGGCGTGAAGCTCGGGGGGTGTCTGCGTGGCGGTCATAGCTGGATCCTGACTGTCGTGCGGATCGTCGGCCGGCCGTACCGCGGCAACATGGGCGCGGCAGCGGGCCTTCTAACGAGTGGTCTTACCAGTTAATATAGTTGAACACGTGGCCCGCGACAACGTCGCGATCGTCCGCACCCTGCGAAAGGATCCCAATGACGCGCTCCCACTCCATCGCGGTACTCCCCGGCGACGGCATCGGCCCAGAGGTTATCGCATGCGCCCTC